>CAYXZL010000005.1:0-78797 GCA_964469925.1 uncultured Candidatus Peribacteria bacterium | reverse complement strand
ATCCCAATTGTTTCTCATTTGTTCACGGTACTTGTTCGTTTCTTGTTGATAGTGACTCTTTACTCATTCACATGAGTCATTCAAACCACTCTTTTTTGCGAATGACCGCCCACCCATAAGCAATGCGATACATCACAAAAGTATTGTCAGTTTATGCAATTGTTTCATGAAAGATACATGTATTATCTAAAAATCTAGGTTGTCATACTACCTATCCTATCTCTTTGTTGCAATAGCATCTTAACGTGTCAACAATATTATCATACTAAAAAGACCACAGCTCAAGGCCGTCGTCTTTTTGATAGACGTATTTATAGAGACACTCCTTAATTGACAGTCTGTTCTGTTGTCTCATCAGCATCTCCATCATCAGTTGTATCTGGCGTATCATTGCAGTCTGTCGATCACTCTAGACATGCGGATGCACTATCTCACTCCACTGCATCGTTACATTCCACTCCGTCTTCACAATCAGAAGCACTATCCTCCTCGATCTCTTGATCTGTTGCATCATCTGTCAGTGACTGAGTAGCATTATTGTCTGGCAAATTCGTGAGATGATCATTGATAACATCCCATAATGCCTGCAACATCTCTACCTTAGCCTGCTTTAGATCATCTGCTAGATTGTCCTTTTCTGTGTTTGCAATCATTTGTTCTAGTCTATCAAGCAATTTTGGCAAGACATCAGCTAGAGTGTCCGATTCCCGGTTCTTGAAAGCCCTGTCTAGTTTTGGGAAGAAAGCTTGTTGGTGCATTCTTCTACTTTCCGTATGACATGATTCTCTATAATCGTTCTTTGCGTTTCTCATCATCATTTTGATGTCACCGTTTTTTTGTAGTGTCATCAAAAACGCATCGACCCATGCATTGTAGTCACTGAGCATATCACTAGCAACATACTGTTTAAGTTCAGTAAACTTTGCTTTCACTGTTTGAAGAGACTGTTCTGTGTAATCGTCCACCCTTACTGGGGACCACTTATTTCTGAAAAAGTTTCTTCTATCTTCATCAGTCATTGTTGCTTTACCCTGTCTAATAGCGTTACGAAAGTTGTTTCTTCTTACTAAAGGATCTGTTGTTTCCTGAAAGAACTGGTGCAGTTCGCCGTACTCACTTTTAAACCCATCTCGGTTGGTCTGGACCTCATCCCTATAGGTCTGCAATTCTGTTTCTAATGAATCTTTCCATGTATTGCAATCAACACTCGTTGTCAGTGTGTCTTCATTTGATTGCGCAAATGTTACTAATGTCGGTACTGACATCATCAACATGACTGATGCAGCTACGAAGCTTTTTTTCATTTGTACAATAGGCAAAATAAAAAAATCGCACGCGGGTAGTCTAATCATACTCGTGATGCGATGCAACCCAAATTCACAAACAAATATGCGTGTTTGACTTGAGTGAGGTAGTAATAGTATTGACGAAGTTTTTATTTGTCAACATCTTGCAATCACCTTTGTCTTGCACACCGTATAGGAGTTTTTGTGCTAAAAAGTTAGTAGGCACTGATACCTTCAGTATCGCAATTTAATGGGTCATCAATACATTTGTTGAGTGCTGTTGTTCTTTGCGCTCTCTGCTCTGCGAGCTTGATCGTAGCATTGAATGTCTCTTCTGTGATAGTGGATACAGTGTCGCCAAATATTGGAACATAACTAGTTGCGGCAGTGAGTCATTCTTTGAGTAAGACGGCTCATTTCAGTACCTCCAACTGTCATTCGGTAATTTTTCCCTGTGCTTGCAACAATTTGAATTCATCTATTTTTTTGTACACCGTTTGTACCTTATCATAGACTGCTTTCATCTGTTCGTAACGTTCATTGATTGCATTGTATGCCTCGGATGCTTGATCATAATGTTCCTTCATCCACTCCAGTTCTTGGAGTGCTCGTTTGACATCATCTCAACCGTTCTCTTTTAGCCAGTCCGCTCCCATTTCGGTCAGCTTTCCTTCTATTTCGCCTTGTGCAACATCCATCATCTGTTGTTTGAGATTATCTATGACAGCATTAGCTTTTTCATCCAGCGATTTGAATGTCTGTTGTTTTTCTGTTGATTTTTGAATTTCAACAATAAGATCATTGATATCTGCATTGGGGTTTTGACTTCTAAACGCAGTTATTTCTTTAGCAATCGCAGATCTTACTTCATCGTCATCTACTTGTGACATAATCTCCTCTCTCTTTTCCTTGATATACTGTCCTTGTTCTTCGGGAGTAAGCATAGAAAATACCTTTGCCTTACTTGCCAACATCCTTTCCAGTTCTGCGACCGCTTCCTTGTCCTCAGGACTGTCTTTGACACGTTGCTGAAGAGTTTCTATTTCATAGTCTTTCATGGTAATTGCGTTGGGAGAACGGAAGGTTTGTATGCATTCTTCGTATCTGTCAGATTTTTTTTCGAGACGCTCACATCCTGCTGGATCGTCTTGTTTTTGTATCACTTCGAAGATACAATCCTCTTGTGTGTAGGACATTTCCCCTCCTTTAATTTTTTTACAGAGAGAATAATCACCATTGGCAGCTGCTACCATCATATAGCATTTGTCTCTTGGGGGGTTTGACTTTAGTCACATCTCTTTACGTTTTTCTTTGACATTTTCGCATTGTTTAGGGTCCCCAGAGCTCACTGCCTCGTTTTGCCGACAATGATCTTTGTCGTCAGAATCAGCACAGGGGGATCATCGATCACATCATGCCAACACTGCTGTTAAAAGAAAAAGACACCAGACAAGAAGAAATTTTTTGGTCATGGTTTGTATGTAAGAAACTAAAGATTGCGTTTTGGTTATATTGATACTTTTAGGGTCGTTACATTGTATCGTGATGTTATATGTCGTGTGAGAGTGTAGACCGATACAGAAAAATAGCAAGCAAACACGTACTTTTTTTGAATTCCCTCATTATTTGCTACTGTGCTTTTATGGAGAAATGTTACGCAATTTAGCAGCGAGGCTTTGAATGCACTGATCATCTGCTCTTGGTCCATCATTGGACATCATATAGCCTTCGTATGTATCGAAGTAGCTATCAATCCCTGATTGATGCTGTCTTCGTTCTCCAGTCTTCATATATCATGTTCCGTGCATAGGGAAAAGCTTGATATGTGCATGGTCAATACCTGTTCACTCCATCATCAGTCCAACTCTACCTACGTCTTCAAAGTGAGTTTCCAAAACCTTAGCTACTTTCTTAGCTGCTCATACAAACGCCTGTAACTCTTTGTCTGGCATAGCTAGTATATCACTTCCATAGTGCTTTTTTGGTATGACGACAGAAAATCATTCTGTATTTGGAAAAGGAGAGAGTCGTGCCATATGGTCTTCGTCTTCTCGAAAAAGTCATCATCCAAGTGGTTCTCTTTTTCATTGTGCTATTTCACAAAAAATACAGTTGCCTGAAGAGGTGTGAGAGGAGTATTGTGCCATGATTCTGCATTTCTCTTAAAACTTTACCGGTGTGCATACTTTCGTCTATAAAGCAACGATATCATCCCAGATAGCCATCTCTTGGATCTGCGGAGAATGCGTAACCACATAGAGCTTACAGTCATGTTGCTTTACAAAATCAGTCAGCATATCAGCAACCCTACCTACCGTTTCACGATCTAGGTTATTAATCGTTTCATCCAAAAAAAGTGATCAGACTCTTGTATAGGAGGCGACTGCTAAGATCCATACGAGCTTGAGGATAACTTTTTGGCCGCCTGACAATGCTTTGATTGGTCTCGTTCCCTTTTGGTCACTGATTGAGACTTCCAACTCCAATTTATCTGATGAGGTTTTTTCTAATGTAAAGGCTACGGTGTATTCTACCACTTGTGCTAGATATGCATTGATAATGTCGAAGAGTGTTGGTAGTGCCTCTTCCAGTACGACATACATTAGCTCCTTGGAGAAAATATGATAGAGGTTAGTAATACGTTTTTCATCAATTTTCAGCTGTTGTATTTGCAAATCCTTTGCCTTGTGCTCGTCAATCAACTCTTGGATAGTATACATCTTTTTCCCTAGTGCCTCTCGTGTTTGTTCGACGCCTAAGACCTCCTGATAGTCCCTTTGTACTTGAACAGTTTGTGAGTTTTCTATTGTTGTACGGAGTTGTTCGATCTTTTGTTGCAACTTCAACAATGCCTCCTGCAGTGTGTTGTATTGAGTTGCTAAGATCGACATTTCTTTTTTGAGAGCATCTGCTTGTTCGTATTGTTTTTCTCGTTGTAGTATTTCTTGATCTACAGACTGCAACTTATGATCTGTCTGAACTCGACTCTCATAATACTGCTTGAGTGTTTTTCGATCTAATGCAGTGAGTACACTCAACAAAGCCTCCCTATCGTGTGTCAGAGATTGTTGTTCTTCTATCAGTACTGTTATTTTTGCTTCATATGCATATTGTGCTACACGTTCTTCAATTTCTTTCTTTTTAGACTGAAATTCTTGTGCAAGATCTGACAATACTAGCTGTGGTTCTCTCTCCAATAACTGTTGTTTTTTTTCGATTTCTTTGATTTCATCTTGGATGGAGCTGAGCTGTTCGCTTATCTTTTCTGTCACAAGCTGTTCTTTGATTCCTTCTATCTCTTGCTGAAGAGAATTCTGTTGATTCTGTATCAGTGTCAGTGGCTTTTGTGCGATATGGGTGATAAAGGGACAGTCTGCTTGTATTTTTTCGCACCTGTACGAAGAGGTAACCTGATACTCTTCTTGTAGCTTTGTCAATTGTTCTGTACGTGACACGATTTGTCCTTCATAACTTGATTTTTTTTCTATAAGGAGATTGCAATACTTTTTACGCTCTCACAAGCTCTCTGACAGAAGTCTTTGTTCTTTTTCTATTGCGGTTTTTCGTTGTTTGTGGCTCGATGTTCCCTCTACTAGCTCATACTGAGCTAATTCCTGCATCAGTTGATTATAGCTTAACTGCAATTCTTGTATCAAAGCAGTTTTGTTTGCCAAATCGCTTGCTAAGCCCTTCCCAGCTTGAAGGAGACTATCTATTGTCATAGACAATCAGGTCAGCGATTGTGGTCAGTTTCCTATCTGTATTTCTAGTCTCTGTAACAGTTCGTTGTGGTTTTGTAGGATCGAGGTCAGAGCAGCCTTATCTATATTATTTTCAATCTCGTTTCTTTGTTGCAACAAGATCTGTTTCTGTGCTTTTTTATCTGCCAAGACTTTCTCATCGATTGCATCCAATGCACTTTGCTTGCTTTGTATTGTTTTTTCTATGTCTGATAGTTGATTCTCCAACTGCTGCATAGCCTGTAATTCATCGTGTAATTGTTTGTTTTTTTCTTCTTGTACAATGATACTATGATGAAGCTCATCTTTCATTAAGCGTAGCTTCTCTCCATTTTTTTGCACCTTTTCATCCTGTATCGCTTTGAGTGAAAAGTTCGTGATCACAAGGTCCTCTCATAGCAATTCAATATCTGAAAAAAAGCTATCATAGACTGACGCCAGCTCTGGTAGTATGTGCTGCTTTTTTAGGTCATCATACTCCTTTTGTGCTTGTGTTAATAACTGTTGCAGTTTGCTGTTGGTCATATCGTTGTCAGCCATGACCTTGAGTTTGGTTTGTACTTCTCTTTTTTTGTCTGCCACTATTTCCTTAGCTTCGTCAATCGACAACAGTGCAAAGATATTTTTGAAGACTTCGATTCTTTCTGCTGCTTGCATTGCAAAAATATTTTCCGAATCCTGAAGCAAGAGCTGTGTGTGCGTTAGTACCTCCCTTGGTGGGATGAGAGTTTGGATAGTGTTTTGGAGTTCGGTATCATTTCTAAACACCACCTCTTCTAGGTGTGGGCTTAGCTGATCATGCAGATCGTAATCTCTAAGAATTATTTCTTGATGATGATCGTTTTCTCGCTTGCCTCTTCGCGATCATGACACGGTAAAAAACCTGCTTTGTACACTATCTTTTGCTTTACCGCTTTTGAGTTGTCTTAGGACAAAAAAATAGTCCTCCCCTACCTGAAACAGGAGACCAATACTCCCCTCTTTGCTCTGCACATTGAGCATATTTCTGGATGAGTATTTGTAGAGAGCAAATAAAGGTCAATCAAAAAAGAGGAAGCTTTTCCCTGACCCAATCGACGCTTTGATGAGGTATTTGCCAGCCAGAAAGTTGATGGTGCGAGTATCAAGAAAGGGTCCAATGTTGGTATATGTAATCGCAAGAAGGTTCATGAAGCTGTGATTTTATGTTTTATGTATAAATTTGATGTTGTAGTGGTAATTTTTTGTTGATAGAAAACAATGACTTGTCTTATTTGCCTTGATAGTTATCGATGTATCGTTTTCATTATAATTTTTATTAGCGCTTTGCTTCATCTGACATGGTCTTTAAATACACATGGTTCCATATCTTACTCAAGAAAATTTATAGAACATTTGTGCCAGTCCCTCGTTCTCCATGGACTAATGAAACTATTGATGATATTTGTTCAATTAACCTTGTTCCGCCACAAGAGCTTGAAGTTTTTTTTAAAGACAGTTTTCAACTACTTAAGAGCTTAAAAGGCGAAGATGTCTGAGTGTATCTTGAGTTTGGTGTTTTTAACGGTTCATCGATCTCTAGTGCCTACAAAGCTGCTCAAGGCTTGAATTTATGATCCATTACTTTTTTTTGATTTGATGCCTTTGAGGGGTTGCCCTCAGAGTCAGAACACGAAGATAATGGTGTACGGAAAAAGTGATTTTACGCCTGCTCTTTTGATCAGATGAGACATTGCATGATGAGTCGCGGTATTAATCCCGACCAAATAACTCGAGTTAAAGGTCGATACCAACAAACTCTCGTCAACAAAACAGCTGAAGAACACGCCATTACTAATATAGGCATAGCTTTCATTGACTGTGACACTTATAGCTCTTCTAAGTCTGTTTTGGATTTTCTTGCTCCATTACTGAAAAACCCAACAATTATTTGCTTGGATGATTGGAAGCTCAATAATTTAGATATTAAAGACATGGGTGAGTACAAAGCTTTTCATGAATTCTTGAATTGTAATCCTCACTTAAGGGTGAAAGAAATAAAATCTTACAATAGAAAATCGAAATCGTTCCTCGTAATCCCACAGGCTGAGGGGGAAAGCAACGACTCTCACAATCCCCCCTTGCCAAAAAACTATACGGAAGTTAGATAGCTACCACACACTGTCCTAGCGTTGATGTTTCATTATTGCGTATTTCTCAAAACGATTTGAATATAATCACTATCATTGTATACTGTTTGTTAAGTGGACTTTATTTAAACACAGCCCTATGGAACAAACTCTTGATCCTCAAACCATCACTGTGGAAGTTGATGTAACTGCCCCCGTAGAGAGTGTATGGCACTACCGAACTGACCCTCATCATGTCACGCAATGGAACGCTGCTTCTGATGAACGACATACTACACATGCTGAGAACGACCTCAGAGTAGGTGGAACATTTTGTTATACTATGGCTGCGAAAGATAGTAGTGCAAGCTTTGATTTTCAAGGCAACTATACTCGTCTCATAGAAAACTCTCAGATTGATTATACACTTGTATGAGGCAGGCAGGTTTCGGTCCGATTTAGTCAGCAGCCTGAGGGAACCCATATACGTGAAACTTTTGCTATTGAAAACATCAATTCTGTTGAGTTACAAAAACATTGATGGCAGGCCATTCTCAATAACTTCAAAAGATATGTAGAGCAACAGTAACTCCTTTTTCTATCTACTTAATCTTTCTTGGACATGACTCAAAGTGTTGATAGATATATCTCACAGTTACCTCCTGAAGCACAAAAAAAATTGGAAACAATCAGAAAGATCGTACGCGATCTTGCTATCGAGGCTCAAGAGGATATTCGTTATGGTATCCCAACGTTTATATGGCATGGCAACTTACTTCATTTTGCTTGATACAAAAATCATATCTGATTTTATCCTACACCTTCTGTTATTACTGCTTTCGCAGACCAACTCAGTGGATACAAAACATCTAAAGGAGCTATACAATTTCCATTAGGCCAAGAGCTCCCTGTCGATCTCATCAAGGCAATTGTCACCTTTAGAATGAGAGAAGCGCTTGCCAAGCTCGATGACAATAAGGGCGACTAACTTTAGAAGTTTATACTTCACCTTTTTATTAACTAGTTAGCTATACTCAATGACCACCTATAGTTTTAGAAATGATTATAGTGAAGGTGCTCATCCACGCATCTTACAAGCTTTGATAGACTGTAACCTAGTGCAAGAAGCTTGATATGGCGAAGATCACTATTGCAAAGAGGCGGCTGACGCTATTCGTACTATTATCGCCAATCCTAAATCTGATGTACATTTTGTCTCTTGAGGGACGCAAGCTAATCTGATCGTCATATCTTCTCTGCTCAGACCCTATGAATCAGTGATTGCGGCAGAGGCTTGACACATCGCTGTCCACGAGGCCTGAGCTATCGAAGCTACTGGACATAAAATTCACACCGTATCTTCTCATGATGGTAAACTGAGGCCCATTGATATTGAGAGTGTTCTTGCTGTACATACCGATGAGCATATGGTAAAGCCAAAACTTGTCTTTGTTTCAAACTCTACAGAAACGTGAAGCGTCTATAACAAACAAGAGTTGAGCTCTCTTTCTGATTTTTGTGCTAATCACAAGCTATTTCTCTATTTGGATGGTGCTCGTTTGGGTTCTGCCCTTACATCTCCTGACAATGATTTGAACTTAGAAGATATATCACAGCTTGTCGATGTGTTTTATATTGGTGGAACAAAAAACGGTGCTTTATTGGGAGAGGCTATAGTCATCAACACTCCCTCTTTACAAGAGAACTTTAGGTTTCATTTGAAGCAGAAATGAGCACTGTTGGCTAAAGGAAGAGTCTTAGGGATACAGTTTCTTGAGCTTTTTCGTGATGGACTGTTTTGGGATTTGGGTAAGCATGCAAATGTCATGGCGTCAAAACTTGCTCATGGATTACAGGACCGTGGCTATTGATTTCTCACACCTCCAGCATCAAACCAAATATTCCCTATTCTCCCGAATAATCTCATAACTCAATTAGAAAAAAAGTATGGTTTCTATGTGTGGCATGCAGTAGATGAAAATAATTCTGCAATCAGACTGGTAACCTCTTGGGCTACGGAGGAGTCTGCTGTTGATCAGTTTTTGGATGATGTAGGACAAACTTTACTATAAACCGCTACTATGTCTCAAGAATTTTCTTTCAAGGCACGTATTTGGCTATGGAGCAACGGCAGGTCGCCTGCTTCTTGGCACTTTGTGACTGTAGAAAAGGCAGTTTCTGATGCCATTGCTGAAGCCACCAAAAACCAGCCGAGAAAGGGACGATGATCGGTGAAAGTAAAGGCTAGAATTTGATTTTATAGCTGGACAACAAGTATCTTCCCAGACAAAAAATTAGGTTGCTATCTTTTGCCGATAAAGCTTGAAGCTCGTGAGCAATTACAGATCAGTGCATGAAGTGATGCTTTGGTTGTATTGGACTTGATCTAGCATTAACACAGTGTCTTTAACTTCGTACACCATATGAAAGATCATACAGAATTGAACCGATCCTTTGTTAGGAGGTTTTTTGAGCCAGCCATGTCTATGAAGGCTGCTACAGTGAGAGCTATTCTCTGGCAGGTGGTGATTTATAGTCAATGAACAGTTAATGCTCTTTATATTGGTATTTTATGATCTGCCCTTGAATCAAAGAACCATGACACCATAGTGCGGACTATCGCAAGCTATTTGGCTGTTCTGATCTTGATTCATATCATATTGGAACTTATTAAGACGCGGTGACGAGCAGAAACATTTTATCAACAAATGAGACATATCCAAGATAAGTACCTTCGCATGTATGTGCAACTTGATGGAAATTATCTCGATATGATAGGCACAGGAAAACTTATCTCGATTATTATTACCTGATTTGAAAAGTGGACTTCCTTGCTCAATGACTGAATCGGGTATGGTGTATGACTTATTATCGCATTTATATCATGAATATATTTTTCTTTCCAGATAGGTTGGCAGTTTGTTATCTGATATGCAGTTCTTTTTGTCTGCATTATTACTATTTCTCTTTATTTAGATCGCCCTTCAAAGATCTATAGAAACAAAAGGCTTGATGCTCTAAACGACTATTCGCGTGCTATGGTCAAGTTTATCATGTCAAGAATTGATATCATCCAAAACAACAAAATTTTGTCTGAAGTTGAAAAGACCGGATCACACATCGATGAAGCTGCTTCTCGAACCTTAAAGCAAGCAATCCCTCTTTCTCGCATGTTTAATGTACCCAGGATATTGGTCACTATTTTTAGAATATGAACGTGTATTGGTGGGTCTGTTCTATACTTACGCGGCTCTCTCTGAATATGAGCCTTTTGATCGATGCTGTGATTTATGCTTATTATTGACGAAGTGATGTCCAAATTCATTACTGCTTATAAAAACATCAGTAAAGACATCAATGCAGTGGAGAAGCTTTGGGACGTTTTCGACAATGCCCCTAAGAACCCATGACTTACTCGTTGAAAAACTTTTTCTTTCAAGCACTGAGACTTTGTAATACAGAATGTTTCATTTTCCTATGGCAAAACACCCGTATTCAAAAATCTTGATCTGCACATCGCTTGATGAAGCAAAACTGCCTTTGTTGGTGAATCATGAGGATGAAAGACTACTCTAATCAAGATCCTGGCTGGCTACCTTAGACCTAGTCAATGATACATTATCATAGATGGACAAAAACTATCTAATATCAAACTTGTGGATTACTATAAACATATAGGCTACCTCACTCAGGACCCATCTGTTTTTGATGGGACAATTTATGAAAACCTCGTGTACGCTCTTGATCATGATCCAGAGATCGACTCTCTTAAAACAGTTATTTCTATGGCAAAATGCGACTTTATCCGAGAGTTTGAACAATGACTGTCAACTGAAATTGGTGAAAGGTGAATTCGTTTGAGTTGATGACAAAAACAAAGACTTGCGATTGCCAAGATTATGCTCAAGAATCCAAACATCATCCTCTTGGACGAACCTACTTCTGCTTTAGATAGTTTCAATGAGGAGCAAATTACCATGGCCTTAAACAATCTTTTTGTTGGCAAAACAGTGATCGTCGTAGCCCATAGACTTCAGACCGTGAAGACCGCAGACAGAATACTGTTGTTTGAACAAGGGAATATCATCGAAGATGGAACACACGAACAGCTGGTAAGAAAAAAGGGGAAGTATAAAAAAATGCTGGACTTACAGAGCTGATTTTAAATAGCATCTCACAGATCATAGTCTTTTTGTGATTTGCCCCATAGACTTTCATCGTTATACTTTAGCTTGTACTTTTTCAGTAATTACTGTTGCTATGACACAAAAATCAATTCTTTTTGTCTGTACGGGCAATATTTTCAGAAGCATGAGTGCTGAATATGCCTTGAAGCAATATTTGGAACAAAACTCCATACAAGGTCGGAAGGTAGCCTCTGCTGGTATTGAAGCGATGCCACAAGCAATCAACCCAGCTACTATTACTAGCCTTGCCTCCGAAGGCATAGATGCCAGATCACATCAGCAACGCAAACTCACTAAAGAAATGCTCTATGAATATGATGTGATTGTGGCGATGGCAGAGAACCACCGCGAATTTATTATCTCACAATTTGGTCATCATCCTGTTCTTTTGTTCAACGAACTGGCAATAGGCGAAAACATCTCCGTTACTGATATTGAGGATGATGTTCCTGACTATCAGCATAATCTTGAGGCCGTTACTCATAAAATAACAGATACTGTGTCATACATTGTTGATCATGTTGCTCATGTATTTCAGAGTGCAAATGAAAGATTCTACTTGTTTGAAGACTTTGTCAATTGACGTCTTACTCACAGATGAGGCTACCCCTTTATTAGCCTTTATGAAACAGACAACACTATGGCTTTTATGTCCATCTCCATCCCTGATAAAGAAAACGGTCATGTGTTAGTGATACCAAAAAAACGTTATGTAGATATCGCTCAGATCCCGCCCAATATTTTGCAAGAATTGATTCTCAGCGTTCAACATCTTGGTGCTGTTATCAATCACTGGCACGGTGGCTACAACATTTTGCTTAACAACGGATCCGCTGCTGGACAGTATATTTTTCATAGCCATTTTCATATCATCCCCAGGGATGATTCAGACGATATTATTCTTGAATCGCGAAAAGAAAGGGACTTATCTATTGATGAATTTGTCAAACTTAACCAGGTGTTTATCCAACAGTTACAATCGATTCCGTAACTGACGAATTTGTGGCAATCGATAGCGATATTCCTATAGTGCTTTTTACCAACACTTTACTTTTCCTATTTTTTTGTATGACAGCAAGTGACAATAAGGTTATACTCCGTTTTGATGACGCTAGTTTTGCTTACGATGATGGCAAAAAGGTTATACTCGATGAAACAAGTTTCAGTATCCGTGAAAACACCAAAATTACTATTATGGGACAAAATGGTGCTGGTAAATCAACCATTTTCAAGCTGATCATGGGGGAACTCAAACTGCAATGAGGAAAAATCAATATTTGACCGGGCATCAAGGTTGCTATCGCCAGGCAAGTAATACCAAGAGAAAAAATGGAACTCACTGTCAGAGAACGATACGAGGAAACACTCGACGAAAAAGACTATGCTTTTGACAAAAAGATTATCGATGTACTCACTGAGATGAACTTTTCTGCTCCCTTGGACAAACAGCTTAAGGATTTTTCCTGAGGTCAACAAGCAAGGTTACTCCTTGGCTATGCTTTGATTCAAAAACCCGATATCTTGTTGATGGACGAACCAACCAATAATTTAGACAAAAACGGGATTGGCGATCTGATTAGTTTTCTTTTAATGTACGAAAAAACAGTTGTGGTCATATCGCATGACGCAGACTTCCTCAACATGTTTACCGATGGGGTGTTGTACTTAAATATTATGAAACATAAGGTCGAGCAATTTCGGTGAGACTATTATGCAGTGCAAGACCAGATTCTTGCTCAAGTAGAAAAAGAGGAAAAACAAAACGCACGTGCTGAAAAGCAGATTCAAGATGCAAAAGAGAAAATAAACCAGTTCTCTCAAAAATGAGGTAAGATGCGTAAACTCGCCAAAAAAATGAGAGCACAAGTAGAGGAAGCTGAAGAAGAAATCGTGGAGGTGAGAAGAGATGATCAGACGATTAAAAAGTTTCGTATTGCATTCGACAATTACATAGGACCTATTGTTAGCATCAACACTGTCTCACTCATGAATGCCGACCATCAACTAGGGCATTTCCCTCTCAATCTTGTCATAAAAAAGAAAGAAAGATATATCCTCGAATGACCTAATGGCATAGGGAAAACAACACTTCTTAAAAGACTCGTGCATGCACACGATGCTGATGCGATGATTCATGATGGTGTGGTTGTGTGATATTATAGCCAAGACTTTGATGCTTTGGATATGGATATGGTTGTCCGAGATGCACTCCATGAGGTTTCTGAAGAACTGACCGATCAAGAGGTCTACAAAGCAGCTGCCTGATTTCTCCTCACGTGATCGTTATTGAAAAATACTATTGCTCACTTAAGCGAAGGACAAAAATGACTTTTGTGTTATGCACGTTTTGTTCTGCAGAAACCGCATCTTTTGATCATGGATGAACCGAGTAATCATATCAACTTTCGTCACCTACCCATCATAGCACAGTGACTCAATGATTTTGAGTGAGCACTGATTATGGTTAGTCACGACCAAGAATTTGTTAGACAAATAGAGAAACTTCAGACTATTGACTTAGCAAGGTTGGTGGGAGCGTAGTACTTTTGGTATTTTTTATCTTATTGGATATCTGCTATGTACGCTATTGCTGTCTACGCGTCTCATGTGGCGTGGCCTATTGGCTGTCTGGCATGGCATAGTTGGATTGTTATTACCATCGATGGTCTTTCTAATCGTTACGATATTCTGCATGATACCCTTGATGGTGTACAGTGATTCTCACCTATATGAGGCCACCTTCATATCAATACTACACATACTACCCAATGAATGTTGCGTTGGCGAAGTAAGGGGAAACCTCGACCTTCGCACCTTCTCTATCATAAAAAGTTGAAGAAAAGTGATCATCAAGAACTGAAAATCCTTGTGGCATACATTACTTCTTATCCGTATCGCAATACTTATCACTTTTGCTGACCTAATTCTAATTCCTTTACTCAACGAGCAATTGATAAATCGCCTCTTATAAACTATACTCTTCCCTCTAAAGCTTATGGCAGGTTTTACCATAGGAGGAAGACAAGAGTATTATGTAACCACACCCAAACTTTATAACACTTGATCTTTTTATTGATGGTGATTCTTTGAAAGCGACCATGAGAATCTAAAAAGTTGTGACATTATTGGTATTTCACTCTTTAGCTTCGATACAGTCTGTCCTATGTGTGGAATAGCGTGTGTTCATGGCCCAATCAAAAATAAGTCTTCCATCATTGAGAAGTCGCTCAGTAAGATTACGCACCGTGGTAGTAGTATTTTTGAATACAAACTTTCCCCTACTGTTGCTTTGTGAGCAAACAGATTACCAATCCAGTGAAGAACTACTGGTAGACAGCCTTTACACAACGAAGATGGAGCTATTTGGGCGATACACAACGGTGAAATCTTTAATTATCCTCAACTTAGAGAATCCTTAGAAAAACTATGACATATCTTTACTACCGATTGTGATACGGAAATTCTCTGTCATCTCTACGAAGAATATGGGGCAGATGCGATCAAGCATATTGATAGTGAAATGTTTGCGTTTGTTGTCTATGATGCCAATAGCGACAGTATTTATGCATGAAGAGACCCGCTGTGAGTCAAGCCCCTCTATTATTGCTATCATCGTGATGGTAGTATCCACTTTGCATCGGAGGCCAAGCAGCTTGTTCAATTTGAAGATGTCGATTGAGTTCACAACTTCCCTAAATGACATTACTATTTTCAAGGAAAGTTTGTGGCTTATAAGCAATTTTCACTTAGTAATTCCTCGGTTGATTTTAACTCTGCGTATAATACCTTGACAAGACTGCTTGTTGCTGCAGTTAAGAAAAGAGTATGTACCGATCTTCCTATAGGAGTTTTTTTGAGTGGAGGAGTTGATAGTAGTTTGGTGATGGAAATTGCGAATAGGTTGCATCCTGATGTCACTGCACTCATTGTTGGTCAACCCGGTGCAAGTGACTATGACTATGCGGTTACCTTATGTAAAGAATATGGCTATAAACATCAGATTATCAACTCACACATTCCCACTATTGATGATATAGCTACTATCGCTTACTACACGGAGAGTTATGAACCCCTTATCAATCGCATCTCTATTTCCAATGATTTTGCTAGCAAACTTGCTCAACAACTTTGAATTAGTGTCGTTCTATGTTGAGAGGGAGCTGACGAGCTTTTTGGCTGATATAACGAGTTCTCTGCACTGAAAGATGATGTTATTAATCAAGGATCATTGGTCCTTACGGATGGTCTGGAGAGAGGACATCTGCTGAGAGTAGACCGCTTGAGTATGAGACACACCGTCGAAGTCAGGTCACCTTTTTTGGATAGTGCTATCGTTGACTTTGCTCTTTCTCTTCCTTGATCCTTCAAAATATATAAACACCAACATAATATTATCACGAAATATTTGCTGAGGAAAGTGGCAGCACAATTTTTACCTGAATACATTGTTTGGCGTTATAAAGTTCCTTTTCATACTGGTGCAGGAATTGATGTAGGATATAATTATAAAAGAGATCGCCGACAGGAAGAAACATTTCTGAAAAACATGATTAGCCCACCCAATAAGGCAATATGCAAAGCACATAAACTGGAGACTATCGAAGAACAGTGGAATTTCTCTATTTATGCCTGATATGGATATGACAAGATCGTATGAAATGACAGTAGAATTATTGTGAAGGATACCCTCAAGACCCTTAATCAATCTTCTATTACTTCTTTTTTGGTCGCCGAGTTTGACTATATCCCCCTCTACTTCCCTCTCTACTACGCCCAAAGCAGGGGAATATTTTCTCAGCATGGTTTAGATGTAGAATTTATTTCTACTAAAGGCGATGACACCACACATGCATCGATTTGTAACAACTCTGCAGACATTGGTCTCTCTGACCCGCTCTTTAGTATGATGACTGTGTGAAACCCTATACATTCACGCATCTTTGCCCAACTCGTCACTGGCGTCCCAGTCGTTGCCGTTAGCTTTGATCCGTCGATATCTATCACCGATATTGCCGATTTCCAGAATTATACTATTTGATCCTATCAACAATACAGTACAACACATACGTTTGCTTGCTACGCTACACAACATGATGTATTGCCACTATCGAATGATATCAAGCAGCTTTCCCAGGCACTTAGTGGTGGCACAATAGACATTGCTATTGTTTTACTGGAAGATGCATATACGTTGGAGTCTTTGTGAGGATCTATTATCTATAATTTTTCTCATAGTAATAAGCACTTTCTCTATACTGGCCTCACCACTACCAATCTCTTAGACTCACAACAGCAGTCAAAACTCACAAGCTTTGTTGTCAGTATCAAGGAAGCCATCGTGCATATTACCCGCAATAAACAGGAGGCTGTTTGTATAGCACAAGAGCTTTTCCCTCAACATATTGCTCTTGACCGTACTATTAACTCCTACCTTTCTTTTTGGCAAAAAGACCTCGTACTCAATGAGTATGATGCTCAACAGTCATACCAGATGTGGAAAAGAAACTATCCAGAACTCATGAAAAAATTTAATGGAAGCTTCTTTCTTGCAGATCCGATACAGGGCCTTATTGATTCCTTATGTAGCAGAAAGTTTATGAGAGATTATCCCTTTGGAGAAGATGCTCTTTACGATCTCATCCGTACGTCTCTCAAAAATAACTCAGAACTCCACTTGGTCTGATTTCGAGGGATCTGAGGAGTCCCCCGTGCCACGACCCACGACCGTTCAACTATTATTTTTTTCCATAAATTCTGCCTTCATATTAGCAAACACTATGCTCCATGAGTAAAGGCAACCTTTATTTTGTCTGACATGCATGCTCTTATTAATGGGTTTTCAGACTTTGATTGCTACCTCACTGACATAGGCACACTCATAGAGCAGCAGGGTTACAACTACATATTACTTTCCTCCCTCTATAAGCACTATCACACTACTCTCGATGATATTCCTATAATCTCTGAAGGGGAGCGGACGACGCTTAGTGTGCATCCAAAGCTTGAGGCACAAGCTCGCAAGCATTATCAGTGAGATGACCCTATTCTATGAGCAAAACGCTACTATGCTGCAAGGAAGCTTGAAAGATCGATGATTGAAGACTCTTTTCCTGACAGTATATTTTTTGCCCACAGTGCTAGTGACATGCAAATTCTCTACCCAGCTATTCCTACCTTCTACTTGCGGAGCACAAGCACAAAGCAATCACCTGCCCCGTGGTTCTCCTCGTAATTATAGCTACTAATAGTTATTTTTTTTATTCATGAATTACTCATGGAGAAAATGATTCTTCTGAATGGTAAATCGCTTTCATTCAACATGTCTTTTCTTCCCTGCCTGATCACTGGGGCTGCGAAGTCTGGTGCATCGTTTTTTTCCATTATAGCTATTGCTCAGCTAATACAGAAGGGGGCTAAGGTTGTGTTTTTTAGTGCATACCCTATGGCGAGAGACGCATTACTTCAACAGATTTGACCTAGCTTTTGCTATGAGGTAAACGACCATGAAGACGTACTGACCATACCGTCTCACAAATCAATTCTCATTCAGAGTGGCAATATTTCTTTGTGGAATAGTGTTATGACTAAGATTCAGGATCACGACGACTATGTTTTTTTTGTTAAGAACTTCGAAAAGTACGAAACATCGCTCTTCGACACACTCTCTCATTGTCGCTATTACCTGCTTTCTGGGTCTCTTGATGACTGTTCTTTTCAAAAAAATCTTATACAACAACAACGATCTTCAATCATATGTTTTACCCCTCCCCTGTCTGATTTAGGTTTTGCTATACCTGCACTCGAGCCTTATCATGCCTATCTTTTCAGCGAGCTTGGTCGCGGCTTTCTTACACTTACAGAATGACATACAGAATAACAATATGCCTTTCCCTTGTTAAATTCTTACTATCCCTATATACTATTGGTCAATGTGCATCACAACAGTAACACAACTTACCATCTTGTATATCTCATTCTTTTCACCTTTTTCTTTTTTTCATGACATCTTTTTCTGAGCTATGACTTAATACGAAGCTACTTACTGCTCTTGCTACTCAATGATATAGTGAGCCTACTCCCATACAAACACAGACGATACCGCTTATTCTTTCTGGGAAAGACATATTTTGATGTGCACAGACGTGAACAGGGAAGACAGCTGCTTTTGCACTTCCCACATTACAACTTTTGGATCATAAAGAAGATGCAAAAAGACAGAGACCGATTCGTGGCTTAATCCTTACGCCGACCAGGGAATTGGCGATTCAAATAGGTGAAAGCTTTCGTGATTATGGCAAACACTGCAACCTAACCAATACTGTTATCTATGGTGGTGTCTCACAAGTCAATCAAGTAAAGATCCTTCGTAGATGAGTTGATATTTTGGTCGCAACGCCTGGCAGATTGTTAGATTTGCTTAACCAGAAAATTGTTACTTTGGCACATGTCCAGATTTTTATACTCGACGAAGCTGACCGTATGCTCGATATGGGCTTTAGTCGTGATGTCAAAAAAATCGTTAATCATTTGCCCAACAAAAGACAAACCCTACTTTTTTCTGCAACACAAGTTGAAAGCATCATGGATTTGGCAGCCAGTTTACTGAGAGATCCTGTGCACATTAGCGTTACACCCGTTTCTTCTACGGTCGATACTATCAATCAATCTTTGTATATGGTTAGAAAAGAACAGAAAAAGGATCTTCTTCTTCATCTTATGAAAAACCCCGTTGTTAAAAATGCTGTTATATTTACCAAAACTAAGCACGGTGCTAATAAAGTTGACAAGATTTTATCTCAGGCAAAAATTGCTAGTGCAGCCATCCATGGAAACAAGTCCCAATCAGCCAGGCAAAAAGCCCTTTCTGCTTTAAAAAACGGTTCTATCCGTGCATTAGTTGCAACTGATGTTGCAGCTAGAGGTATTGATATTGATGAGCTGTCCCATGTTATTATCTATGACGTTCCACTTGAACCGGAGTCTTATGTACATCGCATTGGTAGAACAGGAAGAGCTTGATTAAAAGGACATGCACTTATGTTTTGTGATGTAGAAGAACTTAAATATCTTAAACAGATTACTCGTCTGATTAATAAAGACATTCCTTTAGTAAAAGATCATCCCTATCATGATGACCATGCAAAGAGACCATCTAGCAGTCATATAAAAGCACAGTGATGACTAGCTAACCCACAATCAAGATCTTGATTTCATCATAGACCAAGTCCTTCAGGCGAACGTCGTCCCTTTTCTCAAACTGGTAGAAGAAAAGCACAGTGAAGAAAAAGATAAAGTAAGATAAAACTTTTTACTTGTGGAGTAGTAAAGCTAAACAATCAAAAAGCTCCTTGGTTTCCCTAGATGAACACATTTGTATTGTGATATAACCTATCAAGCCAAACTTCTTTTCTAAAAACTATTTTGCGTAATGTCACGTAAAGCCTCATCTAACGACTTGTCAGTTTCTCTTTTTTGTGTTCGTCTTATATTTTGACCGTCGTCTTCATACCTAGGTACAATGTGATAATGCGTATGAAAGACATCCTGCTGAGCGACAGATCAGTTGCTGTTTACGATCTGAATATTTTCTATTCCTAATTTCTTTTTGTATCATGTTAATAGCTTTTTTATTACAGTCATTATTTCCCTCAACTCCTCATCTGGAGTATCAAAGCTATTCTCATAATGCTTTTTTGGTATGACCAAAGTATGATATTTGTTTACTGGATGTATATCTAAAAATGCGTACACAGAATCATTCTCGCACACTTTCCGTGAAGGAACTTCTCCTTTGACTATTTTAGAGAATATACAGTCATCCATTGTGGTATGAGATTGTCAAAATTAATGTGTGTCGATTCTAGATACGGTCGTCTCATTTACAAGTCTTTTGCTAGAGTATTGGCTAATAATGACCGCATATAGCTTCACACTTCTGAACTCGCTCCCAGCATAGATTCATTGTTATAATTCCCTAGCCAAATACAGGCATTGAGTTTTTTCTCTCTATTTGTGCCACATATTCGACCATCAACAAAATTTCTTGAGGTACCAGTTTTTACCGCTCGCCCCTGTGGTGACAGAAAGTTGTCTTGGCCAAATGATACTATCTTGTTTGATGGATCACTTAATACTTCAACAATGGAATGAGTTTCTCATTCATAGCCTCATGGACTATGTGTGGGCAAAAACATGCGCCACAACTGCGTAAACTGCCGTGGAGATAACTCATAAGTACCTAAAGCTAGGGACAATCACAGATCAGCTGCTGTTTTGGGGTTTTTTGGTCATCCAGGAGCGAGTCTCTTTAATTGCTGTTGGAGAAATATAAGGAAAGGCTCTACCCCTACTGTATACAATGTCTTGATTGCTGGCACATTGAGACTGTTTCCTAGTGCATATGCATAACTTACTTCACCATGATAGGTGAGATCAAAGTTTTTTGGATCGTAGATGTTTCATCATCATAGATCGAATTGCACCGACTCGTCTACTATTGTGTCGTAGGGGCCTAGTCAAAGTTTTTTGAAAGCAAACAGATAGAGAAAAGGCTTGATCGCAGAACCTGTTTGTCTAGGTACCAAACAACTATTAACTCTCCCTGCTTCTGGATCGTTTCGATCTGAGCACATGTTCATTGTTATAATTTCTCCTTTTTCATCAAGCACGACAATGCAACAATCACGGATATTGTATTGATCTCTTTGGACTTTCGTATTGTGTATTATTTCATCAACATGCCTACTCAACTCTAGGTCAAAACTTGTTTTACCGCTTGCCGTTGTGTCACGTATAAAACTACTGACTCTCGGATCAAGGGGAGCAGGGAATGACTGTAATCATTCTCCTAGCTCATCTGACAACTCAAGAGGCGATATAAAGAGATCAGTCCTAGATTGTGCGTATCCCTTTGCTTTTTTCATGATCTTGTCCCAATCATCCTCACGATAGGGGTTGGCTCCCAACTGGGATATAACGAGTGTGACGATCATTTCGCCCTTTGTTAAGTAATCACATGGTTTTCATCGATATGATTGGCAGGCAGATTTCCAACCCACGATAGAATGTGAAAAGGGCATTATGTTGATATAACGCAACAGAATATCTTTTTTTGTTAGGTGGAATTGAAGATTAAATGCTCGTCGGTTTTCTCTTCGTTTCGCTCATCGTGACCTGGTCATTTGCTTGTGGTCAAGCTTAATTAGTTGTTGATCAATTGTCGATGCTCACTGTACTATACCTTTGTTCCTTATGTTTACTGTGACGGCTCTTAGTAATGATTGAGGATCAATACCTGGGTGTGACCAGAATCTCCTATCCTCTATGCCAACAATCAACTCTTGTAAGTCTTGTGGTACTTCATCCAAGGTGTTGTACTGTAGCTGTTTATGACCTATTACAACATTTCAGTTGCGATCATACCATACTGATGGCGAACTTGTTTTGAACTGATAAGGGAATACGAACTGCAGGATAAGTATGATTACCAGCGAAAAAACAAGTATTCGTATTACCCGCCTCTTTAGTCTGCTTTTTTTTATTTTTGTTACATTCATGCTCTATTTATGGATAACTTTTCTTCCGTTTACCTTTCACCTGTACATCTCCCGTACACGCATAGGCATGACGACGGTTGATCAGCTGTAAGCTTTGAGAGCGGGTATGGTGATATCACACACGCCTGGTTCTAAAATATCATAGTAGAGAAATAACCTATCAAACCTCGTTTCTCGATGTGTCGGTGTGCAATGTCGATCTGATGTAGTGAATGGATATTGAGACCATGAGTCAGGCTGCTGCTTTTTACTCGAGATGACGTCAAGTAACTTATAATCACTAGGAATAAACAACTCTACAGCAACTTGTTCGCCAACCATGTCGGTTGAAAAACTACCAATAATATCGACTGTCTCTCACACTCATGCTGATGGATTACTGACTGACCAGCTCATGGCTGACACATGTGAAGCTGCTCCCAACACATCATCCATCTTTTTCGGCAGATACGTCAATGAGATGTCTGCTAAGAGGGGGGCGTCACATGATCGCTCTATCGTATGCTGCTTCCCACTCAGTGCCGGTACTCGTGTTGCTTCAGCTGCCTTTTTGACTACCAGCTTTTGCTGCTGACCGTTTACATTTACAGTACACTGTATTGTATCTTTGGGGTTTCGTAGCTCTGCCATCTTGCTTATTGCCAATAGTACTTGTAGATTGGACTGAGTGCTCCGTCACCACAACCCGTTTGTTTCTCTTCTCCTAAGAAGCGATTGCAGAAGATCAAGACGCTCTTGTTGTGTTGCACTCCCATCGTCTAGCAATGCTTGCAACTTCATTGCTTCTGCTGTTACTTGATTCAGAAATATACTTGTATCAGACCAGTTTTCTTGGTTTGTTGGTACATTAGCGACTGGTTTTCGTTTCTTCATTGCTCAGCTATCTTGCTGTGCAACTGCTATGATATAACGGAGTAATGGCAGGTACGTAGTGTCGTTGATAGCTATATCGTTCAAACTTCCTTGCTGATCCGTCGTTAAGCTGTCACCATTTTGTACTTTAGCTAATAGGTATCGATATCGTCATTCGGCTGCTACCGTGCGATAGGAGTCCAAAAATCATTCTAAACGCTCGATCGCCATATCCAATTGGACCGTTTTATCAACCACCGTCTGTAGTAATCTCAATGAACTATATACATAGGCAGACAGAATATAATCTGATCTCGAGACAGTTTCAACAGTGTTATCCGTCGAATACGACCAATAGCCGAATCCTCCGTTTGAGTTCTGATTTGCAAGTAGTTTGGCTATGCCATCACGCAGTGCAGTAGTTATCTCTACTGGGCCCTCTTCTGTTGCTATTGTCGTACCAGACAAAATAAGCGATGATGTAATTAACCCCTTTGATTGTAGCTTTTGCAGTGCTACTAAGGGAAGTATTGAACTCAAAAGCTGCTCGGTACAACCATAGGGATAATGTACCAAGTACTTAGCAACAGGATCGATAATGTTGCTTGGTATCTGAGAGAACCTAATTGAAGATTTTTGTCTTATGCTTTCTGGTATTTGAAACGTGTGCTTTCACGACTTGTTCAGTAGTCACACACTGTCTCTTGCGATAAGACCCTCAGTCCTAAGGGGAATTATGTGTTCGATACCGTCCTTGGTGTCGCCGTATCATCACTGGACTATAAGCTTTATATATTGGCTTTCTCGTCGAGTCGATGGTATAGCTACTTTCAGTGCGAAGGAACTATTTGATTTGGCAGCAAAACTTCAAAGCATGACCCTTTCTCCTTGTTGGTTTTCTATCCGTGCCGATCATTCTATAGTAGATTTTTTTGAGTCAGAAGGCACTATAAGTTTGACGGGAACCATAAGCTCATCACCTATTGTTACAAACAATGGAGGGTTCGCCTCTATGATGAGATCCTTTTTGACTACAAACTCGCTCGTTTTGGTGCCTAGCTTTGTGTCCATAGAGATCCCAATCGCATCTACTAACCAGGTGGTAAGATTTTCTGGTGCTATAAAAGAAATTCTAGCTTCGCCATCCTTTGTATACACTGCTCAAGACCAAAACGCCGTGTCTTTGAGATCATCTCTTATATAGCTAAACATCGCCTTTCCTCCTTGTCCTCCTCATCATTTTGCACCGCCCGTTGCAAATGCTTTGAGTGACTGGTAGAGCAATTTCATGTTTGTATAATTGATAATGCTGGTTCCTACTTTGTTGAAGAAATATGGTATCGGTTCTTTGATCAACTCATATAGACTTAACAATGCCTTGTCAACCACTGACACTGACACACGTGCATCAATTGGCGTTCCATCACTGTTGGTTGTTTTGATTGTAAGCTCTACTCTGTCTCCTGGGCTATACTCTTTTTTGTCACTAGTTACTGAAATATTGAGCGTGTGAACCGAACTGTCAATTTCTGCCTCTGCAAATCCTGCAAAAAATCTTGGCTCTTGCCTAGTCGATGTATTTAACTGTGTCGGCTGAAGCATCATGACGCTCACGACTACGTTTGGTGCATAGTCTTTCTTGGCGACGATATGTAGTGCCTGTCCGTCAAGCTTTTTCATAAAAGAATCGAGAATATACTGTCCCCTTTCGACTGTCACGACAACCTGTGCTCATGACTGATATGGTGCTATATTTATAGGAATGCTTTGTCACTCTTCATAGGTTTTTTTGGGTATATCAACAGTTAGTGCATAATTATTAGGTACTACTCCTAGCAAATCTGTATCAGATGAAGACTCGTACCATCATACTTTTTTTTGGACTTCAGCTATAATAGCTCCGTTTTTATCTTTTGCCATCACACGCATAAAATACTCTCATGGCTTATCAATCCACTGAGATGGCACAATCATCGTATCGCTGACTGCAATATCTCCAGACGCTACTGGGATATATCATTGCCCATTGATATAATACAGATTACCATCCACGCCTTGTTGTAGAGTTTGTTCATAATTCATTCGGTAAACTTCGTAGGAAAGACTATCAACGAGAGACTTTCCTTCTTTCAATTTTGCATGTATTTTTCGCGTTGTACGAGGGTCTCTGCTTATTCAGTCTCGATACTGCCACTCGTATGGTTGCCCATCAAGTCAGAGCATAACCTCGGGTTTAAAATCAACATATCTAGTAAAGAATTGTGTCTCATCTGATAAGTGATCTTTGATGATTGCATCTATTTTGAGACTATACTGATAACCTTTATTTTCTTGAATATCTTCCCTATACAGAGGTACGGTTAGTGTAGCATTCTGATTGTAGAGTGCTATGGTGCCTCCAGTGGATATTGTGTCATTGAATACGTGATTGTAATAATAGTCTTGATTGTTCCGTCGCCAACAATATCGGCAGATATCTTTTCCTACCAAGGACCGTGTGACCTGTGCGTCATATGACTGTAATGGTGTACCAAAATAGTAAGACGGCTGTATGACAAGTGATGTCGTATTTTTTTGTGTCTGGTGTGTGATATCTGCGTAAAATGTCGGTTTCTGGTATTCTTCGATCTTAATGTTGTGAGAATAGGGATTTGCGTCCTCAAATCCGTACTCGACAACATAGTCTCCCAGAGTCAGTGTGGATGGTAATGTATAAGACGCGACAAATCATCCGTAGCTATCCAATGGTATTTTTCCAATAGTCGTTATTGGTGATCATGATGTTGGACTAAATATATTGACCGTTACCACCTTATCTTTGAGGTACTCGAGTGAATCGAATTTCATAACATTTCTGACCCAACCCGCTAGGTTAATTGTTTCACCTGCCTTGTACAATCACTTATCCGTGTAACCGTAAATCTTTATCGGTTGAATCGTTGACCATTGGTCGATCCATAGATTCTGAGGCAACACTTCGGACAGCTCCAATCTACTATTGATCGTCAGATTGCGGTCATAGCCGTCTGGACCAGGAGCTGGCACCTGAAACCAGTCTCGTCATCTTCTGTGTAGCACTACAAACGTGCTTTGGTTGGCACGACTTACTTGGAGAAGATAGAGATCTTCTTTCCAATGCGTACTGTAGTCATAAGCATCATAGTTTACTTCTGGTAACGTCACCTGTGCAAATCAGTTAGTCATCGTACTCGTTGCAATTGGCTTATTAGAAGCTAGGTTGGTAAGTGTGAGCGTTGCGTCAGATACGGGCGTTCCATCATCTAACATTAGTCCTCGTACATAGACTTTATTATCCTCAGTAAGCTTTGTTCGCAATCATATATCAGACTTGAGCATATAATGCGACTGTTCTTTCCCTTGTTGATCTGTAAAAAACACCTTGAAGGCTATGTTTTCAGCGAACTCTTCTGGTACTGGCAATGGTGTCCTATATGCTTTCCAGTACGTAAAGACTTCACCCTGGGGACGAATTTCTTTTTGTACGATTTTCCCTTTACAGTCAAATAAGTAGTTTTCGATACCCACTCCTTTATAGTCGTTTACGATGTTTGCTGATGTTTGAATCGTACATGACTGAAAGCTTATGGGAAACTTCTCTATGTTTTTGTATTGTATAAGGACGTCTTTAAAGGATCATGACTTTGGCAATATACTGATCGTGTCATTGGAAACTATGTCCTGCGTGATTGCTCTTTTGTCTATTGCATCAATATAATAGCTTACATCTACTGTTTTTTCTTGGCCAAAAATGTTTTTTATTATGAGGGATTGCTTGTATGCCTTTTGGGGTTGGATTCGGTAGGTAAATGATTTACTCCATGGTTCGTAGCTATAGTTTTTTTCACCGAAAAGATTTTTGAGTGCCGTATCCACTGAATGCTCGTCTAATTGGTAGTCTGTTACAAACTGCGAATAATAGGGGCGGTACTCGTCGCCGACATTTTGATTGACGGCTATCGTAAAGTCTCTCTTGTGTATTGGTAATAGAAAAATGGAAGCAGACTCTATCACGAGCAACAATTGTTCTTCAGCGTTGCTGGTCATTAGCAGTCGTTCACCAGATTGGTTTGCCTCTATGGGTTCTCGTTCCCTTACCTCTTGTTTTTGATTTTCAAGGTAGCTGGTTAGTTGTCAGAGTCATCTTTTATTGTCAGACACTTTACTGACATCGGACAAGAATGCCTCTTGTTTCATATTACCCTTTATGGGTCACAGTGTTAGGTGGAAGACCCTCGCTTGTGATGAGAAAGTAGATGGTACTAAACGCATCTTGGTAGCTCCTGGCACAACGATAAGGTCGTAAGCGGTTGCAAGCCCCGACCATCTATCCTCATATACCGAACCTAGCGACCGTGACGTATCGCCACTTTCATAAAATAGGCTAGCTCCTTGTAGACTACTCCCCCATTGGAATTTTAGTAATGAATAGGTTTTTTGTGGTATCATGTATATTGACGGTCAAAACCAATTTTGGGGATTAGTGATCATATAACTTTCTGGTAAGCTATCTTTGACCACAAGATAACTCTCGTAGGGGTCGTTTGTCAGAGAAGCTTGTATGATGAGATCGTCACCCGAACTTTTTACCGATGCATTGTATGCTACGAGGTGAGGGGCTAGAGTTGCTCATCACGGAACCGTCAGTGTCGTTCATCCTACCGAAACTGATGCTTGTTTGAGCTGACGTGCTGTCAGCAGTGAGGGATCACCCGATGGTTGCGTTAACCATGTAATGATCTGCTGTGCTAGGTTGTCTTTATCCGCGTCTTGCACAAAGACTTCGCGCATCCCATTATCCTCAATAGAGAGGCCGTTTGCCACCATGTTTATCGATTTTGTTCCACTAAACTTCATGGGCAATAAGTTAGCATCTTTCGTATCCGTTATCGTCGCATCACTCTGCGATAGGGTGTGTGATTTTTTCCACGTGCAACCTGATAGGGACAGTGTTAAGCTGAGGACAACGAACATCAGTAATGAGACACGACGCATAGCAACGATTTTGTTAGTGTATAAAAAATGGAGTATCATGTTTCCCTATGAGATACTCGGATGTCTACAGAATACAAGAGGGATCACTATCATCATCCTTACTCCTTTTGTATTCCTCATGATAAAATCGTTGTATTATTGTTCTGGAAATGCAAACTGTGGTGACTTACTCCCATTTGTTGTATTTTTACCTGTGTACTCCTTTCTTATGTCGATCCAAGCACGCATTCACACCACTAAAGGTGTCATCACACTCTCCCTCTATCCCGATCACGCTCCCCTTACGGTTAGTAACTTTGTTCATTTAGCACTGAAAAACTACTACGACAATTTAACTTTTCATCGTGTGATACCAGAATTCATGATCCAGTGATGATGCCCTCAAGGCACGGGTAGCTGATGACCTGGTTATCACTTTAGGGATGAGTTTCACCCAGAGCTTCGTCATGACTGACCGTGAGTGTTATCAATGGCTAACTCTTGACCCAACACCAATTGAAGTCAATTTTTCATCACTCATGTTGAGACTCCATGGCTGGATGATAGACATACGATTTTTGGTCGTATTGTGGATACCGCAGATCAAGACGTTGTGAACGCCATTCAACAGTGAGATCGCATCGATCATATCCTAATAGAAGGCGATATTGATGGGCTTTTCGAAAAAACCAAAGAGTTTTTGGACAACATTAAGAAATTAGTTTCTTAGCTTATATTTGTTGAAACACCAACACTACTGTTAGTCTTGGCTCTTGCCTGGTTGTCGTTCGACGGGTTTGCTTGCCCAATCTTTTAAGTGACCTACTAGCTTATGAACACCTGTCAGATTAAATGGTCTATCTGGATCGTTAAGACGATTCCCTACTGTCTCTACTATTCATCCAATCGCTCATATCTTCTTGTGAATTGGTGCTAGGTCTCACAGATCTTGTTCCTTTGGGTCTTGGAATCATGTACCTATTTTTCGATCCTCGCCATCCTCTAGATCTCCTTGTTTCTTAGGAGGTTCTGTCATGCCCAAGACGGTGGTAAATTCTATCGTTAACAAATTCCATATTCTTTGCAGGTCGCCTTCATCTTGGACAAAACTAATGGCTTCTTTCTGCTTTGTTGCTTTATCTGCAACTACCATTCATATTTGAGGCGGAAGATCTGCCGACAAGTTCTTTAGAATATCGAAACCCTGTCTTGCTATAGTATTGTGTAGCGTCGCATCTCCAAACTCTTCTGGTTTACCTGCTGGATAGTCTATCAGAAAATTAGTTATGAAATCGGCTGGATTGAAACTATCTCCAAAATTGTCGTTTTTCATTGTTGTTTTAGCTTTATGATCTAATAATTTTCGCATACTATATTTTTTGCATAACAAGTCAATGTCTAGCTCTTTCTTTTTATCTGATCTTTTCGATCTAGGTTTGACAATTCCTGCTCTTTGCCTATGTATTAGCGTTTGATTGTTTCAGCATATTTTTGGTGTCTCTCCATGGTTTCGGTGCACAATAAGACGATAACAAAGGCCTTAGTTTACATAGCAGTTTTGTTGGACGTCATCTCTATCGGCATTTATATACCAGCTCTCGAAAAATTGGTCGATTGGTACCATGTCAGTCCTGCTATGATTGGTCTTAGCCTTTCTGCCTACTCACTCTTTGCGTTTTTTACTACGCCCATTTTGGGTCAGCTTTCTGATAGATACGGGAGAAAATGGCTTCTTGTCTATTGTATTTTTTGAACAGCCTTGTCATACTTTATGCTCCTTGGGCATCATAGTTTTCTTCTTTTTATCCTTTCAAGGATCGTCAATGGCGTAACAGGCGGAAACTTCAGCATCTTGCAGGCAACGGTTGCCGACATCTCACATGATGATGTGGACCGTAAAAAAAACTTTTGACTACTGGGGGCGTTATTCGGGTTGTGATTTATCATTGGGCCTATTGTTGGGTCACTTGTTTTGAGCTTTGGTCATGTTGAAACAATTTTTATCGTCTGATGAGTCCTAGCACTGGTAGACGCCTTTTTGATGATTGGTCTCTTGCCTGAGACACATAGCAATAGAAACCCCAAGACAATCATATCTCCCTATTCATTAGCTGTGATTTGGAGATACCTTACCCAGACTCCTATTTCACACTATCTATGGTCTATCCTTTTGATAGGCATTGGGATGTTTAGCTATCAATCTGTGCTCTCTATCGAAACCAAGTTGGTTTATCATGTGGGTGGCGAGTATTTTGGGTACATCTTAGCAGCAACTGGTATCGTAACTGCCATCAACATGTCTGTCTTTTTGCCAAAGTTTTGGCTCAAACGTTTTTCGACTAAACAACTAACACAGCTTGCTCATGCAGGCTATGTTATCCTTTTAAGCTGACTTATTATCAACTCCTTACTTACTTTTAGTTCTTTTTGGCTTTTTGTCTGACTGCTGATGATTGCTCCTGTTTTTGGTAGTATTTTTGGTCCTGTCTATCAGTGAGAGATCATTTCTCATAGTAACAAGGAAAAAACTGGTGAACTTACTGGCGTGATGTCATCGTTACAGACTATCTCAATGGTTATTGGTCCTATCATTGGTGGTGTCCTCTTGGATCTCAGGCTTCCTCTCTATATGGTTGCTCTTTTTTGCGTTATCATTAGTTATGGTGTTATGAAAAAAAGACTTGCCTAGTTTTTATTATCTTCTCACATAGCTATGTCTACTTTTTTTCAGTACTGCCCCAAATTTGTTATTTTTGATGAGCAGTTTACCCAAGTTTTGCTCTGTCAAAGAAAAGGAGAAGCAGACTTTGATCAAACGTTTAGTTTTGCTGGAGGGAAGGTGGAGACTGATGACGGCGATATCTGGGCAGGCATGCAAAGAGAAAAAAACGAAGAATTGGGCACACAGTGTCGTATTCAACTATATAAGGATTTCTGTTCTTTTGCTTACTTTATCAAAAAAGATGGCAGTCATATGATACTACCACACCATATCGCCGTTTTTCTGTGATGAGACATCGTACTCTCTGATGAATATTCTTGCTATCAACGGGTTCCTATCGATCAACTAGATGATGACTCTTTAACGCTGGTCCCTGGCATACCCGCGATTGTCAGAAAAATGCTCGGCTTTGTTCACCACATCACCCTGTCAGAATCTCTTGTCTTGTAACTCGATCGACGGCCTGTTGTTCGATACGATTTATGGTAGCATTATTGCTATCAAAGTAATCAAAAGACTCCCCTTCTGAGGGAGTCTTCCTTGTTTCAATACTACTACGTTTTTGTTTTGTATGTAAGAGCTCGGTGCTTAGTTTACTGGTGTTGTAGGTTGATCATCGTTTGTTTCTCCGTCATGACCCCATCATCCCATCATGCCTCATCTTCTGTGGCCACCAAATCATCCTCACATTCTTTCTCCTCCCATCTTATCAGGTCAGCCAAATCACATTTTTCCTCCTCTTGGAAGGCTACCATTTTCTTTATAGTAACTTACCATGTCATCAAATCTTTGTTTCAATTGTTCTTCATGTGCTGCCTTGAAAGCGTCGAAATCATCGTTTTTCACAGCATCCTCGATTGCAGCCTGTTGTGCTTGCATTTGATTATGACGAGTTACCAACTCTTCAAACTTTTCTTGTGAGTCAATTTGCTCTAAGAACTTGTCAGGTGCACTTTCTTTAAATGCATTGTAATCATTTGATTCGATAGCAGACTCCAACTTTTGATGTCCTTGATACTTCTCTACCATCATGTTGAATCTGTCTTCACTAATTTTGTTTTGTAGCTCTTCACTGAGCTGTGAGTAGTCGTTTGCTTCTATTGCTTGTTGTATTCATTCTTGTTGCAATCATTGACCTGTAAAACCTCCCTTAAATGCGAAGGTACTACCGAGTGTTAATAATGCAGCTGCACTGATACCTGCTGCTGTTAATAATGTTGTGTTTTTCATGATATTGCTTGTATATAATAAAAAGCAAAGATTGGTCATCTGATGCAGTCACTCTTTCTCCATCAGATGTGGGCGCAGTATACTCATAGACCTTAAGCTAAACTTAAAGAGAGAAAAACCCTTCTGTTATGAGCTGTTTTTATGGTTTGTAATGGGTGATCTTTTTGCTTATATCTGATGTATGTTTTATTGCCTGTCTCATCTCTATGTGGCGACTCTTGCTTGTTGTTTTTGCACTCCATCGGTATCTTTCCCTCTTTACTCAGACTTTCTTCCTCCATCGCTATAGCGCACATGGCATGTTTGTTATGAGTCGCGGATGGGAGAAGATACGATTTGTTCTTACACGACTATTTCAAGGTTCATCATACATGAGTCCCTACGCCTATGGTGCCCTTCATCGCATGCATCATGCCTTTGCCGACACCGACCGTGACCCTCACTCGCCACTTTTTTCTGCCAATATTATTGGTATGATGGGAAAAACATTGAGAGAGTATAGAGCCATCCTCCACGACAAGGTCACACTCGACCCTCTTTTCACTAAAAGACTCCCTCAGCGACGTAGTTTTGATAGGTTTGCACATAGTCGAAGTAGTCGCATCGGACGATGAATTTTGTATATGGTAGGACTTTCGCTTCTCATTTACTTTGGAGGACTCCCCTCTCGAGTCTATGCACTCTTGGTCGTACTAGTTCCTCTCCACATTCTCATGTGACCTATTCATGGTGCTATTGTCAATCGGTTTGCTCATAAGATCTGATACAGAAACTTTAAACAATCAAATACGTCTACCAACCTCCTCCCTATCGATGTTTTGATGCTCGGTGAATGACTGCATAACAATCATCATGGCAACCCCATGCGTGCAAATTTTGCTACAAAGAAATGGGAATTTGATCCAGTGTATCCCGTGATTGTCTGTATGAAGCGGTTGGGCATTATTCGTTTTGCTGAAACACGTTAGGTTTTAGGTCTGCTTTGTTACGATGCGCTTTGCTAATCCTCGCTATGAGCAAGAAGAGTTAACCTATCAAGAAGTCTTTCTCTATCAGTGATATTTTGCGTGACGCTCTAGGCTCAGCGATGTTGATATCGCTCCTCAGAGTCCTCTATCGACCACTCTACCCATCGTCATTGCTAATATGAATGCTGTTGCGGGGAAGAGAATGGCTGAGACGATAGCACGTTATGGGTGATTGGCTATCTTGCCGCAGGATATGAGCATCGCTACGGTCAGTCGCATTGTCGATAGTATCAGAAAGGCTCATACACATTATGAGACTCCTATTGTCGTCAAAGCTCATCATACTGTCAGAGATGCTATGGGGTTGATTTACAAAAGGGCTCATAAATGTGTCATCCTGACGGACCAGGACGAAAAAGTACTATCGCTTTTTACGGTGTCTGATTTTGATGATTTAGATCAATATACGCTACTATGAGATATTCGCAAAAAACCTTGCGTGACAGCACTAGATGGCATTGGTGATGCAGAAGCTTTTGATCTTATGGAATCGGAAAGGATATCCTCTCTCCCTATTGTCGATAACAATGGAATATTGATAGGTATCACGACCAAAAAACTTTGTATCAGACATAGTCTCTACCGTCCCACTCTTAGCTCTTCTGGACGCTTGGATGTGGGCGTTGCTATTGGGCTTAACGGATTTGAAGAAAAAGCAACTAAGTTCTATAACATGGGTCTTAGACTTTTTGTCATGGATACCGCACATGGCTATCAGCAACTCATGCTGGAAGCGGTGAAAAAATGTAGATCGCTTTTTGGTTCAGATATCACAATAGTCGCAGGCAATGTCGTAACAAAAGAGGCGACAAAGGCACTGATCGATGCAGGTGCAAATGGTGTCAAAGTTGGTATTGGTCCTGGCGCTATGTGTAGTACTCGTATCAAAACAGGTGTCGGTAGACCCCAATTTACTGCGGTTTGGGAATGTGCTCGTGAAGCTCGTCAACATGGCGCTTTTGTCTGGGCTGATGGATGAATCAAAGAGCCGAGAGATCTCTGTCTGGCTCTGGCTGCTGGAGCAACCCATGGCATGTGGGCTAGTATTTTTGCTGGTACCTACGAATCGGTTGGTGATGTGAAAATTGATAATGATGGTAACCTGTATAAAGAGAACTATGGCATGGCTTCTAGAAAAGCTGTTCTTTATAGAAACCAGGCTATGAACAATTTTGAATTAGCAAAAAAACAACTCTTCCGCGAATGAATTTCTCAGTCTACAGTATACATCAATCCTGAGAAGCCTTCGGTTGGCGATATTGTCGATGATTTTGTTACCTGACTACGTAGCTCAATGACCTATGTATGAGCTCGTACTCTCGAAGAGTATTATGAAAAAGCTGTCATCGGCGTCCAATCCAGCGCTGGCTACCATGAAGGAACGCCCAATGGCAAAGTACTCAAAATGAGCTAGATTTTATCTCTAAGGCTAGACGTGATGGCTATCGACCAACAGCAACTTGTTGATATCTTTGTCAGACTTAAGGCCATACTCAAGACATACGAAAATAGTTCTCCGCTCACCCCTCAGTTTGATTTGGATAGTAGATATGACCTTTGGTCGTATAAAGATTTAGTTATTCAATGAAAAAAGATAACAGAACGATACTTTGCTGGTCTGATTATCCAGAGTAGTTATGTCTGATTTTATTTTATGCCCATATACTGCAATCCAGAATTGGTAAAACCACTCCTCCACCCCGATCTGCTCAAGCTCCTCAAAGGCAAGTCCTGCTTCCATATCAAAAAGCTTGATGATGAACTATTGGGTCATATCAGCGATGCACTCGCAGTGTGATATGGATTGTATCAAGAATGGTGATGGTTATAAGTCTTGTATCTTTTTACAATCTTTTTTCTTACTCATGTCACTCAAAACAGCCAAGATTTCCTACTGGGTAGCGACTATTGCTCTCGCACTCTTTACTCTTCCTTGATTGTTTTTTATGGGTAGTGAAGCAGCGGTAGAATGAATGAAGCATGTTGGTCTTACCGATGCGGTATGGCTTCAACAATTGATAGGATTTTGAGCTCCCCTGGCTATCTTACTTATCTTGATACCAAAGATTCCTAACAGACTAAAAGAATGGGCTTATGTAGGGATTGGTTGTATCTATATAGGTGCGTTTTGGGCACATGTACAGCTAGGAGATCCTATTAGTGCTATCGCTATGCCTGTTGTTACTTTTGCTATCTTGTTGGTTTCCTATCTTGGGTGGCATAGGATGATGGAGTCGGGGAAGTAGAGATCAAGGTGCATTTTGAATAATAATATAATAGACGGTGATTTGGGTGCAAAAAGGCACAGCTTTTGATTTTTATTTTGGAAACAAATTTAGTATAGTGTCGTTGTTTATGTTTTAATCCATATATTGATGACTTACACGTTTATGGATTTCTGTGCTGGTATATGATGTTGAAGATTGTGACTTGAGAAGGCATGATTTCACTGTGTCGCACTCTCAGAAATTGACTATAAAGCAGAAAAAACCTATAGAGCATTTTTTTGAGATGAAGAAAAAAATTATTGAGATTTGATGAAAATAGACCCACATGATCTTCCCGACTTTGATTTACTGATAGCGTGATTTCCGTGTCAAACATTTTCTGTAATAGGACAAAGAACATGAATGGAAGATCCAAGATGACAAGTGATTTTTTGAATAGAAAAAATATTAAGACAAAAAAACATCAAATTCTTTATATTAGAAAACGTAAAATGATTAGTAAATCATGAATGATGAAAAACCATATCGAGTATTGTTGACTTATTAGATAAGGCATGATATTGTGTAGCATGGAAAGTGCTTAATACAATTGATTATTGACTACCACAGTCCAGAGAAAGAGTTTACTTCTTGTGAGTAAGGAAGGACTTAGCTCCTTTTGCATCAACATTAGTTTTCCCAGAAAAGATAAAGAACTCATCAATCGAGAACTATCTCATTGAATCATCAGATGCTTATATCTTTTCAAAATCAAGAACAGAAACAATGATACGTTACCTTAATAATAAATATAACCAAGGAAGGTATACAATAGAGGATTTAATAGAAAAAGAGTGATATATTATAGATACAAGACAATCCGACATTAGATTTTACAATTGATTTATACCAACACTCAGAACAGGAAGACATTGATTATTATACAGTAAAAATTGAGTGCTGAGAGAGATTTCTTGATTTGAGTCACTACTATTGCAATGAGTACCAATTCATCTTGCACAGAAAACTTCTCATCTCTTAGACAGAGATTTATTGTGACAAGCCTGAAATGCAATGTCTGTTGATGTTATTTATGCACTATGAAAAGAATTTCACAATTTTATTTCTTTCAATTTCCCCAAGAATGATTGATCCAATCCATCTCTGATCACAAACAGCAAAACAATGATTTCAAAATGAATATGACGTCATAGGAGTATTCAACGGATGGAAAAACAATAAACTTGCTCAAGAATGGCTAAAAGCTATGTGATACGACTTACAAAAAATCGAGCATGTCAAAGCAATTAAAATTGCCTGATCATACAAAGCGGATATTCAGGTACAAATTAAAATTATTATAAAACTAAAAGATACAATAGACACTCAAAACATATCCGTAAAACTGGTTTCAAATGACAAATGATTTAATCAGATAGACAAAAGACGATTGAAAAACTATGCAGAATTATGGAACATCCCTGATGATGTTTTGTTATTACTGAGGTATTTCTGTGGAGAGAAGAAACCATATAAAGCATGAACAAAAGACTCAAGACGTATGTTTTTAACAGAAATGACTGTTGAAGAAGTTAACAAGATAATGAATTTTTTAAGTAACAATAAAATGATGATCATTAGTGATATTCTCAAAGGTAGATGAGAATTTTGTGCAGAATGGATGTTAGTTGTAAAAAAGACTTGAAGGTATGAATGGGTATTAAGGTCAATTAATGAAGTTATGAATTTTTATGGTAATTGAGAAATTCGTCTATCTCCTAGATGAAGTATAAAAATATGAAAAATTACTATGCAGAGGAAATGATGAGATTGATGAAGAGATACTGCGAATATGTTGCAGTTCAAAATTGATCCCACAGAACTGTTTACACTTAAATAATATTGCTTGTCTCTATGAGAGCAGTTCCCTCTCAAAACCCTATGTAAAGAAAGGTTTTCAAAAAGTCTAATCCTATTTGTTTATGGAAGTATAAACCGAAAACAAAAGGATAAGCAAACCATGTAACCTGTTTCACCGTTGCTCCTTTCTCTTGGAACGTTTCCCCCCTTCTCATTATGATTACCTGATTTGCAAGTAGTATACTGTAGATGATGGTTTTTACTATCATGTAACAGTTGACTGACATAGCTTCTATTGGTAAAACCCCGCTTTTTTGTTATTCTGAAGAAGAAGAGAATCTTATTTTATATTTCACTTGTTTTGTTTCCATGTCTCACAAAATCATCCCTTTTATCCGATGTACGGATAATGCTAAAGAAGTAGCTGAGTACTACTGCGATATCTTTCCTGGCTCATCGATTAGTAAGGAAAACCCTGTGGTGGTAAGCTTTGATGTTTTTGGTCAGTCACTCGCAACGCTCAACGGAGGACCACACGAGAACCCAAACCCCTCTATATCCTTTAGTCTATGGATCAAAGACCAAGCACTTACTCAGCAGATCTGGGATCGCTTGAGTAGTTGAGGGAAAGTCCTCATGGAGTATGGTGCTTACGATCGAAGTAAGGCTTATGGCTGGTGTGATGATAAGTATGGTGTCAGTCGACAGGTCATGTACGATGAACGCCCTGAACATACTACTAATGCCATGCTCCCGAGCCTGATGTATACGCAGCATATGGCAGGCAAAGCGGAGGAGGCAATGAATTTCTATACAAGCATCTTCCCAGCTAGTACGATAGAATCTCTGTTTAGATATGGTCCAGGAGAGCAGGATGTGGAGTGAACAATTGCTCATGGAGAGTTTCGTCTGGTCAATCAGCTCTTTATTGCTATGGATAGTTCGCTTGGACACAAGTTTTTCTTCAACGATGGGATATCTCTCATGGTATCCTGCAAAGATCAAGAGGAGGTTGACCATTATCGAAACAAGTTAGCACTAGATGGAGGGCAAGAAGTACAATGTGGTCGATGCAAAGATAAGTATGGTGTTAGCCGACAGATTGTCCCTTTGGCCTTACCACAAGCATTGTTCAATCCTGACCAAACTGCTGCAAACTATGCGAGAGATCAGATGATGAAGATGAAAAAGATTGTGATTGCAGACTTGTACCAAAAAAGCTCCTAAGAATAGGAAATCTTGTAGAAAATTACTAGATGTGGGATATGCTAGTGAACCTTTTGCCGTCGATCATGGTATGGGAGTAGATCTTTCAGCTTTACAGTTTTATCTGTATCTAAGACCACTTCTGTTTCATTGATGTTGAGTTTATCGATTTCATGCATTGCTGCCCTACAGTGACCACAAGGGGGGATAACGTACACGACACCATTTTCATCTTTCCAAGTTGCAACAATCTTTTTAATCACATATTCTTGATCATCGGTAATCATTTTTCCGATAGCAACTCTTTCAGCACAATAAGCATTGGAGTTAACTCATACACAAATACCAGTATATATTTTGCCATTTCCTGCTAACAATGCACAGCCCACATCTCCGACTAGGCCGTCCTTTAGCTCTTTTGCATGGATAACGGATGATGCAATGTTGATGAGTTCTTGATTTTCCATCCTTTGGAATATGTTTATTATAAAAAAACTCCCCTTACTATTATTCTCTATTGATAAATGTGGAGAAGATAAATCCTGGCAGATCAACTGTTTGGCTTGATTCTAATCCTATGGTAATACCACGATAGCTCGCAATACTTTTTACTCCTACATGAGTAAGAGGCATGGGTTGATCGCTTTGAAGACAGAAAGACACGTTACTACTAATATCTTGGTTGGGATTGAAAACGACTAAGAAAAACACTTTGGATGGTCATGCTGTGCCTGCATCCTTTCCTTCTTCTGCTCCGACCACTTGACTGACAATATTGCTTACGGGTGTTTGAAAGGTATTGACGAGAGATCAACCAAGCTTTGGTGGTTCTCGTTTTTTTGTCTCAGCGTTTCGCAAGAGTTTGACTACGGCTGCTCCTATTTCGGTTGATCCTCATGGAGAGGTGATATCAATCTTAGGATAAAAAAGTGAGGTAAGCTCGATAGGCTGTGCAAACAAATCGGTGGTCGTATAATTATCATAAAAGAGTGGAAAACCCATCGCATCTCAACCGCTCAATACATATGCTGTCTCAGGATTACAGTCTATCGCCCTAAAGTCGTCTGTCAGGATTGTCCCTAAGGCAATGATATCACCAGACAATTGGCATTGGTCTGATGTATTTCCTTTGGTTCCGACTGCACAGTCAAAGGTCGCTACCAATCCTGGATCTAGCTGATCCTGAAAACCAACTTCACGATGCGCTACCTTGGTCAGATTCATTTCTATGCCCGCTTTAGCAAGATAGTAAGCCTTGTTGAAAGCGTGGTAGTCCGAAGAGATAGCGAGCATATTGTTGACATAACTCATCACTAGCAAGCCGAGCGCTGACGAAACGATCATGATAACAATCACCAAAATCATAATACTTCATTGCTTGTGCTGGCACTTGAGTGTGTTGTGATTCATTAGAGCTTGAAGTCATCATAAACAGTGAAGTACTGGTGTATTTCTTGTTTGACGTTGGTTGTTCGGTCTTTACCAAATATCTTGTGATACATGCGAGCAAATAACCGAAATCAGGGGTACTGAATGCGTTCGTAGGCATTATCTACCGAACCAGAATAGAGGAGTCGTTCATTAGAATCATAGGGCACTAGTTTAAATTGCACATGGGATAGATCAACGATATTTGGGTCTGTCAACTGTGTGATATGACCGTCTTTTTCTATCGTCAGTATACAATTGGTAGAACGCATATGTTGGATATGTTCGGGCGTTTCTATTGAACCCTCATAGCAGTCACCAGAACTTGCTATCGTCACCGTTTCTCCTTCTGGATTGACTAAGTAGAGCTCATGTACCATACCCTGCTGTTCAAAGAGATCAACGTCACCATCAACCCTATATTTGTCATAGTCGATATTGTAGTTATCTGCGAGGGTTTGTAGTGTCTCGGTTACATAGAGGAGTTCATTTTGCATTTGCCTCTCCCCTTCTACTCTTACTGAGATATCTGACAAGGTATCAAATACTTTAAAAATCAACATAAAAAGCAGTCAGATAATGATGGTTGAAATCAATACCTCGACAAGCGTAAACCCTTTCTTATGCTGTATTTTTAGCATGAGCTTTTTGTAAAGCGTTAATGTAAAATACTACCAATCATTCCCTCCATCTCTATCTGCCCTGTAAAGCCTCCCTTTTGTACCAACACCACTGACTTCATTTCGAGGATATATTGTGGATCATAACTTGTGTCTGCTGCTGTGACTGGCTCAAAGCTTATGTATCTGGCATAAGGTGTCTTGCGTCCTCCATTGCTATCATGATTGTACCACGTCAGTATTGTATCATCGTTGATTGTGCCCGTGTGTTGGTAGAGCCTGAATGCGTCCATCGTTGTATTAAAATCACCAAGGTCCTTGGCCTCAATCACAAAGTATGGATTCGAGTCTATCTCATCGGTAGGCTGCATCGACACAGCCAATGCTTGTCACTGTGTTGGAAACTCGAGATTACAATACTCCTCTCCTAAGGAACCATTGGATAGTTCGTTGGTCACGGCACAATTTCGTGGCAATGCCTTGAGAAGATTGGTATTTCTCACTGTATAGACCATTTGCATCCCCTGTGATGCCAGCATAGCTGCATCAGTCTGTATCTTTACCTTATCAATAGTCAGAAGACTATGCGTGACCATCCTCAATACCGCCAAAATCCCTACTGCAAAGATTACAATAGCGATGAGTACTTCTATCAAAGAAAGTCAGGATTTCTGTTTCATCGTGACTACATCTTATCATGTAGCTAAAATAGGTATTAGTTTCCAAAATAACGTACGCGTTCTTCATCGGGGCACACAAAGGACAATATCTTGCAGGTATTACTATCGAGGGAAAAACAGAATTTTTTGCCTGTTTTCTTCGCCCGTACTTGAAACGATGCTTTGGTGGTTTCAACATCATCTACCTGTTCTCCAATGCGACATCATTATTGGTATGGCTCAAAGTTCAACTGGAGTTGGTTCACGGACTGATCTGCGATCGATGCTTGATTGATCGTCATGCCAGCGTAGTTTTTTGTTTCTTTTTGCAATGATGTTCCTTCTGCATCAAGATATTCATAGTCTACTTTATTGGTACCGTTGGCTATAGTGACGGTATAGCTGTCATAACTCTTTGACCCAATATAGCGAGAGGACATATTGTGTCCCAAGATTTGGTGATAATCTCCCACGAGTTTGTCTTTCGCTTTTTTGAACTCAATATCATAGACAAAGTTACCATTGAAGCGCATGGTGATAGCCATCATGATGGCAACGATAACGATAACAATGAGAAGCTCGATGAGCGTAAAGCCTTTTTTCATACGAAAAAATGGATAATTGTTTTCATACTAGTTATTTGCTATGGTTTTTGAAAGTGAAAGTATGCTTTGACTATAACTACAATGATGGTAGTGAATCTAACACATTGCCTATGATACCAAATACTGATAGGGCTATCATAGCGATAATTCCTCATACAAATACTATAAGGAGTGGTTCGATGAGTTTGGACACATTATTGATGGTGTTTTGCAACTCTTCTTCATACATCTCTATGATGTTTTGTAACGATTCTTTCAGTGTTGCTGTTTCTTCTCATACCTTCAGCAACACTAAGACATCTTGGGGAATAATCTCTGTGTGGTATTGCATCTGATCAAATATTGATTCTCCTTTTTGTAAACCATCGCTGACATCAGCGATGAGATCCTGATACTGCGGTAGGCGAATAATATCTTTTTGCAATCTAAATAAATCAACATAACTCAGGCCAGCTTCTAGCATCAACCTCATGTATCTTGCAAACTTGATGAGAAAGTAGTATTTGGTCATCTTGGATACCAGCGGCAATTCAAAGACGATATTGTACAATCCCCTCTTGCCGCCTTCGGTGCTCATGAGAGCTGCAAACAAACTTATGAGAACCAATGCTCCTATAAGGAGTTCTTTGATATTGTTTTGGAGAAAATAAGAGAAGGCCATCAAAAACCTTGTTGTGGCTGGTATACTCGATGTTTCAAACTCGTTTACAAGCTCAAAGATTCCTGGCAGTATATAGAGAAACAATGCTAGGACCGCAATGACGCTTACTACAATCAGTATCACTGGGTATATCATGGCACTGACGTACTGATTTTTTATTTTGGTAAGAAAGGTGTATTCCATTGCTAGTGACCACAATACCGACACCAACTTGCCCGATTTTTCTCCTGACTTGATGATTGCCACATCTCCTTCTGAAAAATATTTTGGCAACCTCGATAGGGCGTAGGTCAATGACTTACCTTCGTCAAGCATACGATAGATATAATCGCACAACTCTTTGAGGGCCATATTGTCTGTGGAACTACTCATCGTCTGTATGGCTGCTATGATCGACACTCACCCTTTGAGCAAATAGGATAGCTCCTTGAAGAAAAATACTTTTTGTTTTGTGCCAAAAGAACCCTTTTGGAACGAGGCTAATCATTTTTCTATCAACTTGTCTATGCCATGTTGTGCCATAAGTATGCTCCTACTAAACTACTGGGTAGAGGTATTACCTGTTTGGTTATCGCTATTGCTATCTGCTGTATTCTTTTCTGTTGTATCACCGCTTGCTCATTGTGTTGGTGATTCTTCTGTATCCCCCGATACGACCTGTGCACCTGTTGTACTATCAGTTGATCATGTCAGTTCTGCTCCTGTTTCTACAACAGCGTTCTCTGCTCGTGGTGCTACCGCTCCCGTATGCTCGACAATCACGTCTTCCCTCTCTTCTTGGTAGTAATAGGCTGTCATGTTAACAATAACGTTTTGTTTTTCTGTATAATTAACAACATCGTACTCGATTTGATTAATTTTGTATAACACAGGAGTTGATCTGGCCAATCCTGTATCAATTCATTTGATAATGCGGTTTTCTACGTTATTGATAAACGACAAAAGAGCATCCTTATCGTCAAATTCTACCTGAACGTCCAAGGGAACCTGATACAACTGCTCCTCTATCTGTTCGGGATCCCCGATGACCAGCTCTTTGATCTCTCCATTGCTCTGATCGGTAGGAAATCCTCTTTTTCGTTCCTTGGTCATAAAGGCGTCGAGGTTTATCAGTAAGGATTTTTCATCGATTACCATTTTTCTGTCGTAGAGATTACCTATTTGCAGGTAGCTTTTTACCAACTCTAGATGATCGCCAATCTCTTTGTCTAACGATTCACATCAGATGTTGTTGTTGATACACTTATAGATAGCATCCGCATTTTGCTCGCTCTCAATGAGTGCAACAAATTTTTGATCTTTTTGATATTGTGACAACTTCCTTTGTAGCTGTGTAAGCTTCAGATCATCATTTTCTAGCTTCTGACTTACATAGTCACTTTTGTTGATTGCTGGAGACAAAAAACTTGACCAGACAAACCATCCTACGATTACTATGAGCAAGGTATAAATCTTATATCTCAGTCCTACAACCCTCTGCATATTGGTCATAGAAATCTTTTCATCGTCTTCTGTCATTTTTTTGGGAGCGTTCCCACCTATCTTTGCGTTGAGCAGCTTTTCCAATACAGAGTTACCTTGTTGTTCCCCTATATTATCCTGATTGGTTATGTTTTGCTTGAGACTATCCAGCATATTATTGTTTGCTTCCTGTTTGGCCATCAACTACGACGTTAGCAAATAAAGCAAAATCATATAAGCCTTGATCTTCATCTTTGACATAGGTTTGAATACGTATATTTCTGACAAAATCTAACTCTCTAAATCTATCGATCAATCCTTTAAATCACCTTTCGGGTGATGTGTAATATAAGAGCAAGAGTCTTGATACCATCCCTTTGAGCTCTATTTCTTCCAGACTGATACGAAAGTCGTAGAGTTCGATTTTGTCCCTACTGTTACTGTCAACTTTTTGCAAATCCAACAACATATCTATCAAGATAGGAATATGCCTTGACCACGGCATATAGTTTCCTTCTGCTAACAGTTTTCTTACGAGTCAGAGTTTGTTGTAACCCGGCTCTTTTTCTATATCTGCTATTTTCTTTTCCACCTCTTTTGTCGCCACGGACATGTCAGCAATTTTGTTTTCCATGCTCGCTATCTTGATACGATAGAACACCGTAGCTGCGACCATTAGTAGCACGAGGAAAAAAGCTATAGAAAAGAATGTTTGCCAACTAGAGCGTGCTTTGTGCATTGACTTGGGCATATCCCTTGTATGATGGGAATAAAGTACAAGGGAAAGTATATGACTGGGATCTTATTTATGCAAATTAGGACACGTTATTTTGTTTTCTATCGTCACTCTCTGAAGTGTATCATGTCATCAGTCAGATTTTATTGATTATATGCTCGTTTTAGTCGCCCTTTTCCTCTTTGCCAGGTTTTGGAGACTTTTTTCTCAATTGTTCGAGAAGTGGAGTGGTGACTATATCACTTAGGTAGAGCATCATTTCATTTCGCGATACGGTGCCTTTTCCTATCCAAAGCACATAGTTTCAGGATTTACGATCACGCCAACCGATGACCCATGACATCAAGGTCTCAACCAGTTTATTCATTTGTTTTGTTTCTATCCCTGGATCCACTGTGGTAACTATCGACGTGGCTAGGCCCTTCATTGTATCTCGGAAGTTTTTTTTCTTTGTTGTGCTGCTATCAGGCGACTCTGGATCCGTTTTCATCGCGTATGTTGCAAGTGAGCTTCTTATCTCCTCCTGAATGCTATCTTGCAACCCTGGTGTTATCATTTTTATGTGTACATTTACGCTCCCCAATTCATCTGTCTGTACATCGTCAACTAATAGATCAAATAAGGTAATAATAAGCTTTTGGGCACCTGCTTGTGTTATTCCGTAGTTTTCTACCTGAGAGGTAACCGTTTGAGCCGCTCATTGTTGTAGTCTTTTTTTTCGTGCCTTTGATAGTGGTTCTATCGTGCTTTCTTTTGCATTTCCCACCTCCTCTTCTCACCGAGGTTTGTCCCCACTTAGTTTCATTCATGGACTCTCGACTGTTGTCGTCGTGTCTGGTCGGTTTGCCGAAACTCAGAGCCCCTCTATCAATAGAGGATAGAGCTTGTGCCGAGATAGAACGCTAGCATGTGCAGCAGGATGATTGTAGGGATAGTCATGAGAACGGTGAAATCCTTGCTGGTTCCTGTCCCCCGTTCCTTCTATTGCCGGCATAATTACATATTCAGTCTTGGTGAAGTTGGATCAGGGTGGCGTCTTGAGTACAATATACATACTCTTTGATCAATCATGTACTATCTGCGGTCGTAGTATACATAGTGCTCCAGCTATTGTCGCGATGGTGTTTCTCATAAGGTAATAGAGTATGTAAGCGTGTGCCTGCCATATAGCTTTCTTCGTTTTTTTTACAAGCAAAAACAGTCACCAGCACTATTGACTGATGACTGCTTTTGTATGTAGTTACGTCTCAGCCCAACTTAGTACATGTCCATACCTCACATTCAACCCATTCCTCACATCCCTCACATTCATCCTCATCACATTTCCTCTTTTTCCTCCTTAGGTGCGTCAACGACGATAGCATCAGTCGTCAAGAACATCGCTGCCGCAGAGACTGCGTTTTCCAATGATACTCTTACCACCTTGGTTGGGTCGATAATACCCGCTTTGACCAAGTTTTCAAACTTACCTGTAGCAGCGTTGAATCATGTATTGAAGTCTGCTTCTTCTTTTACTTTTTCAACTACCCAGTCACCCTTATATCCAGCATTGTTTGCTATCTGCACGACAGGATAGAGGATAGCATTTTTCACTATCTCCAAGCCAATATGTTCGTCTTCATCATCCAATTTGAGAGTATCTAACTTCTTCGCTAACTTGACCAAAGAAATACCTCCACCAGGAAGAATTCCCTCTTCGACCGCCGCCCTGGTTGCATTGAGTGCATCTTCGATCTTGTATTTCTTGTTTTTCATCTCCATCTCGGTAGCAGCACCAACCTTGATCACTGCGACTCCACCTGCGAGTTTTGCAACTCTCTCCGTTAGTTTTTCCTTGTCATAATCTGATGTTGAACTTTCTATCTGAGCTTTGATCTGTCCGACCCTTTCATCGATTTCTTTTTGGTTTCCTCCTCCACCAATGATAGTAGTTTTGTCTTTGTTGGTCACGACTTTTTCTGCTCTACCAAGAACCTCCATACCTACTTCATCCAACTTAAGTCCGACTTCTTCGGTTACTAATGTTGCTCCAGTGAGGACAGCGATATCTCTCAGCATCTCTTTTTTTCTGTCTCCAAAACCAGGAGCTTTGATTGCCAAGATATTGAGTACACCTCTCATCTTGTTGAGTACCAAGGAGGTAAGAGCCTCACCATCCAGATCGTCCGCTATGATCACAAAGTCTTTTTTACCCTTGGATGCAGCAGACTCGAGGATTCCTAAAATGTCCTTCATAGAAGAGATCTTCTTGTCTGTCACCAAAATATATGGGTTTTCTATGACTGACTCCATACGTTGTGGGTCTGATACGAAATAGGGAGATACATATCCTTGATCAAATTGCATACCCATGACGATCTCTTTGGTCAGACCTAGTGTCTTTCCTTCTTCTACGGTGATCACACCGTCATTACCTACTTCATCCATCACTTCAGCGATCAGTTCACCGACAGCCTCATCTTGTGCCGATAATGCAGCTACTTGCTTGATTTCTTCTTTCCCTTTGATCTTTTTTGACTCTTTTTTGAGATGATCAACGACAGTGTTGACTGCCTTGTGCAATCCTCTACCCAAAGCAAACGGATTGACACCAGATGTGATATATCTCATTCATTCTTTTGCTATAGAGTAGGTCAATACTGTGGTGGTAGTCGTACCATCACCAGCTGCGTCGTTGGTTTTGTTTGCTGCTTCTTTGACCAATGCAGCTCCGACATTGTGATATTTATTTTCTAGTTCGATTTCCTTAGCTACGGTCACACCGTCGTTGGTTACTGTTGGGGAACCAAATCACTTGTCAAGGATAACATTTCTACCCTTTGGTCACATTGTTACCATGACGGTCTTAGCGACCACTTCGATACCCTTAAAAATATCTTTTCTTGCTTGTTCTCCATATTGTACAACTTTTGCCATTTTTTTTATTACATTGAATATAAAAGGAAATGGTAGTTATGAGTCATTTATTATTTGCTTTCTTTTGCTAGTATCGATGAATGTTTGATCACTAGGTAAGTAACCTTTTCACCATTGTCATCTACTTCAATCTCGTCTGGAGAGTATTTGGTAAAATATACGACATCTCCGACTTTAACATCCATTGGTCATCTTTGACCATTATCAAGGATAGCACCTTGTCCTACTGCCATGACCGTTCATTTAGTAGGTTTTTCATCGTCTTTGCTAGGAAGGATAATGCCAGCTTTGGATTTGTTTTCTGCCGCTTCCGCTTTGACGATCACATGATTTTCTAATGGAACAAGTTTGACGTCTGCCATGAGTTTTTTCTGTAGAAGTAAATAAAGTAGTAGAGATAGCTCGTGTCACCTGTGACCAGGTGGTGCTATGTATGATATAGTAATCCATGTATACGATTGCAAGAGAAAATGGCACTTATATTTTTTGGGTGCTATTTATTGTCCTTGAGCTTTTTTGAAGGGCCTGTATCCTCATTTCTACTGAATTAATAAGATTGATTGGCGAATGTCAGTGTTGGGCTCACCATTCTAAGATGAACATAGCAGCCAAGACATCAACTATTTCTTGGTGAATAAGAGACCTCACCTGCTCAAAAGCCTTCCAACCTAGTCTTTCTACCAAGGGTATTGCTAATCGTCTATCCAAAGAAACTTTGATAAGAGTTGCTAGGACGACCAATCCGGAAAGTAATATGTTTGATGAGAGAAGCTGTTTACCGAGAGCCGCTAGATGAGTCACGGCCAAGATTAGTATGGTCGGTATAGCTATATCTATGATGGCAATCCCTATCTCGATCAGCCTTATCTTACGCAACTTCTGACCCAACACCGTTTCTTTGTATGCATGCATCTGTTGCAATTTTGTGTCAATCAGGTCGCACTGGCACACGCACCTTTCTTGATCGTCTGCCTTCTTTTTTTGTATTCGTTGCTGTAGTTCATGTAAGTACTGTCTCCCGTGTTCCTGCAATAATTTTACAAAAACTGTATGCAAGACCTCCCCTGTTTGTTTCAGTGCCCGCGAAAGTGAAAACATTTTTCTATTGCTTGACACTAACTTGAGATCAAACAAGAGCTGCTCCATTTCTTTTATAATTGCTTGTTGTTTTGTCGAAAAACTGAATCAATTCGCAATGGAACCATAGGAGGTGGTAATACTCTTTTTAATATCAGTTGCGAATTCTTGATCGTTTGGTAACTGTGTTGTCTCGAACAGTATGATGATAGGGATGTGCTAAAAACGCTATTTTCTCAGTAGGAGCTTATCTATGATACGAGCTATTGCAATGACTGTATGTTATAGCAGTGCTCCAATAGCGTATCGCAGCATGATGCCCGCTACTATCACCTTGATGAGCGTACTACCCAATGATCAAAGAAAACTTGCATAGGCTGCCTTCCATGCTTTTTTATGATCGTGATATGCCAGTCGTTCTCATGCGAATGCTCCTACAAGAGGCATGATAATTAATCATCGGGGTGGGAGTACGACAAAGCCAACAAGTATTCATAGTGTCGATCACCACGTACCCAACCTTGACCCTCCTGTTCTTTTTGTATTTCGTATTGGGAGAAGATAGTCAGCCACTGCTGCGACACTTGTTAGTACTCACATCAGCAGGAGAAAATTGGTAGAAAAGTCTATTGGCTGTGACAACTCTAATACGAGTAATCAGACAAAGCTCAAAACTGGTCCAGGCAATATCGGTGCAACTGATCCGATGAGTCATAGTAGTAGTGCAAGCAAGCCAAGAATGATGAAGATGAGAGACATATAGCTAACAACCCTGTAAAATGCTTACCTTAATTACTGTGGTTCTCACTGAAGAAGTCTTGCAGAAGTTTTTCGATTGTCGTGCTTCCTGACGACCCCAAGAAGCGATCGTCCATATTTGCTTTTGCTTCATCGTCCATATCTGCATGAACCTCCTTGATGAGCTTCCTTACCCAATAGAGTACGAATACCATGCCTGCCACCGCAGCAAGTGATCGATATAAAGCTGCGTTGGTATCATCTGATAACTCCTTCAATTGTGCTGTATGCTGTGTTGCTTGTAACAAAAGGCTGGGAGTGTTCAGGTGCATGGTCACGGTCATATTATTGTATAAACCCCACTTTTATTTCTATTTCCATTCTTTGGACATTCTCTTTTTTCTATAGACGTTTGCAAATCTATGTGCTTCGTCTCTCAATGAAAACAGCAATTTATCTGCTTGATCATAGATACAGTTTTTACTGAGTATGTTTCCGTCGTCCGCTAATACATGCAGCGTCTCTGTTGCTCCTCATGCTCTTGCACTTCTGCGTCTTGCATCACCCTTTTCCAATGATGCAAACTGCGTCTGCTCTCTTATTTTTTGTAACTGAGGATAGTCTTGTGTCATAGCTTTCACAATCCCCAGTTGGCCCACTCAACCGTCAAGGATAAAGAGTGAAGGCAACTCATCATCAGGAATATCTGGCTTCGTTTTTTGTTTGCTTAGCTTAAACCTACGGATAATAATCTCTCTCAATGCTTGGTAATCATCCGACTTGTTTGCTGTTTTGATTTTGTATTTGCGATAGTTATTTTTGTAGGGTATTCATCAAACGATACACGATAGGCCGCCACTGGTTCGTGACCCACTCAGATGTGATATATCGACACACTCGACCCTATAGGGGTAAGATTTACAGTAATATCTCTGCTGCACCTGTTTGAGTAAATCATTCATTACACTTTCGTTTTCTCGTGAACTGCCTAGCACATAGGCTTCGATAAATTTATCTAAAAGGTCGTTCGTTTGTTTATTAATACTGGCAAAATACTTGATCGTGGGTGATAGTGCTAGTAATCAGTATTCTGATTGCTGTTCAAGGAATTTCATATAGGCTTCTTGGCTTGGTTCCCTCACTTGCATCTTGTTGAAACGAGATTTGGCATTGACATAATTGTGCTTATGTCCTAGCTTGATGCTGTTCATTCCATATTCTGCCTCTAGCATCGCTAGGATAGCGTTGATATTATGATCTTCTCTTGATAGTTTGTTGCGAATCACATCAACAAGTCTTCACTCATGGAGATGAACCAGTACATAGACATACCAGTCTGACATCTTTTGGATTTTGCAGAGCCATCCCGTAATCGTTTGATCTAAGACTACATGCTGTTTGTCTCTTAGCTGATCCAGTCACTCATAGACTTCTTTGAGTCTTGCTGCTCGCTCAAAGTTTTGTGACGTGATACATACATCGATTTGTTTGCGTACCTGCTCCACTATCGGCTGCGGATTACCATCAAACAATGTCGCGATATAAGACATCATCGCTTGATTGTCCTGGCTATATTCTTCGCGTGTTTTTTCTATCTGTAAACCATATTTTGCTGCCTCTTGCACATAGGGGTTGCCTCATAGTTTTTTTTGTGTATTGCTTTCTTGTTTTGTATTGAGTTTGGCAAAAACACACCGTCCTTTACACAAGCCGAAATGATAGTCGGAGCAGAGTTTCCCTTTGCGAAAGTCAGTTGTGTTGCATGCTCTGTATTGAAAGATTGTGCGTGTATGCTGCAATATTTTTTTGAGTGTTTGCGTGCTACGTTTGGGACCGATATAGCTAGCACCGTCACGCCTCCTGTCTCTGGTTATCAATACCTTGGGAAAGTCTTCTTTGGTTATTTTGATAAATACATAACTATTGTCTCCCTTGAGGAGGGAGTTGTACGGCGGTTTGTGTTGCTTGATCAAGTTATCTTCCAGATAGAGTGCTTCTGATTCGTTTGATACGATTACAAAATCTACTCTCTGTGCTCTATTGACCATGTCTTGTTTCCAGACTGATCAGGGAGAAAAATATTGTCAGACTCTTTTTTTGAGGTCTTTTGCTTTGCCGATATAGAGAATGTCCTCCTTGGCGTCTTTGAAAAAATAGACTCAGGGTTTGTTAGGAATATGATCGATGGAAATCATGATGCGAGAAATAGACGATCGCTACGATAAATCTTGCCTTGAAGGGCAGTGCTATGATAATGCTGCTTTATTTGGAAACAAGATATTTTTATCTACACGATGGACGCATTACTCGAAAGATCATTATGGGTTTATAATATGCAGAGCACCGAGTTCTGGTGACAGTTTGTCACCTTCTCCGTTTCATGCAAATCTAGTCAGATCTTTTTGTGATGGTCTTCTTGCATTACCCAAAGGCTCAATCTTCATATCTTTTCCGATACCTCTCATTCACTGATTATCATTAAGTATAATAAGTAGATCCGCAGTTTTTTCTTTCAACCCTTCATCAGAAAACATCGATAGATCAACCAATCCCTCACTACTACCAGCTCATGGTCTCATTATTTGATATTAGGAATAAAAGTAGAGTGCCATCAGATATGGCCTACGTATGTGTCCTATACTCTTATCTTTGGCAAAGTCAACACTAGTTATGTTGCTCTATCATAACGATTGTTATGGTACTCTAGCTATTGTCCTACCACCACTTTGCTAGTTGAAACAACCTTTTTGATATCGCCCTTATGATAGACAAATCCTCTTTCAAACTCCTGGACGATCTTGCCTTTGAGTTTTTTGTCCTCCACGGGTTGAGCCGACACTGGCTCGTGCAAAAGGTTGTCTGGTTCTTTTCCTACTGACTCGATGGGCTTAATATGCATCTGCTCAAGTGTGTTGAGAAATTTTTCGTAGACCATTGATACTCCTTGGCCAAGTGGGCTTGTCTTCACCTCCTCGGTGATATTGTCCAATGATTTTCTGACGTTTTCTACAAAAGGAAGAAATTTTTTGACCGTATCAAGAAGCAATTCGAGCTTTTGCTCGTCTTTGGATTCGTCATGCTTGGTCCTATATCTATCAAAGTCCATTTTGAGATTGACATAGTCATACTGTGCCCTCTTGGTTGTTTCTTCCAACTCCTTGATTCTCTCCTCTGCCTTCGCCTTGTTTGCCTCAAGTGTTTCGATCTGTTTTTTGAGCTCGTCAATAAGTTTGCCCTCTAGTGAATGGTCCTTTTTTGTCTGATGTTTTTTGTCATCAGTCTTTGGGTGATGATCGTGTGTTGTCGGTTTCTTGATGGACATCGTGTTGTAGTCGAGACTATCTAAAAAACTTCTTTGCCGTTATGATAGAAAAAACACCATTTTTTTCAAGACAAAGTAGCACCTACTAACTCTTTGTGCTATCGCGTATTACTCTTTCTCTTCTTCGCCAGCGTCTGACAATGCTTGGTTAAGACGCATTTGGTAGTCTAGGGGTAACATGCTCGCACATGCAACCGTCTTTGCTGCTGGTATGTTCAGAGCAAAAAACAGTGCATACTCCATCACTACCTCTTGTGCAGTCTCTGGTAAGTCATCGTACCGCCTTTCTGCTATTTGGTCTGCATCTCCGCTGTCTCTCGTACCCATTGTATAGTCCTAGCATCTAAAATGTACTATAATCTACACACATTCGTACTCATTTTCTTTTTGAGTTGATGCGTATTAGCCAATGATCTCTAGTTTTCATGCCTCATACTCTTCTTTGATCTTTTTGTATTTAACATCATACTCTACTCTACCATCAGGATACCTGACTATGACCTTGTCATTAGGCCTCAATTTTCTCTGGGAGAGGTCTATCGTCTCTGGTTCAACCTGTACTGGCACATCACTTGTATCGATAATTTCTATTCCGTCCTCATCCTGGTAGGTCATACGTGTTGGTGATGCTTGTTTTTGCGTATCTCTGGGTTGTACGACTGTTGCGATTGATTTGAGTTTATCGATCAGCTTGCTTTCTTCCTGTTGTTTTTGTTGTTCTAATATTGTTATCCTCTCTTGTAGTTGGTCTCGATCAATATTGGCAACATTGATAATAGTATCACGATGAATATTGTTCAGCAGGGCCTCAAACTTTTCGTATGCTTCTTTTTTGTAAACAACCAGCGGGTCTTGTTGAGCATAAGACATCAATCACACCTTATCTCTCAAATACTGCATTGCATCGATGTGGTCGACTCGATACCTATCAATGACGTTGAGGTAGGTCGTTGCTAATACCCTATTGAGCACTGCTGATGGCAGTTTATTGCTAGCGTTTTGAAGTTTTTCGCTTACATGACTCACAATGGTTGTAACGAGTTGCTCTTTGTCATGAAGTTTTTCTATTTCGCTTGCACTGAGTCACACCTGAAACTCTTTTTGTAATATTTCTTCTAACTCATGAAATGGTGTTTGCAAGATCATGTAGTTATTGATGGTGGTTGTAATCACCTCTGGTATGAGTGACTGGATTTCTTGCAACACAGGAGATGACGTTTTACTGTCCGCGTCCTCTGTCCTTGCATTCATGTCAGATGCTGAGTGCTCAGCTTTTTCTAATGCATCAAGCATCATGTCCCTCTGTGCATATATCTTTTGCCTCTGCTTATCAACAACCGAATCGTAATCAAAAAGATGCTTTCTGACACTGAAGTGTCGTGCCTCCATCTGTTTTTGTGCCCTTCTGATAGAAGAGGTGAACTGCTTCTGTGTGAGCTCCATCTCTTCTAAGTCTTTTTTGGATAGCAACATGGAAGCCATCGATTTTATTTTTTCACCTCATACCTTTTTCATGATATCATCATCCAATGCGACAATGAAGGTCGATACTCCTGGATCTCATTGCCTACCAGCACGTCAGCGAAGCTGATTGTCGATACGGCGTGAGTCATGCTTTTCTGTTGCCAATATCATCAGACCGTAATGAAAATCTTTTTCGATGTAGTCAGGACTACTATTTGCTGGCTCAACTTTGATTTCTAGCAAAGCCTGTTCGTTCTCTTTTTTCTTGCTATTGTAGATAAGTCTTAGTTTGATCGCATTGGCTGTCACCCATCACTTTTCCGCCTGTCTGACCTGCTCATCACTCAAAGCAAACTCCTGGACGAGTGCATCAATCGTTTTTTCTGCTTCCAATGTCGAGTACACCGTTGCTGATACTGATTGTGGTTCGCTTCCTGTTACTTGCTTACGGATCCATGAAGCATAGTTTTTTGCTAGTGTCTGATTGAGCCCTTTTTCTAATTTGATATCAGTTCCACGTCATGCCATATTGGTTGCTACCACGACACTGCCACTTTTGCCCGCATTGGCAACGATCTTTGCTTCCGACTCATGGTATTTGGCATTGAGAACAGAGTGTATAATATTTTTCTTGTTTAAGAGCTGTGCTACGTACTCTGATGTCTCGATCGATGATGTACCGATCAAGATAGGTTGTCCCATCTGATGAGCAAAGGTAATGTACTCCAGTGCATGATCCCATTTTGCTTTTTGGGAAAAGTAGACCTTATCACCCTTGTCGACACGGATGACGTTTTTGTGAGTCGGTATTGCTAGCACTTCCAATGAGTAGATTTTTTCGAACTCTTCTCACTCGGTCGTAGCAGTACCGGTCATGCCGGCGAGTTTTTTGTATTGTCTAAAAAAGTTTTGATAGGTAATAGTAGCCATCGTCTTGGATTCTCTTTGAATCTGGACGTTTTCTTTGGCCTCTATCGCCTGATGCAATCCTTGTGAAAATCTTCTACCAGACATTGCACGCCCTGTGTTTTGGTCGACAATCATAACCTCACCATCCTTGAGAATATAATCCTTGTCCTTGATATAGCAACTTGCAGCCTTCAAGGCGTTTTCGATATGATGGATCTCTTGGTAGCCCAAATCTCTGTAGAGATTTTCAACTCAGAGCATCTGCTCCAACTTAGAAATACCACCAGAGCTTAAACTCGCAGTCTTGAGTTTGATATCGATATAATAATCGCCTGACTGATCTTCGCTTTCTGTATCTGTTTTATTGTCTGTTGCTTTTTTCTTTTCATCTTCGTTGAGCCATTCATGGAGAAATCACTTTGAGACTTTTTTTGTTCACTTGGCAGGGATCAGTGTTTTTGCTATTTTTGCATAGTATACATATTTGTCAGTAGCTTCTTCTGCTGGCCTGGAAATAATCAAAGGAGTCCTGGCCTCATCAATCAAAATAGAATCGACCTCATCCACGATTGCAAATTGCAATGGCCTCCGCAACAAATTTCTTTCGCTATGTGCCTTGACCAAATTATCTCTCAGATAATCAAAGCCTAGTTCGCTATTTTCTACATAGGTAATATCACATGCATAGTGCTCTTTTCTATCTTGGATAGGAACGGTTTTGACAACACACCCAACAGTCAGACCCAACCATCTATACAGGTGTCACATCCGCTCAGCATCACGGGATGCCAGGTAATCGTTGACAGTCACAACGTGTACGCCTTGGCCTGTCAATGCGTTGAGATAGGTTGGCAATGCTGCTACCAGTGTCTTTCCCTCTCCTGTTTTCATCTCGGCAATCTTCCCTTGATGGAGAACGATAGCTCACACCAACTGGACATCGTAGGGGATCATATTCCACTCGACCATTTCTCCCTTGACGGCAAAGCTCTGACCAAACATCCTCTTACATGCTTGTTTGACGACTGCAAAAGCCTCAGGGAGAAGATCATCCAGTGAGGACCCATCTGCGTATCTTTTTTTCAATTCCTCGGTTTTTGCTTTGATATCAGTATCACTCACTGTGTCTAAGTCGGCGTAGATAGCATTGATTCTGTCTATCAGTCCTTGCAATTTTGCTATCTGTTTGTGGTTATAATTTCCAGAAATTAGGTTGGTAATTCGATCTAACATGATGGCTGGTCTCTATCACGATAAATAAAAAATATTAGACACAATACACAGGTATCGTGTTTTATTGGTAGTAAGGATAGCTATCAAAAAAACAATGGCAAGAACTGGCCTGACTGTATCAAGCATTATGTTCTGCTTGTGTAGGGTGAAAGTGACAATTTTATTGTTTTTTGCTTTTTTTGAATCCATTCATCGACAACACTCTTTCTATACCAGCACTCCCCTTACCCACTACATAGAGTATATTTGAAGGGAAAAGCCGTAGTGCGTGATCAGCAACACTATCCACGTAATGTGACCACAATACCTTTCGCTGTTCTGCGGTTAGTAAGCTGTCTGCATTCCCGTCTGACAGGAGGTCTTTGAGATCATGCCAAAACACATACTGTATCTGTCGTGTACAAAAAGCGGAGCCCAACAACAACAGATTTGATCATAAGAGCCAGCGATCTAATTTTTTGTCTTTTCGATATTGTCTCGCAGACTCTATAGAGCTTTGTAATACTAGCTTGGGGGCGCCAATAGGGCTAAAATCCAATAATATAGAAAATATCTGCTCCCCTATGCGGACAGTGTTTTGTGTGTTTGTCTCTCTAGGCTCAGCTCCCAAAAATCTTGCTATTTTTGCTAAGTTTTGGCTGTATCATACACTACCTCTAGTGTCAAGTTTGTTCATCATATCAGCTATATCTTACAAGAGTCAATATCTGTAGTGATTTATCGAAGACTAGCAAGACAATTGTTTTTTTGCTTAAACGTGCGAAGCCGCCCTGTTACAGGACGGCCGCCAAAAATAGTTTTATGTGTGGGAGAGATATCCCCCACGCCAGGGGAGGACGTCTTGCTATGGTGACGTCCTCCCAGAAACAGTGTTTGTTTTCGTTTTGTTTGACCTAAATCTAAAACGTGTATCCGAATCTAAAGCCGACTCCGTAGCCGCCCTCTTTTTTATCCCCTTGTGGTGCTCCTTCTCCCAGCACTCCGCGGGAGACCAATTCATAACTGCCTTGGTCTTTTGCCCACAGAGGGCTGAAGACCTGCAATCGCAACCGTTTCCAGCTAATGAAAAGGCCCGGCTCGAATGTTGCTATAAAGTTAATGTATTTTTGGTTTTCGCCAAGTTCCATCAAGGAGTTGTTGCTACGTTCGATCACCTTCACACAGGAGAATGCGAAATATAGTCCGGAAGATATGTCTTTTGCTCGAAATCTATTGGGGGCCAGTGATAAACTTGCATTGATTCTTGTTCCTGCATAAAGCCCACTTTCCCTACGACCAAATTCCTCTTGTTTCGTTGCAAACCCTCCAAATAGACCCTCTAACCAGACACTCCAATATAACTTCTTATAGCCGACTCCGAAACCTAACTCGCTAAACTCGTAACATAAGTCTTCCTGGATCGTGTAGAATGATGCTGTAGCATTACCTGTAACCTTGCCCTTTTCTGCGTAGGCAGCTTTGCCTATTTCCCGCTCTGATGTGTCGGCCTCTTCAGCTACTGGCTCGGGGATTAAATCCAATTGTAGCCAATTGTAGCCATCCTCCCAGGGCATAGGCTCACGCGTTACACACTCTTGCTGGATGGGCCCAGATAAGGCGTAATTATCCCAGCCAGATCCAGGAAGTAATTTAATCTGAACTACTGTGTCGCCGCTTTCATTTACATAGGTTCCGGTTCGTATTGGCAGTTCTTCGTTTTCGTCGCCAGTGGTTTCAAAAATCTCGGGTCCGAAAGTCAGTTGCAATATTACCAATTCCTCGAAGTGAGAACCACACTTACCTTGCAACATTCTGTTTACCGGCATGTTAACAATCGGTTCGCTGATTGGGTCATCTTTTTTGACGGTAACAAGGTCCCATAAGTAGCTCGGCATCCAAGAAAAGGCAACTGTAAATCCGTTACCCGGAGGCAGTGTGTCCTTTTTTGTCTCGACGTGAACAACGCCGTTGCCGATCGTGTTGCCGGCAATCGCCATCTGCGTTAGCAAGAAGGCGGTGATGGTTGTAGTGATAAATCGTTGCATATCGTACTGATTTAAGTTCCTTTTTTTGTTTGAAAAAAATTGCACTGTGGCAGTTGGGCTTATATACCGCAAACTGACACAGTGCTGCTCCGACTCTATACGATCGGAGCTTTATATAACTTGCCGAGCGAGGCCACACCGCGGAAACCTGGCGATGAACCCCCCGAACCCGCCTATGGCGGTGGGCCCGCTCGGACGTTTTTTAAAACCTGATCTATTGATTACCACACAAACGTGTATGGGCACCCACATGGAAGTGGGGGGCAATCAATACTGGGGTGTGCAATTCCCCAAGCTCCTTGACGACGTCATCCTGCGAAGCGTGCCAGAATAAAGGAGCGATCAGGTTAGCCCACTGTGTCGCATCGTGCTTGCCGGGATTACACGATGTGCTGCAGAACGCAGGAAGAAAGACACAGTGTCTTTGGCTGTTTTTATGCTCGGATCCCCTGGTCCGAAACAGCCTCAGAACTCCCTCTGCGCATCCCCTATTGTCGGGGGAGGAAGTGGCCATGAACCCCGCTGGTTGTTTTTTTGTTTTTCAGCCTAGGCAGCCGTCACCGGTCAACGTGGACCTTTTTTGGGTGACGGCACCAGGGCTGTAAGATGGGATTATAAGTATTTTTTGGTGCAAGCAGCTACTCGCCTGCACCAGGTCAGTTTGGGGACAACTGACGATAGTTCTTAGTGGAGGACTTAGAGGGAGTTTTTCACACCCTCTAAGCCAACTTAACAAATAGTCCCTCCACTATTTTTCTTTATGGATTGTGCAATCCATACACAGTATATCACTACTGGTTGCAGCAATATAGTCTGTATGGACTGCTATCCTGTTATTCCTTTTATTTTTTTCGTCTTACTTTATAGGACACTGTTAATGATCGTACACTTTATCATCTCCTAACTTACTACGTGCTAGGATTAGTGGGTATATAATCATCCCAGACCGTGTTGCAAGTTTTTGTCAATACCTTTCGGGGTTTGTTGTATCTGATAGCTTTCTTTTCTTCTTATGTGTTAGCTGTTGCATTCCTTGGATAGATCACTGTTGTTGCCTTATATTTCAAATCATGTTCTCCTCCTCATGCGTGTGTACATTGACGAAGCAGGACGTTGACCATTGGCTGGACCTGTGACAGTTGGTTTGATTACGTATGCTCCTCCTTTCTCTTGAGATAAGAAAGCTAAACAACGCAATCATTACTGGAGGGAACTTAATGATAGTAAGCAACTTTCTGAAAAAACGAGAATCAGACTCTTTGAACATATCGTCCACGATCAGTCTGTGGTCGCTCTTACTGTTGACAAAAGCGCAGCGTTTATCGATCAACATGGCATCATTACAGCTCTCCGTGAGGCTATATGCCAGTGACTATGGAAGTTAGTAATAACCATCAAATCATCTACTTCTACTCAGTCCTATCGCGTCGGAAAACTTATCCAATATTGCAAGGAGTTGGAGATAGAGTGCGTTATTGATGGCAACCATGACTTTGGCCTCAGAAAAAAGCTCGGAATAGCTGTCACCCCTATCATCAAAGGTGATAGCTTGATCAAAGAAATTTCTGCTGCTTCGATCTGTGCCAAGGTCGTGAGAGATCGCTACATGATCAGACAAGCACAGCATTTCCCCCGCTATGGTTTTGAGCAACACAAGGGCTACGGCACTGCCTATCATAGAGCTATGATCCAGCAACACGGTCTTTGCACACTCCATAGAGTAAGCTATTGTCACAACAAGAGTGACATGACCCAACTAGCGTAGTGTTCATGTTTGTACATTCCTGGTTTGCACATCATGTATTGCATCACGCAGATCGTTTGCATCCCTTAGCCAGTCTACTCGTGTTGTTTTTATCTTGTAGTGTGACTGTGCTATCACTGTGTGGTTGACCTCGTCATTTTGCCCAGTTAGCAATACCAATACTCTGTAAACAACCCTTCAATCTGCCACACTCTGCTCATCTTTGTGCAACTCGTCAATGGGGATATCGGGGATCATATTTGTATCTGTGAAATGGTCAAAATACAGTCTGTAGAGATCCTCTAGAATAACTTTCAGGTTATGTCAGCCCTGACCTGGTTTTCGGTAAATCGTATAGACCACGTGATCTAGCCTTATACACTTTAGTGTGATGCTTGCCTGCCCTCTTTTTGCTGTTTCTTGGCATCCTTGTATCAAGCTATAGAGTGGCGATAAGAACCTTTCAACGATATACGCCACTCTCTCTTGTGGTGTTTGTTGGTCATGTGGACGGAGGGGGTCAAGGTTGTAGTATAGGACAAAATGAGGCGTCTTTTGAGAGTTTCTTGTTTCTTCCGCCATAGGTCTATAGGTGCGGACAATCACCTCGTCTTGTCTTGGCAAGCGAGCCGTTTTTTTTCGGTCAACGTTTCTCGCGACTGCTCCTCATGATGCTCCGATTCTCATATCATAGGGGTCGGCTTTTCGTATTACTTTATCTGCTTGTCCTTTTGATAACACGAGACTACCCATGCTCGGGGTTTGCCTTATTTGTCCTATATTCTGTGCATAATGAACATAGGCCTCACTTTGTATAGCATTTCGTTGCTGCATTGGATCAGTAGGCAATACTTGTCTGATGGGGTTTTTTTGCTGATAGGATTGCATGAGTGCCCACAATAGTTCTTTTTGCCTCTGAACAAAATCTAGTCCTCATTCTTGGGGCAACATCACTTTGTAGTCTTTCATCTTTGGTCTTTTTTTTCTCCGCTTATCACCTGATCGTATTCACCATGTAGCTAGGATGACTGCCAACATCAGCATGAGTCCCTCATTCCACACTCGTGCATTGAGGTCTTTTTCCAGTTTTGTTTTTTCGCCTGTGTGGTAACTATGTTTGTTTTTTAAAGGTCTCAATGCTACATCGTTTGTTGTTTGTTCTTCTCTCATGTGTACTTCCTGACGTTGTATATCTTGAGTGGTTTTTTCTATGGCACGCTTGTGGTCGTCCAGCTCTTGCTGACGACTGTCATAGATAGCATAAGCCGCTAGTAACCGCATCGAAAGACCTATAATCATTGCGGTTGCATGGATATTCACTGCGTAGGTAAGGTGATTGCCATACTCCCCAGCCATGTCGCCATCTCTGTCAATGTCCTTATACTTTCTCCTTCACCTTTCATAGCGGATTGCCGAGATCAAGAGTAGCACCAAAAATATCCCACTCAGACCATACAGTGTATATTCTCTTTTTCGATCTATATCAAGGTTTATGTTCAATCATCGTCATTGCTTTTCAGCTTTTTTGAGCTGATAGGGACTCTTTGGATCCACATAGGTATTGGTGGGGGTGTTTGCCTGTATTTTTATTTCGTCTCCAAATATTTTACCCTCCAACACCAGTCGATCAATGAAATTTTGCCGATCCCCACTACGTCATTGCACTTGCCTATACCTCTTCATCAACTCTTCGGCTTCTTCCCCTCATCGATCTGCAACTAGGGCATCTCCGTTGATAATTTTTTCCAACTGGTCGACCATTGATGGAGTCAAAAATTGCCATCGTATGTAATTGCCATTTCTTCATTCTCTGGCAAGCATCTCCCTATAAAACTGTAGATAGTCACGCAGTTTTTCCTTATTTGTATCGCTGACAAAAAAATAGAGTGACGAGGAATGGATGTCATGTTGTGGGTTATCTGTTAGTAGTCTGAGCCGATATCGTGTTTGGAAATCTAGATTCGGATCGTTTTGATCCAATGCTGGGAATCCGATATCTCGACCAACTTTTTCTCTCACAATCGTTTGTGTCTCCAATTTCAATGGAGCGTATGCCTCGTTATGAGACTGGACGTAAGGCCTTAGTAACCATTCCGTCATGCAATCGGCAAACACCAGGTCACTATAGTGGGTCGGTGGCTCCTCTACTCACCTTACTCTCCAGTCATACACACATGTCAGACGTTCTGTCTTGCCCTCTCTAATCATGACGTTTGAACTCTTGACTACATAAGCATGTAACATCTCATGAAGTGCAACATGAAACAACTCCTGTCAACGCAATCTATAATCCAAGTAGATCGTCACTTGGTTCGGTCACTCTACACTATGTATTCCCTCTGCTCATGTAAGAGGGTATGTGATGATGTTACTCATAACCATTTTCCTTTTTTCTCGTGGAGTCAGTCCATCGATCATAAGATCGCTATATAATAGCCTGTGTATTTTATCTAAATCAGCAAATGGGAATCTTCCAATCTCCTCTACTCCATTATTGAAATCTGTATATCCTAGCGTTTCCCTCTCTCCTCATGGTCCTATAAATACGAGAGAATCACCATTGGCTATTGGTATCATCGCATCTCTCAAGTTCTTGCTATTTGCCCACCGGTTTCCAATCAACTCTGGACTTCATGGCGTATAGGGTCTTTGCAGTAAAGAGCGAATGAGTGGATTTGTACTATACATTGACTCATTGATGTCCTCTTCCTCAAGTCCTGTTATAAACTCCCGGTCTCTCAGTGTTGTTGGGATTTGCTCTTCCCTAGCCTTCCTTCGTTGTGCTTCAAAACTTCCAGGGCCACTACTGGTAAAATAGGTCACCCCATTTCCACTCGTATTTTCGTAGGGAATGGGCGTGGGTGGGGGTGCTGGTGTTAGAGCTTCTATTATCAGGTCTTGGTGCTCGATCGCTCGTGCTAATACTGCGATCAACGCCAGTCATCCCGTCACTACTTTTCGCCTCTTGCCCATAGTATATACGATATGGTCCCGATATTTTCGGGGGTCTATACCCGAGTGCTTGTGTTGCAATCTATTGTGATAGCGAATCAGTTTAACGATAGTTTCCATAAGTTTTTTGTAATGTTTGGGTGTAGGTTTGCTGACAAAGCGACCTATTCATGACGATAGAGCGTGAATACGCCTTTTACTAAGAGATGCTTCCTCTATTCCCAATGTGTGCAATGCCTGCACTAATTGCTTCCTTGACTCTGCTACTCATGGACTTGGTCTCGAAGCTTCGCCATCGAGAGTCTCTGCTAGCTCGCTTGCGTGGTTTACCAATATTGCACTATAGTACTGTGCTGTTTGCATATACGATCAGGGTTGCGGGCAGCGAAGATATTGTTGTGTGTTTCGCAGGTCTCGTCTCCCGTCTCCTTGTCCTGTCTCGCTTTTAGGCTGTAGATAACGATCAAAAAATCGACGATCTTCACCACCTGATTGCTCGATAGCATGTCTGGCTTCGACTATATAATTTCTGTCCTCATCAGCCACCTCGGCACCCTCAAAATACTGAAAGACATGTACCTTGGTCAGAGGGCCATCGATACATGGGTCCTTGTCAGGTAATGCACGGAGATAGTGATATATATGCTCATTGTCCCATAACTCTGGATGTGCGATGAGTTGCTGCCTATACTGGCAAAACAGCTCAAACAGACTCTCTTGATCGCACCCTCATTGATCATAGGCTTGTTTTTTTTTGCTCAATACTAATCTTAGCTCAATCAGGTCACTGAGCAGTTTGTGTTCTTCTTTTGTATAGGATAGGTGTAGATGTCTGTTCATGATCTTTTGATCATAGCACTTCTCCCTACTTTCTCAACACATTTTATCACTATGTCAATATTTTCCTTACCACCTCTTCACTCTACTGTTTTGCAGATAGTATTGTCTTTTTTTTCTTATCACAATTTCTCGATTGTGGATGATACACACGCCAATAGCAGTTTGGTGCATTCCTCAGCACATGATTGCAATCATGCCTATCATGTGTATAGTTTGTTAGTGTTTTAAATTATTAGCTTTGTGCTATGCGTACGACTACAGATATTGTTTTCAACGCCGCAAGGATCGTTGCTGCTGTTATTCTCCTCCAAACGCTTTTTTTCAAATTTACTGCGGCTCCCGAGTCGGTGACGCTCTTCCAATCCCTGGGCATGGAACCTCGAGGTAGGATTGGGACAGGTATTGTTGAACTGATTGCTTCGCTGCTCCTTTTCATCCCTGGTCTTGTTTGGATTGGTGCCTGTTTGGGTGCTATTGTCATGTTGTGAGCTATCTTTTTTCACATTACTGTTTTGGGTATTGATTCATTGTTTGCTATGGCGAGTATTGTCCTCGCATGCTGCCTTTTTGTTCTCTATCACAGGAGGAAAACAATACCACTCGGCTGTTTCTCTTGTTGCAAAAAAGTCATGTAGTAATTCCTTTTCCCCCCTTTAGCTTTTTTCTCGATAGTTTTATGAATGTTGCAGCCTTTTTTGTCAAATGCTTAGAAGCACATGGTGCTGAGTATATATTCGGTGTCCCTGGTGAGGAAAACCTGGATATGTTGGAGGCCCTCAGGCAATCGTCTATCAAACTTATTGTCACCAGACATGAACAATCTGCGGTGTTTATGGCAGCCACCTATTGAAGACTCACGGGTAAGGCTGGTATTGCCTTCTCGACACTCGGTCCTTGAGCGACCAACCTCATGACAGGTGTTGCGTATGCACAACTTGGCGGGATGCCGGTCATCGTCATTACTGGTCAGAAGCCTATCAAAAAATCTAAACAAGGTCGTTTTCAGGTAATTGATGTTGTGGGCATGATGAAGCCCGTGACCAAGTATAGTACAAGCATTGTGGATGCATCAAGAGTCGCTAGCACGCTTGCACATGCCTTTCTTACTGCTGAGTCAGAAAGACCAGGAGCAGTTCATATAGAGCTACCTGAGGATATTGCTGGAGAGACAGCCCTTCATTTGGAGCCGCTGGTCTATGAAAAAGTCAGAAGACCAGTTATTGACCAAAAGGCCCTTGATAGTCTTATCCACAAGCTAGAAACAGCTCGCAGACCTATGGTCTTGGTCGGTGCTGGTGCTAATAGAAAAAGAGTGACAAAATACCTGAGCAAGTTTATTCAACTCTACAATATCCCATTTTTCTGCTCACAGATGTGAAAAGGTGTCGTAGACGAACGCCTCCCACAATATATCGGTACTGCTGCCCTGACCTCTGGAGATTATATTCATGAGGTTATTGATCAAGCTGATTTGATATTGTCTGTCTGACATGATAGCATCGAAAAGCCTACCAATTTGATCGAGGCGGGCAAGACCGAAGTCGTGCATATCAATTACACAACCGCCGACTATGACCAACTGTATAGACCCAGCCTCCAAATCGTCGGAGATATTGGCAATGTGTTTTGGCAGCTAGACGATGCACAGATTGACAGTTCATGATGGGAGCTCGATGCTGTGTATGAAACAGTACAAAGAGGCAAATCTCTTTTAGCAGCTGGTGTTGCTAGTCATCACAACAGTGAGATCATGATGCCTGCAAGGCTTATCACAGAAACTCATGATATCTTAGACGATCAGGATATTGTCGCACTCGACAATGGTTTGTATAAAGTACGATTTGCGAGAAACTATGAAACGCATTTCCCCAACACACTCCTCTTGGACAATGCACTTGCTACCATGGGAGCTGGTTATTGTTCGGGGCTCGTTGCCAAAATGCTCAACCCGGATCGTAAGGTGGTAGTATTTGTGTGAGATGGCGGACTTGTGATGAATCTCGGAGACCTAGAAACGGCTGTGAGGCTCAAGGTAGACATGGTGATTGTGGTCTTGCGTGATGATGCCTATGGCATGATCAAATGGAAGCAGCATAGTATGTGATTGACCGACTTTGGCTTGGATCTCAGCAACCCTGATTTTATCACCATTGCAAAGGGTTTTGGTGCACAATGATACTCACTTTCCCATCCTGATGATTATGTCCCCACTCTTCAAAAAGCTTTATCGGACAAGGGAATTAGTCTGATTGATTGTCCCTTTTCCTATCCTGAAACGATAGCGTAATCTAGTGTATCGGCAGATATATCTCGGTCACCAAATCTTTGGGATCTGTATCACAAGGATCGTTGGTATATATTTCGTATGGAGAGATCTTTTTGTTTGGTTTCTTTTTGAGATTCATACTTGCTGAGTAGATCGCTGCCCGAGAGTTTGGCAAAAAATCATAGCTACCACGATGGGTTACTTTCAATGCCTTAGTTGCTGGCAGTGCATACCAGGACATATTGTCGGCTAGAGTGATGCTATCCCTGTTTTGGGGATCAATCGCGACACATGAAACAAAGGTGAACATGCCTTTTTTCATATCGACCTTGGGGTAGATTGCGAACGCTCACGTTGCTTGGATATTGTTTTCTTCAACAAACTTGCCCAGTCTTGTCATATCTGTGCTCATGGCTTCGCCAATCTTGCTTTCATGGCAAGCGTTTTGTATGCCGATACCCAGTAGCTCTGTGCTTAGCACCTCACCCTCATACTTTGTTTCTGTTGCTAGTTTCCCTGTTTCGACAAGCGTTTTCAACATAGTCAATCCTCTTTCAAAATCCTTACTGACCATCGCGACAATCGTGCCCTTCATCCAAAAAAGAAAAAAAGGCAGTGAACTCTGCAGTGTTCGCGTAATGGTCGTCTCACCATTTTGTTCACTTAGACTAATGGCTGCTTTGGCCTTGGACTTTCGTGGTTTGAGGAAGACGATACTACTTTTGTATCATTCTTCTGCAGTAATTTCGTCATAGGTCTGGTAGCCAGCACCGACGATTTTTCCCTCTCGATGAGAACTTGTGCCGACTTCACCATCTGTGCCTTCTAGCCACACCTTAGCATCACGCTCGGCGATCATCCAAGGAGACCGGACTTGTTGTGCTTCAAAAGTTTGTAGATGCTCTCGGACTGCGGCTTTGGGAGCTTTGATTTTTTTGCTAACACTGAGTGAGTAGGGTAGGGAAAACATGGGATTAAGGATTGGTAAAAGGTCATTGTGATGATGCTAGTGATGTAAGATGGGTTTGCAAAGTGAAGCAATAAGGATCTAGCCATGCCAGTTCCTATTGACCTTTCCCCATTTTTCTTTATTGTCTTTTCATCTCAGTCTACCTCTATTTCACATCAAAACAATCCTAAAAGATATGAAACTATCATCCTTTTCCTCATTATCTTGATCGACCAGTGCAGCTCCAGGTATGCGTGGTCTATCTGTACACTGTGCTGCTTTGTTATTTGTTTCGCTGATGCGAGTTGCAAGCTGATGTCAGTGGTGGAAAAAGGCACAGGAGGACCCGCTCAGGGGAGATCACTTTCACCCTGATAGATGTTTGTGCGATGTCAAAACTCCTGCAGGGACCTTAGAACAAGCGGTAGTTTTCTATGATGCTACTCGTAATGGCTATGATACAACCAGCTTGAGGCGTTTTGAATTCTGTCAAGCACTACCCAGATCTATCCTATTTCGTTGTGATAGTTTGCAGGCATATTTTGATCGTATGTCGCCAGATCTCATAGCTGCTATTGCCTCAGATCCCAAACTACCTAGATCATTCTATTTGGACAGGGATGCAGGGACCTTTATTCCGTCTGATTCAACACGATATAACCCCGAAGACAAGATCGAATATGATGGGGATAGCTATACTCCAATTAGCGTACCAGCATCAGTAGACCCTACTCCCTACATTTTCACTACATCTGTCGGCATTGATGGCAATCACACTGCAGACTCTGTTGCTCATCCTACTAGTGCTTATTATACTTTTGCCTACCGCGATCGTTTTCGTTATCCTGACGATTTCCAATCATGACTTATAGAGCTATCGAATCTTAGCGGCTTAGTGATGAATGCGACAATGTTTGCTAGCACACTTAGCTCCGAGATCGAAGAACTCAATTTTGGTTGGAAACTAACTCTTGCTGACTATCAAGACGGTGGTATTACTGCTCAGGAATTGCCCTGACTACAAGCAGACATAACACAGCATAACGCTAGCTGATACGATTTACGAGATCCTCTCAGATCCAATACACTAAAAAAGTTGGCTGGGGCACTTGACGATCTTCAAACTTCCTATGCCTCATATCAAGCGAGCTGTCCCTGAAGTTTGGATTGAAGTGGTGGCTTTACTGCATGAGAAATAGCATATGGTCGGACTGCTCATGAAAATCTCACAAACACACCCTATGATTTTGCTCTCGATACCTTTACCCTTAGTCCTACTCCCACACCAGGCTCTTGTTTTACGGTCTCTCCTCAATGACAAAACATCAACATCACAGCTCAGGCGTGATGTGAAAATATGACCTATACCATCAGTATCACGTCACTATCTGGTGCTAGTGTAGCGAGTTTTCAAGCGACCAATGGACAGATTAATCTTTCTTCTTATCTCGCTGGGCAACCGCCAGGCATGTATTTGGTCACTGTGATTGATATCAATGGTATCGTACAGACGCTCAAAATTAGTCGCTAGCTTAATCTTTTCTTAAATGCTTTTGTATCGCTTTGACACTTCTTATTGCTTTTTTCATCCCTTAGGATTGGGAGCATATTTTGCGAACAGATCTGGAAACGTATCTCTTAGTTTTTTTCTTGCCTTGTAAATTTGGCTACGCACTGTTCATTGGGCTCTATCTGGGTCACCAAGCTCTTGTGGTATATCTTCGTAGTGCACCCCTTCTAGATATAGCTCGAAAGGTTTTCTTATCGTATCAGATAGTCACTGCATAACATCCGATACTGCACCAAGATCCCGATACGACTCATTCTGTGGTCAACTCAGCTCTCATCATCACACGCTCAGATTGGGAAGATTTGGAACATCTTCCAAAGAAACGGGTTTAGATTTTCTTTGTTGATCCAAAAAAGTGTTTATCAGGGCTGTTTTCACTCGAGCACTAAATGTTCCTTGTTCGTTGTAGCTCCCTTTTTTCGGTAACAGCTTTAGTGTGACATCTCCCAAAAGGTCATTCGCATCATCTGGATCATGTGTTAAGTTTATTGCAACACCTCTGAGTCACTGTACTGTGTTGAATACATCTTCTGCTCGATTTTTTTCAATGCCATTACCGAGACTCTCGTCAGTCTCTGCTCTATCTTCTAGTCACATGGCCTTTCTCGTATAGGTCTTAAAAGTCCTTTCCCTCTAAATATTTATTTACTTAAGTCAACATCACTTTACATCTTTTTCATATCCTATCACCAAACATTTGCGTCATCATGAAGATTCTATTGCCTCTTTCTGGTCCTAAATAGGCTTCTTCCAAGGAAGGCAAGTAGCATTAGTTTTTTGTGTTGTAGCTATCGCAAAGATGACTAGGATTGATTTTAGAAGTGGATATTTCGCTTGTGCGACCTTTTATCTGTTGTAGCATTCTGTATGCTTGAACCCTTACTTGCTCTCGCCGCACAAAAGTATGATCTTGAACTTACATCATCATCTTCATGGACCGACTTCCGCAACTATCTGCAATGAGTCAAAGACGAAATACTCGAAATAGAGTCTGAGATCAAACACAATAACCATGTATATCTCGAAGATGAGTGTGGCGATCTATTGCGAGACTATATCAATCTTTTGTATACTCTCCAGCAAAGTGGCTACATCGGCTCTGTTACAAATGTTTTTTTGAGAGCAAAAAACAAGTATACTGAAAGAGTTGCTGACCAAAAGAGCGGTGTTTCTCGATCAGACACTAAGAAAAGGCAGAAAGAAAGACTCGACGCTGAACATGCTACAATATAGCACTATCTTTTAGCTCATTTTCCATACCATCATGTCAAGTACATTATACCTAGCTGGCGAACGAGTCGATAGTGGCAACTACCTTGATGTCATCTACCCCTACGATGGTTCGGTCATCTGATCAGTTTCCCTTGCCGGTCCCGACCATATTGAGAGGGCAATCGTAGCAGCTAGGCAGTCATTGGAAGAAACGAGGAAAATGGAAGCATACCAGAGATCGGAAGTACTCTCTTACATTGTTGCAGAACTTAGCAAACAACACGAGGCGTTTTCGCATCTTTTAGTCCAAGAAAATGGCAAAACCATCAAAGAAGCAAGAGCCGAAATGACACGTTGCATCAACACCTTTCAGATAGCGACAGGAGAGGCTGAGCGTGTATACGGAGACTATATCCCAGCTGGTATTACGCCTGCCGCTGCTGGTCGCCATATTATCCTCAAACACTTTCCTGTCGGCGTGGTTGCTGGTATCACGCCTTTCAACTTCCCTATGAACCTCATGGCACACAAGGTCGCACCAGCGATTGCTGCGGGCTGCCCCATCATCATCAAACCTGCCAGCTCTACTCCTCTCTCGACACTTAAGTTTGCGGCAATCGTAGAAAAAAGCTGACGACCACTACAGGCTTTTTCTGTTTTACCCTGTGATAGAGTCACAGGACAACAATTGGTAGAAGATGAACGTATCGCTCTTTTGAGTTTTACTGGTTCTCCTGCGGTGGGATGGGCGATGAAAGAGCGTGCTGGGAAAAAGAAGGTAGTGCTCGAGTTAGGAGGTGATGCTGCATTGGTTATTGACAAAGATGTGACTGATCGAGACCGAGTGATCAAACGTAGCGTGATTGGTGCTTTTTATCAAGCAGGTCAAAGTTGCGTCTCCGTACAAAGGATCTTTGTCCATGAAGATATCGCTGATACTTTTAAACAACAGTTTGTTGCAGCTATTAATGTCATGAAGGTTGGTGACCCTATGGATGAAGAGACTGACATTGGAGGCATTATTGATGAAAAAAACACACTCAGACTCAAAACATGGATCGACAATGCAGTCGAGTCTGGAGCTAAATGCCTCATTGGCAATACGATGCAGTGAACTCTTATCCAGCCAACTGTGTTGGTTAATGTACCCAATTCGAGTGAACTAGCTCAAGAGGAAGCTTTTGGTCCTGTAGTCATGATAGATAGCTTTTCCAGTTTTGAAGAAGTGATTGCTAGGATCAATCAATCCAAATTTGGTTTACAAATCGGCGTCTTTTGTCATGATATCAATCGTGTTTGGAAATTATTTGAAGAGGCGGAAGTAGGTGGCGTCATCCACAATGATGTGCCTTCATGGCGTGTTGATCATATGCCCTATGGGTGAGTCAAGGACAGTGGTTTTGGTAGAGAGGGGATTAGGTATGCTATGCAGGACATGTTAGAGCCAAAAATACTCGTACTCAAGCCTACTCTCTAAACAGTCTCTATAGATTCTCGTTAGCTTTTGTACTGACAAGGCTTGTTTTCCCTTGTTTCATTTTTTGCTAGAAACGCCTCTAGACCCTATAATGGTAGCATTATTTTATGCTAGCATTTCTGATCATGTTGTTTCGTGGTATCCGTTATATCTCCCTCTGACTGAGCCCCAACGATAAGTCGATCGTTTCGCTCACGGGCGGTTATTCCTTTGTGTCATACTCCATCAATCTTCTTTATGCCGTCTTGCCCGTTATTTTCACTATTGCTTTTTGATCATTCTGGGCATGATTTTGGATCACTATCGGAAATCTCTTAGCACTTATTATCAGTCCCATTATTGGCAACTATGTCGATAGCTATGGTAGTAAAAGGGTAACGAACGTCTATGCTTATAGTCTTGTTGTTTGCGGACTACTTTTTTTTCTTGGCTACCTACACATGGCGGGTACTGTTTTTTCGTTTTTACTCATAGCGTTTCTTTCTGGTAGCAACATCCTTGGTGCTTATGTGTTGCGTGTTGGTGAAAGAGAAAAGGGTTGACTACTTTTTGGTTATGTGGAGGCAATCAAGGCACTATGAACATTTTTGGCAACGATGTCGATAGCGTTTTTTTCTGACAATCCCTTTCCCTATCTGCCTTTGGTCGTCATCTGATCTGGTCTATTTTTGCGGCTTGTCAATCGCTTTACTATCGATGATACAGCATACCTTCCTCATCGTTGACATCATCAAGCGACTGCCTCAATTCGTTACTTCATCGATGTTTTTCGCTATGCTTTTCTGTACCTCAAAAAAAATAAACGGTACCCTATCTATTCCATCATGGTAAAACTCTGGGAGGGGATTTTTTATGGTGCTATTTGGTTTCTTTTGCCTATGCATTTGTTTTTGGAGGCTGACTGATCCTGATTTGCCGGTATTGGACTGGGGATTTATGAGCTCATAACGATATTTTTTGCCAGCCTTGCTGGCATGCTGGCCGACCGCTATAGTTGGAAGTTTAGCTATCTTTTGGGTCAATGATTTGTCTTTGCTGGTTTGCTCTATGGCGTATTTCACTATGATGTCTCAGCTGTTGTGATATTCGGAATTATGCTGTGACTGTGAAACAACCTCATTTTTGGATGATCATGACACGCACTGGAGGCACATGACCAGGATCACCAACACGATGGATCATTTGCTTCTTTTCAAAATATTGTGTCTGGTATTTGATATTTTATTATGCCCATCATTATCGGTGCAGTTTATCAATATCATGGCTTCCTGACCAGCTGGTATGTGACTCTAGGAGCCACCTTCTTGGTAAGCGCAAGTAGTATCTACCTACTTTACCGTTTTCGTAAAGTCCATCGCTAAAATTTGGATTGATAGTAGGAGTCACTCTGATACACTTGTTGTATTATCCTTTTCATTTTCTTACTTTTTGGATGAAGAAATATCTTATTGGCTTATTAGTAGCTACATTCAGTTTATGTGGCAATACACTTGCTTACCAACCTACTGATGCTGATACCCAGCTTTTGGCGGAGCTGGATCGTGCCATCGTCACTCTTGCTGTTGATAACCCTGCGAGCCTAGCGGCAGTGTCCGTGCGTATAGACTCACTTCTTGCGACTCTTGCTGCGGACTCTAGGGCATATTATATTCTCCGCCACATTGCTGATCAGATCGAGATGCTTCCAGACCATGCCTTCGATTTTTCTCTTGAAAGCCTATGAGTGGGTTGTGCCTGAAGATGCTTAGCGGTGGTCGTCTGTGGGGCAGGTGATTTTAGTGAAACACAGTCGCTACTCTCGGTGGATGTTAGCATTGTCAATCATACTGCTCGTGTCACAGCACCCTATGCTGACTATGGTCACGATAGGTGTCAAAGCTACTTGTTTGATTTCCATGATGATCTCCAGCTTGATTCTCCTGGCATCTATGATATCGTTGTATCTGCAGACCCCAATGATCTTTTTGGTGAAATGGACGAAAACAACAATACCGTCCGTTGACAAATCCCCCTTGATCCTAATACCGACCGCAATACCGTCATATGGTTTAGTAAATAACTAAACACTACTGACATGCTTTATCGTTATCTTCTTTTTCATGACAGAACGTCAATGACTATGGCTTATCCTTATCCTATCTTCTATCGCCACACTTGGTTCCCTTTACTACTGATACTTTGGTGACCCATTTTCTAACATAGTTACTGGTGAATGGTTTGTCCTCGACAATTGATTCCCACCCTGCTATTTGTGTTGGTACATAAGAATCGTCACATTTCCTCTGGTTCTTATATCTGCTGTCGCTCTCCGCAAGGGTATTGATGGTTCGCTCGCTATCATCAAGCCTTTTGCTTGGATTTGACTTTTTTTGGCATGATACAATTATTACCTGGAGAAGTTTGCTAGTACATCTACCTTTTGTAACACACTCTCCAATGGTCTCTGACCGTCGTGTACTATCAGCTACGTTAACTATTTCGGTTTTATTACCATACCATTTCTCGGGATACTTTTGTTTGCATTGGTTTTGTTTGTTTGTCGTTACGCCTCTAGGAAGATCGGTACTTTTAGTGATCATCGTATAGAGTCATAATGAACGTTTATCATTGCGATGTTGCTATTGCGGGTGCTTGATTTGCTGGCATATCCGCCTACTTGATGCTCAAAAAGCGTAATCCTCATATTACTGTCAAGCTATTTGACATGAGTGACAAATTCACCTTTTCCCCCTGACTCCATGAGGCTGTCGGAGACACCAATCGCCTTCGCAGTCTCCAATTTGATTTGAAAAAAGTGTACGGCGAGGACTTTGTCCATGCCAAAGTTACACGCATCAGTAAAAATCATTTTTTTGACTTACACACTGGTGATCAGTGGCATTTTGACTATGCGATCATCGCAACTGGTTCACGTGTCAATTTTTACTGAAATAAAGACTTTGAACGTTATGCCTATACCGTCCGCTGGTGAGACGACATCCCCAAACTCAATGCAGCACTCAAGACTGCACAACACGTTTCGATCATTGGTTGAGGGTTTACCTGAGTAGAAGTGGCGAGCGTTTTGGCTGAAAGGAAGTTGCCGCTTTCTATACGCCTTATTCACTCAAAAGATAGATTGTTTGATCGCTATCATCCCAATGTTGGTAGAATATCTTATAGTTACCTTCACAAACAATGAGTAGAAGTCATCTTAGACGATAAGGTCACTGGCATGTCAGACAGTGATATCACCTTGGCATCTGGCAAAACTCTGCCTTCTGATGTGAGTATCATGGCTAGTGGGATTAAGGTTAACGATGAAGAATACGCACCAGAACTTACGTTCAATAACGATTATACGTCAATTGAAAGTGATCATATCATGATGTGCGGCGATATTGCTGTTCATGGCTTATATACAACTGCTCACAACGCTTTCATTGAGTGAAGAAGAGTTGGTACTCTTATTGCTGACAAGCTACAATGAATCACGAAGACCTACCCTCCCCTACAAAACTTTGACCAACTAGCTATTGCTCTCTGACGCTATGATGGCATTATGGTTCTTGGAAAGCAGTATCTCTATTTACCGCTCATTGTTGGATTTCTTAAAAGAATGATTGAGAAGAAAATACTTTTTGAATTTACTCATAAGATAATGCTCCCTTTCTAAGGCTTTTTAGCTTTTGCTTGTCTGATGCGTTATTTTTCTCAGGATTTTATCGACTTTTTTGAATGATTGGCTGGAAATAATACAAGGGAATGGTTTTATGAACACAAGCCTCTCTATGAAACTGCTATCAAACAACCTTTTCAGACACTCATTATGGATGTGCTAGCTCGCATGAGCGATCATGATCACCTTCTTGAGTGATTGCGTGCTCAGGATTGTATCTATAGAATCAACCGCGATATTCGCTTTTCCACCGATAAGACTCCCTACAAGACTCATGTGGGAGCCATTATTGCTCCATGATGACGCAAAGATTTTGTCTATCCTGGCTTGTATGTCGAAATAGGTTGGAATGGCATTGTGCTTGCTAGTGGCAGTTATATGCCAGACAAAGAACAAATTACTGTCATCAGAGATGCTATCGTCTGACAGCTCAAAAGATTTAATGCAATCATATCAGAGGAAACGCTTGTCACGCATTGGGGTAGCATGCAGGGGGCTGTCCACAAACGTTTGGCTCCCGCATACAAAGCGGTCTACGAGCAACAACCCTTGATTGCACACAAGCAGTTTTATTATACTGCACATCTTGCTCACAAGCACATCCTCCGTGACGACCTAGATGAGCTCTTGCTAGAGTACTATGAGGCGATTCTCCCTTTTCGTGATTTTCTCCGTCATGCGTTGTCGTTGTTTAGACTGTAACAAATTTGCTCCTTTTCTATTTTTCTCTATAATATGATCATTGTCAGTCGATAACTTTTGATTTTATTTTCTTAGTCAAACTCATGTTGCTCCCCCCACATGACTCAACATCAGCTGCCCCAGAAGCTCCTAGCGATTACCCCTTTATGACATTGGGCATCTTTCCCCAAAAGGGCTCTTACACAGATGCTATGCCCCACATCTTGAACCTTAAGAGCAAAACATCGGTGGTGGTTTCTGGTTCGTATGCTCTCAAAAACCGTGTGTGGGAATACATAATGCTCGTAGAAATCCTCAAAAAAGTTTTTGACAACCTTCTTCCTAGGATCCCAGACTTTGATCTCTCTGGTCCTATTGCAATGTTTCATACTTTACTTAGAGGGTTTGAGGACTTTTCAAACGTCACATCAAGTGCCGAGCAAGTGACCTTTGACAACTTTGATTTCTCATGATTTAACCAGCTTGTGTCTCAGTTTAATGAGTTTGCTGGAAATAATCCTGTTTCCACGATTTTTCCTGAAAATACTTTTGTAGCAACACAGTCGGAAAGACAAGCTCTTGCTGAAGCTAGGATAATCATGAATGCTCTCCTCTTTCCGCTACCAACTCTTGAACGTGAGCTTGATACCAACTCAGATCTTCTAGAATCCCTGCAATAAGCCGTTTCCGCATTCCGTTACCGCTCTTTACGTTTTTTATATGTTCCTATACAACACCGTCCATGGACTTAGTGTCTTGTTTGCATACAAAAAGATATTGTTTGTATTACAGGTAATAGCGTCTATGGTCTGCTTATTTTTTTTATAGAATCATTGGATAGTTATCGTTTCTCGTCACTGTGCCGAGAGGGTCTGCAAGACGTCTCCTTTTTGGAGTGATTGCTTGGGTATGAACTCATAGATTTTTTCTCCACCGTTATCAATGTACTTGTCAGTCAGTAGTCAACAATATTCCACCTCAGCCACTGGTCATGGGGTTCGTTTGGTAGTCCCTACCTCATCTGCCTCCCCATCCGGTGCCGATCTGGTATTATTGAAAAAGAATCATTCCCAATAGGGTCTGTGAGGTATCTGGTACACCAGATTCTTTATTGACTCATTAATTGTAGTTTTATTGACAATGGCGTCCCTGACATGTCTATATGCTTTTGCAACTGCTCATACATAGAGCTCGCTCTTGCTTCTTCCCTCTATTTTTAATCCGTCTAAGTGTGGTATAATCTCCGCCAATCTTTCTATCGTACAAAGATCTTTAGACGACATCATATAACTGCCTTCTTCATCTTCACCTACCTCAAATCGTTTACCTGGTCTTTTTTCTTCCTCTAGCTTCATTCTAAATTTGTATCTGCACACATGGGAACATTCGCCCTTGTTGCCATCTCTTCCCGAAAAATACTCCCCCATCAGACACCTACCAGAATAGGCTATACACATGGCACCGTGGACAAAAGCCTCTAATTCTACTCATGCTACCTGCTTTTTGATATCGATTATCTCCTTGAGGGTTAACTCTCTGGCTACTATAATTCTTTTGACTCCGAGGTCATATCGAAACCTCACTGCTTCATAGTTGAGCATATTGGTCTGCGTACTGAGATGGAGAGCGATCCCAGGAAGGTATTTTCTAATAATTGAAAAAGTCCCTGGGTCAGAGAAGATAATTGCATCTGGTCATAGATCTGACACTCTCTCAACAACAGCCTCGAATATTTTCATATCTATATTTCTTGGGAAAATATTCATCGTCATATAGGCTTTGACACCACGAGAGTGCAATGCTTCTATTGTTTTTTTGAGGATATCAAAATCCCTCAGCTTATTTTGCCTCATTCTCAAGGAGGTAAAGGGTACTCATACATATACAGCTTCAGCTCCATTTTCTGCTGCGATGATTGCTTTGGTATACGAACCTCCTGGTGCTATGATCTCTGCCTGATGGGTCATCTCTCTTGGTTGACAGCTTTTCTAAAACCTAGGATATGGGCTAAATCTAGGCAAGAATTTCTTGGATTTTATGTAATCACTCACTGCTGAGCTGGTACACTTTGTCTCATAACTTTACGACGATATCACCTGGATACTGCTTGATGATATCAACCACTACCTGTAATGATTCGATGTCTTCTGGCAAGTCATACACATGGGTCTGCACGTAAGCTATATGTGTGTCTACCTCATCATAGGACAACTCTTTCAGCCTCCTTCTTGCTTCCTTGATATGTTCCACCTTTGGCAGATGCTCTGGCATCGTTCCCCCCAACTCATTAATAGTCTCCCTCACCTTCTTCCCTACCTCAAAGTGCGTTTTGTTAGCACCCTCCTCTCCCATCACCACTCATTGTTCTAACTCTCTTTTAAGCTTTGCTTCTGTTTGCGTCGCACGAAACAGATTTGCTCAAAGCTCTTCACTGGACATGTAGTCTAGGATATTATCTTCGGGATCAAGTCACTTATTTTTTGCAATATCCTTTTTCCTCTTATTCCCATACAACCCCATATATCATGCATCGGTAAATTGTGCATAATTTTTAACACCAGCCTTTTTCGCAACACTCGCCAAGTTTTTGTTGTGTTCTTTCATTTCATCTCTTGCTACGAGCCTTCTTTGATCTTCCTCGTACTGTCAGTTTAATCTTTTTTGATCATTTATTTCCTGCCTCCTTGTTTGTAGTGCGAAATAACTTTGCCCCAATGCTACGATATCTTTGGACGGGTCTGCATTGAGTACTATCAAGTAACAGGCAAAACGGGACAATTGATAACTTGGTAGTTGTTCTACCTCACCGTCCACCTCTACAGTTTCCATCGTCCCACCAAAATGATCTTGAATACTTTGACCGCTTCTATCACAGGCGATCATCGCTTTTTTGATCACCTCCTCAAAGTCATCATATTCTTCATAATGCAGAGTCTTTGCAAATTCACGGGCATACCAAACCTCCTTATCATACTCGTTGATCTTTTTGATATCCTCAAATATCTTGATGTCCATAGTAATAGAACAAGATAAAAGGCAATAGCAAACACTATAAGTAAAATTGGTCTTATGGGAAGAGTAAGATTGCTCTCTCTGACGATTTACAAAAAATGACGGTGTCTTGCAACCGTCATTTCTTCTTGACTTGGCATCACTGGCTACGTGCTAATGTACTACCACTTTTGTACTACAGGTCACTGGGTTTGGTCCGCCCGTTGGACTAATATACACTGTTACCTCTCGCACTCCAGATTGTTGAAACGTTTCTCCTCGTGTCGGATACCCTCCAGCAAATGGGGATGATGCTCCGTAGTTTGTTACTCCTGGCAAACTATACCATACCTTATAGAATCATTGATTGATCGATTGGTTTCCATTTGTTGAAAAACTCACCTGTTGACCTATAAGACTAGCGTCTGGTCGTGCTACAAGTTTACAAAAGTCATTTGGCACTGGCGTAGGTGTTGGTGTAGGTGTTGGTGTAGGCGTGGGTGTTGGTGTAGGCGTAGGTGTTGGTGTAGGTGTGGGCGTAGGCGTAGGTGTTGGTGTAGGTGTGGGCGTAGGTGTGGGCGTAGGTGTGGGTGTAGGCGTAGGTGTAGGTGTAGGTGTAGGTGTGGGTGTAGGCGTAGGTGTAGGTGTGGG
>CAYXZL010000004.1:0-92176 GCA_964469925.1 uncultured Candidatus Peribacteria bacterium | reverse complement strand
TGACAACCTGATCAGACTACAATCCAGTGATAGACAGTATCTGTACGCCAGGTACGGATCCAACACAAAACACCAACAAGTATTATAATAACGATGATTGTGAGGATATTGTAACATGTGTCGATGATAATAACAACAATATCTGTGATGATGGAGAGGGAGATTCCTCACTGCTCAAGACAGTGATCCAGTCATGAGGTCTGTTGACCTATAGCATTACATGAGTTATGGAGGCATGATACACGCAAATGACCTTCATCGACAGTCTGAGTGGTGACGCGTATTACCTTCCTGATACACTGACATTTTCAGGCATGACCGCGGGTATGTCAGCCACCTGAGTTGCATTCGCAACGGGAACAAACGGATATCTCAGTGAGTTATACATGCTCATTATGAACATGAGTGGAGCTAGTTACAATGGTAGCTTCAAGCTAAGTTACCAGGCCATGATAGCAACAGGCAATACAACAGGTGTGTGTAATCAGGCAAATTTCCTTGGTGGTACAGGTGGGCTGATACAAAAATCCGACGATCCAAGCACGCCATCATGGACAAACGATGCAACATGTGCCTGTTTGACTGGTTTCGATAGCACAAATGGGGTATGCTGATCTCAGTGTGATGAAACAAATGCGTCAGACGGGTATTGTAGTTGTCAATCAGTCACGACGTGATCACTATACTATCAAGCAAATTGTGCGGAAACCAATACGCTCAAGACAGTAACCCAGTCAGGCAATATAGTATCGTACCATGTGACAGGCTATATTCCTATTGCTCAAAGCACTATCATACTCAATGACTCCCTCACTGGTGCTGCCGCATTTGTATCGGGTTCCTTATCCTTGATATCTGCAAGTACAGGCGTGAGCCTGAGCGGAGTAACAATAACTACAGGAGCTTGAGGATTATTGAGCCAGATGAGGATAGTACTAACAAACACACATACAGGAACCAGAGGCGACTTTGCACTGAGATATCAGGCCATGATAGCAAGCGGTAATACGACAGGAGTATGTAACCAAGTAGTAGTAGAAACCTCTACATGAACTATCATCGATAGGTCAGATAACCCAGTGACGACCATACGATCTGGCGATGCTACCTGTAGTTGTGCAGTAGGGTTTGAACAATGTAACGGACAATGTGTAGTGGATGGGACATGCGAAGACAGCGTCTGTGATGACACAGATCCTAATGATCCAGATTGTAGCTGTAGCGGGACAGGAGCGGCAGCGAGTGGTTCAAATTATCGAAATGCAAACTGTTCATACTGTGGTGATGGTATTTTGCAACGACCAAATGCAGCATGAGTAGGTGGTACAACATCATGATGAGTCTATGGATACGAGGAATGTGACGGAACCGACGGCCTATCACCATGATATACCTGTTCGAGTGTCTGTGTGGAGTCTATTATCAATAATCCCCCACCAAATATTTGCGGAGATAGAATACTCAATCCAGTAACAGAACAATGTGATGAAGGACCAACAGGTGGGCCAAATTGTAACGCAAACTGTACCCATAGATCGGGGTGATGAGGCTGATGAGGAGGAACTCCACTGACCAAGTGTGGGAATAATAAAGTAGAGTTTGGTGAGCAGTGTGATGACGGTAATAGAGTAGGCGGTGATGGCTGTGATGGATTCTGCCAACTGGAATCATTAGTCAATACAGGATCATCGATATGCGGTAATGGCATAGTAGAGGCTGGAGAGCAATGTGACGGCTGACCATGATGTCTCGCATGCAGACTCAGAGATGATATTATCAAAGAGTTGATTGAGAGAAATAAGGATTACAAAAAGCAGAAAGATTATTTCAAACCAGGAAAAAATACCTACCTACCACCCAAACAGCTACCTCGAACAGGTCCAGATCCCAAGCTCCTAAAAAAACTTATTGAAAAAAATGGCATCAGGGTTGACGACTCCATAGCGTGAGTAGATGTGTCCGCACCTGACTGGTATGTTGACCCGCTACCAGTGGCAGACCCACGTAACTTCAATGTAGACTACCGGATGACGCTTCTGCCAGACGAGTACAAAAAGCGACCAGAATATATCATCATCCCTCGTGCGGGAATGATAGCTCCCGTAGAGTATGTGAGAGACGAATTTACACGCCAGAGGTTCAAAGAAGGGAAAATCAAACGGAGTGAGTACCAGGATCTCTTTGATCAAGGTGCGATTCATATCCCCGGTACGGCGTATCTAGGGCAAAATGGGGTAAGGGCCTACTTTGGCCATAGTTCTTACACCCGTAAAGAAGAGACAGCAGATAAAAATTATATCGGGAACCTCTTCGTCAGTCTGCCTCTAGTCCAAAAAGATGATATCATCTACGTTGTCCAAAAAAAGAAATCAGAGACAGTGGTTCGTACCTACAAGGTAAGCAAAAAAGAGTTAGTGGCAGCAGACGCTGTAGATGTATTAGACCAAGAAAGGATCGGCAAAAAGATCGCACTGGGTACCTGTGTCCCAATCGGAGGTAAGCCTGAAGAGAGGCTGATGGTCTATGCCGACGAAATACTGGCGATAACCTACGACTACCAAGCAGCTTCTAAGGCAGTACCGCAGCAGTCAAAGCAAATAGTACAGGATTTTGTAAAAATTGTTCAACAGAAAAAGGGAGTAGGGGCTCCTATTGTACTTGCGATCATGTCACAAAAAGTAAGTGATATGGAGCAACAATTGAATACTTCAGGTACCATACGGTATCAGCAAGAACGTCTCAAGAGGGTGTTAGAATATGTAAAAGCCTATGTCTCATCACTAGATTACCGGTCCGAACAAACCATGACTGATGTGCAAAGGGAAAAAATAGCAGAAATTATCAATAAATATGGGTAGGAAAAAAGGCATTATTATGTTAAACAATGCTTAGTAATCTTACGTTGAAGTCGACCATCGACCTCATGTTTCATATCGAAGAAAGACTGCTCGACAATAGAAAGATCATTATGAGTATGTATGAGGTTGGCGTAGTCAAAAATATCGGAAAAGTACCTTTGGTAGACATAATAGGAAATAAGTTGTGGATTGATGTTTGCTTGTGGATTGTGTAAGATGTATAAATTCATGGCAAGGTCTATGTCATCGCAAAACCAGAGGTCTCTTTCCATAGGGGCTAGCATTACGCCATCCCAGTCTACTAATCGCAGTGTTCATCCGTGATTCTTTCTGAGAACATTACATGCAGAGTCGCCGTGTGTGTAAACAAAGGGCTGTTTTGCTGGTGAGCGTTGAAGGACCTGGCAGAGTGCGTGAAAAGAAACTCGTAAAGTATTTCGCAAAGGTAGTTTTGTTGTGATATATGAGTAAAATCACAGAGTGCTTAAATGTTTGTTTTGAGGTCTTAAAGACACTAAACTCTGGAGTTGTATATTGTAGATCGTAGTAAAATCAAAGGTTTCAATGTCAGTAGAGATCGAAGCATCTTTTTGAATAGCATGGAGCTGGGCAAGTAATAACACAAACTCGTCTTGTGAGTAATCAAAGGTTTGGGTCGCATCAATATACTCCATAACAACAACATAGTGAGATTTGTAGGTGGAATAAGGAATTCAAAAACGACCAGGAAGGATAGAAGGAACAAAGGAAAGCTTTTGAGAGATATAATATGCTGTTTGCAAAGCTGAAATACTACCCATATCAGAAGTCACGCATTTCACGAAGTAACAAACCTTTGAGTCTTGGTCGTAGGCAAGAAAAGTCTCTCCGTCGAAACCTCTATTTCAGGGAAGAATCGACGCTATGGAGAGGGTATAACGATCCTGCAAATATCTCAAAAGTTCATTCATGTCGACAGTATTTTTGGTAAGCATATGCTTAGAAAGAAGAAAATATAAAGAAGTTTTTGCACTATGCAAAAGAACGCCTCCAGACACTAATCGCTTTTTCATCACCACTCAAGAGTACGTCAGGTACCTGCATGCCTCTCACATCAGCAGGTCTCGTGTAGTGTGGATGCTCGATATTAGTCATTCAGTGAAGGGGATTGTAACTTTCTTGTTGTCGGCTTGAAGCTTCTTTGATGACTCATGGTACAAGCCTGGTGATAGCCTCTATCATAGCCATACTGGCAACCTCTCAGCCCAACAAGACAAACTGTCCTAGTGACAGCTTGCGAAAAGCATGGGCATGGTGCTGCATACACCAAAGTTCAAAGCGATGGTCAATACCTTCATATCTCCCACAGACAAAAATCAAGTGTTCATAGCTACTCAAGGATAAAGCATGAGATTGATCAAAAACCTCCTTACTAGGGGAAGGCATAATGATCTGGTAAGAATGCGACTTGATAGATGCTAAGACTGATTCTACAGCCTGTATCATAGGTTCTGCTTTGATAAGCATGCCTGCACCTCAGCCATAGGGTGTGTCGTCAACTGTTTGGTGTTTGTCATCGCAAAAGCTCCTAGGGTCAATGGTGTGAATATGCAGAAGTCATGAGCCTTGTGCTTTCGCTAAGAGCGATTGTTCAAAAAAACTCGTAAATATCTCAGGAAAGAGAGAAATCAGATGCACATGCATGGTGTCTTTAGCACAACAATAAAAACACCCAATATGATTGGGAAAAAGGGAAAGAAATCAACAAGAGGGAGTATGGAGGTGAAACAGAATATCAGACTTCTATTCTATTATAGGGCCTGCTTTGGGCAAGTCAGACATATTGCCTCAAAAAGTGAAGGTTTCGAAGATTCTCGTTGTGAGGAGTGCAGTAAGCACTCAGTTCCAAAAGCCAGGAAGTGCTCATAGATCGGCAAGATGTTGTTTTATTTCATTTCTTCACCATGAAAGTGTATGAGTACCATCAGGCATGGGGGGAAGGTAGCACTCAGTTTGAGCAAAATTCATGCTAAAGAATAAGCAAATAAAGATATTGACAAAGTAAGGCGAACGCAATATAGGAAGAAGAAAAACAAATGAAAGAGGACCTATATGTATTCTATAATAACTTTTTGTATTACAAAAAACCCCCCAGCATCAGCGATCATACTCTGAAAACAGAGCAACACAGTTGTCTGCGTTGGATCAAATGATGATGGGAGGCGTAAAATAGTGGCGAAGGCAGGGAGGTCATTTGATTTTATTGATCTTTCCTTCTTCGCCAAAGGTCTCTTTTGAAACCTTGTTGTATGCTACAGCCGCGTCTTCTGCGGTGTCAAACATACCTATGTGAACTGTTTTTCCCTTGATGGAGATAACAGCCCGAAACCGATTATGTTCCCTATATACACCGGTGTGTTCGGTTTTGCTTGTCGTCTTACGTTGGCGGCTGGTCACCGAACGAGAGCGATTGTTAGAATCTATGCGCCGAGACCAAAGCGAGTTACTATCAGAATATCCAATACTGTAGTAACACAACAGCGATCACAATGGATATTGTAACGAGTACTTTTGGTGCTTCTCGGTAGAACTCTTTGAAACCGACATTGAGGTAGCTGGCGGAAACGAGTGTGCTTGTGCTACCAACCGGCGATAGGCCACCAGCCAGGCCCAAAACGACTATCAAAAGCTTCCATTGCAAGCTGTCTGTTTCAAAGGGAACAACCGCTATTAGGATAGCAGTCCACGGGACATTGTCCACGTGGGAGCTTGCAATAAGAGATATCAACAAGAGGGAAACAATTCCCATAGTAGCCACAGACGGCTTTATGCTTTCCAGGTCGTCATGCAATAATCCTACCGTCAGCAAAATAAAGAAGATGTAGCCAACAGTTTTTGCTATAGCAGCCCGTTCTTGCCTGTCATGAGGCATTATAGATACTTTGGTTTTGGGAAAGCGATTCATTAAAAACCATCCCAATAGTGCAACTGCAGGGGCTACAAAGCCAGGGTTAGTAATCTCAAGGCCTAAGACAGATAAGTGTAGAAGTTTTATCAGAGGTATTGCGATAAATAATCCAAGGCCAAGGACTAGCTTTAGCCAAGCGTCTTCGTGTGTCTTTGCCTGTGGGGCGTTGAAGCTTAGTTTCATGTTACCGCACATGGCGGTATAGGCAATAGCACCAATCGTAGCAGCTGGTCCAAGGGAAACAAGTCCACCAACAGAGACTTTGCCCGCTAGCCATGACATGGCGGATGTGATGTCCCCAATCGGGCTCCAAAGCCCTCCTAGTAGGGCCAGCATAGCGACAAAGCTTGCAAATTGTCCTCGCCCTGCTATCACAGTGACCAAACTTATGCCCAATACCGTTGCGACGGTATTGTCAAAAAATACTGAGGTCACAAAGACGAATGTTGCTAGTAGCCACTTTGTATTGATTAAATTATTGAGTTCACTCAAAGCACCCCCCTCTTGTAAAATGTTTGCCAATATCATAACCCCAAGGAGAAATCCGCTCATGGGGAGTGCTTCCTCCAATCCATGGCTAAGGTTGTGGGGAGAATAAATAAGTAGTGCCAGTGCGGTTGCTGCGGCTGCCACCACTTTGTTGCCCCCAAAGAGGTCTGTGAGGATAATCGCCACAATACCTATGGCCAAGATAATCAGTCCAGTAGTCATACAAAAAGAAAAGAAAACGTTTCGAAAGTTGTTTACGGGAATCTTCCTACCCCCGCCTCTGTTTTTACGATAGGTCTGAGGAAGACCTTTTCTGTAATGCTAGGTGACCGATGTGTCGGACCTAGCTGTGCTTCCCCCTCGACGAAACAGCCACAGGAGGAAACAGAAGCAAAAGTTTTTACTCACTTTTGAGCCCCTCCTACGGGCTTATTCGTTGATCGATGCAGCGACCAAGGGGTGATGGTAATGATCCGTGTCCTGCATGACACGTCTGCGAAAAACGCAAAACACGACATATATGGTTTAAGAAAGAAGAAGTCAAGAGAGCATGTACTGAAAACTCCACAAAACGAAAAAATACAAGGCAATGTCCATATCGCCGATATGCAGAGACTGCTGACAGTTAATGAAAGAGGAAGCGTAGTTCGTGCAAAACGTAGCCTTGTTTTTGAGAATACGGTATAAGTAGAGAGAATGAGCTATTTCCCCTGGAATAGAGTAATTACATGTCTATACACAAAACAACTCTCTTTGTCTATATGTTAGATTATGTTACCAAAACCGGTGCTTTCTCTTGCCAACACCCTTGTAAAACGACCAATGGCACGGAGATACCGTCGTTTATGATCCAGGTTTGACAAAAGTACAGATTACCAAAATAGTTTTTTGCAGAGACTGCTGGCAGACAATAGTGCGTGTGAATATGGCAGACACTATAATTTCGCATCCATTAGTACGATTGCAGACTACCAACGTAGAGTACCGCTGATAGAGTATACTGATATCCAAGAAAGCATAGAAATGATGTTGGCATGAAAAAAGCAGATCTTGACCTCTTATGATGTCTCATGGTTCGCTCAAACAGCTGGTACCACAGGAACATCATCAAAGTATATACCAGTGACCGATCAAGCATTGAAAGACAATCATATACAGTGACCTCGTGATTTCATGAGTTGTTATCTCACAGCCAATCCAGATTCATGAGTATTTGCTGGATATAGCGTCATACTCTCGTGACCACGATCAGCCAATCCCATAACACAAGAACAAAATGTCTGATTTATTTCTCGTATTCTAGATCACCATAGACCATCATGGACTAAGTATTTTATGGCATTGGGAGAGGAGTATCATACATGTGTTGATCGAAACCAAAAAATGGATTATGTCGTCAGACATGCCGGCCCTCAAGATGTAAGAGTGATCGCAGGAGTAGGGCCGTGGATTGTAATGTTAGGTCAAAAACTTCAGCAGTACTACCAAAAACCGATAAGCGAGATACGGCCCAATCTAGAACTCATTCTCTCAGGAGGAGTAAGTATGGATATCTATGAGCCACAGTATAGAAACGCCTTTGGTCCTGATGTCAGGATCTACAATATCTACAACGCATCAGAAGGTTTCTACGGCTTCCAAAGTACCAATGACGATCATAGTATCATGCTCGCAACCCACCATGCTATCTTCTACGAATTTATCCCAATGTCAGAGTACAGGGGAAGGAACTCAGAAAAAACAGTAACATTGGAAAATGTCGTGGTAGGGGAGGACTATGCTTTAGTCGTTACTACTGCCGCCGGTCTCCGAAGGTATAATACGGGAGATACGCTACGTTGTGTAAGTATTGCTCCCCACAAGTTTGTCATTACAGGCAGGACAAAATACTATCTCAATATTTTTGACGAAAAAACGAGTATCGATATCGTGACAGCAGCACTCGCATACGCCTGCAAAAAGCATGCTTGTATCATCAAAGAATATAGTGTCTGACCAAAGTTTTTTGCCAATAGTACTGGTTGCCACGAATGGATCATAGAATTTGAGAGAGCACCGCAGGACATAGAAGGTTTCAGAGACGATCTAGACAGAGTATTACAAGATCTCAACAACCATTACAAAGGGAAAAGGGCACAAAACGTTTTATTACAGGCACCGATAGTCCATATTGCTCCTCCGTGATTATTTTATAGACGACTGGAGTCGAAAGGAAGGCTTGGCGGTCAAAGCAAAATACCTAACTTACGAAATGAGAGGACTTATATAGACGAGCTGCTGACACTGATGCAGTCACAGTCCTGACTATGATAGTTGGAGGAGTGCAGAAGAATAATTAGTCTTGTAATTCAGCATCAACAATGGCCGTAATGCGGTGGTGAATATCGTCAATACTTCCACTGGCGTCGACTGTTTTCCAGCCCAAAGCAAACAGCGGATGTTTGGCTAAGTTGTGATAAGCGTGATGTACTTTGATAAAAAAGTCTTTCCCTTCACGCTCGTGCTTGTCACCACTATGGTCAAAGGTTCTACTAAGTGCAACATCCAAGTCTAGATCAAGATGTACAATAAGGTCTGGCATACAATTTTGCAGAGCAACCATATTGATGCTCAAGACCGTTTCCGTTCACAAACCCTTTGCGGTACCCTGGTATGCCAAAGAAGTCAAAAAACATCTATCAGAGATCACAATTGCACCTCTATCCAATGCTGGCTTGACGATGGCAGATATAGATTGTGCCCTCGAAGAAGCATAGAGGTAGGATTCGGTAATAGGATCCATATGTTCTTGAAAATCGGTTCATTGTACGAGCACTCTGATAGCCTCAGAGATTTCGGTACCGCCAGGTTCTCTCGTGACGATAATTTCAGTATCGGGATAGTGTTTTTTTAAGTATTCTCACAGGAGTTTTGATTGGGTCGATTTGCCAGTTCATACGATGCCTTCCAAGACGATGTACATTAGGATGATGTGGCGATAAAGCGTTGTATATAACGCAAGGATAGTAGTAATCAAAAATAAAAAGGCTAGCCTAAAAATCCTAAAAAGCTAATGTCAGATACCTCCGGCTTGAGAGGGAATATCACTAATAGGCAAAAGGATGGAAAAATGATCGAAGATAATTATATGCACTTAAATAAAGAGGGCTTTAGTGTGTTGGGAATAATATAATGGCACTAAAAATTCCAAGATGGGTATACGATGTGGGTACCTTCATGTCTGGAGTAGAAATGGACTCTTTCCCTGGGAAAACTGATACACAATGTTTGCTGCAAGAGTTGTTGGCGGATCTTCCGCCAGCATTGAACAAATACAGGACTGAGCTAACGATAGCACTATCGAACTTAGCAGAAAGTACAGAGAAGGAAGCAGCCTTGGGAGAGGAAGGGAGTTCAGCAGACGGGAAGGTAAAATACCGAAAAACAAAAGCGTTATTGGCAGAGAAAAGGTATGAAGGTATAGAAGCATTACACTGAGCACTGAATAAGATGGAAAGTGAGTTTGGAATATCTGCCCAAATACACGAATGGCACCTATCAATGGAAAATGTTTTGCCTCCCGATAAATTCGAAGAATGGACTTACTCCGAACCAGACGACCCTGAATGGCAACGGACCTTCGAAGATTAAAGATAAAACATTGTTCAGCTTCTTCGCTCTCATTTGCATTATTCTTCCAAAACTATACACAGAAAAGAATAGTGTTAAAAGACGGCATTTTATGTACTTTACAAAAGACCATGAGTCAAGAATCCCTCAAATCTGAGCTCGAACAACGCGGCTTTCTCTATCAGTATTCCGATGAAAAAGTTTTTGCACTCTATGAAAAGGGAGGTCAGACACTTTATATCGGTGTTGATCCTACAGCAGATAGTATTCACTTAGGCACTATGGCGGCGCTCATGCATGCAGTTACCTATATGAAACGTGGGAACAAGTTGATTCTCATAGTAGGCGGTGCAACAGGGATGGTGGGTGACCCATGAGGTAAGGACAGCGAAAGGGTGTTTTTAGATGAAAAAACATTGTCACACAATGTTCAAGCAATCGCCAGCCAGATGAAGGCATTTTTTGATCACCTCAAGCAGTTATCTGGCTATGAGTTTGAGTACGAAGTGATTAATAACATCGACTTCTATCAAGATAAAAGCTATATCGACTTCCTGAGAGATGTTGGCAAGTATATAACGGTCAATCAGATGATGAATAAGGAGACAGTTAAAAAGAGAATTGAAGATCCAAGTAAGAGTATATCCTATACTGAATTTAGCTATATGTTGATGCAAGGTTTTGATTTTCTCTGCCTCTATCAACAGCACAATTGTAAGTTGCAATTGGGAGCTTCTGATCAGTGGGGAAATATCATCACATGAGTAGAGTTGATAAGAAAAAAACTTGATCAGGAAGCCTTTGCCATAACCTGTCCCTTGATTTTAGACGCATCTGGTAAGAAATTTGGTAAATCAGAGGGTAATGCTATCTGGCTCGATCCCGCTAAGTCATCACCATACAGTGTTTATCAGTATTTTCTTAACACAGCAGATGAAGACGTAGAGAGATTTTTAAAACTCTTAACCTTACTTGATTTTGGCGAGGTTCAAGAGATTGTCTCAAAACATCAACAAGACACAGCACAGAGATATGGACAGACACAATTAGCAAAATATGTTACCACGACCATCTTTGGGGAAACTACCACAGAGCAAGCGGAAAAAATCACACGTATCTTATTTGGCGCAGAAAATCCTATTGACCTGATCCAAAAAGAAATGACAGACGCAAGCGATTTACAGGCACTCTATCAAGCAGCAGGAGGAGCAAGCATTGTCAAGGACCTTTTCCCCCAAAGGTTGATCGATCTCTGTACCCAAACAGGGCTGACAGAGTCAAACGGCGAAGCAAAAAAACAAATCCAAGCCGGAGCTATCTATGTTAATGAAGAGAAGATAACAGATATTACGTATGAGGTGAGGAGCAAGGATAGAATTAATGAAAGAGTGATCTTATTGAGGAAAGGAAAGAAGAACTATAAGGTAATACGGTTGCCATAAATTTGAGTTTCAAAAGAATTCAAAGGGCTCTACTCTATGATAAGCCAAGTCTTTGCAACAAGGCATCTTCTATTTCTAGCACATCACCTACCTTTGCCAATCTAGCTAAGTTATTTTCACCAGGTATGATAATGCGCTCTCAGGCCTGCGCTGGCTGTGACTTAATCACTTGATCAAAGACTGATGTGTTGGCAACAAAAGTATCAATTTCTGTAAAAGAAGCAATATCGATCGCAATAATAAAACCTCCATGGTCTTCATACACGTATGATGGGTCTTGTTGGTGACTGAGTTTTGTCCCTATCATAGATGCTGTCATGATCTCCATTAAGTAATTGAAAGCATATCCCTTATAGTTAGCCCCCATTGGTAGGAGATTTGAGATTCCATCATCATTGAGTGCTTGTGATGCATCAGTAGTAATATTTCATCTATCATCTACCGCAGTGTTAGGTCTCAAAGGGCTATTATGTTTTTTTGCTCCAACAACTTCAAAGTATGGGATTTCAGACGTTGCCATATCGATAACTTTCCCATGACCACCATCAGGTATTCAGTACGAAAAAGGGTTGGTCCCCAAAATGCCTTTTGTGCCATGTAAAGGGACAACTGCATCTGGGCCACCATTGACAGCAGCTAGTGATAGTAATCACCTTTTCGCTAGGCCCTGTGTCCAAAGATGAATCGTGTGCATGCCTCAAGTATTTTCGAGTGAACAAATAGCTATACCATTTATTTTGGCCTTTTGCTGCAAAGTATCATGGATTCGTTTAAGTTTAAGAGATGGTCAAAGGCTATTGAAATTAAGCTTAAACATACCAGGCTTTTCAACAACAATTTCCATTTTTTTGTTCACATTATTCCCCCACGTATCAAGGTCATCCAAGGCTTCTTTCAGAACGTTGGTCCTATTTGATTTCCTGACATGAGTTTCAACCTGTTCTTGAGCAAAATACATTGCCTCTTCCAGTGAGACGAAACGAGATGCAGATTTTGCAAGTGAATCCTCAAGTTCTCAGCGCTGAATTTTCATAATCATAAGCATAAGTGTAGCTAAAAAACTCTAACACAAAAGTCTATAGTTAAGGGTGGGTTTTATGCAACAATATTTGGGCGGGACGGGCATGGTGAGGCGTTCCTAGATTTCGTCGAAGTGAAGTATATTGTTTATGGCATTATAAGCCTTTTTCTAGGACTTTCTCGACAAAACATAGCCTGCTGCTGCGCCCAAGGCATGTCATGCAAAACTCACACCTGGCGATAGTCAGATTAGTATATTGATAACCAAAAGAATAAGGAGTTCTTGTTTATCGATAAAAATATTACGAGAAAAGTAGGTATAGGAAATCATCGCCATCGCTATTCCAGAAAATCATAGCGTCGGTCCATCAAAGACAAAAAATCATCCTACAGCAACCATTAACCCAGAGAGGGCTAAGAGTAAAATATAATCTTTTCTTGTCAGTAGCGATTCGAGGATAGTGCCAAGCATGACCAAAAGGTACATGTTGGAGAGCAGATGGAGGAGATCGAAGTGACTAACCATACTCAAAAACGTGCCAGGTGTGATAATATAGGGAATGGATACAAACAGGTAGTGTGACACAGGGGAGGGCAAGATGTTTGCACAAACAAAAACAATGATATTTATGATCAAAACTACGCCAGTGACGCTACGCCACGATATGTGAGGAAGATACAACATTACTTTGACTAACGATTCTAAAAATCTACCACTGACCATAGTGATACACGAGTGGAAAAAAACAGAAAATGAAAGAAGCGCGTATTCATAGTAAGCATATTGGTATTGTTTCGAGGACGAGAAGCGATATAGTGCCAAAGTTAAAAACAAGTTTTAGTTTTAATGTTCCTAACTATGGTAATCTCAGTGAAAAGCAGTTTGGTGATTGGACTATTGTTGTTGCCTATGTGAGTTCTCGCTCAGTCTCAGGACCTAACAGTTCAAAATGTATGTATGGAACATTTGGCTTTGTTTGAATCTCAAACAGAATTAGCAACTACCAACGAAATAATAAAGTATTATAATTGTGCTTCTGTTGATTCAGAGTTGTCTTTTACGAGCATCGATTGTTGAGCAGACACGGTCATTATGAAAAGATTGTTTCAGGTTTTGGCGAAATCAAAGTACTCACAAATGTTATTGGATGGGAAGAATAACCCATGGACTAAATATTTTTCAATGACGAACGAACAAAAGTTGGCTCAATACAAAATCACACTACCTTTAGCTGTAGCTGCGAAAAAGGCTTTTTTCAACGAAAAAAACTCTGCACAAAAAAAGAGGCTTTTAGCGGGGATATTCAAATTTACGAAACGAGAATTGCGATACATAGCTAGTGATCTAGATCCAGAACATTGTCCCTTCTTAAGATAGGAAAGTTTTAGTGGTCAGCTAATATTATGTCGCTCTGCATGTTTTGCTCACCAGAATTTCAAGTTTCTAGTACAGTATGGTCCAATAGCTTATACTATGTGACCTTTGACGCATTCCCAGTAACACCAGGCCATACTTTAGTCATACCGAAAAAACATATCGTATCTTTTTTTGACCTCGAAACGCAGGAGAGAGATGGTTTGCATGAGGCGATAGTTGCTGCCAAGGAGCTGATAGAAACAATTGATAAGAGAAGAATATATGAAAATATCAAAGCAAGAACAATTAATGAGAGTTCGGTGAGGTTTTGTCAGTCCGCGTTAGATAGTGATTTCATTGACAAAATTCCTGCCGCCTACAATATCGGTATCAATGATGGAAGAGCCGCAGGTAGAACCATTGATCATCTCCATATCCATCTTATCCCAAGATATGAGTGAGACGTCCACAATCCTATAGGCTGAGTAAGGACTATGATAGACGGGAAATGAGATTACACAAACTAGTGATGTTCGAGCATTGTATGAAAATGGTCATGAAGAAACCTAATACTTCTCAAAAACAATCTGCTCTTTGTTGATGCCTGCATCGAGAAGTTTCGTTCTGAAATCATCGACCATATCTGGTTTACCACACAGAAAGCAAACAATATCATCAGTTCCGAGAAAATGCAAAGCTTCCTCCAGACCATCCTGCACATGTCCACGGTGTCGACCATGGGGCAAGCGGTCCTCCTGAGAAAGAAAGCAGATGTTTTTGATCATATCGCTTTGCTGTCCGAAATCTTGCACGAGACTGTGAGGCACATTGTCAGCATATCTTTCACCATAGATGTGCACAATTCTGAGTGCTTGACCATATTCACGGGTAAGATGGACATAGTGAGCATAGTTAGGGGTGATGCCACTGCCCACAGATACAAATAGGTAGTAGGCTTTATGTTTGTGATCAACGAAGTGTCCAAGTGGCCCATGAAGTTTGAGGTGATCCCCGATAGCAAAATCATCAACAAGAAAAGCAGACATACCCATTGCAGAAGTTTTCTTGACGATGGTGCCAATAATGCCTTCATGTTTGAGTTTCAATGCTGTAGTGCCTATACTGTACGCCCTTTTCATATCATTACCCTTATGGTCCTTGATACGGTCGGTCTCAAGCATAACAAACTGTCCCTCCATGAAGTCAAATGTTTCTGTCAAAGAAAAATGTAAAATGGCAGTGAGACCATTTGGGCTAAGTTCCTTGTGTATAAGCGTTGCAATAGTTGATATCATTATATTCTTATGATGATAATGTGCTTGTGCGTAATGTTGCGAAAGTTATATTTCTCTAGTCAAAGCAAAACCAAGATTATGATCGTGCAATAATAAATAATAATGAAGCGATGAAAATCGGAAGGTCAGGGATTCGAACCCTGGGTCCCTGTGACAGGACACACGAATTCCAATCGTGCGCATTCGACCACTCTGCCAACCTTCCGCAAAGGCCCTATATATATAAGAATAGCTATAATGCAATGACAAAAAAGACACTGTCCACATGCTGTCTCTTTTCTCTTGCAATCATTCATTTCTTAGATATACCACACTCTACGCTACGATGGGGCTATCCCCCCTTTTTGTTAAGAAAAAAAGAAAAGTATCGCGATGTGGTCCTAACGCGATGTAGCTCCTAAGGAGCTGTGTTGTGTTCATACTTGTATTTGTTTGAACAATAAAAAGACAGTATCGTATCATAAATATGCCAGGGTAGCTCAGTGGTAGAGCAGAGGCCTGAAAAGCCTTGTGTCGGCAGTTCAATTCTGCCTCCTGGCAAATCGTCAAACATGAGGTTTCGGGGATTAGCTCAGATGGCTAGAGCGCTTGGTTTGGGACCAAGAGGTCGCGAGTTCGAGTCCCGCATCCCCGAGATTCGAGCCCATGTGTGAAAATGCAACGTATATTTTGCTTAAAAGCCAAGAAGAATGTCGATATGGGCATGTAGCTCAGTTGGTTAGAGCGCATCTCTGATAAGGATGAGGTCGGAGGTTCAAGTCCTCCCATGCCCACCATTGAAATGAAACACGTACAAGAATACACAACAGACAAAAAATCAAAAACATAAAAAACAAATAAAAATACTTGCAATCAAAAAATAGATCTGTAAATAGTTTGCCAAACACGTCATGGCGACGAAGATTGTCTATTGTTTTTAAATCACTATCTTATTCCATTATGGCTACAGCAAAAAAACATGTCAACGTTGGTACTATCGGTCACGTTGATCATGGAAAGACAACATTGACGGCTGCTATCACATCAGTGGCTGCGACTAAGGGGTTTGCGAAGGCACAAGATTATGCTTCTATTGATAACGCACCAGAAGAGAAGGCAAGGGGTATTACCATTAACACAAGGCACGTAGAATACGAAACAGACGCAAGACACTACGCTCACATTGATTGTCCAGGTCATGCTGACTATGTAAAGAACATGATCGTTGGTGCTGCACAGATGGACGGAGCGATTCTTGTGGTAAGTGCTGCAGATGGGCCTATGCCTCAAACAAGAGAACACATTTTGCTTGCAAGACAGGTCAATGTTCCTACGGTTGTTGTGTTTTTGAATAAGTGTGATATGGTTGATGATCCTGATATGATCGAACTAGTTGAAGAAGAGATTAGAGAATTGTTGAAAAAATACGAGTACGATGGTGACAACACACCTATCGTGAGAGGTTCTGCTTTGCAGGCTCTTGAGAATCCTTCAGATGCTGCCAAATCACAATGTATTTGGGATCTTCTTGGACATCTCGACACCTTCATCCCTGATCCTGTAAGAGATACTGAGAAGCCTTTCTTGATGCCGGTTGAGGATGTATTCTCTATTAAGGGTAGGGGTACTGTGGCTACAGGAAGAATTGAGACGGGTGTGATCAATATGAATGACGAGGTAGAAATTGTTGGTTTAGGAAAGCCTGTACAAAAGAGCGTTATCACGGGAGTTGAGATGTTTCACAAGCAGTTCACATCAGCTGAAGCAGGTATGAATGTTGGATTGTTATTGAGAGGAATTGATAAGGAGCAAATCGATAGAGGTCAGGTGATTGGAAAGCCTGGTACTGTCAAAGCACACAAGAAATTTGAAGCTGAAATATATGTATTGAAGAAAGAAGAGGGCGGTAGACATACTCCATTTATGGCTGGTTATAGGCCGCAGTTTTTCATCAGAACAACTGATGTAACGGGGGCTATCACGGTCAAGGGTGCTGAAATGATTATGCCTGGAGATAATGCTAAAGTTGATGTAGACTTGATCTATCCAGTAGCAATGAATGAGGGTCTGAGATTTGCAATTAGAGAAGGAGGAAGAACAGTTGGTGCTGGAGTAATTACTAAAATACTTGAGTAAGGAGAATATAAGAAAACAAGAGGCTCGGTCGGCGGAATACCACGGAAGCCTCTTTGTTTTGTCTACTAATTTAGATAACAGCTGTTAGAGCTATGGCAACGCAAGCAAAGACATCGACAGAAAAAACACCAAAAAAAGTCCCCGTGGCAAAAAAGACTGCTACTGCAGATAAGGCGGTTGTAAAAGCAAAAGAGCAACCAAAGTTGAGAATTAAGCTTAAAAGTTATGACGTGAGAATGTTGGAAGCGTCGTTGAATAAGATTGTGGGTCTGTTGGTGAAATCTTGAGCAACAATCAAATGACCTATGCCACTACCCAAAAAAAGGAAGCTGTATACAGTACAAAAATCAAACTTTGTCTATAAGGATGCAAGAGAACAGTTTGAAAGAATAACTTATGCTAGACTATTGGATGTGGTGGAGACTGGGTCCAAGACGATGGAATATCTCCAAAATCTTTCTATACCAGTAGGTGTTTTGGTTGATATCAAGGTGTACTAAGCAACAAAAGTTATGATACATAATCTTTACAAATATCGCTACATATCGCAATGAAAGGATGAATCGTCTGTCAGAAAAAGGAAATGACAAAGTTGTGGCTTGATGGTAAGTTTGAGCCTGTGACTATTTTGCTTGTCGCTCCTCAAGAAGTCTTGAGATACAAATCTGTGGAGAAGGATGGTTACGAAGCAGTCGTGGTAGGTGTAGAGAAAAAAGAGAAAAACGAAAAAGTAGCATACAAGAAAATGGTAGAATTTAAGGTCGACGGAGATTTTCAAGAGAAGTTCCAAAGTGGGAAGAGGATGGGATTGGACTGTTTGGAGGGTGTAGATTCGGTCGACATAGTAGGTGTATCTAAGGGTAAGTGATTTCAGGGAGCTATGAAAATATTCCATTTGGCGGGTTGAAACCAAACGCGTGGTTCTAAATTTCATAGACGAGTTGGTTCTATGGGAAATAGAAAACCAAGAAGGACACAAAAGGGACATCCCCATGCAGCACGTATGGGATGAGAACGCATTACCTTGGCACGCAGGGCTATTGTTGGCAGACAAACAAGAGAATGAGAAGAGCTTGTGCTAGTAAAGGGATCAGTGCCAGGTGCCTACAATGGCTTCTTGCAATTAGTAATTAATAAGTAGTAGTAAGAGATATATATAGTAGTTTAAACTTTATTGTACAACAGGCAATGACATATACCATCACAATATATGATACAGAGGGCAAAAAATCTGGCACAAAGCAGCTCAGTAAAGATCTCTATAATGATGAGATGTTGCACGATGATTTAATGCACGAATACCTTGTCTTGCAACAAGCCAACGGCCGTATCGCTATAGCACATACAAAAACAAGAGGAGAAATAAGGGGATCGGGAAAAAAACTCTACAAACAAAAGGGCACAGGAAATGCTAGGGTTGGAGATAAGAAATCTCCTACAAGAAAAGGTGGTGGTGTCGCGTTCGGTCCTAGGAATATCGTGAACTACTCAAAAAAAATGACAAAAAAAATGAGAAGGCGTGCATTATTGTCTTTGGTGTCTTTGAAAGCGAAAGAGAAGGCGGTAATTGGCTTAGAAGGATTTATGCCAGAAGTGCCCAAGACAAAAGAGGCAATAAAAGTGATAACCGCACTAGGGCTTGCTGAATCAAGAGTAGTCATGGTCTTGGCGGATAAAAACCCATCTGTAACCAAGTCCATCGCCAACATTCCACAAGTGAGGTATATACTAGCAAATTATCTCAATCCACAGGATCTGTTGTGGGCTGAGAGAGTGGTGTGTGCAGAAGGTGTAATTGACTACCTCAATACTCTCTAGTGACCGAAGTACTTACTTTTACTACTCTCCCTATAGTGTACAATGACATACAAACAGATATTGAGAAGAAGAGCGATAAAAAATCAAGAGCCCAGAGCTCTTGCGAAGCTATGACCCTATCAAATAGTGATAGCTCCAGTCTTTACAGAAAAATCGATCAAGGCGTCAGAAGATGGTGGTAAATACTATTTTAGAGTACATACTGCTGCTAACAAGATAGATGTAAAAAAGGCTATTGAGCATGTCTACAATGTAGAGGTAAAAAGCGTAAATATACAAAATGTCCCACACAAGGGTAGATCGATGAGGAAAACGGTAAGAAAGCCTTACAAAAAAGCGATCGTGACTCTCAAGGGAGAGCAAAAAATAGAAATAGCATGATAAAGTAGTAGATGGAATATTTTACTTGTGAATTAGTATAGAATAAGATGCCAGTAAAGAAATATAGACCCTATACTCCTTCAAGACGTTACATGGTAACAAACACCTTTTCTGAGATTACAAAAACCAAACCAGAAAAATCGTTAACAAAAGTGGCGAGTAGGTCAGGAGGAAGAAATCACACAGGAAGAGTTACGTCGAGGTTTATAGGGGGTTGACACAAAAGAAAGTATAGGCTGGTTGACATGAGAGGCTATGACAAGACAAATATTCCGGCTACTGTGGCTGCTATAGAGTACGACCCTTTTAGAACTGCGAGAATTTGTTTGTTGCACTTCAAGGACGGAGAAAAGAGATACGTTTTGGCTTGGAAGGGTGCTAAAGTCGGTGACGCAGTAATGTGTGGAGATCAGGCTACAATAGCTCCGGGCAACAGAAAGTGTCTCAAAGACATACCAGAAGGATTGACGGTATATAACATAGAAGTAATACCTCAAACAAAAGGAAAGCTCGTGAAATCTGCGTGATGATATGCGACGATATCAGGAAAAGATGAAGCAACAGGAATGGTGTTTTTGAAGTTAAGTTCCTGAGAAGTAAGAAAGTTCCATGACAGGTGTCGGGCTACCATTGGTGTTGTAGGTAACGAAGATCATAAGCTGACAGTAAGTGGGAAAGCTGGTAGAACAAGATGGTTGGGGAGAAAGCCAAGATTAATTGGTCTAAATACGAACCCTGTTGATCATCCGCATGGAGGATGAGAACAACACAAAGGAATTGGAAGAAAGCATAAAAAGATGTTTAGTGGAAAAATAGTTGACCCAGGTATGAAGACAAGAACAAAGAAAAAGCGATCCAATAAGTTCATAGTATCAAAGAGAAAGACAAAAAACAGCAAATAGCTTTAGATAATTGCACAAACGACACAAGATGGCAAGATCACTGAAGAAATGATATTACGTCAATGCCAAGCTACTCAAAAAGATAACAAAGATGAGAGAGGCTGGTGAGAAAAAGGTTGTGAAGGTATGGGACAGGGCGTCTCAGATCACGCCAGATATGGTGGGGGTTACCTTGGCCATTCACAACGGTAAGCAATTCGTGACATTGTATATTACGGAAGATATGATAGGACACAGGTTGGGCGAGTTTGCTTTTACCAGAACCTTTAGGTGACATCCATTCTAACGATAAGCAAGTGCGTAGAGGGTAATGATTTATTCAATCTCGGACTAATAATGACACAAAATAGGAGTATGACAGCAACGTTGAGCAACAGTCTAACCTGACACAAAAAACTGTCAGTAGTGGCGAAGATGGTTAGAGGTAAACCTGTTGTAGACGCAATGGATTTCCTAAGTTTTTTGCCCAAAAGGTCTGCTAAGATTCTATTGGACGCAGTAAGGTCTGCTGTTGCAAATGCAGAACACAATGCGAAGCAAAAAAGAGAGGAACTTGTCATTGACCAAATTCAAGTGTGAAGAGCGATGAAAATAAAGAGAATGAGGTTTGTCGGTAGGTCAAGAGCTCATCGTTACGTCAAGCATAGAACGAACATCAAAGTTGTTTTAGCTACTAAATAGGGGGATATGTGACAAAAATGCCATCCAACGGGGATGAGAGTAGGGATTATAAAATCACGACCATCAGAACGGTTCGCTAAAACGAAAAAACAAGGATCAGACTTTTTTGTTGAGGACATAAAAATTAGAAGGTTGATCGAGAAAAGTTTCCCAAGATCTGGGATTGCGAAGATTATTGTCAGAAAGGCAGAGGCGGTTGGAGAGGTGATTATTTTCACTTCCAAAGTGGGAGTTATTATGGGAAGAGATGGGAAAAAAATAAAGGTATTTGAAGAACTGTTGAAAAAAAAGTTTGGAAAAGACCTCAAGGTGGTTTTGAAGGAAGTGAGGGCTCCCGAATTGTCTGCCAAAATTATGGCTGAGTTTGCAGCATCTCAAATGGAAAACAGAATGCCCTTTAGGAGAGTCTGCAAAAGTGTTGTCCAAAAAATCATGGAAAAGTGAGCAGAGGGATCAAAGATCCAGGTTGCAGGGAGGTTGTGATGAGCTGACATAGCAAGAACCGAAAAATTTAGTGAGGGATCTGTTTCTCTGCAAACATTTAGAAAGGACATAGACTACTATTATACAACTGCCATCACCAAATACGGTGTGATTGGAGTAAAGGTGTGGATAGCTAAGGGAACAATATATTCTACGAAAAAAAAGAAAAAAACACTGCCATTTAAATAATTCCCATATGTAAGCGATGTTATTAACTCCTAAAAGATGGAAACATAGAAAGCAGTTTGTGCCTATGATTAGAGGAAAGGCAAAAAATGGATATTACGTTGCTTTCGGTACACACGGGCTCAAGGCTGTTCAGAGTGGATATATATCGAGCAGACAATTAGAGGCTGCGAGAAAGGTTATGATCAGGCATGTGAGAAAGGTCGGTAAGATTTGGTTTAGGGTGTTTCCAGACGTGCCAATTACGAAAAAATGACTAGAGATGCCGATGGGTAGTGGAAAGGGAGATGTTGATGAGTATAAGGCAAGAGTAAAAAAGGGTAAAGTAATCTTCGAAATGACCGGTTTGAGCACGGAAGAGATGAAAGAGGTTTTTGATAAGGCATCCAAAAGGCTTCCCATCAAGACAAAGGTTGTTGAGAAAGGGGAAATACACTAGATTGAAATGTTTTTACTGCTACTTTAGAAAAACAATGGCTTGAAAGAAAAAGCAATTTATACAACAGCTAAGTGATAAGTCTGTCAACGAGCTTATGGCAATGATCAAAGAGTACGGGAAAGACTTGTTCATGCTGAAGATGAAAAACGCAATCAGGGCACTCAAACAGCCTCATCTTATCAGGCAAAAAAGAAAGGATCTAGCAAGAGTACATACAGCTTTATCTGCTAAAAAATCAGAGAACGATGGTAATCATAGCAAATAAGAACATCAAAGAACTAAGAGGAGAGGTGGTAAGTAGCAAGATGAACAAAACGGTTGTGGTAGCTGTTAAATCAGTAAGATTGCATCCTCTGTACCAAAAAAGATTTGTGAAGACAAAAAAATACTATGTACACGACGAAGAAAATAGTGCAAAACAAGGAGATCTCGTGGTCATCAGACAAACAAGACCAATGAGTAAATTGAAGAGGTGGACCTTGCTGACGATAGAAAAGGCTGCAGCACTAGAAGACTAAGTAAAAATGAACATCTTTATAACTTTATCCAGGAGTATATCATGATTCAAAACGAGTCATCGGTGATTGTGACAGACAATACCGGAGTAAAGAGGGGAAAGGTAATAAGAATTATGAAGGGTTCTAATGCAAAAGAGGCCGGCGTTGGTGATATTGTAAAAATAGCAATTAAAGACGCTGCGTCGACATCGACATACAAAAAAGGTACGACAGCATTAGCTTTGATAGTGAGAACAAAAAAAGAGATAGCAAGATCAGACGGCACGTATCTGAGGTTCTCTGACAATGCTGTAATCGTGATGATGAAGGATCAAAAAGATCAACTAAAAGCTGCGGGGAAAAGAATATTTGGCCCAGTAGCAAGAGAGATCAGAGCCAGAGGATTCAAAGATATTGCTAGTATGGCAGAAGAAGTAATTTAAACATATTCATAGGTGAGCAATGAAAAAAATCAAAAAGTGAGATACGGTAGTCGTAATAGCTGGGAAACATAAGGGGAAGATAGCTACCGTCGACAAGGTTGTCGAAGATATGCTACGACTCCATGGAGTAAACATCGTGAAAAAGGCTGTAAAGTGACAGTGATTTGTGGAGAAGACTCTCCCTATTCATGTCTCAAACGTTATGTACTATGTCAAAGACGAGAAAAAAGCAGTGAGAATAGGGTTTGAGAAAGACGACAGTGGTAAAAAGAAAAGGAAGGCAAAAAAACTTGACCTTATTATCGATTAGTTTTAGTCATTTAGGAGCAATGAGTTTATACCAACAATTCAAGACGGAGATCGTCAAAAAGATGAAAGAGGAGTTGAAATTGGATAATGTCCATCAAGTTCCTCGTATAGACAAAGTAGTCGTATCGATGGGTATTGGCTCATTGGTAACCAGAAAGTGACTTAAGGAATTTGCTGATTTTGAAAATCATCTAGCTAAAATAACAGGGCAGAAGGCACACTTGGTGAAATCAAAGAAGTCTATCTCAAACTTTAAATTGAGAGAGGACATGCCAGTGATGCTCAAGACAACATTGAGGGGGCAAAAAGCATACGATTTCTTGGAAAGACTGATAAAACTGGTCTTCCCTAGGGTCAGAGACTTTCAATGAGTTTCTGCGAGGCAATTTGATTCACAAGCAAATCTAAGTATCGGGTTTAAACAATATGATATATTCCCTGAAATCGGCCCAGACGACATGAAAACTCCGTTGTGATTGCAGGTGACCATTGTTACAACCACACAGGATAAGGCAAAGTCACAAGCACTCTTGAAGGGGCTTGGTATGATATTCCATAAATAACGACTCATACTACTACAAAATTTAACGTTTCTACATAGCGATCCATGGCAAGAAAATCACTCATAGTCAAACAACAAAAACTAGCAGCAAGGTTTCGACAAGCAAAAGCGGGAGGCAAGAAAATGGAAAAGCCTACCAAATATTACAACAGATGTCAGTTGTGTGGTAGGGTAAAGTGATACATTAGAGATTTTGGTATCTGCAGATGTTGTTTGAGGAAATATGGAAGGGAAGGCGTCATCATGTGACTCAAAAAGGCAAGTCGATAAAATCTACCCTAGAGTTTAGTTATATACTATTGTGTTTTTACTACCTTTACGTGACCAATAACGATGAGTTTCACTCCAGCACCATTACATGATATGCTGATAAGAATCAAAAATGCATATATGGCAAGAAGAAGAGATATAGATAATGTGTACTACTCGAGCTTCAAAGAAAGTGTCTTGAAGTTACTGAAACAGTACTGATTTGTTCAAGATTATCGTGTTGATGAAACAGACCCCAAAAAGAAGATGATACACATCAAGCTCAAGGAGGTTAAAAATCCCGTTGATGATATCCCAGTGATAAAATTCTTCTCAAGACCATCAAGACCATGGTATGTGGGTTATCAACAAATAAGACCAGTAGCGGCTGGTAAGGGGATAGGGATACTATCAACCAGCGAGGGTCTAATGGCTGCACATGTAGCAAAAAAGAAGAAAATAGGGGGAGAGTTGATCGCGGAAATATACTAAAAACACGATTGTGACTAATATGAGGACTACTAAGCGTATTATTTATTACAGTTCTAGGAGACAAAGATGTCTAAAGTAGGAAAGTTACCCATAGAGATACCGGCAGGGGTTACCGTGCATGTTGACGGACAAAAGGTCACTGTCAAAGGACCGAAGGGTGAATTATCACATGTGTGTGTCGATCAAGTCACAGTAAGTGTCCAAGAAAATCAAATCCTAACGGCAATACAACATACTGACGACAAAAAATATCGATGACTAACAAGGACATTGATTGCAAACATGGTAGCAGGTGTCGTAACACCTTTTGAAAAAAAGTTGTCAGTAATCGGCGTTGGATATGATGCAAAGGTTCAAGGAAACGATCTGATATTACAGTTAGGGTTTTCCCATCCAATCAAATTCCCCATTCCCGCCAATACGAGCATGACAGCGGACAAAGACGCAAAAGGTAATCCGATTGTAACAATTCATAGTATCGATAAACAGTTGGTCGGTGAGGTTGCTGCCAAAATCAGAGATATGAGGAAACCAGAACCATACAAAGGAAAAGGAGTGAGATACTTTGGTGAAAAGATCAAATTGAAGGCAGGAAAATCATCGAAAAAATAATCATGAAGTTTGTAGTCTACCTTTACTTACTAGATGAAGTGTATAATCATGGTAAACGTGAGCAATAAAGCAAAGAAAGTACTCCATCGTTACGAGACGAGAAAAAAGAAAGTCAATAAACACATCAAAAGCGGAGATTTTGATCTAAGAATAGTTGTGAACAGATCCAATAGTCATATAGCAGGTCAAGCAATGACACCAGATGGTCATATTGTGGCACAGATCAATGACAGAGGATTGTGATGAGCAACGAAGACAGACAGAGCTCATGCGGCAGGTGTTCAATTGGCGAGTAGCTTGGACACGAAAAAAAAGTATGTATTTGACAGAAATGGCTATCTGTACCATGGCAGAGTAAAAGCATTTGCCGAAGGTCTAAGAGCATGAGGTATCCGTATATAGTTCACATTTACTTATTTGTATACCAAACTGATGGTTAGAAAGAAAAAAGATAACACAGACACTACCCAAAAAGAATACGAAGAACGTTTGTTGGAGATTAGGAGAGTGACAAGGGTAACAACGGGTGGTAGAAGGATGTCATTTAGAGCGACGGTTCTTTTGTGAAACAGAAAAGGAAAGATTGGTATCGGTACCGCTAAGGGCCCAGACGTGTCAATTGCTGTCAGAAAGGCTGCTCATGAAGCGTACAAAGCAATTATTGTTGTCCCTGTGACAGAAGGAAATACAATCCCCTATGCTATCGCCATCAAGCACAAAGCATCCAAGATAAAATTAATACCAGCAGCTGCTGGTACATGATTAAAGGCGTGATCGTCATTGAGAGCCGTGCTTGAGTTGGCTGGCTATGAAAACATTCTTTCAAAAATTGTCGGGTCAAATAATAAGTTAAATGTCGCACTGACAACATTTAAGGCATTGGCACAATACAAACATACGGCAAGTTTTGCCAAAAAGCACGAGGAAGTAACAGAGGAGATAAAGGAAGATCAAGAAGAGATTGCTACAACAGAGAAAAAATCATCTCCCAAAACGCTCGCACCAGAGGAGGGGGAAACGCCTACTACTAAAGCTGTCGCTAAGACAACTGCTCCCAAAATTCCTGCCAAGTCTACAAGCAAAACAACGGGGAAACCTTCTATGAGCAAAAAAGAAACAAAAGTAACAGAAAAGAAAGCTCCAACTAAAAAACCAACAGCAAAGAAAAAATAATATTATACTATCCTCAGTAAGCTTTACTATTTCTAAACGTGTATATAATGCAATTACATACTTTGACTAAGAGCAAGGGCCTCCATGAAAAGAAAGGTCGTGTAGGAAGAGGTAACGGTAGCTGACGTGGAAACTACAGCACCAAGGGTCACAAATGACAAAACGCAAGAAGCTGAGGTGGAGTGCGTGCGGGATTCGAATGAGGGCAGACCTCCATTTTTATGAGAATCCCAAAACGCAAAGGTTTCAAAAGACACTTCAAATTAGTGGAGGCGGTGGCAGTGGTAAACCTATGAGCATTAAACAAAGACGAAAAAATAACGAAAACGGTCAATAAGGAAATCCTCAAACAAAACGGACATGTTAAGTCTGAAACACTAGCAGTCAAGGTATTAGGAAATGGTGATCGAGACAAGGCTGCAACATTTGAAGGTATAGAATATTTTTCGCAGTCGGCAGTGGATAAGATCGCGAAGGCTGGAGGGAAGATAGTGGCATCCAAAAAAACTAAGACAGACAAATCAGCTGTTGTCGAAAATAGCACTGAGCAGACAGCTGAGTAGCGTATAAAGAGAATAAGGCATTATAGAGTTTTACTAGCTCCTTACATCATGCAACTCATCAGTCAAATTCGAAATAATGAATGATTGAGAAAAAAGATACTCTATACAGTAGCTATCTTGGCTATATACAGACTATTCGTCACTATTCCAGTACCAACTGCTAATATCACAACCCTGCTTACCTCTACACTCGGCCAATGATCCAATGAGCTTGGTTCGTTTTTGATGTTGTTAGGAGGTAGTATCGAGAGGTTTTCGCTGGTGGCAGTATGACTTGCCCCATTCATCAATGCATCGATTATCATGCAACTCTTGACGGCAGTGATTCCATCATTGGAAGAGTTGACTGAAGAGGGGGAACAAGGACAAATGAAAATACAACAGTATACAAGGTATTTGACCTTTCCCTTGGCTTTGATCCAAGGAATCGGGATGGTCTACTTCATCAACTATCTGTTTGGCGGGTCAATCATTGATACTACCAACTTCGGTATAGTATTGCTGACAGCATTTGTTCTGTCTGTTGGTGCTGTTTTGATGCTATGGTTGGGAGATTTAATCACTGAGCACGGAATTAGCAACGGTACATCATTATTGATATTTGCTTCTATCGTGTCTGGTGTATCAAGTCAGGTGTATTCGAGTCTTGCGGGAGCGACAAATTTGGTCTGAGTATTGATCTTCATGATCGTCTTGATCTTATTGTTGATTTTTCTTTCTATCTATATACTCAAATCAGTCAAAGAAATACCTATTATCTACTCAAGACAGTGAACAGTCCAAGAGACGTCCATTCTCCCACTACCAATGAACCCAGTGGGTATGATACCTATCATCTTTGCACTAGCATTTGCATCATTTCCCTACCTCCTATCGCAACTCATAACAAGATTAGGGACACAGTCAGCAACGATGCAACACGTAGCATCATGGATTGAAATGAACTTCAATATCTATAGCCAACAACCGTGATGGTTTGCAATCATAGTGTATTTTGCACTCATTGTTATCTTCACGTTTTTTTATGCGATGATCGTCTTCAATCCAGAAAGGATCGCTGATAATATCCAAAAAAGGTGAGGCTTCATACCAGGTATCAGACCAGGAGAAGAAACAGCAAAATATATTGATAAGACACTCAATCATCTATGTCTCCGAGGAGGAGCTGGTTTAGGTCTTATCGGTATTATCAACTTTGTGATCGTGGAGATACCATTTATACAGCAGTTGACCTACGATTTATGATCACTACCCTTGGTGGTAACAGGATCAGGAGTAATTATTATCGTATGAGTGGTTCAAGACTTGATGAGTAAAATCCAGACAGAAATATTGATGAGTAAGTACGATCAGTAAAGAAGTGATTACTAAGAAAAAGGTTTTTGTGCAGTTCTATCTACATAAAAAATCCCATCTTCCGGGGATTTTTTTGTATAGTCAACCAACATGAGTAGTACAAAAGAACGACGGAGGAGAGAGAGCCTACTCACTATCATCTTTGCTCTCTGGTTCAGATGGAGCTTTGCCCTGATATCCAAGTCATCACAGCCGATCAGTTGCTTTGAATCATGTCTTTTTGCGTCTAATATCATGTTTATAGATGTTTTTCATGGCAGCATGGATATCAGCCCAGCTTGCCTTAAGATTTCACAAGAATCAACCCTTCCCAGAAAATAGTCTTCTACCGCTAGTCAAAAACGCTTGTGCTACTCACAAATAACTATCTGCCGTTTTGCCAACAAACTGAAGAAACTCCTTTCACCAATGCATACCACTTTTTGCTGCATGGTAAACAGTTGCTGGCAACAGGACTGCTAATCAAGCAGCTCATCATCAAAGTTTTCCCCAAAATCAGCCCTTGTTTCGTCATCACCAGCGAGCTGCATCTTTGACACTGCCAGCAGTTCAGCTGATCAGTTGGGCAACTTTATCAATCGTATTGATAATAAGTCATTGTCAGACGACATTGATAAGGATGGGGAGCTTGTAAGTCAATGCAGCACCAACAGTGCCACTGGTTAACAATCATAGTCACAAGTCTGCTCCCTGTGAAAGGATATGTTCGAGAGCATCTGGTGTGATGCTCGAGAGCCATTCTGTCACGCCTGAGACTGCATCAGCACTCCATGCTCATATGCTTTTGAGGTATCACTCTATGACGTCCGGTGTTATGAGCTTCCCAATCCATCCCATACCATCACCGTATTCTTTCATGAAGGTTGCAATCAGCTCTTTAGATCCGATATCGGTGGTCGAAAGGTAGTTGCCTAATTCATAGGCCCCATACGGTAGGGCAGCAGTGAGTGCCGTTCCCAGTGCTCAACCAGACACACTTGCAATTCACTGTCCAGCACTACTCACTCCTTGCTTGATGTCTTTGGCTATATTGACCATGGAAGCTAATGCTGCAACTAAAGATGTACTAATGGTACTCGAGGTCACAGAGGATGTCAAAAATTTGAGCAATACCATAAAATACTCAAAAGAGAAGCACAAAAATTGACAGGATTAGACAGTGACCGTATACTGTACTACGTTGAGACTTTAGATGCTATAACGAGAAATGAACTTCAATGCCAGCGATAGAAGAGATGATATTGAGCAGGAGGGAGGACTGACCTTCAATGGGTTGTCGGTCAATGGTATCAAGGACGAGGCTTCGAAGCAACTTGTTGATGCATTTTTACAAGACTATGGGAAACTGCCGCAGAAGCTACAGTCGTCCACAAAGACCATGGAAGCTCAAGCACTAGATCAAGAGCAAACAGAAAAAAGGCTGATGGCGTTGAGAGACAAAGCAAAAGAAATCTTACAGGATCGGGTAGATAAAAGATATGTCCCCAAAAATCGAATAGCATCAGAAGAAAACCAAAATATCAATGTCATACACCTCGTGCTTAGCAATATCCAGTATAGCACAAGTTCGCAAGATCAGGAAAGGCTAGCAATGATAGCAAGCTTACAAAAAAGGCTAGAGGGACAGAATGCAGTACTAGAGGGGATAGCTACCCAAAAAACTGGACGAGAAAGGCTTGGGTTTGCTGGCAAACAAAAAACGCTCTTAGAGGATTTGCAGAGTGTGGAAGCACAAGTACAGTGAAAAGAAGAGCAGGTCAGTACACAGCAACGAGCTAAGGTGTTGCACTATTGCTGCAAAAAAGTTGCACCAGACATTTTTTATGCGAAAAATCCATTATCAGACAGGATTCGACGCTGAATATTGGCAAAGTGACCAAATACAGAGTATACGCCACAAGACCTAAACAAGTTAGAGGCAGCTCTCACCGGTTACCAACAAGCCACCGCTACGTCTCCTGTCAGAGCAGCGAGAGCACAAGTAATTGGGACAAAACTTACCATGATTATAGCCAATTATAGAAAAGCAAAAATCAGAGAACTTGAGAGTGCAAAGTCAGAACGAGTCGCTGCGGCCTAAGGTTTTATTGTTTTTGGTCTATCCATGTTTGCAGATATCAACGATGCATCACAGTACACAGCACAGTTTCTTGATAGCTATTATCAGCAAAGGAATTGGCTCGATCAAGAAACAATAGCCACAGGAATACAAGAATTCATGCTGGAGAAGCTGGGAGGACAAACAATTACTATGCCATCAGACAAGAATCCAGAAAATCTCAGCATTACAGAAATAGACGAACTGATGAGGCAAAAAACAGGGGACTATGATGCCATGTTACAACAAGCAGTGAAAGATTTTTTGTGAGGATTTGTCGATATAGAGTATAGTACAATCCATAATCTCTAGTATAAAAGAATAACGATACAGCTTTCAAAAAAGTCAATGCATGAAGGAGTGTTGCCAATCACAATACTAGCTGCCAAGTGCGGGGGCGAGTATAGTTGTCCTAAACATATTCATCTCCGCAAGGATACGCTATATGGTACTCAATGGATCGAGTAAATTAGACGATATTCAAGTAAAGCTATCGGCTGCCAACACGAGTGATGTACGCAACTTAGCAACTGTTATTGAAGACGCAAAAACTGAACTCTATAGGTTGTTCAATAGTGAAATAGGAGAGTGAACTGACGATCAAACAAAGCTAAAAGCTATAGTGGATGAGTTAGTCCAAAAAGAAATCGACCTAAAAAACAAAATCGATGCAGACATCAAACCTCACTTTGCTAGCAATAATGACGTATTTCTTTTCCGGAAAAACGTAACAAGCCATAGGGCAACTACGGCTAACGCTGCGACTGCTGCAGACAGAACAAGTGCGGCACAAGAGCTTAAGGATGCAATTAAAAGATTGCATCTTGCACTCGGGTGAGGGAAAAAGTTGTTTAACGATACATCATTTTCGCTTGACCCGAACCTCAATATAGCAAATGAACCGAGATTAAAGAGTCTGGTAGAAAACCGATCACGGAATGATGCACAAATACAGACAGAGATTAATAGACTCATGACAGAAAATCACACGACGCAACACAGATTTTTTGTCAGTAAAACAAAAGTAGATGACCGAGATCAAAGAGAAGTGCTAATGCGTATCATGATACTGCTGCACGTGTATTACGCAGCCTGTAACGATACATCCATTCAGATGCAAAGCACCGTAGTGAATAGTATAAGGAGCACCTTAGTGCCGAGCATAGACAACCTGATAGCACCGAGTTACAAGTGACTGTATCAATCGCACAGAGCAAAGGAAAGAAGCGAAAAATACGATAGTGTACTAAAAGACCTTAATGCTAATGTCTCGGCAATTCCGGATGACACTCAAGATCTCGCAGCTGGCAGTAGATCGAGTACGGTGCTACATCTAGAAAACTATTTTTTACAAGCACCACTTACTGCCGATGCAGCAGAAGACTATAGAATACGTTTAGACGAGATAGAGTGTACAAACAGTATATGAGCTAGCTACACCTGTAAGTTACACAGTGGTAAGGCACAGATACGTATAGATCCAGTCACCAAAACATCAGGAAAAGAAATTGTAATTGTCACAATCAATGGCACAGATGTACAGGTTGCAGAGCTGCAGCTCGATCTTTGATTGCCGGCAAAGATAAACATTGATCGAAAATCAGAGGCAGACATAGCAGCACAGCTACCAGCAGGAAACACAACAATCATGCCCCGAGAGTTGAACATACCTATACAGGCGATAGTCCCAATCAGGCAAGGTGCGGTACAAACCGGGACGGTAGCTTCGACCAAGCCACGAAAGATACAGCTCAATGGAGCAAATAGAACAACATGAACAGGGCCACCACCACCGCCTCCACCACCACCAGTGTCCTTAAAACAGAGAGATGCGACAGCAACGTTTTCACAAGTAGACAGGTGAAACGGTCACCAGACGGTAGTAGGGGATATGACAGAGGAGTTACTACAAAACTTCATGGCAGAAAGGCAGCAGAGCAGACTGGGAGACGATCCAAGCATGATGAGAAGATTAGGAGTGACAGCAGTGGGTGCATTGACGGATCATTGGGTAAGATATAGACAGAGGAGAAGAATTAGAGAGCAGGTTCTAGCACAGAAGTCTGATGCACAAGGACAGCAACAACTAGCCCTCGATGAAGATCGGTCAGATATTGCAGAGCTTCATGCAGCACAGCATGCTGAGAGAACAGGAGATAACGAGTACCGTCATGTCAATAGAGTGTTCGAGCTGGATGCGACAGTATTGCCTCATCTTCACACAGAGCTAAACAGGATAACGCAAAACTACTATCTCCAATGATTAAACGGTCGTCCTGCGGTATTGGACCAAGAACTCATCAATCAGATAAGAGATCTTTTTGCACCTGCAACGACAGTGACCAATCCACCACGTTCTGCAGATGTGATCAGAGAGCTAGACACCTTACACCAGATATTGAACAATCATGGTATTGCGATAGACAGATGTGCCGGCACTATACTCAGGCAATGTCAGGCCCAGAGGGCGGAAACAAGCCTAAAACATAAAATATCGGTATTGGGAGGGACTCTGCCATCGATACCATCCCCAACAGATCTAACGCGTGTCCAACAGCAAATCGTCACTCTACTCCAAGAGCATACAAAGCAGACAACAACAGTTGTACCACAGCTGGTGGATGATCGAAATCACACATTTAGTAGTTCTGCAAGCGATCATATTGAGAGTAACGAAAGCTATCAACAAATGGCGGAAAAATTGACAAGACATGTAGGAGTATTGGCTGCAATGAGGTCAGAGATAGAAGCAGAGAGAGTGACCATCAATGCACAGTTTATTACCTGAGGACGTAGTGGTGATTATACCAATACCAGAAGACAAGAAGGAAACATGGTGAGCAGGTGATTTTTTGCAGTCGGTGAATACCTAGCAGACAAACCAGCAATATTGAGATATACGCTCAAAGCAGCAGTAGTAACAGGAGCAACATTTGGTTGATTGACTATGGCTCGGCGGGCAGCACCTTTGTTGGGTGCAGGATCAGCAGCCTATTTTGCAGCATCCAAAAAAAGATATCAAAACAGAAAACGTATGGAAATGGAATATAGAGATGCACTCAAAAGTTTGCCAGAAAATGGAGCAACACTTGCGGAAAATGAAGCACTCGAGCACCTTCACAACTACCTTACTACCTACGGTGACTATGAACGTATATCATCTCGTATGCAGGAGTTGATCTCTCGCGATAGGCTATCAGTAGCGGAACAAGATGAGCTTGGTGAGTTGATTAACTGTATCGCAGCAGGGATGGACCATCAGCAAAGAACTGGTTATCCAAGCTTTGCAGTAGCTGGACCATCGGCAAGAGGTAACGAAGTACAACAAAACCTCCAACTGCAAGCAAACTATGCCAAAGCAATGGTACATCTCAGAAGATTACTGGGGCAAGGTAGTGAGAGACTACGACCACATGCCTTTGGTCGTGTACCGACAGGAAGATCAACAGAGCAACAGATCCAAGACCTGCTTACTGATACAGCGTTTCAACGTAGAGTTGAAGCAAGTCGTGGAGGACGTAGTTATGAGTATATACGTTGACAGTACCAACAACAATTTCAAGCATTTGAAAATACATTCAGTAACGAGCAGACAAAACAGATGGCTGTATCAGCAGCCAAGACAGCAAGTATTTTTATTGTGTCGGGTGTGTTAGCAAAGGCATTGGACGCCATAGGTGTCTTTGATTGGATTGGAGAAAAAACAGGATTGCGATCAGGAGATCAACAAGGAACGCCACACAATCCTACTAGCCCATGAAATCCTCAAACTCCAGCACACTTATACGATCCCAACAATAGCATCTACGATGGGACAGAACAGCAGTGACCCTATACACCACATGCTTCTCCAGATCACCCAGCTACCAATGAGAGCATGATTGACGAGAGACTCTATCAGCACAATTTGGGTCAATATAAAGAAGAATGGCTAAAAATCGGCAACTTGGACCGTGACATGAGAGGCTTTTGGGCAAACACCAGTGATGTGCAATCAGGTGCAAAACTAGAAATAGATCTCTACGCTCGTGTTGATGGGACACAGTTTGTCCATGCAAACGGCCCAGAAGATATCATGAGACTCAAAGCAGAAATAATCGATTTGGTAAATAGAGGCTGATTCAACGGCAAGACTGTTGATAGTGTCAAAGATCTTCTTCATGATGAGCCTCGAAAAGAGTTTTTAGCAAAAAAAATACCATCAGACCTATCAAACCAACATCTCTTCCAAGAAAGACTCTTGGAGGGAATGAAAGTGCAGCTGGAGGAGGCAGCACATATGGGTAGACAGGCTGATGTGACCATAGAGTTTGATTTCAAGGAGTCCTTATCAAGAGCCTGAGGAGCAGCACATACACTACAGGATAGAGCATTCGGTTCACATATTACAGTCCACAACCCGTCATGACCAACCATTGATACCTCGACAGATAGTGAACGACGAAAAACAAGCTATGGACTATACACCGAAGATTCCAAATACAAAAAACCAAGAATACCATCACAGTGACCCTGAGCCACATCACCAACGCCGTGAGGGATGCCCACAATGGTCTAGTGTCTGATCTTTTTATGTATGTATATAGTATCATGGACGAACTGGAGCAGTATATAAAACAGCTTTTACTGGATGCTGGTTTTGATGACAACATGGCAACCAACGAACTCATACCGACGCTCATGGATACCTTGTTTGATCGATTGGTACTTCAGATAGAAAAAAAACTGCATAGTGCAGACAAGATTGGCGAGTTTAGAATGCTCAGTGAGCATGATCGACCCAATAATCGGTTAGAAAAACAGATACCAGATTTCACTACATGGCTGGATGCTCGCATCCAAGAGTTTGGACAAGACTATGTCAGGAGGATGAAAAAGAGTTCATAAGGAAGAGGAAAATTGACAGAAAACGGAAAAGAGGCTATAATAAATCACGAGTATTTTATGCCATGAGTAGCCTATGGTAGTCAGGCCGGGGAGCGATCCAGTAGAGCATGTGAGGAGTACCCACGAAAGCGTCAGAGCATGATGAGACAGATTGAGAGCACTCATCAATCAGACGACATTGTGACTTGATGCAATTTTGGGCTACCAATTCCCCATCACCGATACCACCGCTACGATGTATGAGCAAATACATAATGACCTCGACATCACGGCAAGGATCACAGCACTTGAAACAGAAAGAGGAGTAGAGACTCCAACCGCCACAGGCCTGTATTTACAGATTCAAACTTTACATGCAGACCAAGCAACTCAACAGGGAATTAGGAGAACACATGCCGCAACCATAAATGCTTACGAACGTCCTTCATACCGCTGAGCACCAAGGCCTAGTTATACCGATTATACTGATGCGCAGGCGGAAGTGGCTAGGGCCGATGCACAACTTGCAAGGATTGATGCGGATATAAGAGCAGCTCAACAAAGAATTGTGAGTATTCAACAAGAACTGAGGTGACTAGAACACTTTAGCATGCCAGGCTGACTCTATGCGGGAGCAGCCACTTCAAGACATGCAGAGTTTGCTCATATACAAACCAACGCAAGAGATCATGAATTATACCACATAACAAACACGATTCCTCACAATTCCTATCAGGCAGGTGCAACCTGAATTGCAGCACTAGATCTTGACCCACTATTTGTGACATGAGTAACAACAGCTCCGACAGCCTGAAGTTATAGATATAGCATCATAACACAGCACAACAACGCTATTACCTCAGGAGCGAGACGAGAGGTAGTAGTCTATGATGATGCAGGCAGGCAGCACACCGTACAGCTATCGGGTATTAGAATAAATGGCACAAACCTCGAGTGTGACAATATACAGATTGAGTGATCTGCCACAGATATCACCTATCCTCTGAGAGTGCATGACTTGAGTATCAGATGTACAAGACAAGACGGGAGCGGTCGTTCATTCTACCATGACAAGCCACTATCTCTAACTATTACCGCCGCCGCACAGATGACTCCAGCAGACCGTCGTAGCCATTTCGCTGCTGTTGAGACGAATATGACCAGGAATGTGATACAAGGAAGGCTGTTTAGAAATTATCACGATCACTACGATCGTATCGAAAGGACAGCTTTTGAAGCAATTTTAGCAGAAAACGACCTCTATAGCAAAAATGTAACCGAACAACGAGAAAAAGACGAGTTGATGGAAAACATACGTTGATCTTCGACCAGAACTGGTGGAGTAGCACTGCATCCAGTCGTCGCAGATCCAGGATTGACAGGTGGTACGATGTACGACAATTTCGTCAATTGGTTAGTCGATGAATGTGAAGCACCAGCAGAGGCACTAAGATCAGAAGATGCCTATAGAGCATGGATCAGAAACAGACTAGAAACACATACACAAGCATACTTACAAGCCAGAGTAGATGTGTTTGCTCAGAGAGCAGAAGTCAGGACTACGATCAATAGTGCACTCTATGCCTATATCAGTCAGTTGGATGCGGAACGTCAAAATGCAGATGGAAGACCAAGATCAGCGATGGATTTTGAAGCACAAATAGGCAGGACGGCAGCACTCATGCCACATCAGCAGAGAAATTATCTAGAGTTTTTGAGTAACCAGTCACAAAAAATAGATGGGTCAGTCAGACCATACCAATACAATCCTCATACAGGCAGAGAAGAACAGGGCTGAAATCCTATTAACTACAGCCTGGATCTAACAATGGGGACGCCATCACCAATCAATGCAAAACTCACCATAGGACAGGACGAGATCCCTCTCAAGTCGCCAGGTAACCATGTAGCACTCATGAGGCATGTGCTATCCAATCCAGCTATCACTGATCAGAATGTCAGATATCATGTCTGTTTGAGTATTATGAAAGCAATGGTGATGATGGCAAATAAGCAGTGAGTCCTAGTCCGTGGCTATGATGCTTCGGGTAATGATATCGAGGTCACTATAGTCAACGACAAACTACAGATGCGTCACGGTGTTTTTGATCCTGGGACGAGGACCAAGACACGGAGGACATTGTTTGACGAAACGCGTTTTGACAAAACACAGGAAGTGACGAGCGGTCCTGCTTTTGCCAGAGGTGCAAGCTCGCTCAGAAGCGGCATCCTGTGAGTAGCAGAATACTTCAATCGTAGTATGGACAATTATTACCAAGACCTTATCGATGCACGTAGGACAAGACGACGGACATCACTGATGCAACATCCAAAGCGTGGTCGACAATTTGGTGCGTCCTATAGAAACTTGTCATTTGATGATCAAACTATTACGGTGGGCGAGCATAGTATCACTGTTGGCTGTGTCAGGTGAATCTTTAGGATGACGCTACCAGGTCGTGAAGAGCCAGTGACGGATGCAAATTTGGGTCGTTTGCTCAATCGTCCCGAGCTTCGTGGTGCAGAATTAGCCATTATCCGTGCCGTCAATCAGGGGCTACTGACGATGTATCGTAACAAGCCCGCCATCGCTAGTCGCAACTATGGTGTTCGTGATGAAAGAAATGGACGTGTCTACATCATCGACGAGCAAGGCGATATCGGGATGGTCGAACATGATGCCAGTGTGAGATTCGCTAGACAGAGATGGAGAAATCGTAGGACACCCTATGGCAGGGTGACGGTGATGCCATTGGGGATGAGATTGCTCAACGAAACAGAAAAAAACAGTTTTCTCCAAAATCCTTATCTGGTCGGTCTTATGACCAGAGCCATGAACCGTGATTTTTAAGCAGTTGTCGTCATATAACGACAGTCTGTTAGCTATGACGAAGAAAGGTGTTTGTAGCTATCCCCTCTCGGACCAATATATTTGATGATGATGTGCTGCTGTCTGCGTTCAAAAATAATTCTTATAGCACCAACACGACATCTATAGAGATTGTGATGTCATACAAGAGTTGCAATATCTAGTCCAGCAAAAGATCAAGCCAAGAGACGATCAATGACAGAAAGAAGCTTGAACCTAGTTGAAGGATCGAGAGATCTAAGATACTTTTCCCGCTGACTGCTCATCCTTTTTGACAAGTGCTGTTAAATAGCTATGAAAGGAGTCTAGAGGCTCATCGACTTGAATATAGTCAGGATTATTGACATAGTATTCATAGTGATCTTCGCTAAGACCAACAGAGAGTCTTTTGTTGCGAACAAATTCTTTCATCCATACAGTAACCAGTGTACTCAGATTGATACCTAGCTCTTTGGCGAGGAGTTGTGCTTCACGCTTGAGTGTATCATCGACTCTCGTAGTAATGGTCGCCATCACCTGAAAAAAATAATAAAAAGTAACACAAAAATAGTAATATGTAACACAATTGCAAGTTTCTGAGAAATTTTTGACAAAAGGAAAACCTCATCCTTCAAGTCATACTTGCCGCAGATGCGCGGGGATGAGGTTCTCCAGATACGGAAAGAGACAAAATCAGCCTCGTTTAATAATTTCAAGGAATATGGTTTTTTGCATATCAAAGAAGCCAGGTTTCCCCCCACTGCCTTTGAGAAACGCCGTAACAGCAGTCTGTACAGCAATCCCTCTGGCCGCATCAGCCCCCAAAGCAACTTGGTTGGCTTTATAGGATGCGATGTAGGTTTGGTTAAAGCAGGTTTCGTACCAAGTAATAATACCATCATCGTATTTTTTTTTCTTTTTATGGATGATGCGATACTCGGTTGCGTAATTCTGTTTTTTTTGACTTTTTTGATTTCGGGAGTCCCATACCGTTTGCCATGCCAGGCCCTCGGTCTGAAAGGCTTGTGTAGCCAGTTGTTCGTAGCCAGTAAAGATGGTGCGAAACATAGAATCCAGGTCGGCGGGCTTGCCATTATATGTATTAACCAACATTTCCCGGTCTTGGTGGGCCTTTTCTAAAAGAGTATTGATCGTCTGAACTTTTTTTTGCGGGAATGCACCGAAAGGGCCACGTCGCTGGGCGTCGAGTTCGGTATGCGAAAGCAGGATAAAGGCAAAAATCGGCAATACTATTGTCAGGTACTTCATAACCGTTGAGTTGTTTTTGATTGATGATATCCATCCCGCCCTGTACGGGCTAAGACGCCGATGTGAGTCGGACGGGATGGACGATGATTGTTTGTATTTACCCGCCTTCCCCAGCGGGTGCGGGGAGTTTGGCAGGTGTTTGAGCGATGATTTTGGCGAAATCCGTCAGGATGAAATGCCATGCCGGTAGCATTGCTCCGCCTTGCGAATGGAAATCTTGAGCTTCAGCAACGCGGCGTTGCATCCACTTCCACCGTAGTGCTGCACGGTACACCGGCATGCCATGCAGTTCCGCCGCCAGGCCCTTGCCGGTCCAGTACGTTTCTGTATTCCAGTCTAAGTTGCCATCTTTCCCGTGTTCTATCCATCCCGCCCGGAATATTGCGTCTTCTGGTTGGGGACGGGTATAGTGGGCAAGTTCGGTGACGGCGTTTTGGACTGTGGCCGTCATGCCCAGGAAGTTGATGGCATTTTTTACTAAAAAGCGGCTGCGGGTGTAGTGGGTACGAAGCGTGCCGGGATTTGAATAAATGCCCCGGAGCATCGCATCGTTATCAAAGAAGTCAGGGAGAGCTGAAAAGAATCCTGGCGTTTCTCCATCGCGGTAATACATAATTGACGAGAGATCCATCATCTCAAACGAAATCGCCGGCAGGCCCATTTTTTCGATTGAAAGACCGGCGGCCAGTTTCTTCTGTTCTTCTTGTTCCTTGATGACTTCGTTTCGACCTTCCTCTTTAGCACTGGCCACCTGGCCCTTAAGTTGTTCTATCTGGGTTTGGAATGCCGAGCAGTCGGTTGCAATGGCAGGTTGTGCAGATTCGCTGTTTTCTTGTTTGCCTTTACATGCACTCAGGAGAGCCAACAAGAGAATAAACGAAAGCAGGTTCCGAATTTTAAGCAATTGTTTCATATTCAGTGATTGATTTGTTCTTTTAATCTGTTTTTTTTAATTTTTTCGTCAGTTCGTGATCCGCTCTCCCCGAGCCCAAGCTTCTGGTAGACTACCAGAAGCTTCCCCGTCCGAGGGGCAAGGGCACGGAGATTCAAACGGATATGTCGTTAGGTGATCGCTGCCTTGTAGGATTTAAACTTGAAGAGCAGCGACTCCAACAATAGCGGCGACAGTGTGATAATCATTGTCAGGAACCAGAGAACCACGGTAAGGGCAATGGCGAAGCTTTCTTCCTCGCCGTTAATGAGCGAATTCCAGTGGCGGATCGCCAGCGAAATGAAATCCTGCTCCCCTTCGTAGTAGTCATTGATTCCTTGTCGTATCTGCTCATACTTTTCGTGAATTTTCTGCGATTCTTGTTCGTCGAGTTCAATCTGCTGAGCGAGGTCGGCTTTCATGGAACGCAACAGTCTGTCTGGTCCGGTCAGGGTATCGGAGTTGCTGGTGATATTGAGCGAGGCACGCAGGAGGGCCAAGCTTCGTTGTACTTCGCTAAGCCGTTGCCCGCGGGCCGTAAGCAGTTCTTGTTGGAGTTGAGCTATCTGATCGCGAATCTGCGATTTCGATGCTTCTACTTTGTCCTTCTGCCCACGAACTTGGAGCTCGTACTTTTGGATGCTGTCCTGTAACGGCCCCTGGTTTTTAACTTTGAGGCTGTCGGTCTCGTTTTTTTCAGCTGATAGGGTCTCATTAATCATCCCTTGTCGTTCCGCGACTAATTCTCGCTTGATGCTTTTGCTGAAAAAAAACGTTTCAACCGTAATGGAGTTCAATCCTCCCGCAACCAGGGCGATGAGAAATGCTATCCAGATAACCCCACGAGTTCCCATAAGGTTTGACTGGATCAACCCCCTCATGATAAGCAGGATAATGGTGGCGTAGAACATCGCTGCAACAATAACGTAGTTGAGAGGGAATCCGTAGCTGCCGAGCGTGAGAGCCATGAGAGAGCCATCAATGCAGGCGGAGACAAACAAAACTATGCCAACTGTTTCCGCAGTAAATTTTTCGTTTTTCAGAGGTACGGAGGTGGCAGTTTCAAAGATTTGCGGGTCAAAGCCTGCCGATCTTACGAAGAAGTTGTGCCATTCCCATGGCTTACCCTTTTCTTTGAATGCAAGATACATTAATAGGAAAGGAAGCAGGGACAGTGCGATGGTGATGACGGTGGTAAACATGATATCCGTTTTAAGTTGTGTGTTAACAATGTTAATTACCCACATAGAAAACAAGCCGTCAAGCGAGCCTTCAATGTCTGAAACCGTAAAATAACGAAACAGCAGTAGAAGTCAAGCAAATATATTGACAAAATGAGATAAAGTGATGATTGTGAAGTATATGTAATATATTATCTTCACTATCGAGTGTTCCATTACTAAGCCAGTTTTTGCGGACCTAATCTATGTCACACGATGGACAATATAGGAGCGTTACTTTTATGGATAAAAAGAGTATGGGTATGCAGAAGTCGTAGTAAGCACCCTCATACGATAGTTTTTATAGTCGTAGTTTCACAAAAAAATCATCAAAGAAATAATAAAGTAGAAAAGATTCTCTCAACGACCATCAAAAAATGGCTACACAAAAGTGCTATATAGAATAATAAAAAAAAGTATAAAAAAGAGTTGACATTATATACAAAAAGTATATCACTCTATCACCACAGAGGAATATCGGTCTTTACCAGTCATCCTTGCAAACCTAACCCATGGTTAGGTGTGGTGTCATTGAACTTGGAACTTAAAATTTGTAAACTACATAATTCGAATTACTATGCAAACGACATTCAAATCCATCAGCATCATCGCCGGTTTCTTCATGTTTTTTATCGGCTTTACCCTGAAAGCACAAGTTACCAGCACCGGATGGCCCGAGCTCGACAGCCTGGTCTCCGCTACCGGGGCCACCGTTGACAGCAGGACGAACGGGTCGCTGACGACTTGGACCGTAACCTTCGCAGCTGATACAAGTGCTGCGAACAACACGAACAAGGCCTTCTTCCAATTCGGGGCCAAAAACAAAGCCAAGTCCGGATATGGTAAAACCGCGACAGGCGACTACAGTAAGTACGCCTTCGTGATCACCGCAACCGGCGCCACGTCGCCGACGAATGGGAAGACCGGCGATCAAAGCCTTACCTTTAGTTCGGCAGGAAAAGGGGGCCAATTTTTGCTCGGTGATGTAGCAACGGACTTTACGACCTGGGCCGATGCAGGATTCAGCGAACAGGATGCGTCGTTCGAGGGGAAATTGGGCGACGACAAGCCCGGTAGCACCCCCCTCGCAACGGCCAAACAGGCAGCCCGCATGCCCTGGCAACGATAAGCCCGGCAGCAGCCACCACGCCCCCACCAAATCCTGAATACAATCACGGTGAGGGGCAGCAAGGATGAACGATTTTTGTGGTTTTGATTAAGAGAAGGCGGCCGGTTATATCCGGTCGCACTTGCGTTGTAGCAAAAAAACTCACCATAGTATAGTGGGTCATAGAAGCATAACGACTACAGAGGTCCTCTGTCATCGCACAAGGAGTCTGGCGACTACAATAATAGTCATGATGGCTAACGGTAAACACATGGAGAAAGCACAATCAAGAGGTAAGCGTTGCATATCTTATACTTTTTTGGCATTGCCCCAAAAAAGTAACAAAAAAGCTCTAGTCAGATCGTCCGCCATTCGATCTTCCCTGCCTGCTGCGTTAGCGTCGTGTATGCAAGCACAGAGCGTTTGGTTTGGTCAGTGCAGATTGGTCATTGTGCAAGGAGTGCAACGACTGTGGCCAGTCCAGTAATGATCCTCGTCATCATCATGACTTGTAAATCTAGTGAGGGATGGGTACAATACACATATATTTATTTGTCTAGCATACCATGACCACCAAAGAAAACATGACCATATCCATAGACAAATCACTCAAAAAAAAGATACAAAGCATCGCCAAGTCTGCCGGTGTCAATGTGTCCTGATTGGTCAATATGTATTTTGCACACATCGCCAACACAGGCGAAATCAACTTGCAGTTATCGGCAAATAAACGAGTATCATTAGGATTGGACAAGCCTATTGCTTTCGATGAGTTTAACTCTCTATTGGACCAATAATGGTCGATAAGATCAAGAAGTTTCTCAAAAAACTCTCTCCAGACCTCAAAAATCGTATCAAATCAGTTCTTCATGATATCCAGTCAGGCAATATCGGTCATCTTGATATCCAAAAACTACAAGGTAGTCAGGGGCTGTATAGAGTAAGAATCTCTTCGATCAGGATTGTGTATAGAGTCAGCCCAGACCATCAACACTACGATATCCTCGATATAGAATACAGAGGGACTATCTACAAAAATCTGTAAAGACTTTCCCTCTCTCCATTCCAGGAGAGTGCAGCGACTATGACCAGTCCAGTGACGAAAAACGAGTTGAGAACTTCCAGGAGTGTATACTGTTTTGGCATTGCCCCAAAAAAGTAACAAAAAAGCTCTAGTCAGATCGTCCGCCATTCGATCTTCCCTGCCTGCTGCGTTAGCGTCGTGTATGCAAGCACAGAGCGTTTGGTTTGGTCATCTCACATTGATCATTGCACAAGGGTGAAACGACTGCATAACTATAGCCAGTCCCTCCTTGTTTTTTGTTCACAAACGAGTATAAAAACACAATTTTAGTCTATCTGTCTCATCCGATGCCCAAACAATTTCATGTAGTAGTGTGGCAAGAGACCCAGCATTATGTAGCCAAGGTGCTAGAAAATAGTGTCAGTAGCTTTGGTGTGACTGAGGAAGAAGCTTTACGCAATACCAAAGAGGCACTTGATTTGTATTTGGAGGACGCAAGCAACACAATGATGATATCCAGTATTGTGCAGCCTCGTATGACCACAATCTCTTATGCCTAAAGTCTACTCATCCAAGAAGGTCCTACAATATTTTGTCCGTATAGGCTGTGTCAAAGTTTCTCAAAAGGGCTCCCATCTCAAGATGAAAACAGCACAGTGAGCGATCTTTATTGTGCCTATGCATAGTAAAGATATTCCCTACGGCACCTTTCGTGCTATCATAGAGCAAGCGTGATTGGATCTCAGGCGTGTGACAGAAGAGTTAGGGAAATAGAACACGGCATATCACTGTGCCCATTGGTCACGACCAAAGAATTTTTCAATAGGAAAAGAAATTCTAATACAACACGCGGTCAGATTTCTCCTATTTTTTTGCTAAAAATCAGCAGAGAAGCTATACTTAGGCACAAGCAAGTATTTGCCTTTGTTGCTAGCACATGCCAGAGTTATTAGGTACGAGAAATACCCTTCAGAAGACTGGATTGTCAGAAGCATCACAAGATAGATTGCGTCATTTGGAGTCGAGAGAAAAAACACGTCTTGAGCAACTGGATACGCAGCTATCCCGTGTTGCAGAAAAAATAGTCGATATCGAAAAGGGTTTTGATACTGAGTTTATCAGCACATACGTCTCTGCTAACGGTATAGAGCAATTCAAAACACTCCTCTTTCATCTCAGTAGTACGTCACCCGATAGAGCCTTCCGCATGCTCAAGGATTTTGCTGATACATTACCAGCGGGCGAATATCATAAGGCATTGTATAGTGGTCTAGTAGTTGATCACTCTTTTCTCGTAGCCAAAAATCCCGATGAAAGCATCAATATGGATTTTACCAAGTATAGTATCCAGGTCTGGAGGCAAGAAATCGTTGATCATATAGTGGAAACTCTGAGAGACGCTAATATTGATGTGCAAGTAAGTGGTCAAAGCATCGTGATAGATGATCAAGCCAAATCAGATATCCTTGAACACATGATGGCAGCTTGGAAACTACCAGAAAACCAAAAAGACAATGTCTATCATGCACTCATGGTATCGATGCGAGCCGATGAGACACTCAGGCCAAGAGCGGTGAGAGATCAGATCCAGGCCAAGATGGAACAGGGTAGGAGAGGAAAGCTGACAGAAATCATAGACATAACAAGTCAGACCACAGTTAAAGTGCTAACCTGAGGAGGATTTTTGGATATTCCGCAGTCGATGTTGGGCTCCTTAGAACTAAAGTTTACTGCTGAACATGATGGGCGTATCTATGCGATGCTTGCAAATGGTTGTGAGTGAAACCTCGCTATCATTGAGTGAGGAGGCCTCAAGGACACCGAGTCACCAGAGCAAGCAGACAGCGATCCAGAACAAACAAAGCAACAAGCATATGAAAAAGTGATAGAAGAAGCACAACACCTAGAGGATCAAAAAAACTACGCATGAGCCAAGGCCAAATATCAAGAAGCAAAAGAGCTCTTGGAGCCTTCAGCCCCACAAAGAGCGGCGATAGAGAAAAAAATAGGAGAATGCGATACTTGGATCCAGCAACAGGAGAAAGAAAAGAAAGAAAAACAATATACACAAATTATTGGCGAATGAGATACACTCAAAGCGGCTAAGGACTATGTATCAGCAAAAGCAAAGTACGAACAAGCAAGAGGCCTCGATCCAAGTAATGCGAGAGATGGAGAATTAGCTACGAAGATAAAAGAGTGTGATCAATGAATACAACAACAAGAAAAGGAACAAAAAGAGGCACAGTACACACAAATGGTTGGCGAGTGAGATGCACTCAAAGCAGCTAAGGACTATGCATGAGCAAAAGAAAAATATGAACAAGCGAGGGACTTGGGTGCAAGTAACGCAGATCCAGCAGCACTAGGGAACAAAATACAAGAATGCGATCAATGAATACAGCAGCAAGAAAAAGAAAACAGGCAAAAACAATACGCAGGATTGGTCAGTGAATGAGATGACTTACAGTGAAAAAAAGAGTACCAAGAAGCGATCAATAAGTTTCAAGCAGCAATCAACCTCGATCCGGGTAATGCTGATAATACGGCGCTACAAGAGAAAATTAAGACCTGCAAATCAGCACTCCAAGCACAAGATGAAGCAGTAAAAAATAGGCAGTTTGATGAATATATGCAACATGCACAAGAAAAGATGGCTGCAAAAGACTATGCATGAGCAAAAGTAGACTATGAAGCAGCATTGAACCTAAAGCCGAGTGATGCTAGAGCACAACAGGGGAAAGCAGAAGCAGAAAAAAAACAACAAGAGCAACAAGAAGCGAAAGAGAAGCAAGAAAAGTACGAACAAGCAGTGCTGGAGTGAGAAAGACTCCAAAAAGAAGGGAATTATGAGCAAGCTATCGCGAGTTACGAACAAGCACAAAAGATCGACCCAATCAACGCAAGGAATCCAGAGCTCGATAGCAAAATCGCTGCATGCAAACAAGAAGTAGCAAAGACAAAACCATCCCAAGAAAAACTCGATGAAGAGTTTACAAGGTTAGTACAGGAAGGTGATAGTGCTATTAATAAGTCAGATCGAAATGCCGCAGTGGACAACTATGTCGCTGCGCTGAAGATAAAGGATGACGCAACTGTCAGAGCAAGACTGCAGCATGCACGCGATCAGTGAGGAACAGAAACAGCAGGATGAGTAAAGGTTACAATAGAAGTACCAGCCGAAATACAGTACACAGCAAAAAAATCAGAAGCAGACGGCTTCCGTGATCAAAAGCAACGAGTACAAGCAATCCAAGCATATCAAGCAGCCAAAGCTATCGACTGATCCAAAACAGCCGAATGTGAGAGAGAGATTGTCGGCTGTACTCAGTCACTAGTCAGTCAAGCAGATGGAAACTACAGTCTAGGTATCTTGGAACAGGCACAGGGAGAGTATAAGGAAGCACTAAAACATAACCCCACAGACCCGACCAGAGTTCAATGAAGAGTCCACGAGATAGAGGGAGACCTAGCGGTTCGTCAAAGCAGACGACAAGACGCAGTCGACGCATATACAGCAGCTAAGAAAGCACGACCAAGTGGCGATCATGCCCTTATCCAGCAAAAGCTAGATTACGCACAATCGCAGATAGAGAATGCGAAGAAAGCAGACTATACAGCAATAGTCACTGAAGGAGATCGTTTGCAGGCACTATCAGAGTTCACAGCTGCAAAGGCAGAGTTTGAAAAGGCCAGGAAACTGGATCCGAGTAATGCGAGAGATGCAGAATTGGTTACGAAGATACAAGAATGTGATCAATGAATCCAAGAACAAGAAAAGGCAAAAACACAAGCACAATACACAGGACTGGTCAGTGAATGAGACGAGTTACAGTGAAAGAAAGAGTACCAAGACGCAATCAAGAAGTTTCAAGCAGCAATCGATCTCGATCCAGGTAATGCTGATAATATAGCAGTACAAGCAAAAGTAAGTGCATGCCAAGAAGCACTTCAGGCACAAGACGAGGCAGTAAAAAAGCAGCAGTTCGACAAACATATGCAAAATGCCCAAGAAAAGCTGACAGCACAAGACTACACATGAGCGATAGCTGCCTACCAGGCAGCATTGAACCTCAAACCAAACGACCTCACAGCCCTACAAGGGAAAGCAGAGGCAGAAAAAAAACGACAAGAGCAACAAGAGACGAAGAAAAAACAAGAAAACTATGATCATGCCGTCCAAGAGTGACAAAGATTACAGGCATCTGCGCAGTATGAGCAAGCTATCGTAAGCTACGAACAAGCACAAAAAGTAGATCCAACAAACACAAGAAATACTCAACTTGATGCCTACATAGCACAGTGCAGACAAGCAATAGAGGAAGCCCAAAAAAGTAAGCCTGGATCAAGTCCAGAACCAATAATAACCTGATGATTGTGACCACCTATCCTCCCAGAAACGGGTGTATGATCTACTAAGGAAATTGAAGAGAGACTCCCTCCTGTCGTAGCAACAGAGATGGCAGTAGATATGAAGCCTTATGCAGGTTTTGAATTAGGAAAATCATTCAATCGTGAGGCATTAGTAGCTGACCAGACGACAATAGAACAAGCACTGACAGCAGCAAAACAAAAACAGACACAAGAGAAGCAAGAAGCTCAACGCAATACAGAACAGATCAATCAAAACACAAATCAAATACAAGGTATTGAAAGGACGCTACCAGACCAACAAAGGAGGTTGACAGCATTGTGACCGCTCATTACACAACAAAAAGATGAAGTACAGAGACTGGAGTCCAAGACACGAAGCTTTTTGATAAAAGGGAAAATTGCAGAAGCCAGAGCACAGTTGGCAAGCCTAGAACAGGAGCAAACATCACTACAGAGAACAGTGGAAACAGCTCAACAGCAGATAGCGTCGAAGAAAAAAGAAAATCTAAGACTAGAAAGAAGAAATCAGGAGATAGCACTCAACCAGCCTATACTCACAAGTAATATCGCCAGCCTGACAGCTAAGGCTGAAGCGATGAAATCGCTACGGCAGCAATCCAAAGAGAGACAAATAGCAAACGCACGTATAGAAGAGTGGTTTTTGAAACAAGTTGCCGATGATGCGCAACTAGAAAAGGGTATGACGTGGGATCGTTTTGTGAGAGCAATAAATGCTATCCAAGACAAAAGATTGAGACAGGAGACGATCAGATGATTCTATTACCAAGTAGAGAATGATCCATCCAAGGCATGACGCATTGCACTACCCATAGATGAAACAATGGTGACACTATTTGGCGCTTCACCAGAGCGTGATGGTCTCTATACTGCCAATGAACTGACCAACAATCAAAATAAGGTATCACAAAAAGTGATATCATTGATGTCCAATCCAAGACGTATGTACCGCGAATGAAATGTTGACATCGCAAAAAATGAGGTATTACAAGATGCTAGGGTACCAGCCGACATCAAAACGGCCTATCTCAAGTTTTTGCAAGGGAAATATCCACCTCCACAATGGAAAGGTTATGGAGTAAATGCAGAGCATAGCTATATGATCATCTCCAAAAAACGTTGAGTATTATGTTTGTTTGACGAGCATCATAATCTCGTCGCAATGCAAAGAGTCATAACAGGCAGGAATGGATGAGACCAAGACATTACTGACATGGCGGTCAATAAAAGGACACCATGAGGCTTATACGCACTACACAAATGACCAAATCTGACGCATGATTATGCAGGGCATCATATCCCTATGCAACCGATGGAAGATCAATACAATTTTTCCTTAACAAAAAATGGTACTAGCGTCACCATAGGTTCTTGTCTCTCCATGCACAAGGTCGTTGCTGGCAGAAATATGGCGGATGTAAGACAATCAAATGGCTGCCCCAATGTTGAGAGTATCCCAGAGATCTACGATCACATAGCACCCACTATCTACGATACCTATGAGGGACAAGTGTATCCCAAGTCGTTTTCTCTTCTCTATGTATGTAAAGAAAATGAAAGAGAGTATAGGGCACCAAAATAAGAAAAAACGCATTTTAAGAAGAAAGTAGTAATTGCAGATGATAACAGTACGTGTTATTCCAGGAGGTGCATGACCAGAACGCTATACGTTCACGCAATATTGTGCCAACGCAGAACAGGAGTTGGGAGATGTTCTGTCAAGTATTCCCAGCGGAAACATTCCCGCCATCATGCAACAAAGAGGTTACGATGCAGTCATAGACGTGCCTGATGGCCGGGTCATTGATAATAAAAAGGCTAAAGAGTTTGTAAGAATCTATAAGAATATGTCAGTGGAGGAGGTAAGGAGATATTATGAGATAATAGGAGATTTCGTTACGTGGTGTAAGGAGGAGGAGATTCCAATAGAATGAATCAGCCCAACGAGGATAGCAGTGGACAAAGAGACTGGCCGCACAATAGCCATATTGCCTCATCAAGGAGTTGTTCAACATTACAAAAATAATCTCTTTGGAACATTACCGAAAGAGAAAGAAAAGGAGTATACAATATTATCGAAGAGTCTACAAGAAGGACGGACCAACTACTGTGCGGAAAAGATAGGGACTACTGGTGAATGAGTAAGACGGACAACAAGAATGTGATCCCAAGACCTGTGACTGAGATGAGACAATAAACGAGTGTTACTTAATCGAGCCATGCACAAAAGCGTTGTTGAGGCTTTTTCACGTGCATAAACAAAAAAACACCACCCCTTGAGGCAGTGTTTTTTGTTATAGTAAAGTGTCGTGTCAACGCTTTTACCTATTGTCCTTATCCGCATCGACAACCTCTGCATCTCCCTCGATGATGTCATCAGGGTCTGCCTTTTGTGTTGTGTCTGCAGCATTATACTTACTCATGAGTGTTTCGATTTCCTTTCCATACTTTTCTATCTCTGCATCGATTTGTTCTTTTGTAGCTCCTTCGTCAGATTTAAGCTTATTTGCCTCATCAATCATTTCATCGATTTTTTTCTTTTCATCCTCAGGGATTTTGTCAGCATTGTCTTTTTTCATATTTTCCAGCTGATAGATCACTGCATCAAGTCTATTTTTGCTTTCAATCATCTCTCTTTTCTTTTTGTCTTCCTCAGCAAACTTTTGAGCATCAGCTTTGGCTGCTTCGATCTCATCGTCACTCAAGTTGGTCGCACCTTGGATAGTAACTTTTTGCTCCTTGCCAGTAGATTTTTCTTGTGCATGGACGTGCAAGATACCATTCGCATCGATATCAAAGGTAACTTCAATCTGTGGCTGACCTCTCCTCATATGAGCGGGTATTCATTCGAGATTAAATTGTCACAGTGATTTGTTATCTCTTGCCATTGTTCTTTCACCTTGGACGACATGGATCGTGACGGCACTTTGCCCATCTTGAGCAGTCGTATAGATATTTGATTTCTTGGCAGGGATGGTCGTGTTTCTCGCTATCATGACATGAGCAAGTCATCACTCGACTTCTACAGCTAACGAGAGAGGAGTCACGTCCAATAAAAGGATGTCTTTAACATCTCCTTGGATGATTCATCATTGGATAGCAGCACCTTGTGCCACAGATTCGTCAGGATTGACCGTGGATTTTGCTTCTTTACCAAAGATATCTCTGACCATAGTTTTGACCCAAGGCATTCTGGTAGATCATCCGACCAAGATGACTTCATTGATATCGTTTTTGCTCAATTTAGAGTCTTTGAGGGCTTGTTCAACAGGCTTTTTACATCTATCCATCAGGTCCTTACACATCTGTTCAAACTGTGACCTACTCAAGGCCATGTCGAGGTTTCTTGGTTGTCCATCAGGACCAGTGGTGATGAAGGGAATAGTGATATCAACCCTTTCGGTCTGACTTAATTGTTTCTTTGCATTTTCTGCTTCATCTTTGACTCTTTGCATTGCCATAGCATTGTCTCTCAAGTCAATGCCCTCCTTCTTCTTGAATTCATCCACAATCCATTGAATTACTCTTTCATCGAAGTCAGCACCTCAGAGCATCGTATCTCCAGCTGTTGATAGGACTTGAAAGGTTCATTCTGAGCCGATTTCCAAGACAGTAACATCGAAAGTACCACCTCACAGATCATAGACAACAATTTTTTCATCCTTGTTTTTGCCTTCTCCATAGGCGAGAGAAGCAGCAGTCGGCTCATTGATAATTCTCTCTACTTTCAATCCAGCAATCTCTCCAGCTGCCTTCGTAGCATTTCTTTGGCTATCATTGAAATAGGCTGGGACAGTGATGACTGCCTGTGTTATGTCGCTGCCCAAGTAGTCCTCAGCATCCTTCTTGATTTTTTGGAGGATAAAGGCGGAGATTTGTTCGGGTTTGTATTCTTTGCCATCAACAACGATCACAACACCTCAGTCTTTGCCTTCTTTGGTATCATAGGGCATATTTTTTGCCTCTTTAGCTACTTCTTTATACTTTTTACCAATAAACCTTTTGACTTCATAGATGACGTTTTTGGGCTCAAGGATAGCTTTCCTCTTTGCCATATCACCAACGAGCAATTCGTCTCACTTGATGTAGACAATCGAAGGAGTCGTTCTTTTTCATTCTTTATTAGCAATAACCTCAGACTTGTCTCCGAGCATATAGGCAACACATGAGTTGGTGGTACCCAAATCGATTCAAATAATTTTTGCCATAGTATTTCTAAGTGTTAAATGTGAATAAAATACGAGCTATCAGAAGATAGCACCAGATATTTGCGAGTGCTATAATACAGAAATATTTTTGTAATTGCAAGAAAAAGAAGCACTTTTTTTGTCCAGGTGCTACAATTGCTCAAAATGGATAGATTCTCGAGAATAAATAACTACAAAGAATCGAGTAATTTTGATAAAAAGATAGGCTACTATGACCATGATCGCAATTGCAGCAATGTCTACTAATAGGGTGATCGGTAACAACAATACTTTGCCCTGGAGCTATCCAGCTGATCTACAAAGGTTTAAAAAGCTCACGACATCACATACCGTTGTGATGGGAAGAAAAACCTTTGAGTCTATCGCTAAACCATTGCCCAACAGACACAATATAGTGCTCACACACAATACAAGTCGGGTAGCCAGCGGTGTTGAAGTAGTGCACGAGACCGAGACACTGTTACAGAAGCTAAGAGGAGGGGCGGAGTGAGTAAAGACTTATATCATTGGAGGTGCTCAGATATACCAAGAGCTCTTACCCTATTGTGATTACATCGAACTCACCCTGATCAAAAAAGACTATGAGGGCGACACGCACTTTCCGCCGTTTGAAAAAAACTTTCATGAAATCAGAAGAGAAAAGCACGATGAATATGACTTTATTAGCTATGCAAAGAACGAGTAAAGGCAGTTTTTAGCCGAACATAACACATGCAGCATCCAGAGTACGAGTATCTCAATGTATTGCGTAGGGTAGCACAAGAGGGCGTTGAAAGAGAAAACGGCACGGATAAACAAGATGCGGCCTACCAAGAGTGAGTCACAACCATAGGTACAAGGGGCGTTTTTGGTGCTCAAATGAGATTTGACCTATCGCAGGGATTCCCTTTGTTAACAACAAAAAAAATGTTCTATTCAGCCATTATTCATGAGCTGCTCCGACTCATATCCTGATCAACGAATATCGAGTACCTGTGTCAAAACAAAGTACGTATACGAAATGAGCGACCATTCGTTCGTTACCAAAAAAGCACAGACTATCAAGGAGAAACCATTGACCAGTTTGCAGAAAAAATAGCGTCGAACCATCAATTTGCCATCAAATACGGTGAATTGTGACCAGTCTATGGGCAACAACGAAGGCGTCGACCGACCAAGACGGGGTGACATATAGACCAACTAGCAAACGCTATCAAAAAAATTAAACACAACCCCTACTCCCGCAGAATCATCGTAAGTGCACGAAATGCAGAGTATATTGAAGAAATGGCATTACCACCCTGTCACACGCTATACCAGTTTTATGTAGCGAACGGTAAGCTCAGCTGCCATCTCTACCAACGTAGTGCGGACATGTTTCTTGGTGTGCCATTCAATATCGCATCCTATGCTCTCCTGACTCATATGGTAGCACAAGTCTGCCAGCTCCAAGCTGGTGATTTCGTGCATACGATAGCAGATGCTCACATCTACAACAATCACTATGAACAAGTACAGGAACAGTTGGATCGCGAACCGAAGCCCTTCCCAACACTCCAGCTGAATCCTAGTGTTTCGTCAATAGATGATTTTGTATACGAAGACATTACAATCCTTAACTACAATCACCATCCAGCGATCAAAGCGACCGTTACACTGTAATCAACCCGGACAGGAGATTCTATTTTATCTCACACAAAGAATGGCAAAAATACTGGCGGGGAAACCGCTCATAGAAACCATGATGCAAAGACAAAAAAAGAAAATAGAAGCAATCTGACTGTGATCACAGCATTATCTTGCGATCATTCGAATTGGTGATAATGCGAGTTCGCAGGTATATGTGAGAAAAAAACACGAATATGCTCAAAGGGTCGGTTTGCACGTGCGTGTCTACGGGCAGTCTGGTCAGATGCGTACCGCCGAAGATATCATAACGCTCATTGATCAACTCAATGCAGATGCGACCTGTATCGGTATGTTGTTGCAGTTGCCACTGCCAGAGGCACTAGCTGCTGAATCAGCAAGACTATGTACTCGCATACATCCCACCAAAGATGTAGATTGACTAGGGGGGCTGGTAAATGGGCTCTCAGCTCAGGGAATAATTGATTTTTTGCCAGCGACCCCAGCTGCAGTAGTAGCATTGTTAGAATTTTATGACCATAGCCAGTGGCAAACTAAAGTGGTAGCTGTACTGGGTCAGAGTAATCTGACAGGCAAGCCCCTTGCGATTGAACTTATGAAGCGTTGAGCTACAGTGCTATCCTGCAATCAATACAGTGACCAAGTATATGTAAAAAAGCTTTGTCAAGCAGCTGATTATGTGATCTCTTGCACGGGGAAAGTGCATCTCATCAACAAAAGCTTTCTTCGTAACGATGGCTCACAAGTAATAGTAGATGTGGGTTATGGTCATAAGGACGGAAAAGCAGTGGGAGATGTTGATTTTGATGATGTTGTCCATACAGTACAGGCAATTACGCCAGTACCATGATGAGTCTGACCAGTAACAGTCGCACAATTATATGACAATACGCTCTACCTCTACGAAAACAGAAAAAAAATAGACTACTATTTGGGTCATTAGGATGCAATGGATAAAAGAACTTACACAATCATCAATAGTATTGCCCTTATCGTTATGATTTTGTGGGTCCAATTCGTGTTTTTGCACAAAAACACAAGTGAAAACGAAAAAATCTATGCAGTCGAAGAACACTCTTTTGCTGACCCGCTTTCGTCACACACTATTGCATGAGCATCACCACAATATGCCTCATCAGACACACAATCAGATGATACCGTAGTGGATAAACTGGTTGAGGAGTTGAGTCAGGAAAATACAGACAAAGTTATCCAGATTGTAGAAAATGGAAACTATGATATAGATGTGCTAAAGGCTGTATATGAAGCAAAAAACAATGATGAGATTTTGACCCTCATGATCAAAGAGTATAGCAATGACTTCCAATTTGATGAAGCATATGCATATCTAGAGCAGAATAAACAGCTGATACCACATTTAGTGTCTTGGGATGATTATCTATTCATCTATGCCAATAGTAGTAATCTCGATATCAAGCAGCCTAGCAGTATTGCCTGATTACAGAAGATAGTAGCTGCTCTGGCAGGAGCAAATAAAATAAGTGCCAGCACACAAGCATTATACAATGGTCTTATCGATTTCCGAAATGGGAACGTCGACGATATGTATAAAGAGTTCAATGGTGTTACTGATCCACAAAAGAAATGATTGCTGCAAGCTATGGCACAAGATATGCAGTACGTCAAGTCGCAAAAATATGCACCCTCCTACTATACAAAAGCTTTGCATGCACTAACATTGTTACAGTACAGATACGTAAGTATCGCACAGAAAGTCGCACTGGATGTTCTCTATGAGGATGATAATTACATTTTGCCCTACCAAATACTCGCCTATAGTCATTTTTTGCGTAAGGAACGAAAAAAGTCAGCAAGCTACACTCGCGATCTTCTAGCACGTGATACAGAACAGAGGTCTATGTACCAGTTTTTGCTAGGAGTCATAGCCTACCGAGAGTGAAAATACCAAGAAGCAATTTTGTATTTTGTCGGTGTCGATGAGTCCTATCTGAGGTCCGATATGTATAGATATTTGATGCTGAGCTATCATGCACTTGGCGATGAGAAAAGTGCTGTCGCTAACATGGAAAATCTATTGGGGGAAAAAATGGAGCCAAGCGATTATTATAGCTATTTTTTGATGGCCTATTTTGAGCCCATGCGTTATGGACAAAGCTATAGCCTGATAGAGTCAAATCCGGATTTAGCAACCAAAGTACTACAACACTGTTATGAGTCGATTGGCACAGCACACACATCAGTTTGCGATCTGGGCTATGTGGGTAAACTCTTGTATGAGGGGAATCCGGCAGATGCAGTCAAAAAATTATTAGTATTAGCGAAAAAATACCCACAAGGCTTCATATTTGAGGCGTTATGAGATTATTATCTACAGCAGGGAGAAAAGGCAAAAGCGGTGAAGTATTATATTCAAGCATTGCGTTTGACCACAGATGTGCAGGAGCGTTTTCATACGAAAAATAAAATACTGGCATTGACAGAGCCAAACTAACTAGCCTTGCAAAATAGGCATAAAACACTAACACATGACACGTTACACACATAACACCACATCTTTATATTGTAGAGGAAAATCGCTGAAATGAACCGTTTGTACCAAAAAAACAAAAAGCTGTTTGTACTGTCCTCCCTCGTACTCCTATCACTCATAATGATTTTCTTTGTCTGATGGACAAAAGACACAGAGACAGGAGCAAATAAGTTGATTCTCACTCCCGATGGCTTATCGAGTTTTAGGCTTGGTATGGACATAGCTGGAGGTACAAGATTGAGTTATAGGATCGACTATTCAAAATATAAAGAACAATTCAAAGATAACTTTGCCTTTACACAAGCAAAAAGAACCGCAGAACAAATTATATTGACGCAGATAGACAATAGGATATCAAAACTTGGCGTCAGTGATTATAACTCCTACCCAACCACGCTCAATGATCAAGAATACGTAGTCGTTGAGTTGGGCTGAGTACAAGATGTAGATGAGGCAAAGGCCATCATAGGGAAAACGGTCGAATTAGAGTTTAAATTACAAAGACAAGAAGAGGCAGGAGACCAAGAAAAAATTGCAAGAAAACAACTGGCTCAGGGCATGTTACAGGAAGTACTAAAAGACCCATCACAGTTTGAGTTCGTGGCGTCAAATAAGCAATCAGATGACATTTATTACACGCTCAACAACAAAGTCAGTCTAGAAAACATGCCTACAATGTACAAAAATAATGTGGGCACACTCAATGCCGCAGCAACAGGTGCAGTCTATGCTCAGTTACTAGAGTGACTATACCAGGATTTTTCTCCTGTCTACGAAAATCAGGGGCTGAAAGACCTAAACGGGTACGTAATTCTGAGATTGCTCGATAGGTCATCGAACGCAGTTGAGCAAGTTACAGCCACCAAGTTCGAAGCGATCGCAGTAGCAAATAAAAAAAACTACTCACAAGATTACGAAACCAACAATAAAGGCGTATCAGGAGAAGCAACCTACGTGGCATCTGATCAAGAATTTATTTACAACAATGGACCAGTTTTCTCAGGTCAAAGGGCCTATGATGCGATAGTATATCAATATGATGCTACAAGTGTGCCCAATATTGATGAAATAGTCAAAGACTTACAAGATGGTAAAGAACCAGCTCTCACTTCATCGGGCTTGATGAAAGTATACGAAGGATGGTTAGAGGAGTCCGCCTTGTTGGGCGTTGTCCCTGCCTTCACAGAACCAACAGAGAATATTTCATGGAAAACCTACCCAACAGAGGCGATATCATATGTTGTAGGAACAAAAAATAAAAAAGCGACAGATCAATCCATGTATGATATACATCGTATGGCGGGAGTGAGTGCGAGTGAAGTAGAAAGTATCGAGAAACAGTTAAAAACAGATTGGGTGTACTCATATGAGGAAATATTTGTCAAAGATATATCATCACGAGTACCTGCGAAGGATCCTATAGATGCGAATTTACTCAATGGTGCATATTTTGAATTAGCAAGAATAGGACAAACACAGCTCTGAGAGCCAGCAGTGATAGTTCAGTTTAATGATGAGGGTAAGAGCATATTTTGCAACATCACCGAACAAAATATTGGTAGGCAAATGGCTATCTTTGTAGGAGGGGTTTTGAAAACAAATCCAGTTATTCAGGACAAAATCTGTGGTGGAGAAACTCTCATATCAGGGTCCTTTGATCTTGAAAGTGCCAAAAAACTCGTGAAAGATCTCAATGAGGGGGCACTTCCAGCACCACTGATTTTGACACAGGAAGAAAGGATTAGCCCAACACTTGGTACACAGGCTCTGAAGGGAATGATGTGGGCTGGTCTGCTAGGTATTGTTTTGATCTATCTGTATATGATACTTCTGTATGGTAAGCGTCATTCGTTAGTATCTCTGTTTGTACTATTGACGTTCATTATCTATCTTGGTGGTGTATTGAAGTTGATCTGATACGTGATATCCTTGAGTGGCTTGGCAGCGATTATTCTGACAGTTGGAATGAGTGTGGACGCGACGATATTGGTATTGGAGAGGCTTCGTGAAGAAAAACAAAAAAAATGAATGAGCGAAAAGGATGCAATTATTGAGGCTTGTAATAGATCACGATTCCCAATCAGGGACGGGAATCTCAGTACAGGATTGATAGCTCTTTTACTATTCATGATGGGTGTAAACGTGTTCAAGGGGTTTGGTTCTATGATGATCATCTCAATACTATTGATCTTGTTCGGCCTAGTGCCATTGACAAGAGAATTGTTATTAGTGCTCCGCCACAAAAAATAAGCACCTCTTTTTTTAACACTCATCTTCCCACTCATGAAACGATGGCATTGGACAGTCGCTGCGTTGCTAATTTTCGTATCTACAATCATCTGATTAGAAAATTTCTCAGCATTCATGGCACAGCATAGTTATTACAACAATATGTTGTCAAACAGTAGTGGATGGCGAATGATAGTGAAGGGGATATTATTTTCTGCGATACCTGCCTTATATGTAGCATATGCAAAAAATATAACACGAAAGTGAGTTGGCCGGGCTATGTTGATAGGCACTATATTATTTGCTCGAGCACACGTTTGATATAAATCAGACATTATGGGGACTGGTGGTGCGATGATGATAGCAATAAACACTGCCGTTTTGGTAAGTTTGTTGGCCTATGTCATCATTGCTTTATTATCATTGTGAACACGGATTAACGAAAAAACCGTAAAATTCAAAGAACATACATTGACGGAAATGTTACTGGTGTTTGGTATAGGTTTGGCGACATTTATGCTACTGAATCATTTTTTAACCGTAGCACAACTGTTCTACCCACTTGTAGTCTGGTTGTTGTTCCTCGGATGAATATTCATCATTCGAAAACAAAAAAAAGAAGTAGCTATCTACACCACTCTCCTGATGACACAGCTAAAAGTGTTTCAAGTGAAAAAAATGAAAACAAACACTCAAACTATTCTCATGTTTGTTCTATTCATACTATCCATTTTATACATAAATTACTGATTACAGCTCTCGTTTATTCCCTACCCAACAGCTTGGGATGCTAACCATGCATACATGTTTATCCCCAAAGTTCGAGCAAACAACTCATGAGTTTTCCCTATTGGATGATGAAATATTTGGTATGCCTTCATAGCTTTTTGGTTTGCACTCATTAAGCCAATAGCAAACTTCTTTCGATTATCACCTGATACAATTGCTATCGTGATGAATTTCATGAGCTGATTTTTGGTAATGAGTTTTGGTCTGTGAGCAATTGCAGAGATCAGAAAATGGCTGAAAAAACATGACGCAGAAGGAGAAGATGTAGAAGAATCTTTCTCTTCGGACAAGGGAGATGACAGGCGGGTACTTTCTTTGGGTCGGTTTATGATATTACTGCGATTAACAAGTTGAATGGGAGCTTTTCTCGTATTCGTTGACAACAAAAATGATTTAGGTGTGATGGCCCTAGTTCTTCTTGCTGTAATGGGAGGGTTTATTATGTTAAACCACTTTAAACAAACAACAAACAATAACAGTTCCAAAATACTGCAATACTTGGGAGTATCAAGTCTTTTTTTTGCACTGGCAATCAGTGCCAAACCCTCTGCGTTTATAGATATCCTGATTTTCCTGTTAGTATTTGTTGGAGTAGGGTTTGGGGCCTTGTTCCTCCTAGGAGCTGCTGCGGTGGCACTAAGTATGATTACAAAACTACAAATGGGAAGTATCGCTCAATATATGGATGCATCGTGACGAAAAAAATTCATCCCATGAGCACTGTTGCTCGTTCCCGACATTATAACCAAACGAAAAAAATTAAGACAGCGATTATATTATATAAGCATGTGGGTCGCTCTGACAGCCCTTGCTATTGTGATCATCAAGACACCTCATATCGTAAGTGGTCGTTTATGGAACAATGAGTGATTTGAGCTAAGGTCAATAATGACGCAGTATCTTATGTGATACCACACACAAGATCGTACCAAAAAAATCGATCCGAGGACATTGATAGTAACTAATAGCCCGGGATTACCGGAAATAGGTACTAAAAGGTCACTTTCTTTTGATCAGTGCTCAATAGAGTCTTTGTGAAGGTGATCACTCGAAAATTTGTATAAAGACATGAAGGAACTAGGAGAAACCTATGCAGAAGATCTATGAAGATATGTTGGGTTTGATCAAAGAAAATTCTCTGATCCTAAAACGTGGAGTGATGAAGAAAAAAAACAATATTGACCAATTAGGGTGGGCTATGCTCTGTTAAAGTTCCTGTTCCCAAGGACTAATTATTGTTACAGTACAAACGAATTGGCCAAAAAGTTATGCGTCCAGAGAGCGAGTCTTTCTGTTCGAGACAAAGAAACAATGAGCTGAATCCGCGAAAAGTTCAGACCATGAAGTAAGGCATACGATTACTTAGACACTCTCATGCAAAAAGTCGATTCAGGAGACATCTTAGCAGTCAATGCTATCAAAGAAGTAAATACCTATCGATCATCCAGAGTCGTATTGACAGATGCAACGAGTATCTCGGTACCATACAAGTTTCTGGTGCCACTCAATATTTCCTATAATCGATCTCTCCAAAATCTATCAAGCTACTACACTGATATCGGGTTCATACGAATATTAGTATACTGCATCATGATTATATGACTAGTACATGCACTCGTATCATGGGAAAAAAGGCTCTTAATACTATTGCTGGCAACACTTGTATGATGGTTTGTATGGATGTTGATAGGATCAGCAATATTGTGGTATTGAGCCGGTCTAATTTTCCGGACAATAGCATCATGTGTGATGGTGTTGTATGAAATGAAAAAAAGTCTTTCAAGGCTACCATATTACAATCAGGTCTTTCCCGTACTTCTAGGAACATTTCTGATTCGGTGAGTAATTCAGCTGGCGTTTAATATGACCAGGATTACCTCTCAGTGAGCAGGTGGACCTTTTACCTACTACAAACAGACAATAGGGAAAGATTATGTGATTACCTCTCAGGGGAATCAGGTGAGTGCAAAAGAGGATGTGATTAAACCTTATACGTGGAAAGAGGTGTTTAATAGACAGTTCGGTCACTACAACTACTTATTGGAAGCAACGAACTCGAGAAAAGATGATGACGGAATATGGATAGCGGGAACCTATGCACAGTATTTTTTAAACAATCAACATAATATCATTTATGATGGAATGGTCTGATCTCTGTGGCAACATATGTCCGATGGTGATATGTGTGCCTCTTACCTGAGATTGAAAGGCAAAAAAACAAAGTATATAGTACTTGATCCCAATATAGCAACGGTAGTGATGGGAGAGGGGAACAAATCACTTTTCTATAGATTCTTTATGCAACAAGATGCGAACGGTGCTATCATTGATGATGGAGTGATGTCTATGATGACAAGAATGATTATGGATGGCTATATGAAATTAGATTATTCCAATAATTTGGGAGTAAAATACGCCTACAAACTAGATAGTACCTCGTTGCAAAACATCATGAGCCAAGTATGAGTGTCTGATGAAATCGCTGCAAGAACCATGCTTGGTTGAGCGAGATTTTTCAGAGATAAGGCTGATCAACTCGGCTGAGTTATCCTCAGTATCTTCGCACAAAGGGTACCGAACGGTCAAGCGGTAGAAGATTTGGCCGATGTCTATGGCAAGATAGTTGATCCGAAAAAAGTGTTTGCGACAGTGCAGCTACAGGCAAGTCAAAACCAACAGTTTAAAGACCAATTTGAGCAACTCACCGAAGACGAGAAATTTATTTTCTTGCAATATGCAAACCTCCTCAAAATGTATCAAGTAGATAAAGCAAGATTCCAACAAGAAATAACAAATATCGTACAACGTAGCCTATGAGGTTGAAGTCAAATTATGGTGTTTTCACTCAGCGATCAGTCAAACTAGGATTTGTTCTTTTGAATATGTCAATGTTTGGACTTAACCTCTCGCTACAAACTGAACAAGTCTTATGATAGCATAGCTAGATAATACAAGAATGAGTCAGATAATCGAATACAGTACTCATTTTTTCCCATTACTTGCCATAGAGCTACTACCGCTTGATCCTCAGAGTATCATCATGATTCCTGACGTGATGAGCGCAAGTACCAGAACAGTACCGATAAAGCTTGTTCCAGCTAGAATAACATCTTGAACAACGATTCAGACACTATCATGTGGATTAGACTTTTTAATGCCAATTGCTTCATTGACATTAAATGTACAGGTGCCATTGACGAGCTGATCGCTCTGACAGTCAATTGCCTCCGCAATAACGAGATCATAATTGATGGGTGTAGTATTGTCCATGAGGTTTGGTAAAACAAAGATACAAGAGTATATCCTAGCAGTTATCGTTTTGCAATAACTGCGATTGCATATCGTCGAGTACATAAGGTGGCACAAAGCGGCTTATTATATCAAACTGCCTAGTGTGCAGTAAAGAACGGATATATGATCAATTAGCTTCAAGTTTTGTAAAGGGATTGTCGACAGGTAGCATCCAATCAAGCGGTTTATCCTGAGTAAGGAAAAGAAAAGGAAAATGATAGACAGTGGCACACAAGTCTATGACATGGGGATTGCCACTGACGATGATAAAGTTTCTTCATCAAATAGTAGCAAACCTCTTTTGCATGAGGGAAATATCTTTTGAAGTCTTCTGACTATGGGACGGAGAAGGGAAGCGTGGTAGCGGTTGAATAGCATAGTGACATCAGTACAATGAAAAGGCCTGAGTGAGTCGTTTTTCCCTCAAGTCAAAGCTATAGGGATCATTTTCGCTATCTGTGCCTGGGGACAATAACACAGTGCATCTACGGTAGTGTTGCGAAACTGTAACCAACAGATTAATGTGCCCATAGTGAAGAGGTTGAGCTCTCATAGGAATAAGTGCATGCTCTCAAGACATTGTAGCTAATGACATAGCAAAAGTATCGTGTATATTGACGAATCCTTAACAAGATAGTATACTTTGTAAGCAAAAAAGAGTACACAGTTTTATCGCAATCAATGATGCCTATGAAAGAAAACATCATGACAATAGGGGATATGCAATGGATGCATTTAACATCACCAACTGAAGCAGAAGTGCAGGAGCTGTCAGACTACTATGATTTCCACGATATCATCATAGAAGATATGTTGGAGACTGCAACACAAGATAAGATAGATATATATGACGATCACCTATTCATGATTATTCATTTCCCTAAATATATCAAAGAAAAGCAAAAGTATGTATTTAATGAACTTTCTATTATTTTATGAAAAACCTTTCTCGTCACTATCGTAAACTCTGAAACAAAAATAGTCAGGAAAATAAAAGCAGACTACCAAGACGAAATGGCAAAAAGTAGTGAGGAAGACTACAAAACCTCCCCCTATTACGTACTGTATAAACTACTTGACGGAATGTATGACAAAGTACTAAAGTCACTGGTGAGATTCAATAGCGACATAACTGTCTTAGAGGAAAAAATGTTTGATAATGAGAGTATCCCCAAAGATTTGCTCGAAAATCTTATGATCAAAAGAAGGAATGCGATCTTTCTCAGGCATGCATTTAGTCCCCATGGGGAAATAATCACAGAACTACAAAAATCAGCTCTAAAGTTTTTCAAGGGGGAATTAGATGTCTATTTCGAAGATATGCAGTACAAGATCGACAAGGTGACGAGCCATGTATCGGTTATTTATCAACACACATGATCACTGTCTGATACCTACAACACACTAATGAATATGAAAACAAATACCGTAGTAGGTGTCTTGGCTATATTCACGGCCATAGTAGGAACCATGACATTCATTACCTGATTATATGGAATGAATGTGTTACTTCCCTTCCAAGATTATCCCTTTGCATTTATGGTAGTGGTAGTACTTATTATCGTTCTAGCTACCACGATGATTATAGTATTCAAAAAGAAAAGACGAATATAGAACTTATTGCACACAACGCAAGCAGGACTGAATCAGTCCATAAAATAGGGGATGCGGTCTGTCCAATCTTGATTTAAATTCAGGGTGAGCTTGTGTGGCAAGAAAGTAGGGATGCTCAGGCAATTCAATAAATTCTACCAAATTGTGCTGAGGATTACGTCAAGCAATAAGGAGACCGTGTTGCTCTAAGAGAGAAACATATTCGGGATTGACTTCATATCTATGTCTATGTCTTTCACTTATCAGTAAACCAAGGTCGGTTTCGGTAGTGAGTCCGAAGCGTTCATAAAGTGAAGAGGTAAGGCTACCAGGAGTAAGAATGGCATCATAAGATCACAGACGCATGCTAGCACCTTTGGATAAGGTTTCCGATTGACCAGGCATCAAACTAATAACAGGATGAGTCGTAGGTTTTTCTGCTTCGAGAGTATGGGCATCGAGGAGTCAACACCTATGTCTAGCAAAAGCAATAACAGCCATTTGAAGGCCCAGACATAGTCAAAGGTAGGGTATCTTTTGGGTCATACTAAATGTTGCCGCAGCGATCTTGCCTTCCATACCCCTCGTGCCAAATCCTCAAGGAACAATAAGCCCATCAATGCGTGATTTGATGTCCGATAGTTTATCTTCATGTTCAAAATCCTCTGCATGAATCCACTCTATCTCCAATGCAACGTTGTGTGCAGCAGCAGCATGATGCAATGATTCGACAACGCTAATATAGGAGTCTTGTATATGAGCATACTTTCAGACCATGCCAATCCTGACTTTTGCGGTGGCATTGAGAAGCTTGGAAACGCATGCAGATCGCTGATCAATGGTGGAATGAACAATCTCTAGTCAGAGTTTGCGTTGTACAATCTCTTCAACCTTTTGTTGCTGAAAGTGCAAAGGTACTTCATAAATACTTTTGCAATTAATGTTTTCGATGATACAGTCTGGATCTATATCACAAAAAAGTGAGATTTTATCTTTGACGTGTTGTGGTATAGCATAATCAGACCTACATACAAAGATATCCGCTTGTATGCCAAGTTTGGTGAGTTCTTTATGTGAATGTTGTATAGGTTTTGTTTTAAACTCTTTAGAATAGCTAAGATACAGGAGAGGAACAACGTGGACATAAAGAACGTTTTCTTTGCCAATATCCTTTCTCAATTGTCTAGCAGCTTCAGTGAAATGGGGACCCTCTATATCGCCTATTGTTCAGCCAATTTCTACAATGGTAACATCGTAGGAGGACGCAACTTTGATAATAGCTTCCTTCACCTCATTGACGACATGGGGTATGACCTGAATATCATCGCCTAAATACTTTCCTTCTCTTTCTTTTTCCAATACGGTATTGTAAATCTTACCAGTAGTGACGCTGTTATCTCTCGTCATCGAAGTATCAACAAATCTTTCATAGTGTCATAAGTCCAAATCTGTCTCGAAGCCGTCATCAGTGACAAACACTTCTCCATGCCTATAGGGAGACATTGTTCCCGCATCCACATTGAGGTAGGGATCAAGTTTGATGAGGTTGACACGATATCCAGATCACTTGAGTAATCTCCCTATGGATGCAGCAGTAATTCACTTTCATAATCCAGAAATGACTCCTCACGTCACAAAAATCAGCTTCATACGTATTTCTTACAAAAAAATAAAATATTGCAGGACAGCAATACAACTGCAGATTACAAAAAGAATCATAAAAGACAATATGGTAATCAAAAATGCTTTGTGTATACATGCTATAACAATCAAACAAAAACTGCTAACCTCAGTGGCTAGTTTTGAAAATGTCATAAAAACACAGATGAGTGGTAGAGAAAAAATATACGAAACATACCTATGAATTGCAGAAGCTAATAAAATACATACACTAAAGAAAGTCTTTAGAAAAAAGTAGGCGATGAAAAAAGGCATCCGAACAGCAATCTCGTGTATCTTGCTATCAACGGCGTGTGTGTATGCTCAGCTTGTTGTGCCAGCAAACATACAACAAAAGATAGCAGAAACAACGAATGTGGTTAACGAGGCGACGCGTGATCAACAGCAGCGTGCTCTTGACCGTATCTATGATGCGGCATACCATAGTAAAAACAAACAGGTTCAGATAGTGGCATGGTCTATGTTGGGTGGACTCCAGCTGAAGTTTGAGGCAGAGACCTATAGCTGATCCCGTGCAGTAGATGTTGGATTGTTAGCACGTTTTCCTGGTCCAAGTAAAGTCATCGTGAGTTACGAAGCGGCGTGAGCAACAAAGCCTGTTCAAGATAATATAAGCGACATCTACATAGAGCCGGAGATCCAGTGAGCAGAGGCTATGGGGTGACAGCTGATATTTGATTGACGTCATGAGTTCGTATATAGTGTGTTTTGAACAACAGAACCTACACTAACAATACAAGGCAAGGTGAGAAGTGACATAGCGAACATCGAAGTTGTTCGAGATTGAGACGGGAGAGTTGATACGATTGATAAATTTACCCCTTGAGACAAAGACTTTAGTTACAATATTGGCATAAAAAACTGAAATATGAAATTGGGCGGCAACGCCTACTTGATACGTGGTTATGCAAAAAACGCCATTTACAGTGCACTAGTCACAGTAGTATACCTAGAGCCATGAACAAAAAGCTTAGTTGGTGGTGAAGTAATAGAAAAATGACAATGAGAGACCATTGATCCTCGTTTGAAGAAGTTTAGTGACTGTTATGTTGACAAGAATGAGGGTGATGAAGACCTGATACAACAATGTATGGCGACAATTATAAAGGATGCAACTATCAGTCAGTCAAAAGCCTGTTCACTAGAAGATGGTCGTCATTTCAACTACCTCGATGCACAGCGACCCAACAAAGTTGCACTGATCAGTCAATTGTACAAAAAAGGTAGTAAACTATATTATCCTCTGCAATTGGGAACGAGTAGTCCTACATGTGAAGATGCGTGATACGAAATACATGTCTACAGCTTAGATTGTGATGCAGATGAGAGGGTAAAGATTGTCGCCAATGATCCCAATGAAGAGAAATTTGCGAAATGCGAGATGGCAATCGTATATGCCGATGATCAATCAATACTAGTAAAAAAAATGCCTTATGAACGGTATGGTGGGACCTATGAAGGTTACGAATTGGTTGACCAATCATCCAAACAAAGTGAAAAAATCAGGGTGTTTGATGGCATTGAGCTAATAGGAACGGGATGAGAAACAAAAGCAACATCTGGTTTCACAAACAATCAGGTGGTAATCCATATGGTTGAGAAAATAATCAATACATATAGTCTTGTTGACGTGGTTTCGCCAGGGTTTACTTATGAAATTATCAATGTTGATGATGCCTTAAAGGCAACAGTTCGTATTACGATATATGCACTGCCCGATGTGGCATTATACTACGACGTCCCTGTTGATCTGGCTAAAAAGGCATTCATTGCAACTAACTAAACTACTAAACTGTGATTGAAAAAAATGAAAATATGGCTACAATGCGAGGAAATTAGCTCATTGGTTACATAGTAATGATAATGAGAAGCTGGACACAGAAAAACATCACTACAGGCACTACCATGGTGTAGGAGTGATGGTTGATAGAAAAATACCAGCAAAAGCTCCTGTCCAACACCGTTCGGATGGGAGTTTTTATAAGCTCCACTTTGTAATTGCTAGCAAAATAAATAACTATAAACCTGCGTTTTATACCCTCAATAGCAACATGTCAGACGAAAAGGTGTTCCCTATAATGACCAAGCGTCATTCACGAACTCATATGTTAGCACAAGCAGTTCAAAGACACATCGATCCGACACTACAGCTCGGTACTGGGCCAGCTCTAGAAAATTGATTCTATTACGATATAGGTCTGACTTCTGGTATTGAATGCTGAGAAGAAGAACTCAAGATGCTCACAAAACAAATGAGGCAAATGGTGAAGGAAAGACAACAGTTTAGGTTGTACACATGTTCACTGCAAGAGGGTTACCTGATTAGTGAAACTACGGGGCAGAGGCTTAAGTTAGAGCTACTCGATAAACTCAAGGAGAAATGAGAAACGCAAGTTACATATTATATAAATACCATTAACGAAAAGGCGTTCCAATTTCTCAAAGATTGCAAGCCGTGATATAAGGAACGGTGTGAGTCGGTGACACATTACTTTAGTGGCAAGCTAGATTGATTAGATTGCAACGTGATAGTGTTTGTTGATTTATGTGCCTGACCTCACGTTGATGATACTGTCTATCTAGAGCCATCTGCAATGCTACTTGATAAAATAGCAGGTGCGTATCGACAGGCTGATGAAAAAAACCAGATGATGACGAGGCTGTATGGCATAGCTTTTGATACAAAGGAAGAGTTAGAAAGTTATCAAACGATGATGGAAGAAGCGAGAAAAAGAGATCATAGGGTATTGGGAAAAAAATTAAATCTATTTAGTTTTTCTGATATGGTGGGAGCTGGGTTTCCTCTCCTACAGCCCAAATGAATGATTATTCGCCAGGAAATAGAAAAATATCTATGGGAATTACACCAAGATAAGGGGTATCAGAGGGTGCGAACTCCTCATTTGGCAAAAACAGACTTATATAAGTGTTCAGGTCACTATGAATTATACAAGGAAAACTTTCAGGTTAAGTGAAAAGAAGAGGATTTTATGGTAAAACCAATGAACTGCCCCCATCACATGCAGATTTTTGCCGCAAACCAGTTTAGCTATCGTGATATGCCCGTGAGATACTTTGAGCCTGCAACGGTCTATAGAGACGAAAAATCATGACAATTGAGTGGACTGACACGTGTACGTGCTATCACCCAAGATGACTGACACTTGTTTTGCCGTGTTGGTCAGATAACACAAGAGGTATCAACAATAGTATCCATTATATCTGAGTTCTATGGTACGCTCGGAATGATCAATGATTATCGAGTTTCACTGTCAGTAAGGGATAATGAGAGTGACAAATACCTTGGTTCTCACGAAGTTCGAGAAAAGGCCGAATCTGCTTTGCAAAAAGCAGCTGATGCTAACAACCTCCCCTATAAGAGAATAGAGGGCGAGGCTGCTTTTTATGGGCCGAAACTGGATTTTATGTTTAAAGACGCGATCGGTCGTGAGCGACAGTTGGCAACGATTCAGTGTGATTTTAATTTACCAGAAAGGTTTGATCTGAGCTTTATAAATGAGGAAGGTGAAAAAGAGCGTCCTGTGGTAATCCACAGAGCGATTAGCGGATCTCTAGAGCGTTTTATGTGAGTAATGATAGAACATTTTGCGGGAGCATTCCCCATCTGGCTAGCTCCTATCCAAGTAAGAGTAGTGCCAGTAGCTGAGGCATTTCAAGGCTATGCTCACGAGGTAAGTAATCTTCTCAAAAAGAGTAGTATAAGATCAGAAGTAGATGATTCGTCTGACTCATTCGCGAAAAAAATTAGAAACGGTGAAATGCTAAGGATACCGTATTTGCTTGTCGTGTGAGAACAAGAGCAAAAAAATAGAAGCGTAAATGCCAGATCCTATAAAACCAAGCAACAAGAGGAGCTGTCACTCTATAATTTTGTCGAACAACTATCCAGCGAGTACCTATCAAGATCACTATAAATAATAGACATTCTTGATTTTTGCCGATCATTCGCTATCACCAATAGCACAATATTTACATCCGTGCTACAAGCTATGTGAACAACACTCAAAAGGTATGGGCTATTCATTGTGACCAATATCGCGATCATTATCATGATCAATATCATATTAGTCATACTGCAACGTTTCTTTGGTCTTGATATAACAAGTGGAACCTATAGTGGACTGCTGCTATTCGCACTCATATTTGGTTTTGTGGGTGCCTTGATCAATCTCTCCATGAGTAGATGGATAGCAAAAAAGGCATATAAAATAGTGTTACTCGACGAAAAGACAGCGAAAGGAGATGCAAAGTTCGCAGTAGTATTTACTACAGTACAGCGTCTTGCTCAAGAGCATGGCGTCAAGATGCCAGAAGTTGGCTATTATCATGCAACAACACCCAATGCGTTTGCGACCGGACCAAACAAAAACAGCTCGCTTGTTGCTGTATCAACATGACTGCTCGATAGTCTCTCCGACAAAGAGATAGCATCAGTGGTCGGACATGAAATGGCCCATGTACTCAATGGTGATATGGTGACTATGACATTATTACAATGAATTCTCAATACCTTCGTTATCTTTTTCGCGAGAGTCATAGCAATAGCAATCAGCACTGCAAGTAAAGATGATGAGGGTGGGGGATTGTCGGGCATTGCCTATTTTTTTGTTGTCATGTTTTTGGACACTGTTTTGTCCCTCCTGGCTGCAATAGTCCTCATGGCATATTCAAGGTATAGAGAGTTTCAGGCAGACGAGGGCAGTGCACGCATGTTGATGGATAAGGATTCGATGATTCACGCACTACAAAAATTGGAGCAAGCGAATAAAAACACCAAGATACAACAAGATGCTTTCGCTACACTGATGATATCGTGAGGAAAGACACGGATGAACATATTTAGGTCACACCCGACTGTCCAGCAAAGGGTAGAAAGATTACAAGGACTGCAGTTAGGGTAATGTTATATAGCAAGAAACTCTCCCTTATGGGTGAGTTTTTTGCAAAAGATAAAATCATAACTACCATTAGAAAGAGACGATTTTATAGCTTGACATGATAGAAGATGAAAAAAAGGATTTTTCTCAAGATATCGGGTGAATCACTAGAGTGATGACAGTGATATGGTATAAACAACCAATACGTGCATGGTTTAGTGAAAAAAATACTATGATTGCAAAAACGTTGATACCAGATAGCACTCATGACCTGAGCAGGTAATATTTTTAGAGGGAAAAACGAGTGACAGGGAATTGACCAAGCAATCGGACATTATGCTGGTATGCTGGCGACAATGATTAATTCTTTGGTAATCACAGACATTATCAAGCAAAATGGCGGTGGTGCTGTTTCGTTGTCTTCAGTGGCAATGTCAAGGTTTATGCCAACCTTCAACAAAACCGTTGCTATGGAGCATTTTGAAAAAGGAGATGTTGTTATCTGTGCAGGTGGAACCGGAAATCCATTTTTTACAACCGATGCATGAGCAGTCAATAGGGCTCTGGAGCTTGATTGCGAGGTGGTAATAAAGTGTACAAGAGTAGATGGTGTCTATACCGCAGATCCAGAAAAAGACTCAACAGCAAAGAAGTATGATAGTATTCACATGATTGATGCAATCAAACAGAATCTCCATGTTATGGATATCAGTGCAATGGCACTAGCATTAGAAAATAACATGCCGATATACGTATGTAACATCGACACGATAGACAAACGAGGCACTGATGCAATGAGGGGAACAGAAGTTATCGTTACCTAGAGATTATCAGTGCGTAGGGTAGTGATAGTGAGATGCCTCGATGATTTTGAGAATGCGTTGTTTGAGCTTTTCTGGGCGATAAATATATTTGAGTCTGATATCTCACATATTCTCATCAGCATCACCTTCAGAAAAGAAAACCAGTGATCAAAAATCGAAGAAACTCGACAATAGTCATTGTTTCTCTATGCCAATGGCCTTTATTTTAACGCTATCAAGCGATCTTTCTGACCTGTGAAAAAGACCATCTTGATCAATAGAGATAATCTCTCTAGGATTGACGATGGCGTAGTCCATATAGTAATCAATAAGTTTGATGTATAGTAGGTGGTAAGCCATAAGGAAAAAAGTAACTCCAGTAAGGATGAGCACGATCATACGCACGATAACAAATGCGACATTACTTCCTCACAAAAAATAGTACGCGAACAAGATGGCTACCGTTGCGGTAAGAGTCCGGCAGACAAGAGGGAAAATAACTTTGATAAAAAGGTAAATGCCACTTCTACTAATATACAGAACGTTGTCTTCGCCGTAGAGTTTGCGATGCGATGACATGATTTTATTGTCCAAGTTCGTATCAAAGTTGCCAAATACCTTCACCATCGTGGCTTTGCAAGATGAAAATGTTCTCGAATAGAGAATAAGAAAAATACAAGACAAAACAAGAGTGCAGTAGTCGTTTAGCGAAATCTCAAGCCTTTGAGCTCATAGGTGTATCAGAGTCTAAGAAGATACCTACTGAGCTCAGCAAGTACGCTGGCATGATCCTGGAAAAGCCTCATCTTCAGTGCTAAATCATTCGTCCTAACGAAAACGATATGATGTCTGACAAATCACTCAAGAGTCTGATCGTAGTGTTTTTGAAGATACTGGATAATAACAGTACCAATGATTTGTTTCCCGATATGCTTGTCTGCGAAACGTTTCAAAACACGCTGAGCTAAGATATCCATGGTTGATAAAAAATAAACGGTCAAGAGCCACATATGACTATAGGCAACTTTATTTTGCAATCAATGCTTTGCATACATATACTCTCACACGAGGTGTTCTTGAGCGAGCCGTGATGGTTATACAAGCTACAAAGCAAGAACCGCTTTGCAACTTCTATAATCATCGGACACCAAGAAGGACACCAATCATTTTTATCTTTGGTAGCTATCACATGATAAGTAAAAGGCAATTTACAGAGCACAAACATCTTTGTCAGCGATGAGATCATGCATTAGAGTTCGTGTCAGGGAAAATGGCCGTCTTGGCAGATGGTTCGGTGACGATAAGATTAGACGGAACAGTGTTTTTGATTACAGCTGTACTAGAAAGAAGTCCAAGACCAGAAACAGATTTTCTTCCACTAACAGTCGATTTTAGGGAAAATTATGCGGCAGCAGGGAAAATAGGCTGAGGTCGTTTTAGAAAAAGAGAGGGAAGACCCTCAGACGAGGCAGTACTGTATGCAAGATTGACAGATAGAACAATCAGACCGCTATTTCCTAAAGGAATGATCAACGATATTGTCGTATCATTGATGCCATTGGCACTTGACGGAGAACAGGACTTGGGCGTGATAAGCATCATTGGAAGTTCGTTGGCAATCATGAGGGCTGGTGTGCCATTCGATGGACCAGTAGGTGCTGCAAGAATATGTTATCTAGATGGGAACTATATCGTCAATCCAACGCTAGAGCAAATCAAGCAATGACAGATGAACTTGTTGGTATCAGGACCAGAAAACAAGATCAATATGATAGAGTGCGATGCAAAAGAAGTACCAAATGATATACTCGAGAAAGCACGAGATATAGCTATGCAAGAGGTTAACAAGACAATCAAACGGCAAAAAGAGTTTTTGGCAAAGACTGAATCCAAAGATTTGTCTGACAAAATCGTCTACAATCAACCATCCGACGCATTAGTGCTCTGGACAAAAAGCATATTGACCGATGACAGGCTGGCATTGTTGCAACGTCATAGTAAAGAGGATTTCGGAGAATTGTTTCGTCAATTAGAGAACGAAGTATTAGAAGCGGCGAAGCTGCACATTGAGGATGATACCAATGACGAATACTCAGTATCAAAGGTCAGAATGGCCGTATTTCAAGTATTAAAAAAACATATCAGACACAAAACTATCCATGATGGAGTGAGATTGGATGGTAGAGGTCCGCTGGACATCAGACCACTGTATTGCGAGATTGATGTACTCCCTAGTGTCCATGGGTCTGGATTGTTCTGGAGGGGAGACACCCAAGTTTTATCAACCGTTACACTTGGATCGCCAAGCGACGCACAAATGGTTGATACAATGGAACTCGATGATAAGCTCGATCACTACATGCATCATTACAATTTCGCACCCTATAGTACCAATGAGGCAAGGTGAACAAGGTGACCGGGTCGCAGAGAGATCGGTCATGGGAAGTTGGCAGAAAAAGCTCTAGAGTACCTTATTCCAGACAGGTCAGAGTTCCCCTACACAATCAGAGTAGTGTCAGAATGTCTCTGATCAGGGTGATCAACATCGATGTGATCAGTGTGTGCGTCAACCTTATCACTGATGGCATCGGGAGTCCCTATCAAAAGACCTGTGAGCGGTATTGCGATGGGTCTTATGAGCGAGTCTGTAGACAATGGGAAAACGATAGCACACTATCAAATACTCAACGATATTATGGGTACAGAAGACTTTACGGGTGATATGGATTTCAAAGTCGCTGGCACTGATCTGGGCGTAACAGCTATCCAGCTAGATACCAAATTGCATGGTATACCGACTTCTATCATCAAAGAGGTGATGATCAGAGCGAATGGATGAAGAAAGGAGATATTAGACTTTATGCTTCTCACCATCGATAAGCCTAGAGCGGAGTTGAGTCCCTATGCTCCCAAGATCCATGTACTCAAAGTCAATCCTGATAAGATCAAAGAGATTATTGGCAAGGGTGGTGAGACAATCAACAAAATTATCGATCAGTGTGACGGAGTAAAAATAGATATAGAAGATGATGGCACCATATTTATCACAGACCACAACGCAGAATCAGTGAATAGGGCAATCAAAATGATTGAAGACTTGACGGTGGAGTTTGAAAAAGGGAAAGTATACACTGCAACAGTCACGAGGATAGAGGCCTATGGTGTCTTCATAGTGTTTGGTAATGGCAAAACAGGGCTTGTGCATATTTCCAATCTCGGTCAGGGTGTAACTGGCGATCTTAATCAAAGGTTTAAAATAGGTGATACGATGAAGGTATCACTCCTCGCAACAGACGAAAAAGGGAAGATGAGTTTCAAAAGGGAGCTAGAAACTGCATAAAAAATGGTCCATGAACAGGGCATGAACACAAAACCCAATGTAGTTTTAGTGTGTCCAAACTATATAAGGTAGGAAATCCTATTGTACAGACGCATAGTCAGATCAATAAACAATATAGTCTTTGACACGAGAGAGGGCAGTGAATGCTAAATATTTGTGAGGGTTTTGCATAATATCTTTTCTCCTAGTATTTTGATCAGAGTATTGCGTGAGGACTGAGGCAGCAGCTTCCGACACAGCAGCAAGTCTGATTTGTTCTGCCATTTTGATTTTAAATACATCCCAAAATCAGTCACTTCAAATTCATAGATTGCCAAAGTCTCTATAATCGAGAGAAAAGTTTTGGTAATGTCACAGAGTATTTGAGCCATGATAATCAAACTGAAAATTAATACGATCTTTGTCAGTTTCCACGCTAGTAATCCAAAACCTTTTTCCATAATGCGGTGAATCCTCACGTGCATAGTGCCTGCCTGATCGATAAGAGATCAGGCTAAACTGTGGATCGTCGTCTGGGATAAAGGTGCTGATCGATAATCACTCCTTATTTTGTTCTTGTCGTATGGTCAAAAATCTCTCAACACTAGCTTGTCTACTATAGGTGTCTTTCATAGCCAGTTTGAGTCTCTTCGTGTAAGGATAGTATGAAACTAGGCTTTGTTGGCTAGGATCGTTATACTCTACGACTGGTCCTATGGATGTGTTTTTAACCTTGTAGTGGTATCTGTAGGTTGTGCTGTGGCGTGGGTTGTTCCACTCATAAGGGGAGAGTGTAACATATAGATCCGATCACAGGATCTCCACCTTTTGAATACCCTCTCCACAAGCAAGCTTTAGGTCTGGTAAGAGTTCTTTGAGTTCTGTCTCAGTACAGTAGTGCTCGGTTTCAGCTTCCCCACGACTTTCTATAGGAGTTATGGTAAGCTGTCATGCTGATTCAAAAAGCTGTTCCTGACGTCAATCGTTGTAGGTAATGAGCAAAGTGTTGTTATCTCCCCTTTGCCAAGTAGGAAAGTCAATATAGTCACCAGAATCAGATTTCTTAATAGAAGAGCTGCCTGAAGTAAAAAAACAGTCTACTCAATCGAGCGTAAGACGATAAACGCATGATTGAGGATAATCCTGGCTTTGAGGTAAGTCTCTTATATGAGAAATGGTGACAATAGGAATGTCTTCCGTTTCGATCTCTTCAGTATTGCCTGGTTGGAGGGTCTCTTGTTTGAGTGATGCAAGCTGAGACTGAATAGCAGTGGTGTAGGACTCAAAACTCACGCCCTCTTTATCGAGTGCTGCCACTCAGTTGATTGTAGTAACAGCGTCAGAATCATCTTGCTTGATATTCACAACGGCACTGAGGGCTTTCTGAGCAACATGCAGAGTTTGGGCACCAAAAATACTGTCCATCGCTACCTCCGTCTTAATCTCAGCATCCAAGTCGGCGTCAAGATAGCTGCCATAGCCCCTTTCTACATCATTGTCGAGCATAGTGACTCCAAAAGCCTGTATCAACAAAGCAATATCTGACACTCATCTCTCATTGTCGGCTATTGACTGTATATAAGAAGGTACTTCGGGTTTCACAGATCAGTCTGTCTCGAAATACTCTGGTTTGACCTCAACTTTCCATGTATTCCCCTCCTGCTGCAAATAGGTATTAATATCGACAAGGATTCAGTTGAGTGGCAAGGTCTCGGTTGCGTTTCAGTCTCCATCCATATCTATGGCGATAGGAGTATTGAGTGCAACATCGACAATATCTGATTTGTTAATACGTTTTTCCTCTCCTCAATCCTGATAAGTCATGTCTAAAGCAGTAGAAAGACGACGGATACTGTCTTCTTCTCATTCTTCAAAAGAATTATTGAGGCTTACCGTATCAAATACTTCCTGCTTGAGGTAATCTGTTCATGGCGTCATGATAAAAAACGGGAGGCTATAAAGTACGTAATGTGTGTTCAATAGTGCTAATATCGTTTTGATCTTTTTGATGAGCTTGCTGCAAGCGTTGTTTGTGGAGTGTGTTTTGTGCACGAGCAAAAGCAACTTCCTTGTCATGTAAACGCTCAATGAGACCCATAACAAAGCCATAAAGAGACTGCAACACAGAACTAGTGAGACTGCTTTCGTGCTGTCTGATAAATGTTCAGAGTTTGGCAAAAAGCTTGTTACCACCGAGCATACTCAAAATAGTATGCATTTTATCTATTTGTTGTTGCCTCGTGAGCTGACGAAAGTGGGCGAGTGCTGTGGGGGTACTAAGCATCGAGAATTTGTCTGTTATAAGCTAAAGTTTCGCGTTTAAGCATATCTTCCTTGTTCTTTGCCCACGCCAGGGTTTGAGAAGTTTCAGAGACATGCTCCCTTTCATTAGCATACCAGGAAGTCGCACCACCTTGTTGCCTATGATACCACGCATCGATATGGGCCTGTTCCCTAGTAAAGGTACTCACCTCATCAGGATTGAGTTCTTGTAACCCATGCAAGAATTGATCGAAAGCTTCAGGGTCTTCGAGCAGTTGTTGCGTATCAGCATCAAGTTCTTCACGGTGTTGTAACGTTTCAAGTGTCATGATCTGTAACAAAGAGGATAGAAAAACATAGAATAAGTATAATGAACAGACAACAAACGAGCAAATTTTTACTGTATCAATGCTGCTCTTGCCAACATAAAATATATTCGTATCACTATTAAAACGCATCATAGTTTACCGAATAAAATCAGGCATGAGGCAGAGTAAGTATGTAGACAAAATCGTCTTGGTTGGTGTTGGGTGATCGGGGATGTCTGCACTAGCAGGCATACTGTATGATCTCTGATATGTAAATATTGTCGGTATTGATGCTGCAGAAGGGGAGATTACTCGCAACCTACAAAAAAGATGACTAACAATCATCATAGGACATGGAAACTATAAAATTAATCCTAAGGATCTGGTCATCTACTCTGATATAGAATCTATTAGAGAATCCGCTGAGCTACAGCAGTCCTACAAGTACCAAAAAGAAAACCGTAAGCGTTACCATAAGCCTTACACCTACAATGAGTTTGTTGCAGAGATAGCAAAGCATTGTATCACCGTTGCCATTACCTGAACCAACGGTAAAAGCAGTACGACAGCATTGGCTATCCATGCTCTTGCAGACACAAGTAAATTTTGAATAGGCATTGTGGGTGCGCTCATGCCAGATTATGCTAATGCCAACTACGTCATCTCACAAGAAAATAGATGAGACGTCAAGGCACTATTTGATCATATCATAGAAGCACAACTGCCAACAGTGGAACAAGTAAAGAAGCTACTGTTTGTGGTGGAGGCCTGTGAGCATAGAGAGCATTTTTTATTACTAGATACAGATTACGCAGTCATTACCAATATCGGATACGATCATCAAGACTACTTCCCTAGTCCTGAAGACTATCAGCAGGCGTTCCAAAAGTTTGTGATAAAGACAAAAAGAAAGGTCATAATAGAAAAGTCTCTGAAGAAGTCTGTTGCCATGCAGGCAGCAGGAGAAAAACTCGTAATAGCACCAAAAGGGAAAGAAGAGTTTCTGCACATATTTGGAGAACACCGACAAACGAACGCGTGACTAGTAGAAGCGTTGTTAAAGCAGTTGGAAGAGGACAATCTCTACCGCTGATCATACCATCATATAAAACGAAGAAACTTTCATGGTTTACGAAGAAGGATGGAGTTTCTGGGTACGATGAAGTGAGGAGCAAGCCTATATAGTGACTATTGACATCATCCTGATGCGATCAATAAAGCAGTACAGGCACTGCAACAGAATTTCTCGACAAAAAAAATTGTCGCAGTGATCGAGCCACACCAAGCACAAAGACTCCTATCATTGTGGGATGACTTCGTAGATGCATTAGGAAGGGCTGACCAGCAAATAATATGTCCTATTTACCATGCCAGAGAGTCTCGAGAGCTCGTAAAGAGTTTAAGGATGGCACAAAAGCTATGAGTAGAAAACTTCAATGATATAGCTTTAGCTCTGACCAAGGAAGTAGGGTGATTGTATTATGATGAGCCAGAGTGATTGCGAAACAAGATTAATGGTTTTCGTGACAACACGATAGTTGTGCTGTTCTCCGCAGGCAGTTTAGATTACCACATGAGGTCAAAGCGAGAGAGGAAACCATAGAGATATTGCTTGATTTTAGCACTCTGAACGATATCGTAAACCCAATCTTGTCGTATCTCATTTATGATCAACATAACTATAGCAATGCGTAAAGTAGCAATAATAGTGATGCTTCTGATAACAACAATAACTCTAGCAGCCTGTAAAAAAAAGAGCCCCATGACTGGTGACGGAGGCGATAATACGATGCAAGGGGCGAGTGGTGATGAGCAAATCCTCGATACCGCAACTGACGACACAGAGATCACGGATGAGGATATTAAGATGATAGAGGACTTCCTCAATGAGGTGGTGAAGTCCGTAGAGGGCGACACAGCAAGTTGAGCTAATCAGTAAAGAAACCTTTATACTAGCTACTCTTATGGTTATCTTTTTTGAGATCATCAAATTCGTTTTTTTCGCCATGAGTATCGCAGTGGGATTTTTGCTACTGCAGGGAGACGTCTATATGTCTAATCAGTTGATAGTAGTCATTAAACAAATAATAATCCCAGGTTACTTGGTACTAAGCGGTTTAATGATAGGCTATATTGTAACACAACTAACAATGCCTGCGTATATCGTGGATGAAAAGCACGAGGCAAAAATACATCTTAAGGGATTTCTTATCGGTCTAGTAATGGGCTTTATTTTAGCGATGATCTATGTTTTTTTCTAAAAAAAGCATAGTGGTATTGCTTTCCCTCATAGTAATCATTGGTGGTTGTTCATCGAAAAAAACGGTTACTGTATATTTTGGCAATTGGCAACGAGAGGTAGATGAAAAGTATTCAAATCGTCATGTCAATGCAGACGATATAGGAAATGCGACAGAGAGGGTATTGGCTTTCACCAAACAAGGAGAAAATAATAGTGATACAATCCAGGACACACTACTTTTTCTCTCTCTGAAGCAGCCCTTTTCGTCAGCCAACTATATGAAAGAAACATTTGCCAAAAACTATAGCTCATTACTATGATATGATGTGCTAAAAGACGAGAACCTAGCAATAGACTGCAATGACCAAAAAGCCCAACTCTTATATTTCCGCATGCTTGAGGACCCATTGTCAGTAGAACACATATATATGACACAGCTGTATATAACTGATCAGAATGGGATCTGATCCTACATTGTCTCACACCTTTCTACAGAAAAAAAGTCCTCAAAAGAGTTGATAAAAGCAATGAAACAGATAACCTGTAACGAAAAGAGTACAGAAAAGTAATAGATATAGTTTTATATCACGCCCGTCAATGAGTTTGGCTGAATCACTAGACATGACGCCTCCTACTACCAGCGGTGGAGAATTGGTGGCGAAAACTGGTCTATGAATAGTGATAGGGTGATTATTGGCTTTTCTCTTGTTTATTATACTCACCTTAGTTGGGGGTACCTTCACACAGCTATTAAGCAGCGACACAACTGTGTTTGTGTGAAATCCCTTATTCCCATTGTTGTTGCTGATCATCGCATTTGTGGTTACTTTTGTGGGTAATGTCTTAGTAGCTAGTTTATACAACGCTTTCTATAGTGCTAGATATAGGAGTGTGGGACTTATGTTTCGCATGACTATTATCGCAAACGTCCTTCTATTCATCTTTTTTGCACCAATGTACTTGCTCTTCAATGGCAATATTGATGCTCTGTTTTTCATCATTTGATTTCACATAGTATTCGCGTCCTATTTTTCCTCATGTCTTATTGAAATGACAAGTAATCCGCATTATGCTCCATCGAGCATGGTCGGCACAACAATGGGTGTCGCATTAGCTATGCTCTTGTTTGCAATGATAATGAAAGGCACAGATAACGCAGCTATACAGGACAAGATATATCTATTTTTGCTCTTCCCACCAGTATTGGGCTATGGAGCGATCCCGCTAGCATCGTGAGTACGAGACATGATATACTACAGGTTTTACGAGTCAGGTAATGATTTTTTCTACGTAGCATCTCCTTCTCATACAGTCAAAAACGCCAATGATGGCGAAGACGAGGAAGACGCAACAGTAGACGATTTATAAACTCTTCTTACTATAATCATGCGTTTATATCACATTGGAGCCATAGCAAAAATCATACTAGGACTAATAGTTGCTCTTGTGCTCTACAATACCATCAATATCTACGAAGATCCTGCTATCGGTATTGGGTTTGGTCTGGTAAGTGTTTTACTGTTTTCCTGGTGAGTGAGTTTCTATTTCTTTTGGTTTGTTAATAGTCTCGCAGGATCAAAGGATGATCATATGATAGTGTCAGATAGTTACAAAATGTCTTTGCTTTTTGGTTTTTTCTGCCTGATAAACGTGATACTTCTCTTGCTATCAATTTGGACGAAGATTTTAGGTTGATTGTTGTTTGTTGGTTTTTTGATCCTCTATATAGCGATCTTTAGCCAGCAAGTCAAAGTTCAGCACGATCGATAAGTGTTGAGAGTATGTATACGACAAAATAAATACTGGCAATACAGCACAAGAAACACTATAGTCACGACTCAACCTCTTCATTGGGCGTTTTGCTATACATATAATTCATGAAAAAATCGGTCATCAAACAAGTAGAAGAGTGTATTCAAACGGTTTTTGACCCAGACTTTCCCTTGATTGATATTTGGACTATGGGCCTGATCTATGATATAACCTATAATAAAAAATCCAATGAACTTCTCATTGTCATGACCTATACAACGCCTGCATGTCCATCAGGCGAAATAATGCAGGAGATGATGCGTAACGCAATCTTGGACAAGTTCCCTGCTATGCTGATAACTATCGAGCTTACATTTGACCCAATGCGAACGATTGCGATGATAAAAGACGAGGACATGCAAAGGATGTTTGAGTAGGAAAATTTGCTCACACAATACCTAGCACTATACTTATACGGCACTTTAATCATACCACACGCATGAAAAAAGGAGTGGCGTTGATAGTCTATGCGACACGAATAGTATCAGCACATGTAGCTGCACAAGGAATCGATCCATTTTTGCCAGACGACAGTGTCTATACGAAAGTTCAAGAACAAGTTATTGATACCAATGATATCCATGACCCTCTGAGACAGTGAGCGGGAGAAATAATTGACGGAGTTGATGGACAAAACAAACTCGAAGGAGACTTTGTGAGACCAGACGGTTCAAGCCCAGGTTTTGATGAAAGTTTTGCTGACACACTCAAGCTGATAAAGACAATTGTGAATTACGTTTTGGGCTTTACGGCATTTGTGGCATTAGTGTTTTTGATATATAATGGCATCCTAGCATTGTTTGCCAAAGAAGACGAAGCAGTGAAGAAAGCGTGAGATTGACTCAAAACAGCAGCTACTGCCATAGCATGAATAGCACTAAGCCGGTTTATAATAAGTGCTATTTTCCGGATTATTGCTTTAGTCACATCCTAATATCCATGTCTCTATTCAAAAAAATACTCTGATGTTGCATCATGCGACCAATGCTCCTCTCATCGGTAGTGGCAACAGATTTCCCCTACGATATAGGTTTGCAAAATGGCATATCAAGCGAACCAGGAGAGATTATCAAACAAGAAAACATTGATAGACAGGATAGTATCTTGATAGCAATGCTAAAGCTATTTGGACTAGAAGACAACATAAGTGACTGACCAAACACCGCAATTAATTTCACAATCCGCATTATCAATATTGTGCTTGGTTTAGTGAGTATTATCGCGCTTCTCTATCTCATATATACCTTTTACCGCATGTTTTTTGTTGATTTTAGTAGTGGTATTGGGACGGTGAGCAAGGTATTGACAGGGATTCTGATCGCAATTCTGATTATTGGACTAAGCTGGTTTTTGGTGAGTTACATATTCAGAGCACGATGATTAGTCAAGACGGGCATCTAACTACTAACGCGGATCTATCAGAGCAAAACTATCTACTATGCTATCAATTTCATCGTAACGATCGATCAGGTTGCTTGCGACTTCATCTGCTGTAGTATAGCCAAAAACATAGCGATCACTCTCTGATAGGTAAGCAGGTTTTTCATCAGAAAGGAGCTGCAGTGTTTGCCGTTGGTTAGGTCTGTGCATACTGATAGTAAAAAGTGTGTTTTGAGACGGCAATCCAAAGTGTACAACATCGCTTTTGCCAGAACTTCACCAAGTGACAGTACCAGTTTCGGCAAGATAGCCAGATCGGCCCTCTGGGAAGGTAAGGGAAAATCAGTAGTCACGAGTACGATAGGTAAGTCAAATATGCTCTCACGACATCACATCGCTTTCTTCGCTATCCAAAGGAAGAGCATCGTCACATAAACGCAAGAGACTTCAGCTGACGCTATTGAGACTATGTTGGGGGTTTCGAGCACCAAGAGGGTCAACAGTGAGCTGGTAAACAAGGTCACCGGAAACAATAGGTGTCATACCGTCTATCGGAAGTTCAAGAAAAAGGTCTTGCATATGCCCACTACGAGAGGAATCGACAAAGCCGCTAAAGTATCAGCGTTGCATGGTACAATGAGTATGGTCATTAGCATCACAGATAACTAATTGATAGTCAATGCTTTCCGAAGGATCTAAAACACTAGAGGCGATATTCTGTATCTCGAAAGAAAGGCTAGTAACACCAGAGCACAAGGAGACGACAGAGGGTGAGGAACTGATAAATAAATCGATAGCAGATTGATTTGATTCTATGCTGAGGGACATGTTGCTCCTGCTTTGGCGACCAAATCAATTCAGAGAGTAATGGAAGGTAAGGAGTACGGTGAAATCGCCACTCAATCTATGCAAGCTACGCCACTTGCTGAGATCTATTCTGATAGTGCCACAGGATTGTGCTTTTTCGTAGCCAAAACTTGTGTCAAAGGACCCAATAGTAAAGGGGTACCTACTGAGTTCTTGTTCTCCAGAGTAGAGGGTTAGACTGCCAGAAAGTGTTTTTTGTGTATCAGGACTATCGTCAGGATGGAGAGAGACATGTTGTGTATTAGGATTGCAGACAGTAACATCCAAGAGATAATCTTCACTAAGCGAGGCAGACTGTACAACAAGTGGGTCAGGTATCAAAAAAGAGTTTTGAAAAGCAAAGTATAGAGCAACCATCAAAACGATGACGATGAGAAAAAGAAAAAACTTAGGAGCGTGTTTGTTCATGAGCATGAGGTATACAAAAGCAGTGAGCTTGAGAATAGGGGATACTCCCCGAAAAACAACGATAAGTCGTATTTATTGCAAACCAATACCATAGGTTCTCAGTCGTGCTTTAGCAGGTTTTCGCTCTGGATAGAGAGTATTGAGATGTGTCCAAAAAGCTGGAGAGTGGTTCATATGACGAATATGTGCTAATTCATGACAAATAACATAGTCCATGACAAACTCGGGGAATTGTATCAGTTTCCAGTTCAACCCAATATTACGATCAGATGAGCAACTTCCCCATTTGCTCTTACTACTTCTTACATAAAGCGTATTGAAAGTTATGTTATGGAGCTCTGCATAATACAGTAACCTATCAGAAAGAGTCTTTTTTGCATAGCTTTTGTATCGCTGTGCTTTGGCCTTTTCAGTATCAAGAGGCTTGTTGAGTATGACGGTTTTGTTATCTTCATCGATATGGTATGAACTGTGCAACTGGGCAGAGTGACGGATACGATAGATATCGCCATGTATCATAAGCTCCTGGTCAGCAGTGCGAACAGCATTGTAGGCATCCTGCAAGCTACAGAGCTGTTTTTCTATCCATGATGATTTCTGACGCACAAAACGATCAATCAATGTCTGGGGTACCAGGTAAGGAGCCGTTACCTGTACCGTCTGATAATCCTTGATTCTAATGGTCATAGAACGAACGTCTTTGCGTATGATGCTGAGTGAATAGTCCACGTTGGAAAAGGGAAAATAAAATCACAAAAGCGAAAACGATCCTAAACACGAGCACAGAAATAGCAACTGGGATATAAGACCAAATGTCAAAAGGATTGAAGACGAAACAATAACAATAACAGGAACGAGAGAATATTTATCCAAAGACCAACAGTGGAAATCGGCACCTCACTTGTAATCATAACAAGACATGGCTAGACATAAAGAGCGAAAGCGGCATATCTTTTATCTCAGCCTATTTCATGAAAAAAATCTTCATCTGACTAGCAAGCAGCCTTATCCTAGCTGGCACAGTGAGTGCAGCGACGTTGAGTGTCGACAACACAGGTGTGTGTAGTGACATTACAGGGACACCCTATTGTAGCATACAAGCAGCAATCAATGCAGCATCTCCTGGAGATACAGTGTCAGTGTCCGATAGTATATATCCAGAAACTCTGGATATCACCAAAAGCATTACACTGCAAGGGACCACGAGAGCATGAACAGTGATTGATGCGAGTACAATAGCTGATTATGGAATATGGACTAACGCAGATGATCTTATTCTCGAACATTTCACACTAATCTGACCCGCAGTATTAGCATTTGGCTATGGGATCAAAGCAGAAGATTTAAGCAATCTTATCATCAGAGACGTCACGGTTGAAAAATCTGGAAGAAGCGAAATCGACCTCAATGGCGTTGACGGAGCAAGCATTACTAACGTGATAGTATCTGACGGTATTCCAGGAAATAAGTGAGTAGGAATAGCGATGACGGATAGTAATGATATCTCGATCGATGATATAGTAACAAGCGGCAATCCATGGTGAGGTATAGCAGTCTATACGCATGGAGTGTATTTCCCACCAGCAGCTTCCGATGCTGTGACAATAACTAACCATAGCTTTGACGAAGTATTCGGTCTGTACTCACAAGAGGCTGCACCATGACAAGTAACAAACCTAGTGGCTCCTCAATATGTCTGTACAGTAACCACTACAGCACTAGTTCCTTTTACACGATACTTCCCTTCTAGTGCAACTGCTACAGCGTTTGCTGCCACTCTGCCCCCAGTTGTGACGATTACCTGTGACAGTGATGGCGATGGAGTCAATGATCTTGCTGATAATTGTCCTCTCGTGACAAATCCTGTTCAAGAGGATGCTGACAATGACGGTCTATGAGACGTTTGTGACGCTGACGATGACAACGATGGTGTTGCTGATGAAGCAGATTTGTGTGAAAACACCGATGCAGATCTTACAGTACCAAGCCTAGCGTTAGGACCAAATAGACGAGTGTTTAATGGCACAGACTGGATCACCTATTTCAAAGGTAAGGGTAATTGACCCAAGGCAGATTTTACAATAGAAGACACGCATGGCTGCAACTGTGAGCAAATACTCAGTCTTGTTCCTGGTAATCATGAATGAGAATATAAGTTTGGTTGTACAAAAGGAACGATTCAGAACTTTATCAATCAGTAGGAGAGAAGTAGAAATAGCATTAGTAAACATCACCTCTACTGAGGTGGTGTTTTTTGTTTGTTATTGCACACGAACAAATCATGATGAAGCCTCTTTCTTGCCAGGTTTGGGAGCTGCTACATAGTCTTGTTTGCTAGCAAATCAACGAACAAGAGTAGCGATAGCAGCATAGTCAAGCACCTGATTGTTTGAAGTGATAGGGATAAATGTTTGGGTGCGTACATCTAAGTATACTCAGTCCTCAGCACCACGAAATGTTTTGATAGTCACATAACAATCAAGTGTTTTGCTATAGAGACGATAGTACACGCCATCAAAGGTGAGTCCATCGCCATTATCCTTAAAAACCATATGATGTTTGACACCATGCGTATCAGTAAGGTAAAGTTCCTTTTGTGCGGGGTAGCGAAAGTGAAGAAGCTGCTTTTTGTACCAATCATTCGGGTCCATAGTGAGGGAGTCAAACCCACTCCCATCTCAAGCTCCAGGAGGAGTATCAGACGAGCCAAAAATACTAGCTGAATCAGGGAAGACTACGTCGTCACTACGTCAACTCTGGAAGACACTGGATAGAGAGGCACGAGACTGAGGCCTTGCATAACCAAAGCCAGTTGCAGAAGCATGAGGAGTAGGAGTGATGAGAGATGGTAGGAGAATAAACAGTAAAGAAAGCTTGAGCTGTCGTGCCCACTGGTGCCTGTAAGATCCGTGTACTGCTGAAATATGGTTCATGTCATCATGGCTGATATGGTTTCACACGGATAGATTTTCCATCATAGGGTATTACGAGTAGATGAGTCAAAAAGGTGGTTTACATCGTGATAGAGCGAGCCTTATCCAAATGTATAGGCATAGGCATCAACACCAGCACCATCAACACGGATGATGACACGATGTTCTCCAGCACTATCATGACGATACAAGTTGTAGAGCTGGTATCAATCAATCACAATATCTTTGTATCGTTTATTGTCTACATACACACTCGCACTGACTGGTCTATCACTACCCATGACCAAATTAACTTCCGAAGCAACAGCGTTGATACTAATAGTAGATTTGTCTGCAGTAGAACGAATTTTTTCTTCTTCGTCACGTCGTTGTCACGCCAACCATCGATCATGGAGCTTTTCGCTAGGAGAAGAACTAAAATGCTCTCTCCTTGCAGTACCCAAATAGGTTTCGGGAGTCTGGTTTTCAACATACAGACCAGCCGTCTCCTTGATGACGGGCGTTAGTTTTACTCACAAGAGTGATTGGATAACTTCCTCTGTCTGGCGATATGCTCCTTCACCAAAGTGTTGGTAACGGACAATGCCGTCTTTATCGATAATATACTTGGCTGGTCGATAATAATTGTGAAAAGCACGCCAAGTCAGAAAATCATTGTCTTGCACAACCGGATAGCTCAGCCCATATTTTTTAACTGCTGTTTGTACATTCCTAATATTGCGTTCAAACTGAAACTCAGGCGCATGAACACCGATGACAACCAATCCCCAATCCTTATAGGTCTGATAGAGTTTTTCAAGATAGGGCAAAGTGCGGATACAATTGATGCAGCTATAGGTCCAGAAATCAATAACAACCACTTTGCCACGCAATGCTTGGAGTGAATCTCGACCTTTAGTATTTACCCAATTCTGTAATCATACAAAATCAGGAGCGGGATAGTTCTCTTCAAGATAGCGAGCTCATACTCATGTGTAGCTAGTCGATCACGTAAGAGTGTCGGAGGCGGTCGAGGGTCACAGGTCATTCTGGAAATTGTGCAAAAGTTGCTGCTCAATATCAGTACTACGTGATCATAGTCCTGTATCCAATAAAGCCGATTCAAAGTCTTTGATCCTGCCAGTAGCTATCAAGATGCCAGTCAGTATCAGCACAACTCACAATACTTTTTTGAACACTCAATAAGGGTTACTTGCCCAGCGTAATTTGAGGATGACTGCTCTTCAGCCATAAGCGATGATCAAAAGGAGGAGGGCAAAACCCAATGAATAAATGAACGTATAGAGTAATCCTAGGGAAACACTTTGAGGAAACACAACAGACAAAAGCAGAGCATAGGTAGGTGAGCAACTAGCAAATATCGGGCCCAATGATGCTCACAAGAGAATATCTCACCACCAACCAGAGTGTTTCTTTGCTCTCTGAGCTATACGATTGGTTTTGTACAGACCAAGTGAGTACTGCAAATGTTCCCATCAGTGTGGTCGAATAAGAGTCAAACCATAGAGTATGATAATCCCAGACGATATCCACAACCGTACGTGTTCTGGCACAGCTAAAAGGGAGCTTGTAGCTTTCAATATTCGAGTAAAGACAGTAATACAAAAGGCAGTAGAGCCAATAATGATCAATGGTCTATATCGCTGCTTACTACCCAAGGATCATCATAAGATAACGGGAAGTACAGGCAAAACACAGGGTGCTAAAACACTCAACATACCAGCCAAAAACGCCAAAATAGCGAGAGTCATCAAAAGACACTACAGGGTAAAGCCAGAAAGCTCTATAGATAATCTAATCCAACCTTCCTTATGGACGATACTAGCAATTTGCACAATAAAGCATAGCCTAATTATGAAGAAATGGTATTGACAAAAATAAGGAAAACGATGGAGAAGAAGGCGATGTGTTGTAAATGACTGCGTGTACACAAACCAAAAGTCATGGGTGTTGATACTCATTGCATTTGTCTAACAAAAGCGTATAGCAAGTGCTTTCCATGCTTTTAGACAATATACGACCAATGCCACGTCCAGTCGCACTGATCATCCTTGATGGTTGGTGAGTGTCAAAAAATCCCACCATATCCGCTATCATGGCAGCTAAGACACCATATATCGATAGTCTCTATCAGAGTGCGAGCAATACGCAACTACAAGCAAGCGAAGAGGCGGTATGATTGCCTGTATGACAAGTAGGGAATAGTGAAGTGGGGCATATGACCCTGGGAACAGGTAGGGTAAAGTATCAAGATCTCATCAAAATTAATAAGGCTGTAGACAGTGGTGAATTGGCACAGCATCCGCTTCTCAATAATGCCATCCAAAAAGCTACATCACATAAAAAGACAATACATCTTATCGGACTTATGTCAGATGGTGGCGTCCATAGCCATATCGATCATATAGTGGCTGTAGCAGACATGCTTCGTGATCTGCAAACTCCAGTAATGTTGCACATGATTACCGACGGTAGAGATACCGATCCACATGCTAGCCAAGAATATATCAAGCGTATAAGCGATCATATAGCCTGAACCTCACTGAGACTAGCATCGGTAGTGGGGCGTTATTATGCAATGGATAGAGATCAAAGACGAGAAAGGACGAAGGTCGCCTATGACCTTTTATTGCACGGACAAGGGAAAGCAATTACCAACCGACAAAAAGCAATACAAGAGTGTTATGATGAATGAAAAACAGATGAATTTTTGCCAGCCATGCGTTTAGCTGGGAATGGTTTTCAGCCCATCAAGGAGGGGGATTTGGTTATTAATATCAATTTTCGTAGCGATAGAGTCAGGCAACTAACAAGCTGTCTTACCCAACAAGAATACAAAGACTATGGCATGAACCCATTATCTGTAGACTACCTCTGTATGACACAATACGATGCAACATTTCAAGGTCTGACAGTACTATTTCCTCCAGAGACCATGGAAGAGACACTAGGAGAAGTGATAAGCAAGGCTGGCAAATCACAGCTGAGGATAGCAGAAACAGAAAAATATCCACATGTTACCTTTTTTTTTAATGCAGGACAGGAAGACCCATATCCAGGAGAAGAGAGGATTATGATCCCATCTCCCAAGGTCGCAACCTACGATTTGCAACCTGCCATGTCGGCAGATGAAATAACAACGCAATGCATAGCTCATATTCAAAAACACAAACCAGATTTTATCTGTATCAATTATGCAAATCCAGATATGGTTGGCCATACAGGAGTCTTTGATGCGGTAGTACAAGCATGTGAAACAGTTGATTCGTGTTTAGAAAAATTATTGCGGACACTACAAAACTTCGGCTACGATGCTATTGTATTAGCGGATCACGGTAATGCTGACTACATGATTAATCCTGATGGCACGGCAAATACTGCTCATTCATTGGCACAAGTGCCTTGCTTTCTGATCACACAAGACAATAAAAGACTAAGATCAGGAGGAACGCTTGCTGATGTCGCACCAACCATATTGGAGTTGATGTGACTTGAACAACCACTGGCAATGACAGGCAAGAGTTTACTAATCGTATAAGCTGTTTTTTATCACACATGAAATGAGTAGATCATGAAATTAACCAAAATCATAGCAACAATAGGACCAGCAACGCGGACAGAAGAGTCGATACTGGCACTATACCAAAACGGTGTCAATGTCGTCAGACTCAATTTTTCCCATAAGGGCTATGATGACAAGAAAAAAGTCATCGACATTGTCCACAAACTGAACGCAGCAAGTAAAACAAAGTTGAGCATCTTATTAGATACCAAATGACCTGAAATCAGAACAGGGAAAAAAGACCAAAAAATAGACTATCATGAGTGAGAACAGTTTGTGCTATCAATCACACACGACGATCCTACAGACAGAAACTTGTTTTGTGATTATCCACAGTTACTAGAAGGCTTGCAGGTCGGCGATCTGATTAGGATTGAGTCATGACTATTTGATGTAGAAGTGCTTGAAGTCCATGCAGACTATGCACGTGTCAAAGCACTATCGCATGCCTCGATAGGGTCGTACAGACATATCAATCTTCCCGGAAAGGTGGTGAAATTGCCCTGAATGATCGATCAGGACAAGGAGGACGTCCTGTTTGGCATCCAAGAAGGTGTCGATGTCATAGCCATGAGTTTTGTAAGAACAGCAGACAATATCAAAGAAATGAAAGAGTTTCTCTATGAAAACGGTTGAGGACATATCCCTATTATCGCCAAGATAGAAAATCAGGAGTGATTAGATAATAGTCAGGAAATTATTGATGCCAGCGATGGTATCATGGTGGCCAGAGGCGACTTGGGTATCGAAGTACCAGTTACCATGCTTCCCGTCTACCAGCAGCAGTTGATCGATCAGTGTCATCTCACAGGAAAGCCCGTCATCGTTGCTACGCAGATGATCGAAAGTATGATCAAAGAACCCTTTCCCACCAGAGCAGAAATCCACGATATCTACCAAGCAGTCGTTATGGGAGTAGATTGCGTGATGCTGTCAGGTGAGACCGCAGTGGGGGACTATCCCGTCCAAGCGGTAAAGTTTATGACCGATACGATCAAGGTTGCACAGGAACACAGGTGATCACTAAGTCATCGCTTTAGTGATGAACATCGAGATGGGTTTGCCAAGGATCACAAGTATGTCATCAAATCAGCATTACACTTGGCAAAAAACATCAATGCAGCAGCCATATTTGTGTTTACCAAAACAGGAAGAGGAGCGAGGATCATATCAGCATACAAACTTCGTGTGCCTACCATAGCACTGACGCGAAATCCACATGTAACACAGCAACTCAACTATTACTACGGTATTAGCGGTATAACACTCAAAAACAAACAGCCTGTAGTAGACTATCAACGATTACTAAAACACTACGATACAACAATCACAGAAACTGCGGAAGGTAAACCTTTTGTCGTAATTAGCGATACCGATACGATCACAGGACATTACCCCACAATTCAGGTAATCAGCGAGT
>CAYXZL010000003.1:0-114083 GCA_964469925.1 uncultured Candidatus Peribacteria bacterium | reverse complement strand
ACTGCTATGTATTGTGTGCCGTCAATCGTTACTATTCCTAGAGCATTTTCTTGATATGTTACTTTCCCATCCTGGTCTTCAGAAAAAAAATAGCCTCAATAAGAAGGAAGCTTTTTCTCAACCTTCTCAAATTCTAATCTTGGTCATTGATAGTTATAGGTATTGCACAACTCATCTATGTATTGTAATACTTCTTCATTGGGGATGCTTGAGATACCCATAGCAAGGAGTGTATGTTGCATGTCCCACACAAATCTTTCCAAGAGATCTGGATTGTAGATACGTGCATCATAGCTTGCCTGTCCACGCCCATAAACACTTACCTCTGTGTATTGTTTATGACCTTTTGATCGGTCATAAAATAAGGCTTCTACAATTTTCTTCTCTTCATCTGTTAAGTCTGCACTATAACGCAACTTCAGCAAATCTAATACTTTTTTGGCTTGGCGGAGATTGTTTCCCAGCACCAACTGTAGCTGATTGTAGGTTCACGATCCTCCTGCAAACGACTCCTCTAAGGCTCTTTGTTGGTTTGCTTCAATACGGCCTCTTTCCATGATCCCATGAATCCGTTGCTGAAAGGAGAATAGTACCAATAAGGATAACCCTGTTCGTCATATTGTTTTTTGAGTTTTTGTTAGCTTTTTGTTGGCTGACTCTAACAAGCTGACACCAATTCCCTCTTCAGACCGTGTTTGCTTTATGCTACATCATGCTCTTTCTGCCAATTCCTCACATTGTTTTTCTGTATATCTTCTTGAACTAATGGCCCGCATATATTCACCAGCCTTTTTCGTCACTGGCGGTTGGTTTGGTCCCACAGCCATCTCTATATCACTCATTACTTTTGCACCAATTTTTACTCTATCTGGTGTCCCCTCTTCGTACACTACCTCAAACTCCAATTTTGTCGTGTCAATTCCTAATGCTTCGAATCCTTTCATAATAAACTGTTCTCATTCTTTTGTTTTGTATGATTGGCAAATAGCTGACTTTTTTGCTTCACGATCGTCCCCTCTTGGTGCCAGAAAATGAGATAATAGTATTGGACTTCCTTTTCTATAACTGTTTGACGACAAACGTTTGAGTAGTGTGACTGCATTATCCTCGTCAAAATTCCCGATACTTCCACCAAACATATAGTAGGCCTTATCATCAATACTGTCGAACAGCTCTGTTTTGAACCAATCATCATTGACTCACACTCAGGTTATTGATTCATCATCGCTGTACTCGCTGTTTGTCAACGCCGCAGTAACTGATCAAGCAACATCAAAACCATAATGTTTGTAATGTCTGCTTTTTTTGTTCCCTTTATTGAACTGTTCGTAGATATACTGTTTAAACTTGTTTGCTGCTCACAGTCAGGGTCATAGCTCTATATGATTACGATATTTCTCCAGTTTTTTTGCTATGTCTGGGTTGTTGGCAAGGATACTTGCTTCTTTCTGTGTAACCGCATTGGCGTAGTCCGCCCCCTGAGCCACTTGTCCAAAGTAGTAGCCGCCATTTTCTTTCCCGGTTGGGTCATTTTTTTTAGCCCGACTGTATAAAAATATACCGTCTGACTCCCTCACTCACGTACTCTGACGCTCGCCATCTTGGGTAACCAGACGCTTGCGGTATTCATAGACTGTCTCTCGTGACAATCCAAAATCTTCGGGGTTATAGGACCTTTCTCGTTCTTCTCTAGCATCGCTTGGGGTAAGAATACTCGTCATGGCTATGTATCGTTAGAAGTTTCGGCAGTGCTTCGTAGGACATTAAAGATATTCACTAATGTGTCGTATAACTTCGGGCTATGTATCACCAATGCACTCATTTCATCGCTACTAAATAGTGCTATCCCCACCTTTCATGGTCCGTAGAGATTGATTTCTGCACTGAGCTCAAAAGGACTCTGTTTCACGATTCTTGTCTCTCTATAATTTTTTTTGTCTTTTTTTTTGTATACTAAGCTCTGTTCGTCTTCTCCAATCATGACTTTTGCAAAAACCTTATTTTGTACTCTACGAGGCAAAAACTCTGTTTCTAAGTACTCTTGGAGCTGCCTATCTAAGGCTCCAACACCCAAAAATGAGTACAACTCCGCTTTGCTGGTCAGTAGATCGTCATACATTTCTTTGAGTCACTGATATCACTCAAAATACTCAATCTTGGGTTTGTTGTGATAGATATTGGTCAATGCCAACAACTCTGGTATTTTTTCTTCAAATAGCTGGTGTTTTTCTTTGGTTTTGGCAAAGAGCTTGAGAGGATCTATGACCTGAAAATAACTCACTCATTTTTTCTCTATACAACTTGCTATTTGCTTACGCTCTAGGTCTTTCAGTACACTATAGACTGTCACACGTTTGATCGATGTCCTCCTAGCGATAACACTAGCGGGAGCACTTCATAGCTGCAGCAAGCACAGATAGACTAGCGACTCCTTTTCGCTTAATCACTGGCTTTCAAGAAGATTTTTGTAGTCATCGTAATGCATAATCTTGGTTATAGGCATAAACAGTTCATCGTATTAAGTATAGAAAAAGCTTTTTTTCAGACCAAAATCAGTCATCACAAGTGTTATTCTTTATTGACAATGACATCAAAAATTTTTCTCTTCATATGCGTGATCTCTCTTGCACCCCCTTCTCTTCACCCATTACTCGAACATGTACCCTATCGTGTGTGCTTGATTATTTTGCAATGAGATACCTGACGCAGAACAATTTTTGTCATCATATAGGCAGGCCTTCCTACTTCTTGTATCATCACGTCACCTCTTTTCCGCTTTTCCTTATTGACTTATTACTATTATTTCGTTATGTATGCATTGTTTCTTCTAGCTATGATCACTTGATGACATGAGCACAACCGCTTTTCTCCTTTCATTGGCTATTACTCCCAATCATGGTGCTGATTCACCATTACCGCCTCTCACTGCTGATGCACAGGCACGCTTAGCTCGTACCTTTACTCATGGATTTCATGATTGAGATATCCACTATGGCCTTTTTGACGGTTCTCTTTTGCCTACCGGCTCTGAAGCTGAAGCTACTGATCATTCTGTTGCCAATCCTCATCCAGCTAATGGTATAGCTAGAGACACACTCCCTGATCCTGATTATATCAATGGCGTCATCCCTATCCCTGATCTGAATCATGATGGCTTGGGTACAGACGATTTTCGTGCTGTATGAATAGCAGCTGAGACTCTGTATGTCACTGATCAATGAGCTATTGCCACCGTTCCCACAATACAGGGCGTCTGTGTCGCTGATCTTTCTAGCAAAAGGATCCTTTCCTATGTTCATGATTTTGGACTGGGGTCATATCGTGGAACTATTCCCAATCTTTGATCTCATGTATGATGAGTTTTGTGCTATTCTGGTGGTTTTGTTTTAATAGCAGATGAATTTACGGCTTCTCCTTCGTTTGAGAGTATTCCCTATGATCAAGCAGGGCTTGTGGGTGGCGAGCTATCGTTTTATGATCGGGATACTCATACCTTTTCTAGCAATATTGTTGGCTGACCTTTTGTCATCATTGATCCCGATGCAAAACGTGTTCTTTTTGATTCACAGACATTTCTGCAATTCCACTACCCTAGCGGCCTAGAAGATCAACGCTCTATTAGCTACCACCAACCCTTCACTATGTGGGGTGATCAATGACATAGTTTACTCCTTGCCATACGTGATCCTGCTTACAATAGGGCTTATGATATTCCTATCATCGTCCGTTGTGATGGAAGCTATGAGCTTTTATTTGATTCTCAGACCATATCCGATTATTTTGGCGAGTCTTTGTTACGAGACAGATATGCTGCTTCGACTGCCTTCTATTCTCATCAGGGGGCGTCGTATCAGTCACAGCAACATCTTTGTTTGAGATGAGAACAGGGAAGACTTGTCATTCTTATCACTGATCATATTAGCAGTCCTCTTACTCCCGGTGCTGTTTTATTTGATAGCAATGATTTCCCTTTCCAAGAACCGCATTTTGAAGGAGATCTTCCTCGACTATGATGATCCTACTTGATCTACGACTACCTTGATACGAAACAATTTGTGCTTTATAGTTCAGACCCCACACTTCCTTTTCCTTGGACGTCCTCTTCTGCTATAGAAAAATCCTATGGCACTATTCGTTGGCTTGATCCAGCTACTGGTCTTGTGGTCTGTGATGATTTTTTGATTATGTTAGGAGAGAAGTGAGTACAAAGTGCGGAACCTATACCTCAACGTCTTGGGGAGATTTATCACGTTCAATATCTGAAGGGTGAACATAGAGTTTGCATTACTAGTGATCAAGGCGTCTATTTTTACAATCTTGGACAGACAGATCCCAAAGCTAGAAAGAAAGCACTACAAAAAATTCCTCTAGATAGGGATGTTGATCCTTCTACTCTTCGACGGCAACAGCTTCCTTGAGATTACCAAGTTTTTTTTGTGTTATGATCTCCTCAGATCCTTGTGCATTCTCCAGGAGATAAAAAGTCTACTACATACACCTTCTCTCAAGAATTTGGTGAATTGAAGTATGCTGTGCCAGCGACCGAAAAGAACGATGCGTGGTATATTGTCGGTAAGAGGTGATTTGCCTATTTGGATGTGCACGGTACTCAACATGAACGATTGATCTCTGACATAGGGCTTCTTGAACCTATCAAAGGAGGCTCTTGTGTTGCTCTTGCTAGCACCTTTGGTAGTCGTGATAGGGTCCTCCATCTAGACCTTGAGACTGGTGGCATTCTCTTTGACTCCTATGAGTACGTTGGGGAGACGAATCTTCGTCCTCTACTCTTTCAATCTCTCTTTTCATCTCCATTTCCTGATGAATCAGCTCCCAAGCCATCACTCACATCAGTTAGGGGCTGATTTCTTTTGTGAGATGAGCAACGTTATCTATTGTCTGTAGGCGAAAAAGGCGTTGTGATTAGCGATATCAAGACTGGTGCTGTCATGTGATCATATCAGTATAACAACCCTAAAACAGCACGTTTTGTCCCTTCTCGACACGATGATTCTGTGTTTTGGATGTGAGAGGAAGCGGTTGGTATCACTATTGAAACAGGCAAAATTGCCTGGAACTCCTATGAGTTGCTATGAGGTCCTATTGATTTAGAAGCCATTGGCGATGAGAGGCAGATTCAGCGTGGCAATGCCTGATTCTTCTCTTATTATGATGGTAGTTTGGTACTTATGAGTGCTGATAAAGTCATCCGTATCGATCCACGTAGCGGAAAACTTTTGTTTGACTCTCACGAGTGTCAAGGTGACATCGATTATATGAAAGATACCATGGGTATTACGAAGTGGGACCTTTTCTCTGACTATGCTTTAATACGCTCTATCGTTTGGTCTCATCAACAGCTTATAGATTACCATGACGCTCTCATGCGTGGTGATCATAAAGCTGTGCAAACCATTATTGATGCTTTGAGTGCCAAACCTATTTTTGTCGTTAGTTTTCCTCAATACGACCATAATGGTGGTTTTTACCATCATAACCTTGGCAGTCTTCCTGAGCATTGATATACGGTCTTTTTTGACGAAGTATGATCGGATAATGAATATAAATTTTTCATCAATAGTCTTCTCCCTCTCTTGTGGGATATAAAAGGAGCTAACGCTGACGCAGCCATCTATCATTACCTTGCATGACACGGTATACAACATGCTACAGGACTAGCTGTTGGCGACCCAGACGGTTGATCGCTTGATGCCATCTCTATCGATATTGGCGATTTTTCTGATCTCTGACATACGACAACCACGGAGGAGATTCCTTTGTTTGATGCTAGTTTTATCTATGCATGTTCATGAGCATTGTCTGTGGCTGACATGCCAACAATTACCCAGGTCTATCATCAAACGGGAGTTTCTCACACCACCTACTGATTTACTGATAATGTCAGTGCCCATAGGGTTCCACTTTCGTTTGATGAACATCATGCACCCTATCGAGATGATTCGATCCCCTTTATCAAGCTTTCTCAAGGAGACGATTGAGGTAACTAGATAATTGTTTTTTTCTCCAGCTATTTCCTTTTGTGTTGCTTTACTATTACTTAGAGACTTTATTCTTGCAATTGTCATGACACTTTTTTATATTAGGAAATATCCTTATATATTTATTTTGTACAGTTTGTTATGAAGCAACTGACACAGAGTGATTTTCACTCTCATATAGCAAGTGGTATCGTCGTCGTTGATTTTTTTGCGACATGGTGTGGTCCCTGTAAGATGATAGCACCGTATTTGGAAGAAATGCAAGCCAAGCTTGGTGATAGTGTTCACTTCTACAAGGTAGACGTTGATGAACAACCATCACTTGCCTCACAATATGGTGTGACTGCTATGCCTACTATGAAAATCTTTCAGCAAGGACAGGTTGTCAAGACCATTGTTTGAGCCGATCTCAAAGGTCTCTGGCAGTGAATACAGGATCTCCTGCCTCATAGCTTGTAAAGGACTATCTCAACCTGTTCTCGTTTGTAGGCCATATGACCTAAACCTTGTTTTCCCTTGATAAACAATATTGTATGCCTATTCTCATTCATGTCAACCGTCGTGTTTATCTACGACTTCCCCATGAATGAACCGGCTCATCGTGTCTCTGCACGTTGTCGTTGGCCAAGGCTGCTATCTTTTCCCGTTGTCAGAAAACTGCTCGATGCTTTAGCACCTATCGTCCCGTCAGCACATCTTCCTGCTGTAGATAGTCATGCTCCCCAACCCGTTATTTTGCCCCAATCTGTCCGTACAGCTCTCCAGTTTCATCCTGATAGATTTAGAGTCCCTGAAATTAGGGCACTCCTGGATCCAAACTACGGTGTTTTAGGACTATATCTTGCCTGCAAATATCTGAGTGACATGCCTCAACATCTCCAACAGCTGCTCGAGGCCTATATTTTGTATGTTAGTTCGTCACAACAAGGTGACGACTATCACACCTTTTATGAAAAAGCTCTCGGACTCTTGGAACAGCATCACAAGGGAAAGGCTATCAATGGCGTTAAAGCAAGACAGCTGAGCATGATAGGGTTTTCACTTGATGAGCAATGAAAAGGCATTTTAGAACACTTACGTAACTCAGGTGAGACTCCTGTATTCGTGCTGTATGCTAGCATACTCATGATGCCTAGCATACTCGATTGGATGCAAGTATGAGATAAAGTTTTTTTTATTGATCCTTATGACAGTACCGATACAAGTCAAGGAATAGCTCAAGAGGGCGTAGACGAAGCACCACCAAAGGGCGTTGCCACCCTTACTCTGTGCAAGGATATCCTTTGATGATGGTTTTTTACCAAACATGGTGATGACAGTATCTCCGTGACCATGATAGACCCCGATCATCCCCTCACAGGTTTTCTTGGTGATACACAAACAATAAGACTGATCGATGATACACACAATCCTGCAAACCCCGCTTTTGGTCATATTGTCTCAAAACTTGAGCACCTTCTTGGTCCTGACGTCACGATCACGTCTTCCTTTGCAGTCACTGGTGATTTGTAGTTTTGTACTGTGTTTTCTAGTGATATTTTCTTGGTCTTTTTTTGATTGTCACAGGCATGCTCCTTATACTTAGTCTTATGTTTTAAGTATGTAGGACACCATGAATTTCAGAGAAAACGGCTACCCGTCCGATCTAGAAAATAAAAAGACAGTGGCGGACTCCTTTACCAACAGTACTGAGTTTAAAAAGTATTATAGTGACATTACCACTCTTTTTCACACTGGTAGTGACAAGGGGTTGGTTCGCTATCTTGACAACACTATCCAAAAAATACGCTGAATGCACGATGCGGAGCGACATGCCGCACTGTTTGAATATGTCCTGTGTCGCTATATTGGAACCTTGCCCAATAGTGATAAGCAACTTATTTCCGAAACGACTAAAGATAAAAAAACACGAGAACATTACCTAACTATTATGCAGTCCAAAAGACGCCTTCTTTTTCAGTGATTGCTCTATAGTCTCTATGGTACAAAACCAAAACTGAAGAACCTAGCAGACCAAGCTGTTGTTTTTGCTGGAAGCCCCGAGCAGGACGAGTTATTGGAAGATAATAGGACCCTTGCATGACTCGACCAAGAGTTGGCAGACGCTCAAGCTGCCACCCAAGATGAAGAGGATGATCTAAGAGATGAGGTTTTTGAGACTGAGTCATCTGTTGATTACTATGAACAGGTTAACCAAGAAAAAAATAATTACCAACAACAAATAGAAGCCAAAAACGTTTTACCTCCCTATCCCGATATCGCTGAAGTTGCCAGGCTGGCATGACCAGCTATTTTGGAACTGCGGAACACTGAACCTCGACCTCTGTTTGAATCTGATGCCAATCCTCCCAATCCCAATGACCCAAAGCTCTTTCCCAACAAGATGTGGAACAAGGTCGAAGCACCTTTGCGTCAACAAGGCATCAGTCTCGAGGGTAGTTTTTTTTCTCAACATAGAGGGAAGTTTGAAGACGATAGTCCTGAGGGAAGAGCAGCTTATTTGTATCAAAAGGTCCTCTATCTCCAGACAGTCGCACTCTACTACAAGCTGACACAATACTGATACAAGCATGACGATATCATCATAGAGGTTGACTATGGTCTTGCTACGCCCAAAGACCTCAATGAAACTGCCGACTATCAATGATCTCTTGTTTATTTGCGTGCAGGCTATCTCTGGCCGCTTGGTAGCGATAGCAAAGGAGAACGTGCTCGTAAATCTCGTCATAACGAAGAGATTAGAAGCAGAAGAAAAGGTATCGTCGTTGATGCACTCAATGATAGTGGAGAAAACACATCCGAGATTATGACTATGCCCGATGGCACTGAAGTCACTGTCTATGCCTATGAGCAATATCTCGATGCACATCAAAAGGTTGATCACTACTATACATGACTGTGGAATGCCGCACAGAAGCAGTGATATACAAACCCTCAAACACTAGGCAAAGATATGTGAACCTACAGTCAGATGCAGTCTGAAATACAGGCTCTGATGGATGCTGAAGAAGGGGAAAGAGTGCCAGACCCCATGGTCCTGACTCCAGAAGAGCTAGCACTCATCATGAATCCTGAACATGAGATCACTGACCAAGAAATTACTAAGCTCATGCATACAATAGCTGTGGGAGAAAAACTCCAATCTGAAAGAGAACAAATCCTTGAGTGATACAAGAAGAAGAACAAAAAAACGCGGTCGATCTATGAAAAGATTAGCATGATCAAAGCGGACCCTTGACTTGCCCTCATTATACAAACAGAATCCATCACGCCCGATATGTTTGCTAGACACCAACGTGTCAGTGGTCGGCTCGAACAAGCGGTCAGTCATCGTAGAAATGTAGCTATAGCACAACAGGGCAAAAAGTTTGTCCAAAGGGCAGAAGATATGATGGGAACTGAAACTGGTGTCGATATGTCCTATGCTGCTATGATGTGACGCTGGCAAGAAAGATTTCAACAGAGAAGTGTGTTACTGAGTACTCCCCTGTTCAGTAGCTCTTTGTGATATCACTATGCTAATGATACTAGAGAACAAGAGAGACGGTCCAATTTCGTCGAGTCCCTCCAAGATAGACCTCGAGCCGTCCAAGCTATTGCAGGTGCTGGTCTAGGTACCTTTGGCGTTGTGGTTAACACACTCAAATCTCCCTATGACTTGAGTGTTGCTGGGGCAAAATGGCTATCAGACGATAAATATGAAGCTCAGATGATTGATGATTGGAACAAAGGAAATCTGTTTAGTAAGACTACTGGCATTATTACCACGCCAGCATCAGTCATGGCCTCTACCCCTCTTGTCAACCCTGACGGGAGTTGGAACATCTGATCACTTTTTTATAAAACAGAAAGTGCCTACACTGACTTTCTCCTCATGAGGACAGGAGCTAGGTTCCTCTCCGAACAGGCTGAATCACTCTTGGTCCGTGCTGGTGTCGTTGCGGAGTATATACCCCCTAGTTCTGATGTACTTGGGAAGCTGTGATGGGCCTATTTTGGTCGCTTAGACGACAACCTTACACTTGCTATCAATAGCGGACTAACGTGAGCTTGAGCTGCAGAATATGCCTTTTTTGCTAGTAGCGTCGATGGTGTCGTAGAAAGCCTAGTCTGAGAAAAACTCTCTGGCTGATACATGAGCAAATATTTGGGAGATATGACCAAACGTGAGATTGTCAAAAGGTTTGGTTACGAAGTGGTAGGAGAAATTAGTGAAGAGCTCTTGACTAATGGGATCATGGATCTTACGCACCTTGGCATCAACCAAACCTTCCAGACGGTTTTTCAGATCAACACAGTTGATGATTATTTAGAAACCATAGCACTTACTGCCATGACTACCTCCAGAGCGTCATGATGATGAGCACTAGAACTCCTTAAAAATAAATGAGAACTCGAGAAGTTGCAAAAACGTGCAAGCACACTCCTCTCCATCTACAACTGACTCATAGAAAACATGGATCCTACTGATTGGGCCATCAGACAGCGTCTGATCAACACGATAAACGCTCTTGTCTCTGCTTTTACACTTCCAGAGCAGTCGATTCCCACACTCCTTCCACCTAGCTCTTTAGATGCACTTCAACACAGACAAGCTCAGTTTGGGAAGAGCGAGATTACAGATCTTCTTCATCCAAAGTTTGGTGACTTATGATTCTACTTCGCTTGCAAGTATACTGATGCTGGTCCACAGCAAGACGCTGTCATCGATGCCTATCTAACTTTCCAATCATCTGACAAAACAGCTACGGATCAGGCAGACTATCAAGCTGCTGTGACGAATGCACTGGAGGCGGTCAATGATCCTACTAGAACTATCAATGCTGCCAAAGCCGCACAAGTGAGTAGACAGTGATTTGACCTGTTTAACATGAGGGGAACACTCATCTTCGACCGTTGTCGCAAAGATGGTAGGACGCCAGTCGTTATGCTGTATGCTGGGCTCCTTATGATGGAAAGTGCGAGAGCATCTCTCAAAAAGACTGGTGACAAAGTGTTTTTTCTCGATCCACACCAAAACGGCGACCCCAATAGCAATTACCATGGATGGGTGCTTGAGAGACAAGCTGATGGGACGATTTCCTACACAGCAATCTCGCCATCTCAAACTCCTGCCGAATTTTTGCGTGGCGTTTCTCATATTACCCTCATTGACGACACGATTGGTACGGGCAAATCATTAGAGTCTCTGAAAAGACGTTTACGTGAATCGCTTGGTGCAGGTATCGATATAAGAGCTGATGCTGCTATCAGATGATGAAAAGATCTTGTATCAGAAGATCTCGCACTCGACGTTATTCAACGTGACCTTGAAGATGATAGTATCGAAACTGAACGTATCCGTAAACAAGCCAATAGTAAGCTGGATAAGAGTCAAAAAGTTGCTCCTTTCAAAGAACAATTTTCCAACAGACAGACCCCCGACATCAGCGATATTGCCCTTCAAGAACTCATTGAGGTCGCCCATCAAGTTGGTAGTGGAGAGAAAGGTAAAGATGGCACACCTGCTAAGCTTTACAATTATACACCTGAGCAGTTAGCAAGAAAAATGCGTATCTTGATTGATGGTTGATTGACGATTGAGCAAGCATCGTGGCTGATCAGAGAGTGATATTGTGGCAAGACAGACACTGATAGCAATGGTAGACAATACGACATCTTCGACACTGAGATGGCAAGGGCTGAGCTGTATGGACACATCGTGAGTGTCTCAGACTATATTAGGACTCATGGCATTAAGAACCTTGTTTTGTTTGATCGCTCTATGAGGCCAATGGCACTGGGTCTTATGAGGTACTGGAACTTGGAAGGGCGGCCCAGAGCACAAAGGCCTAAAATCTATTTTGTTAATCCTATGGGATTTAAGTCAAAAGAAATGTACGATGAAGAGGAGGCGAGATATATTATTGATGAGCAAAACAGAAAAGGAAATGCCTGCGATCCTTTTTCGTTGCCAGAAAGCTTTGAGGACATCCAGACTGAGTTTCAAACAAGGTATAAAAATCTCTATCTCAATGCTGGTGAGCCGACCCTCCTCCTTGATACCTGTATCCATAGCTGAGACTCTGCCGCTCCTGTTCTCATGTCATTTAGTGCTAGCTGATTTACTGATCTCATGTTTGGTACTATCAATCCTGTAAGACCTCAAGATTGACCTGCATTTCGTCCCTGAATTACTTTTGCAAGGCGTGCCACAACCTGCTATCCCTTTGGTCGTGACCGCATGACCCAAAAAAGCTTTGAACTCATCCCCAGGCCTAATCCAGCTTCTACAGGTAAAGAGCTTGATGATCGAGTTCGTTCTGTCGCTATTCGTGAGGAGGTTCGCGATATTGTTAATTACTACCATGCCCTCAATAATCCAAGAAACTAATATCGCCTCTCATTCAATTGTATACATCTTTCCTCTCACCTGTCAACCAGTCCCTTTGTGATTGACGTGGTATTTCTGATAGTGTTGACTACTCACAGTTGGGTTCTTTTTGCAACTCTTTAGTATTATTTTTTGTATATGGCACAACGTGGCATTCGTGAGTATGATGCGAAAATCCTCTGGTCACAGCACAGTGGTCAGCCCTATAGTGGCTGGATTGTCAGCAATCCGCAGGAGCTTGGCTCTCTTATTAGGCAGCTACAAGAGTCTGACTATGATCTGTTTGTCGTCAAGCCTGATCAGCTTTTTGGCAAGAGAGGCAAACACGGATTGATAGGACTCAAACTCGATGCAGAGTGAGTGCACCATTGGATTGCCGACAGAATGGGGAAGGCTACTAGCGTCAATGGCATATCATGAATTTTGACGACCTTTTTGATTGAGCCTTATGTAGCACATACGCAGGAGTATTATCTTTCTTTTGAGACACAGAGAGATGCCGATATCATCAACTTTTCTCCTCGCTGAGGGGTTGATGTTGAGGAGAATCGAGAATCGGTCAGCTCCCTTCGTATTGGTGTTTTGGACACGATCACCGATGAGCAACTTCAACAACTCTTGTGACAATGAGACATTGATCAGGATGGTGACCGTGGCATTATTGTAGAACTTATTGCTCGTCTGTTTCGTTTTTTTAGGAGCAATGGCTTTGTGTACGTGGAATGTAATCCCTTCACTATTGTTGATGGTAAGAGTATCTTACTTGATATGGTTGCAAAGGTCGACGATTGTGCTCAGATCAGGATGTGAGGGGCTTGGGGTTACATACACCGAATCAAGCCTTTTGGTACCAATATTGATCCTGTAGAAGCTATTGTACAGGACATGGATGAGAAAAGTGCTGCAAGTCTCAAGCTCCATATCCTCAATCCCGATGGTCGTATTTGGATGATCTTGGGCGGTTGAGGTGCATCAGTCATTTTGATTGATAGCCTCTGAGAAATGGGCTTATCAGATGATATTGCAAACTATGGAGAACTTTCTGGCAACCCCGACACCGACTCTAACAGGGAGTACTCTCGTCTTGTTATCAAACAAATGCTTGCAAGCAAAGCACAAAACAAATACCTCTTAATCGCTGGTGGGATAGCAAACTTCACCTATATTGATAGCCTGTTTATTGGTGTGTGTGATGCGATTACCGATTGTGCAGCAGTAATCAAACAGCAAGATATCAGACTTTTGGTCAGGAGATGATGACTCAACGATACGAAAGGACTGGCAATGGTCGATCGTGTATGCAAAGAACATGGCATTTCCGTCACTACCGCTGATGGAGATATCTATATGACCGATATCTTGAGAAACATTCGTTAGTGCCTAGCCTTGTCCCTATGGTTTCTTTTGGTTGTATTTGCGTTGAGAAGAGCTACATTCCCAATATTTATCAGCATAATCTATCTATGGTACGATTGGTAAGGCATGGTCAAAGTACTAGCGACGTCGAGAATCGCTATGGATGACTATACAATGATGAACTGACTGAACTATGATTTGAACAAGCAGTGTCTCTAGCTGATGATTTTCGTGATTACGCCATTTCTGTCATCTATACCAGCCCCTTGATCAGGGCTCAGCAGACTGCAGAGATTATTGGTCAACGCTTGGGAGTCGATGTCATGATTTACGATGATTTTCGTGAAAAAAACCACTATGGTATTCTCAGCGGTATGATCAAGCTCGATGCACAAAAACGGTACCCCGATCTGGTTGAGAAGGTCTCTCGTTACGATGGTCTTGTTATGGGTGCAGAAAACTACAGTGCATTCAATTTTAGGGTCTGCGATGCTTTTGATGATGTGCAAAAAGATGATCGTGCTCTGATTGTTACTCACGGGTGACCCATACGTTGTATTGCCAGGGAGCTCTTGTGGCATGGCGAAATTGCTTCTTTAGCAGATTGTGCATACCTTGAAATACACAGGTGAGAATCTGGAGTCTATACTATTGGACGTATGAAGGGGATAGAATTTGCCAAGCAGTAAAGAGCTAGTGTTTTATTGATTGTTGGTCTGATTGATGTTTTCCGCAGATACGTATTGCCTCATTTATGGCAAGCAGCAGGTGGTTGCCCAAAGAATGTTGGATTTTGACTATCTATGTGGGAGGACTCCTAGTATTGTTTGATTTATCAGCCCTGGAAACAAGGGTAATATCAAACTTAGCTATGGTGCTTCTGAATTTCTCTGTCCAGTTTTTCCTGATTTTGCTCATGCACAACCGACGGGAGCACATTGTCTACTTAATTTTTCTTCTCATCGCTCTGCCACAACGAGTACGCGTGAAGCGATGACATATGACTGGATCACCACTATTGTAGTCGTTGCAGAAGGGATACCCGAAAGGGAAAGTAGAGAGCTTATAGCACTCAAACAACAGATCAAACGTGACGAAGGAAGAGATATCCTCCTGATTGGTCCATCGACTGTTGGCTGACTGGGTGCGGGGGTGCTGAGATTGTGATATACTGGATGATCACTTGACAATATTATTAAGTCGAAGCTCTACAGACCATGATCTGTGGGGCTTGTCTCTAAGTCATGAGGGATGATGAATGAGTTGTGTAGGGTAATTGCACAGAATACTGACTGAGTACACACCGCTATTGCATTAGGTTGAGATAGATATCCTTTTTCTCAATTTGCAGATATCGTATTGGCATATCAGGACAATCCCGATATCCAGATGATTGTCATGCTCGGTGAAGTTGGCAACAAAGATGAACTCGCCGTTGCAGATTTAGTCAAAGCATGATCGATTACCAAGCCTGTTGTAGCTTGGGTCAGCGGTTCATTTGCCGAGCAGACGACACAAGACGTACAGTTTGGTCATGCATGAGCCAAGGCCAATACCGATGAAGAAAAATCATCCTACAAAATAGACTATCTTCAACAGGCTGGCATCCATGTACCGAACAGCTATAGAGAGTTTGGTAGTCTCATTTCATCTGTTTTTCAACAACACTGCCACATAGCAGAGCCTCTCATCTCCGAGACTACTGTATTGGAAAGACTATCTGTTATCAATCGCAGGAGACCAAGTCGCTTTAGTTCAAGCATTAGCGATGAAAGAGGCGAGACACTTCTGTACGATGGTATCGCTGTTGATGATTTTGTGACATCACAATCTATTGCTCGTGTTATCGGTCATCTCTGGCTCAAGAAAGAGCTTCCTGATTGGGCTCTGCGTTTCATTACTACAGTCTTGATTCTCCTTGCCGACCATGGTCCCGCTGTGTCTGGTGCCATCAACACTATTGTTACCGCAAGAGCTGGGAAAGACCTAATTTCTAGTCTTATTGCAGGACTAGCCACCATTTGACCACGCTTTGGTGGAGCCATTGATGGTGCAGCTACAGGGTTTTTCTCCGCAGTACATAACTGACGGAGCCCCGAGCAGTATGTTGATGACCACAAAGGTAGAGGCGAGCTGATCCAGTGAATTGGTCATAGAGTGAAGTCAAAATATAATCCCGACACGAGATGCAGCCTTTTATTGGAGATTGCAGCACATTTCCCCACAAGTACACATATTGATTTTGCTAAGGCAGTCGAGAAGCTCACTTTGGAAAAAAAACCAAATCTGATTTTAAATGTTGATGGTCATATTGCCGCCTTACTCCTTGATTTGATGATAGGCATTGGCATGGATGCTACTGATATTCAGCACTATCTCAATGCTGGTATTGCTAATGCGTTTTTTGTACTTGCAAGATCTATCGGCTTTATCGGACATTATTTGGACCAACAAAGATTGGACGAAGGTTTGTTTAGGACTCCTTGGGATGATATACTCTATATTTCTTGATAATATTTTTCTTTGATAATATTTCCCTCTTACTCTCTTACTCTTCCGTTATTTCTGTTAGTCTCTTATGAGGGTGAGAACAATGTCTCACTCGTACTCTCATGGTTTCAAAAATGGTGGTATATTGCATCGGATATCGATTGCTCCGCTGGCTGTTCCTATACCCATTGTTCCTTTTTGCCCGTTCAACACATCTCTATGGAACAGCTGTACTGGCTCTCCTAGAGCAATCTCTCCACCATGATTGGAGACTTGTAATGGATAGAAGTCTTCTACCGCCACCACTTCAGCATCTGGATTCACTCTATAAAAACAATTATCGGCATCTATCTTGTTACCGTATGTTTTATTGACAATATCGGTAAATTCGATCGTCACATACCGAGGCTTGGTTCCTGCTGTATCTTGCACCTTTATCAGTCCATCACCAGCTACATGACCACTCATAATTTGAGCTGTTTTGCTCGTTTTTATCGTACCGAATATAATGTCATAATCCAATAGTCTGACTACTCCCGTACCATAGATCGTATCATCACAAACGTCTCCTACACCATCCTCATCAATATCAATTTGGTCTGTGTTTGCTATACTAGGGCAGTTATCAAAGCCATTTTCCAGTCAGTCTCCATCACTATCACCGTCACAGATATCTCCTATTTCATCAAAATCTTGATCGACCTGTCCCGTATTATAGGCCATTGGACAATTATCCACGTCATTTTCTATCCCGTCTCAATCGTCGTCTCCCTCACAAGCATCTCAGATTTTATTGATGTTTTCGTCGATTTGGTCTGGGTTTACTACCCATGGACAGTTGTCGTTTTGATTATCTATTCCATCGTTGTCTTTATCGATATCGCAGTCATCACCGAAACCGTCTTGATCTGCGTCTGTTTGTAGCATATTTTGAATTGTTGGGCAATTATCATTGGCATCTTTTATGCCATCGCCGTCCTGATCGTCTTGACAGATATCCCCCTGACCGTCAACATTTTCATCGCTCTGGTCGCTGTTTGCTATCATGGGACAATTATCGTTCTGATTATCTATACCATCGTTATCCTTATCTGCGTCACACTTATCGCCGACTCCATCACCATCGATATCTTTCTGATCAAAGTTTGCTATGCTAGGACAGTTGTCTGCGTTATTTTTTATTTTGTCACCATCTTTGTCTGGATCGCACAAATCTCCTATAGCATCCAGGTCCTTATCTCACTGCTGTGGATTGGCTATCTCTAAACAGTTGTCTTGATCATCTCAGACTCCATCTCCGTCATAATCATCCTGACAGATATCTCCTATACCATCACTGTCATTATCTGTTTGTGTAGGATTGTTTGCCACTGGGCAGTTGTCCTGTTGATTGAGGAAACCATCTTGATCAAGATCATCGTCACATGTATCTCCGATGCCATCAGCGTCGCTGTCTTTTTGATCTGGGTTATAAATAAATATACAATTGTCTAGCTCGTTGTTTATCAAATCCTTGTCAGCATCGTCTTGACAGACATCTCCGGTTCCATCTCCATCTTCGTCTTTTTGGTCACTATTTATTACTCGCTGACAATTGTCTAGCTCGTTCACTATGCCGTCATTGTCCATATCCACGTCGCACTCATCACCAATTCCATCTTGATCTATATCGTGCTGTCGTCGATTGCTTACTCACACACAATTATCCTGTGCATTGAGTCTTTTGTCACCATCCTTATCGTTGTCGCATTCATCACCAATTCCATCACCATCCTGATCTCATTGATTTGGATTATATTTGCTAGGACAGTTATCTTCTGCATTGTATACTAGATCTCCATCATAGTCTGTTTCACACTTGTCACCTATTCCGTTGCCATCTCCATCAACCTGTCCCGGATTGGAAAGTACAGGACAGTTGTCTATGGCATCTAACACTCCGTCGTTGTCCTTATCCGTATCACAGACATCTCCAACACCATCGGTATCTCTATCTTGCTGGTCTGCATTGCTGAGCTTAGGACAGTTGTCGCTTTCATTACCAACTCCATCACCATCATCATCATCTTCACACACATCTCCTATGAGGTTTTGATTTTGATCTTGTTGTCAAGGATTCGCAAAATAGGGACAATTGTCATTTATGTTAGCAATTCCATCACCGTCACGATCATCATCACACATGTCTCCATCCTCATCACCATCACTGTCGTTTTGAAGTTCATTGGCTGTGGTCGGACAATTGTCGTCTGCGTTATTTATCCCATCTCCATCTACGTCATTGTCACAGGGGTCACCTATTGTATCTTGATCTGTGTCATATTGATCGGGGTTGGAGATCGTTGGGCAATTGTCATCTGCGTTTTCTCTTTGGTCTCCGTCAATATCATCATCACATACATCGCCAAAGCCGTCCTGATCAGTATCTTTCTGATCTGGATTTGAGATAAGCATACAATTGTCATCGCTATCCTTAACCCCATCTGCATCTTGATCAATATCGCAGGGATCGCCGATGCCATCTGCATCGCTGTCTTTTTGATCTGAATTTATCACGAGGGGGCAGTTGTCGCTCTCATTCATTATCGTGTCTCAATCCTTGTCTGGATCGCATGCATTTCATAATCAGTCTGCATCCGTATCCACCTGCTGTGGGTTGGCCACACGATCACAGTTATCGACGCTGTTCGCAACGGAATCACCATCGAGATCGTCATCACACACATCTCCCGATCAGTCTGAGTCCATATCTTCTTGTTCTCGATTTACCGCTCAGGGACAATTATCCTCTATGTTTTTTATCGTGTCACCATCAAGATCGTCATCACAAGCATCTCCAAAGCCATCTTGATCTGTATCAAGCTGTTGTGGGTCATTATTTCGTGGGCACTTGTCTCAATTATTAGCTACATTATCACCGTCTCGATCATCGTCACAGTCGTCTCCGATGCCATCACCATCTAAGTCTTCCTGACGTGGATTTGATTTCATGGAACAATTATCTGCCACGTTTATTATTTCATCGCCGTCTTTGTCCTCATCACAGTCGTCTCCGATGCTATCTTTGTCTGTGTCGATTTGATTATTGTTTGCTAGGAGTGGGCAGTTGTCTTTATCATTACTGACTGTATCTCCATCGATATCACTATCACATACATCCCCTACCTTGTCATTGTCACGGTCAGCCTGATCGTTGTTACCTGTGTTGACACAATTATCTACGCTATTAACAATAGAGTCACCATCTTTGTCATCATCACATATGTCTCCTATACTATCTCCGTCAAGATCCTCTTGTTGAGCGTTTCCGCTCAAGGGACAATTATCAGCCCCATTTGCGATCCCATCACCGTCTCGGTCACCATCACAAACATCGGGAATTGTGTCTGCGTCTAGGTCTCCTGTAAAGCTACCTGTGGAGTAAAAGGGGAAGTCAAATTTTAGTGTTAAAGCTGATCATGAAGATGGAGCATCGACATCTATCTGCATGGTGTCTAACTCTGTGGTAGTTACGAAAGAAAGTGTTTTTTGCAGTCAAGACAAGGTCGATACTAATATTGATGATCAAGCTATGACATCCTTACTCACACCATTGTAATAGGTTCTCAGCGTAAGGTAGGGAAGATACGAATTCAATGCTTTCGCATCATCTACCAGACCAAATCACATTGTCGTACCTGGTGTGAACGTCGTTGGGAAGCTGATTGTCAACCTTTGTCATCCTTTTCCATCAACAGCGGGTACCGACATAATCGCTGTGGTATTCTGTTCGTTATCGGTTACCTTGTTCGCATCTGTCAGTATACAACCAGTTAGGCAACCATCATATCATCACGACTTATCTTCATTTATGTTGCTGTCAATCATGATGACACAACTTTGTGCAAACGCAATGTTGACCAGCAATAGGCTGGCTATTACTGAGCTGACTAGGCTGTGTCGACGCATCGGCTCTGTAGCAGGTAAATCTATAAGTAGTACTATTATAGTCCCCGCTCTTTTTGATTGCAAAAAAACGACATGTTTTCTACACCATTCATATGCTCATGTCAAAACCTCCCTCTGTCAATACATGATCCTTTGAGGAAGCCTCGTATCTCATTTTTTGTGCTAGATGTCAGTATGATTATCGTGGCTTCATTTGGATGTGAGCCATGAACAAAAAGGACTTACTTATACGTGTTTTGACTAAGCTGCAACCGTATTGGGACAGTGCAGATGCACTTTTGATCGTGGTAGAAAACTACGATCTCCCTGACAGTATGCTCGATATTGTATTGAAGCCGATCAATGCAGCTGTTGGCCGTCTTGCTAATAAAAAAATGCAACACGCATTGCAGCAGCAACTCGATACGATCAAGCAGATCCACGTACAAGAGGAACAGGAGCGTATTCATGATGAAGATGATGCAAATCGTTTACTCGATTGACTCGATGAACACTATTGATCAGATTAGACAACTGAATCAACAAGAAGATCAAAACATTGTCTCATACAATGAGCTTTTGCAGTGACTACAAAAGGGACTCTTGGATGAACCGCACGAGTTGGCGGTACTCCCATGAGAAATTGAGCAAGCAGGAGATGTTGCTCATTCTTTTTTTGAAGCTCTGTCACAGCTACTTGATAGCTATTCCAACCCCGCCACCTGCGATAGCCTCGATGAAACATCTCGTGCTTTTGCTGAACAATTTTTGTCTATTGTTAGTCGCTGAGATGGTGGCTTACCTCTCCTGGATCATGAACTCCACCTGTATGAACAATTCTCCGCCTTTCGCCAACACCTTAACTCCTTCGAACTACAAAACTCTAACAAGCACTATCGTGATGAGTTATTGGTCGCCACTACCGTTCCTCCCGAGAAAAACCTTGAAATCATGGGAATATCTTTGGACACTGTACCAAATTGGAGCGTTATTCTCAAACAATTCCCCACGAAAGAATCTCGGACGACTCTTCGTGTTGACGACATAGCGAGACTTTTGCCACGTGCTACTGTCAAACAGGACTATCTACCTTATGTTGTACGCAACTTACAGGTGTTCTTTGTTCATTATCTTTACGTCTTCCCTGATTACAAAAACTACAAGTGAGAAGGTATGACGCACCATACCCTCCAGGATTGCGTATTGCATATGGAGAGGATGAAAAAGATCGGTCAATATTTCCAAGACCTCAAAAACAAATATATTTCTATTTCTCAAGGACGTTCCCGTTTCCCAATTGACAGTATAGCACGTGATAGTTTGGAACTCTATTTGGGTACTATGCGTCTCAATGATCAGCAATTCGCTGCTGCTGTTGAAAAACGGGCTCCTCATTCTTCCCTCCTCACTATTGCTAAAAAATATGAATCGACATCATTTTGTTGACCATTGCTGCAGACCTACATTCTGACTCGTCTTGGTCCTTACAAAAAAGCCATCAAGGGCAGCGAGGCGTTTTGGTTTGATGAAACTCAACTTACGCAGACATCTGATGGGAAAACTCTTTTATCTCTCATGAGAGAGACTCGTATTGGACAGCAATTTCTTAGTCAAAACGGCGATATCCAGCAACGCATGGAGGCCTTACAACAACTCCAGCTTCACAACGTTGACCTCAGAAGCATTAGCTCGTTCTTTGACACCATTAGTCAGCGAGATAAAAAAATAGCTGAGTTTAAGGCAAAAGGTGATGCTGCCTACCCTGACAGAGTTAAACAGGCCGAGATGAGCTTTGGTCCCGCAGGAGAGCCTGGGGAAAGGGCTTTCAGAGCAGGAATGTATGAACAAGCAAGACAAAGTGCTTATGCTGACTACTATCATCAGAACGAAAGGTTGCTCTACTTTATGAATGTGGACTATGTCAAACTTCTCCTCAGTGCTTCACCACCCCCCTCATGTGTTAGCCAAAGACAAGTGATTATTAATCCTCTCACTGGGACAAAGCTTGATTTTTCCAAAGGATCAAACCCTGATGATATCGTGAGAGATGGCTTTGGAGAGCAATTCAGTGATGGAGTCGAAAAAACTATCGATGCATGGAAGCAGGGAAGGCGGTCCGAAGTAGGACAGCAGATTGGCTCTTTGGTGGGATGATCACTGGTTTTTGCTGCTACTCTTGTCGTTACTAAGAACCCCTGGGTTGCGTCTGCTTCCTTTACTATTTGATCGAGACTGTGAGCTACTGCTGGTTGATTTTTGGGTGCTGTAGCTGAAGGAAAGTCACCAGACGATGTCTGGAATATTGCTATGAATGCTACCGGCTTCTTTGATCAGCAAGGGAATGCTTATGGAGCGGACAAAATCGTACTTGACTTGGCTGGCGATATCATAGTTCATAGGGCAACACTGGGATTAAGCAAAGTCATGCCACCTGTTTTGAGTGGTAGCAGCAACGTTTTTTCTCAATGATTACGTTTTGGCATGCAAGAGCTTGTGTGGGAGTCCCTCCTGATCGATCCTGCATTTAATGTCATGAGGACGGGGATCAACACTTTTGTGGGAACCGACGCACAACCTGTTGTGTGATCAACAGCCCTCAACGCTCCATCTTCATCAGAACCCCCTTTGGATGGCGGTGCTGATAATAAACTTCGCTATCAAGCACGACGTATTAGCGATGCGTTTCAGGCAGCTCGAGAAGCTACGCAACTCAACTTCTCACCAGAAAACCTTGGTCAGGTCGTATCCTCTACGATCCTGTATGGAGGTATTATGGAAGGCGTGACTAAAACTCCTCAATTACTCAAAAGCATCGCCGGCAGGGCGTCTGATGGGCTTGACCATATTTCACAGTTTTTGTCTGACAAAATAACATCACTACAAGCATTTTTGCAAGAACAACATCTCAAGCTCACTACCTTTGCTGATGGAAACATTGCACTTGTACAAAACAACAGTCTCTTGTTAGCATGATCAGAATTGTATACTCGCATTACGGACAAAATTGCAGAGATTCTCCCTATTCTCAACCAACATCGTGAGGCTATCGCTAATCGAGAGCATGATCTTAGGAAGTCCCTTCTTGATAACCCTATTTTGCAGAGGGTTCTTGCTATTGCGGCTAGTTTCAAACTTTTTGATTCTGAGCTTCCTCCAGTAGAACATATAAAGAAATTATTGGAAAAGCTTTATGCTGACCTAGAACAAGCTAAAACGGACAATAATCCTGGACGTGTTCGTCTTATTCAGTCGCATATCAATGATCTGTTGTTGGTGTGACAGTATGTTGGCTATCACTACGCACAAAAAAACAACAACCCAGCATCACTCAGACTACCAGCACATGCAGACAGCCGCTATAGTGCTTCAGACTATTATACTGCATGGCATACAACCGTACAAAAACTTACCAACACTCTTTCGTCTGTGAAAGATATTGTATTCTGTGGTAGCTCTGCACTGTTTATGTGAACGGAACACAATACTATCCCTGAAGATGTTGAGCCAAGCATTCCAGCTAGCGACTTTCCGAATGCACTTCATGATCTAGCTCATGATACAGATTTTCAAACACTTGATATTACCGATGTGAATGGTAGGGTTCTCAGGACTATTACGCCACCCCCACAAGCTGGTGAGCTAGAACTTATTGTTTGAGAACTTTCTCGTGAACCTGGCTATCAACACTTAAAGATCACAGGACGTTATCAAGTCTGACCTGTTCCCTATGCTTTCGAGATCTTTTTTGTTGATCAAGGCACGGCACTAGCTGGTGAGGCTATGGGTGCAGCAACCTATGATATTGATATGTGATGAGATAGGCCTGTTAGATTTTTGGAAAAATGAGCACAAGCTGACTACTACGGCATCAATCTTATCGCTGAACTCTATCATACTACTACCGTATCAGCTTATGATCGCTGAGTGATGAAGCCAGGGAAATATCACAAGGCCTGAGGAAGGATGCTCAAAATAGGGATGCTTAGGCCTGACCTTACGGTTGATGGATTTGTTTGATACTTAGATGCCATCGTTGCTGGTAAACAAAACCATGATCAAGACCAACGTAATAGCTATATTAACGATGCACTTAACGCGTACCCCCAAGTCAGAGAGGATGTGAGACATCATGTCGAAGGCTTTAAGCTCAAGAGACAGCAAATAGATGCCGACGCCTATGCTAAACTTGCAGAACTCTATTCCTACGACCTGATCAATCTTGGCACCAAAACACCAGCTCAAATTCTTGATATACAGGCCTTTGAGATGGCCAGTCTCCAAAGATTACTCTCTGATATTCATAATTATCCGGATCAGATCGACAAATACGAAAGTCAATATCTTTATATACTTGACCGTATTGCTCTGTACCAACATATTGCTACGTCTGGCGACTCTCTGTCTCACCTTGCAATTTTTATCAGTGCAAATAATATGCTTGAACATATGATGCCACCCGTCGCTCAGGCGATTTCCCAAGCAAGAACAGGTACTTGATGAGTCCGCGATAGCGACCAAGGTTGATGAGAATCTTCTCATGATCCTTCTAGGGTAAATGATACTTTAGCTACTTGAAATACGAATGACTAGCCTTAACCAGCAAGGGTATCTCGACAGACTTGCTCAGCTCAGTAGCGATATTCCCTGAGACTTTTGATGTAGAGATCGTTTGATGCTGCGATTGTCCTCAAGCCCGAAAGATTCTAGAGAGGACCAGTTTCTCACGAGTGTGGGATGATGACGAGATCTTCCTCAGGATACATCATCGCCCCTCTATGAACTCTCTTTCCTTGTTGCTGATATTGCATTAGAACTTTATGGGACTGATTTTCTAACAGTACTTCCCGACTCTCGAAAGTCAGACCTAAAAAAGCATTATTGAATATAATCATAATTTAACTTTTTGTATATCTTAGCAGCATGCATTCTCATAACGAAGCACATCTCCACTGATCAGTCAATATCCTTGGGAAATGGACTAAATATTTGCCTGAGTTTGTCTATGGAGGGATTGATGGTGTTGTCACTACCTTTGCAGTCGTGGCAGGTGCTACGGGAGCACAATTAGACCTGTCTGTTGTGCTTATTTTGTGATTTGCTAACCTTTTTGCTGATGGGTTTTCTATGTCTGTAGGAGCCTATCTGTCCTCTAAGTCAGAGCATGACGCCTATACCAAAAGCTTGGCCACCGAGTACCGAGAGGTTGACCATCTCCCTGACAAAGAAAGGGAGGAAATCAGAAAAATTTACCAATCTAAATGATTTCACGGCGACTTGCTTGAACAGATTATCGACACTATCACCGCCGATAAGGATAGGTGGGTGGATGTCATGATGAAAGAGGAATTGGAAATGAGCAAACCAGACAAGTGACCCCTTATGACCTGATCGATGACATTCGTTGCTTTCGTGATTTTGGGGCTTATCCCCCTGCTGACCTATGTTGTGTCCTATCTGAGTAATACTGATGAATCGCAACTCTTTTTCGTCTCGTTGATCCTCACGGCCTGTGCTTTCGTTTTTATAGGACGACTAAAAAGTTACGTCACACATTCTCGTAGACGAAAGGCTATAGCAGAAACCCTTATCTTGGGTACGTTAGCTGCTGGCGTTGCATATTATGTTGGTTTTGTCTTGGAAAAAATCATTACAGGGTAATCATTTTTACTTCAATTTTACTTCAAATACATTTTGAAACTACGCTCCTTGCTTTCAAAACCCGATCTCTCGTATCGAGATATGAGCTCCTCACTAGTCTCTCACACAATTTTGTAACAACCCTGATCTTTTGCGATAATGATGGCTTCTCTGATTAGTTGGCCACCGATTCATTGTCCTTGTCGATTTGGATGAACGGCAATTTCCTCTAAGTGAGCGGCCTTGCATCATCATCTCGTCAATTTCCGCTCTATCAGGACAGTTAGAGCTCACACAACCTTCTGCCTGTCATGAAGAGCAATGATAATATGACTACCTTGAGCCAACATATTGTCTAAGAACTTTTTGAACCTTGCATGACTGATGTCCTTGGATGGCACGAGAGCATTGAGTGTCTCCCCATATGATGTTCGATATTGATCAACATTATCCGCTGTCAGTGTTGTGTAGATGATTGACATGTGTTACTCTTTGTGTAAACTGTATACTGTCCAACATACTGAAAGTATGTTTCAATACAACCAATCCTTGATTCGTATAGCTTATTTTTTATGAACTCGCACTGAGTAACTTATCTACCTGTGAACCTGACTTACCCTCGGCTCTCTTAGTCTTCAGAAATCATGCAATATCTATCCCTGGATCTCTAACAGTCGATATGATAACATTCCCTGATCATGTAGATTGGGTTATCTTTCCCTTTATCAGTTTTCAGTTTTGGAAGATACCTGACCAAATCCAATAGCCGTCTGTGAGATATCACTCTACCTGCGATTCCCCCTGTATTGCTGCCAACGATCAGAGGTTTGGTAGTGCAACGATATCCTTCAATTGCTCCCTCATTTCTGGTTTGAGGTTTGTGAAGCCAATGGGGACATCCATTTGGTCATTAAACCTCACTTCCTCAACTGACACGTTGCTGATGTTTGTAATCGTTTGATCAAAACTGCCATACACACCCTCAATATTTACTCAAGGTATATCTGCATCATTTACGCCAGGTGGCAACTCTCTCACTGCTGTACTACTTATTGAGACCTTTTCAGCTGGGACACCGACCACCTCGACCAGTCGCTGTCTGGCTACTTCTGCCCTATCCCAGGCGAGCATTTGATTGCATTGCAGACCAATCTTGTTGGGGTCGCTTTCTCCCTGTGCCATCATGAGGTTATAGTCTCATAGGAAGGGATTGGCGGGATTTGAACTGACATAGCTTGTGTTTTTGGGGCTTGCAACTCACTCTATATGAAATCATGCAACAAACTTTTTTTGTTGTGCCTCCCGCTCCTCTGGATTTTGTATTTTGCTTGGGTCTACTATAGCCTCACCTGTGAGTGTCATTACTCTTTGCATTTCTTGTCATAGTGCCTGCCATTCAGCATTACTTTTCATCGCACCCAAAGAAACCTGATTGTAGGGTAACTGGTAATGAGCACGTGTGTATGCTAGCCTATTCACTTTTCCCGCTGTTCCTGCTTCATGCTCTGCGTTGATCGCTTCAATGGATGCTTGTGCTTTGGGAGAAAATTTTGTTATATCAAGTGTTGCCAGATTTAATGGTTGAAATTGAATATCTGGCCCAAAGTTCATCTCTTCGACTGTGGTAGTTGTAGTTGTTGTTCGAATGCTCTCTCTTCAGTTTTTCTTCACCTCTTCTACTACCCTCGCCTTGTCTCAAGGCGTAAGATCGCGAGCCACTCACTCTACAGTACCCGTTTCTCACTTCTCAGGTCCTCATTCGATCTTTTTGTTCTCTTCTGGATTTGGCATGGTTGATATTCTGTTTTAAATGTAATAACTTAGCTATTTACTTGCACGGTCTCTTTTTCTCTTGATATACGATAGAGCTATGGTCCTATTGCCCCTCTGTCGTAGTCATAGCATCGTATATTTTTTGTAGTATCGTCGCTGTTGGCTCATATATTCCTCCACTTTCATTATTATCTGCTTCACTATTGTATAGCACTTGTCCAAAACTACTATCTGTCGCGTTGTTTTTATAGCCCACCACTAATGATCCTAGTTTTTCTTGTATTATTAGTGCAGGATCTCCTTGTGATGTCACCACCACTTCTCCTTCACCTTCGTTGGTGACTGTATAGCTTTTGCCGTTTATCGTCACCGTGTCTGCCATACCATCTGTTCATACATAGGTAATATCCGATAGTTTTTTGGCAATTGCCTGCAATCTCGCTGCCTCTGGATTGTCTGTTGTGTCTATTTTCTTAGAAACCTCCAACATTTGCTCTGGTCTCAGACCTCTAGCCGCCTGTTGTACTGCTTCTACGCCTGTAGATTTTGGTTTTTCGATACTTTTTGTCTGTTCTGGGTTAGTCATTGGTATTGCTACATAATTTGTAAAAAGTCCAGGTAACGATATTTATCTAATCTACATAATCTTTTTTAGGAGCGTCTCTGGGTCCTCTTTCTTTTTCTCTTCTTGTTCTTGCCTTCTGATATCCTCGATTATTTTTTTGATACTTGCCAATTTGTCTATTTCTTCACTAAAATTAGATACTTTGACCTCATCAATTGCATTGACCACGACCTGATAGATATCAATCATCGTATCGTCCGTTGTGTTTTCTTGCTTAGTGATAGTGAGTAATTTTTCTATCACCTCTCCATAACCTTGAAAAACAGTGAGCAGACTTATGAGCGTTGCTCTTTTTTTTTCTTTTTCATAGCTTGTAAACTCATCAATAGCTTTTTGAAACCCCATATGCCCGTCTATGAAATAAACAGAGAGCGATGATAGTATATATCGATTACGATTTTTTTGCAAAAAAACCTGCTATAACGAAAACGACCCAGCAGTTATGACGTGTGGGCCCCTTTTGTGTCTCTCCTTTAGTCTTTACTTCTACCTATTCTTCGCCACTCTCATCTATTTCCATATCATCACCCTCTGTCTCTATTTGTACATCATCTAGTGCGGCATCATTCAAAACCTTTTCTCCCATTCTCATCTGTTTGATCTTAGTCTGAATATGTTTTTCTAGATCATTGAGCAATTTCTGATCTTTTTGGAGATATTCACCGAGTCTTTCTTTCCCTTGAATCTTTTCGCTACCGATAGTATAAAATGCTCATGCTCTTGCTATTGCTCCCAATAATAAGCCTGCCTCAATCACATCACCTATTGGATCATATCACTGTCACCGGCGGACAGGAAGCTCGGCTTTTTTGAATGGAGGTGCTATTTTGTTTTTGGCTACTTTTACCTTGATAGCGTATCATACTTCTTCTTTGTCTTCTGTTATTTTCTCTCCCTTTCTGACTTCTAACCTTTGTGACGAAAAAAACTTGAGGGCATTACCTCCTGTCGTGGTTTCAGGATTACCAAACATAACCCCTATTTTCATACGGATTTGATTGATGAAGATACAGGTAGTTCCTGTTTTAGCAAGTATGGATGTTAGTTTTCTCAATCCCTGAGACATCATTCTCGCTTGCAAGCCCATAAAACTGTCACCCATATCGCCCTCCACCTCTGCTCTTGGTACTAAGGCGGCTACCGAATCGATGACTATCAGTTTTACCGCTCCTGTTTTTGCTAACTCTTGTGCTATCTGGAGAGCTTGTTCCCCATAGTCTGGTTGGGACAAGAGCAAGTTATCTGTATCGACACCTAGTAATCTCGCGAAACTTGGATCTAGTGCATGCTCAGCGTCTATGAAGGCACACAACTCTCACCTTTTTTGTATCTCTGCTATCGCCTGTAGTGCCATAAGTGTTTTACCTGACGACTCTGGACCGTAGATCTCTAATACCCTTCACTCGGGAAATCACCCACCCAAGATCATATCTAACACATACGATCAGGTATGGAAGGTATTGACCATCGCTACTGTACTACTGTCTCCCATCCTCATGATTGCTCCTTTTCCAAATTGCTTTTCGATCGACCTAAACGCATCCTGTAATACTTCATCTTTTTTTGACATTTCTTCCCCTTTCCCAAATAAAATTGTTAGTTTGTGATATAGCTCGCTGTTGGTATATGCAAAACCATAGCCTTTGCAAATCGAATTGCAAGTAAAAGAGAACAACCGTTCACTATCGCAGTCCTATCATTTTCTTCTTCGCTTTTTGACAATTGTGTTCTTTGGGATTACTATTGATACGATAGTTTTTGCTTACTGTGCTTTCGCTATGTCTATGACGGCGTCTCAAAAAATAGAAGAACTTAAAGGTAAATTCAGCAGTCTTCAAACTATTGAAAGAGAATTAGGCAGCTTACGTGCTGAAGCTATTACAGAGAAAGATGCAAAACTGCAAGCCTATGTTGCTATAGAAAAAGAAATTGATGCTGGATTAGTTCAACTTACCAGCATGACACTGGATGCTACGCTCAAGCAACAACTTGATCAACTAAGGTCCGACTACGTTGCTCTCAAAGAGAGATTATCACAAAACTATGCTACGGAATTGACTACACTAAAAGCTTCGATTCACACACCAGCAGCCCCCCCACCACCAAAAGGGTTTTTGGGTTCTGCTAGAGAGCGAGTAACAGAAACGCGAACCAGTAGCAGCACTCTCGGTAAAACAGCTATCGTCTGATCATTGCTTGTTGGTGTCGTATGACTGTGACGTTGGATATTTGGAGGGAGCAAGAAATCTTCGTCTGTTGCGTCTTCCTCTGACGATAATAAAGACGATGTTAATATTGTCATCAATAATGGTACGAAACAAGGGTCTTGGTTACGTAGAAATTGGCTATGGCTTGTGTGATGATGAGCTGCAGCAGCACTTGGTTGGAAATATCTCAAGAAAATACCTCTTTTCGGTGATATGTTTGAGAAGAAGTTAAACTTTGATGATGCACTCTTGTATACCCACTCACAATTGGAACACATCAATGAAGATGAGCTGAATGCTAACAGATGAGCAATAACATTTGACGAGTCTTCTACTAGTATTTGCTCATTCACCAATCAACGTACTGCAATCGATAAGAATAAAAAAATGATAGCCTGACTGGATGTCGGTTTTGGCAAATACGAAGAACTCATTTTTGCTGCTAATCTAGTTAACGCACTCAAAGCTCGTTTTGCTGGCAAATGTTCATCACCGACACCATTTTATATTGCAGATAACTGGAGTAATCGGGAGCTATCGGGAGATATTTTTGTGAAAACTGTTGTTGAAGGTGGAAAGTGAGAAGGAGAATTTGCTATCAGTGCATGATACCGGTCTACCCTGAAAGAACTTTGTCCTAGTCTCAATGAAAAAGCCAATAGGATACGCTTTATGAATTACTTAAACAGTCTGGGAATATGGACTCCGGGAAACCAAGAAAAACAAGATAACCCAGAAGGGGATCCTGTGATCGCCGCACTCAATACGACTCTTGATGACATCGTCAAGACTGGTACTGAGTACCACATTGCACAAGGAATGGAAAGGAATGCTTCCTTTAGCATCAACCCGAGCAACCCCGACATCTACACTCTGAATTCATGGTGACAATGTATTGATTTCCACATCACCAAAGATGCTCAATGACGTGTAACTACTATAACAATTGAGGACTTCCCGCTTAGCTATGGTGGCAACAAACTCACTGAAGCGGTCAGAGTTGGTCTCTTGACCTGTAAATTTGTCAAAGAGTTTGCTGGCGATGGTCGTGTGGCACAAGCATTTGAGTATAACACTTCTACTATTGGGCGTGGAGCTTGAATTTATTTTGATCATAAGTCTGAGTACTGGGTTCCTGGAATAAGCGTAAAAAAACGTGCATTGTCCGCTTGAGCCTTACAACAAAAGTACCCACATCTTTCTGCAAATATTGAACAGTACATCAGCTGGCTTAATACCATGAAAAACACAAACGGTGTTCCTCTACGAAACAATACGGGTGGCACTCGTGCAAGACCGCCTATTGCAGCAAAGGCACCGACTCCCACAGCCTAGGTCTTGTTTACTTAGTCTGCTTTTTGATTTTGATGGCACTGGGTCTCCATGATATCTATATTTTTCTCTGTGGTTTTTTGATTACCACTTTTGTGGACGTGTAAAAATCTGCTCTTGTAATGCTTCCATTGTAACGATCCAAGGGTATGGGCATCGTCGATCTCTTATTTCTGTAGGGATCAAGAATATACCGCTCCGTTTTCCCTGTTGTGGGATCGACTGCTATAAATGCTAGTGCCCTATGTCACTCAGCTCTCCTACTTTTGGCAAATATGTCGGCAATAACAGCGTTTGGAGGTGGATCCCTAAAGAACGCACGGTTAGATGATTTGTTTTCGACGGTTGATACATAGCTACTGACTGATTCTCCTGATTTGGCACTATTGGCTATACGTCATCACCTTGTTACCCTTTCAGTGTTGGCTGCTGTCCCATCTCCTCAAGGGAGAACGATACCGAAAATGTTTTTCGCATTATCCTGTGCTGTTTGCGAACAGTAAGTCATTTCATTTTTTTCTTCGTAAGGGTCTGCTTTCCCCTGTATTGTTTCAAAAGCAATCGTTTGCCTACCCTGTAACAGTGGAAGAGCTAAAGTTTGGGATTCAGGAGCTTGTCTCATTTTTACTGAGACTGCTGCCGTAGTTGCCACAGCAGCTCAGGGATTGTTTGCCGATCAGGGCTCTACACCACCTCTATCACTCGTATTATCCGCTCATACCGGTGATTCTTCCCTCGTTGCACTCGTTTTTAAGTCATGTAGTTGTTGTGTTGTCGTGGCTGTACCTAGCTGTGTGTTTGCAAAAATTGTCATAATCTCGATGAGCTGTGTCATGGCATCGTTTTTTGTTAGCTTCTCTATTACTGATGCCTTTATTCCTGATACAGCCTTTTCGAATCATCTTCCAATGAGCTCAAACACCCCTGTACTTTCTTTACTGAACTTATCCTCGACCGTATTGTTGAGGATTGAAAGGAAAAACTCGTTGTACAAGATATCCCTTGCATCCTCTATTGACAAACCAAATCATTTGCAAATTTTTGTTCGTTTGACTCTATCGCTATTCATCACATTGTCAAACTGCTTATCAAATTCCGTCCTGTAAATATCCTCCATCAACGTTAAAAACTCTTCTGAGACAGTTAATTTTTCCGACTGTAGCTCTAATCTCTCTTTTGCTTGACCTGCCATATGCACAATAAAATTGAAACATGCTCTAGTATAACGCTGTCCTCTGCATATGGCAATATTTTACTCACCCTCTTTGGTTGGTGTTAGAGATAGTTTATTGCGGAACCACACATCGTGTTGTGGGAATGGTATTTGAATACCGTATTTTTTGAACGCGTGTCGGATAGCAAAGTTGATGTCGCTTTTGAAAGGTGGGATGGTGTATTTTTTTACATTCATCCAAACGCGTAACTCAAACTGAAGAGCACTCTCACCAAATCAGACAAAAATGACGTCTGGTGATGGTTCTTTGAGTACATGCTCAGCACTTTCTGCCACCTCCAACAACACATTTTTGACAAGTGACGCATCACTCTGATAGGACACTCTCACGGGGATACAAATTCTTACCTTGCTGTCGTTGTATGACCGATTGATGAGTTTTTGACTTACCCAGATAGAGTTTGGCACCAATATCTCTATATTGTCTAGTGTCCTCAGCACCGATACCCTCAGACCTATCTCACTAATTTTCCCATAATACTCATCTACCGTCACTCGGTCCCCTGCCTTGACCGACCTGCTAAACATAATGGTTAGACCACTAATAATATTTTTGAGTAGATCCTGTAAGCCAAACCCTACTCCGATACCCACCGCTCATGCTATGGGGATAAGGATTTTTCGATTGATCCCTACCGTTCCTATCGCAAAAAAGACGATAATAATCAAAGCAGTGTTGTAGATCAGTATTTCGATTGTGTGAATATCGTCATCGTAATGCACGTACGATCTTACGGTATATCTTGCTAGTTTTAGTACTTGAAACAATACGTGCCGCACGATTATTCCTTTTGCCACTGATCACAAGGTAACACGTATGGTGTCGGTAGCAAAGAGCGAGTACCTTACTATTGGTCCTCGGATTTGTGCAATGGAATCAATTCCTCACACCAGATTTACTACCATCAATATGTAGATAATCCGACCAAGGTAGGCAGCCCTCGAGATAATTGCTACTATATGTTTTTCATGAACTTTTTTGTGTAAAGCCTTGTGAATTGCTTCTTTTCACCGTTTTTTTGCTATCAGAAACGCTATCGTTACTACAACTACTGCCAACAGATAGTAGAAGGTGCTGCTACTCATAAACAGTGCTATTGTTGTTCGAATCATTCTTTTTCTCTTTGTGAAGTATAGCTAAAACGAGGTCACTGTATATGGGATCCTCTTACTATCCTATATTTGTCCGAAATCCCTTGATTGAGCTCAACCACATACAATGACTCCTGATGTGGTCAATAGGTATCGCATGGATCTTGGGTACAAGGGTCAGCCTTTTGTATATCGATTACTATCCCCGATTTATCGACCCATAAAATATCCAACGGCAATAGTGTGTTTTTCATCCAAAACATATTGATTCAAGGCTCTTTAAACACAAACATCATCCCAGACAATTCCGGCATATCTTCCCTAAACATCAATCAATAGCTACGAGCTGACTGTGTGTCTGCTATCTCTAGATCAACACATACCGTGTCGAAACAGTATTGTTCACGACTGATGCTTCCCTCTTGTTCAGCCACTACTTTTATCTGCAACTCATCACGGTGTGTGCTGGTTGATCATGAATATTCTGTCGTCTTTGGCAATGGAGAAATATGTGTTTGATACACCTCATTTCCTGCTACCCAGACAGACTCGATTCAGTGGACTAACCGAGATCATAGTGCTACTATCATAGACGTGATTGCTGCCACTGCTTGCATCTTCTTGCCTGCTATTTGATAAAGCTTCTTTTTGTCTTAGTGTAGAAATTATCAGACACAAGGCAATGGTATCTGAGTAACCCGGCATACTTAGTCTAGCTATTTATCTGTCACAGCTTATACTGTGAGTCGTACATGTACATGATTATTGTTTTTTTAGTCTTTTTCTTGGTATTATTCATGAAATGAGCTTTGTGAATCGCCAGCCTCCTCAGTAGCCTCCTTCTTTTGTCTCCTGTATTCGCACAAGTACAGGATGACCAGTTGCTCGATGCTGTCTGACCCACTACCCAAACAATTGACTATGACCAGCTTCAGCTTCGCGAATTCACTAGCTGTGATGAGATGCAGCAGGTATTGCAAGACTTTGTGAGTGGCTACATCAAGGAGCAGCCATACCCTATCATGCCCTATGGTAGATGATGATGAATGCTGGATGATGTTGCACTTGACGGTGCTCAAGCCGTCTCCCCAGAGTCAGACCAGACTAATGAAGTGAGGTCTTCTGTGCGTGATGGGTTCTCTCAGACAAACCTGCAAAAGGAATGAATAGATGAGCCAGATATTCTCAAGACAGACGGTCGCTATCTCTACTATTACAATAGCAAGGCAGCAAAAATACAAATCCTTGAGTCACCCTATGATCCTAGCAACTCTCTTATATCACTGGATAAGGCACATATTGTCAGTGAAATCAACATTCCCTCTTCACTGAGCAATATCGATTTGATACTCTATGAGAAGCAGCTCATCATCGTGGCCTACAGATATTCTGATCGTGTTCCTCTTGGTCATCTCCAAAGGAACGATAGGACTGCAGTCGTTCGTTATGATATTTCTCATCCGACGTCACTGAGCTTGCTTTCCTATCAAGAGTTTGATGGTGCAAAGAACGATATTAGACTCGACACACGTGATGGCACTCTCTATGTAATGACTAATCTGAGCTTTAACCGACGATATGGCATCAATAGTTATGCTTCTGACCTGAAAGTTTCTCTTCGTACAAACGAGTTGCTCCCAAAGACAATCACTGTCACCAACACCAATGGCACACTTTCTAGTACAGTAGTGCCTGCTGACTGCAAACGCATTCGTTATCTCCTTCCCAACAAAGACCAGCTTAGCTCATTTGGGCAATGGCCCTCCTTCACGACGATTAACGCGATACAACTATCTCACAATACTACTCATACACAGGTGATCTTTGGTCAGCCAGCCCAGATACATATGTCAGAAAAAGGCTTATTTTTGGCACAATCCTTATATATGCCACAGCCCTTTCGCTGTCCACCCAACGTACTATGTGCTGAGCCCCTCTTTTGGGGCGGAGAATCCCATACACTGATTCATGGGTTTTCTCTCTGAGGGTCAGAAAAACTATCCTATACAGCTAGCAATCTCATTGCTGGCAGTCCCCTGTACAACCAATATAGCATGGACGAATATGAGTGATCATTTAGAATTATCACACAGACTTGGCACACACAACAGTCAACCAATCTCTATATCCTCAATGAAAAACTTCAGCTTGTATGAAAACTCACTAATATTGAGCCTGGGGAAAGCTTTCAAGGTGCCAGGTTTATGGGGAACAAGCTCTACTTGGTTACCTTTCAGCAGATCGATCCCCTATTTGTGATTGATATAAGCAATAGATCAAGCCCTCAGATTATTGGTCAACTCAAGATGCCTGGCTATAGCAACTACCTCCATCCATTGTGACTGGAACATAATGGTATACAGTATCTTTTGGGTCTAGGCTATGATACCGATGTCAACCAATGGTGAGGAACAAGGACTGCGTGACTCAAGATTGATGTTTACAAAGTGAATTATCTCCAAAAAGAAACAGCAAACTCGTTATGTGGTAGCCTCTCCTCCGATGGGTCTGCGTATGCTTCTTGTATCAAAACCCTTGATCCAACTCGTATGAGAGTCGAGCAGTTGGACTCAATAACTCTAGGACAAGAAGGAAGCTATTCACCTGTTCTAGACAATCCAAGACTATTTGTGATGGATGATGACAACACTCTTATCCTGCCAGTACTCCTCACGGATACAACGCCTGGCAAGAAACAGTGTACTACCAACTATGATGCTCAGGGTGCTATCATCAGTCAGGACTGCTATGACTATGACCAAACCAAAACAAGCTTTGTCTGACTCAAATCTTTTCATATCACTACCAACACAACTGCGGCGATCAACGAAACACGTAGTCTCAACTACATAGACGCCTTTAGTACTCACTATCCTTATGAACTCTACGGTCATGTTTTGAACGACCTGGGTAGTAGAGTGGGATACGCTGGTGATGTTGTCTATATGATTACTAACCTTTTTGTTGATTTTGTGGTTGGCAAGACACATAAAACCATTGCTTTGGACTAGCGTAGTCTGTAAAAGTAGTGACTGGTGCAAATAACTAATAATGAAGCAGGTGTTTTCTCTTTAGATTTTCATTCCAATCTCATGCGTACGATCGTCTCTTCCATCCTTAGTCTTCTTATACTCACTAGTTCACGAATTGGTCTTAGCTATGCACAGACGACACAGACAGAAAATGATATGCTCAACCAAATCTTCAAGCTCTTAGATGATGAACTGGCTCAGCGGGAACAGGAGAGTATATACAAGTATGGGAATGACACTGAAGAACTCGCTAAGGCTATAGCAGCAATCTACGACATGAAAATCACTAAATTTAACACAGTTGAGAGCTTTATGCCTGATCAGCCTATTAGGAGAGATGAAGCAGCTACTATGTTTTATCGTTTCGTTACTGCTGAGTCCTCTCTCTCACTATCTACGGTCAATAGCAACTGTGACTTTCCAGACCTGGCACAGGCTCATAGTGACTTGATTGAAGTGGTCAGAAGTAGTTGTGAAGCATGATTGTTTTATGGAGCACAAGGGAAGTTTTTGCCAACCGCTTCTATTACCAACGCACAGGCCATCACTGTCATGGCGAGGATACTTGATGGTAAAAAAGACGAGACTCAGTGACATTGGGCTGATAACTATTATGATGTCTTAACTGCTGAGGGGGTTATGTACTGACTGCCGATGAGGGATAAAAGAAATTATGATCAGAGTATCAGTAGGTGAGATATTGCTATCTTGCTGTATAGAGTACACAACTCTCTCTCCAACTAGTTGGTTTGGTCGTCATCCATATATCAGTTTCTAGAAAGGCTCCTCCACGAGGTAGCTTTTTTATAATGAAAATTTTTCACATATATAGTTTTGGATATACTGCTTTAGCTCTCGTGGGATTAGTTCTTCGTCAATCGCTGTTTCGCAGGTTTTGGGGTCGCCTATTGTGGTCATATACTCCACTATGCGACTTGGGCTTACCAATGGATTATTACGGGCATATTCTTGTAAGTGATGAATAATACGTGTAATGTAGTCAGCTCACTGCTCGTCTCCCACGATGAGATGGTATACCAATATATCTCTGAGCGAGACCAGTCACCTCATCTCTCCCCTCTCTAGATGCTTCATTGCCTCTTGGTGGATGATATCGATGGTTGATTTATCAGAGAATAGGTAATATCACAACTGTGGCTGTATGATGGTGTGTGCATGATACTCAAGTGTTCATGGTGTCTTGTACTGTTTACTATAGGGGAAACCGTGTCTAGCAACACAAATCACCGTATTACTCGCTATGTCGATTTTCTGTACCTTGTATTGAAAAGCATGGGACATCTCTTCAAGCCGTCTATCAAACAGTGGCGGTAGTGGATGGTGTCGTGCACCCACTTGTATTGTATTGTTTTTTTTGAGTACTAGTCTGTTTAGAGTTTGACCATAGTGACTTCTTTTGGCTTTTTGTTTTGTTTTTATGCTTGGTCGATCAACAAGATTTTGTAGATACAATACTTTGGCTGCTACGTGATCCATATATGGAACATCATCTCTCCCTAGTCATGAGATTTCACACAATAACTGCCATGTTTGGATGATAGCATCTTGTTCGTGTTGATCGAGCTGGCGAAACTTTGATCAAAAGACAGCCTGTACAATGGGATTATTCAGTTTTAGCAACATATCGATATCTACTCCTTCTCCCTTATGGTGGAGCAACACTGCGTGAAGATCACTTACCCACTCCAGCCACTGAGGGTCTGGTTGTGGTATATTGATGTGATCTTGTTTTAGCGCTTGCTGCAGTCTTGGTTGGAGTTTGTCCAACACGGCACAGCTACTTGATCATAATGCTAAGGAAACAACCAATACCGCTATCATTCCGTAGCTCGTGTTCATGTTATTTACCTATTGGCTAAAATAACACCTGTACTACCTGGAGACAATCATAATTTCATGTTTTTATCATAGACATTAATCCATAAAAGTCACTATATTTTTACCAATCCTCTCTCTTGACTTTCCCGTACTATTGTCTATTGTGCCTGTTATAATTTGTGCCCTCAAACATTGAGGGAAGAAGATTTGATGACGTCACTCCTGCGATCCAAGATCTTGATGCAATGAGGTCTGTATCCCAAATTTTGTGTGTGATACGTGATTATTTTATGCATTTCTTTGTTATGCGTGCTCACCCTCGTTCGGCAGCTTCTTGAAATAATGGTCATTCAAGCCGCATTGTCATTACTTTGGCGTTACTCGCACTCATTGCTGTGTTCGGATGCAAACCTTCCAAAAAATTTTATCGTGGGCATCTTTGTAGTACTACAAGGCCTATCGCTTCTGATGGCACTGATCTTGGATTAGGTGACTCGCTTGCGGTCGCCAAGGCAGAAGAGCTCTATGTGGTTTTTAATACAGAAACTTGATCTCTCGATTCCTTGCCTGTTGCCACGTACGAGAGGTGTTTTAACCCCAGAGGCAATCTCATACCCAGCTGTGCCAGTGTCCAACTAGCACTTGATAGCTTGTGAGATAGGGCAGGCGATTTAGATCGTCAGCAAAGATCCTACGCATTACAGCTTGAGTCTGACGTCGACAATGGAGATTCTACTATGCTAGATCCTGTTCCTGTGCCTCAAGGTTTAGCCCTTTTTTGTAACGTGACTGGCTTGAGTCCTGACTGAGTAGAGTTTGTGTACACAACTGGAGGCTATGGCAACAAAGGTGCTCCTGACACTGTATATGTAGGGCCACTTTCTTCTACTCTAGACTTGTCGTCTGTCCCTGATTCATCCGATGCTTTGGCTACTTTGGAATATGGTCACCGCATCCTATCATACCCAGAAACTGCCTTACTGTTTGCTAGCTTTATTCCTAGACTCGATATGTTTACTATTGCCTCTGGCGAATATGGTCTGTTCGATGCTGCCAAAAACTGCCAAGATACCATGCATTTTGGTGATTGGATCATTAGAGTTGATCGTAATGAACTTGCCAGTGACCGATCATCGAGAATCTCTGAGGCTAATGCACGCTGGCAACAGGCCTTGACCAGATACGAGGAGGAAACAGGGTGTGATCCTCATGCCCCTCGGGTCACTACTACCACACAACTTGTCACTCATGTCGAACAAAGTATTGCTACTGCACAATCTACTCTTAACGATTTACTTGCTCTCCCCCCTTGTGAAGATGTAGTAGTGGATACTGCACAAACCAGTACGACTAGTCCCAATTTTTGTACTTCTACTGCTGGTACATCGATTGTTTTTGGTCCTGACTGTTCCTGACCCTGCACTATCACTATTGTTTCTAGCGGTGGTACTGTGGTGTATACGCAGACCTTTTCCAATCCTCCAACATGACAACGAAACCCCTCACAGTACATCAGCCTCCAAGGCATCTATTTTGTTTCCATTGCTTTTTCTCATTGACAAGAAACTCACACGATACACTTCTAGTTTCCGATTCGTTCATCATGTTTGCTTGCTCGTTCTGTTTTCAACTTATTAAACATTTTCAACAGCACTTTGAACTGCGATTATTTTGCTTGTGCCAATGAGGGGCATGTTTGTTTTTTTACGAACGTGCTATCTTGTAGCCCACGCCCTTTACTGTCTGTATCAGGTTTTTTCCTAATTTTTTCCTCAAGTTCGCTATATAGACATCAAGTTTTGCATCATTATCCCAGAGACCGTCTGATCACCACACAAAATCTAGAATATCGCTCCTGGAAGCTACGTGTGGCATTGTATCGATTAAATAATTGAGAATCAGAAACTCTTTGGTCGTAAGATGAACCTCTCTTCCTGCTTTTTTCACGATATTATCGTCTACTAGGACCTCTACATCACCAATACGAACAATATCTACTACCTCAGTTCTTTTGAGAAGAGCACGAATACGCATCACCAGTTCTTCGAGTGCGAAGGGTTTTACCAAATAGTCGTCCGCTCCACAGTCAAATGCCTCGGCCTTGTCTTCCAACTGTCCTTTGGCTGTGGTCATGATAATGGGTATCTGTCTTGATAATCTTATTTTCTGACAGAGATGTATTCCGTTCATACCTGGTAGCATGATATCTACTATGATTACATCATAGCTTTTGTGCTGTATGGCAGCCCAGGCCTTTGCTCCATCTTTTTCCCGATCAACACTGAATCCTTCTGACTCCAGATACGCTTTGGTATTTGCACCGATACGCTCATTGTCCTCGACCAAACACAGATAGTTCATATATTAGGACCAATATATTGTAAAGCATGTTCACCTCTTTTTTTCGCTTTGGACTGTGATACGTCGACCGTGTAAACTTACCAATTTTTTTACAAGACTGAGTCACAATCCAAATCATGTATCCACTCACCTTGAATCGTCTGCCTGCCAAAACTCATCTCGAATATGATGTATGTCCTTTGTAGAAACTCCTTTGCCCGTGTCTTCGATGCGTATCATCTTTGCGTTTGCTGTGATAGTAATCGTACCCGTTGGAGGTGTATACTTGTAAGCATTGTCTATGATATTGGAGATGATGCTTGTAAGTGCGTTTTTGTCTGCCTTGATAGTGAGTGAGGTATCTACCATTATCTTTTTGCGAATCATTTTGTCGTAACGAAGTTCTGCCTGCCTGGTCGCCAACTCTACTAACTCCCCTACTCAGACCATTGTTTTGACCAACTTTGCACTTTCAGCCTTGGTTAGGCTTATAAGGCTCTCCAACAAACCATTGAGCTGCGTGATCGTTTGGAGATTGTTATCTAGACCTTCTTTGTACTTTTTGGTCTTGAGTGCCAGCTCACTATCGCTTTGCATGACCATAAAAGGCGTCCTGAACTCATGAGATACATGTGATACAAAACTTTTGATAGCAGCTACCTGATCATGGATTTTTTTATTCATGCTATAGATTGTTTCTGCCAACACGGCTATTTCGTCGTCTTCTGGTACATGATCAAACTGGATACGTTGATTGAGAGAATCGAGATCAAGCGTATTGACAAAGCTTGCTAGCTTTTGGATATCCGACAACGCTTGACGCGTGAACCGTCTTGATACACCGTAACTGATCAATGCAAATAGAATGATCCCTATCAGACTAAGACGCACCAAGTCTAGTTGCCTCTCGACCTGTGGTGTAATATCTACCAATGTCACCATAAGTGGATCTACCTTGTAGAGATACCGTTCATCCCCATTGTGAATAATGTTTTTGTACCAGCGATGCTGGATCAGGTCCTGTATACGCGGGTCATCGATAGGGAAACTACGTACTCTTGCCCCCACTCTGTCAAAAAGTCTCTGTGGTAGTGGGCGGCTGACAGTTATGTTTAATGTTTTCTGCTCATTACTCATCCACATGGAGAGGAAAAGCATATTGATGCCAATAGCAAAAACTAGCACCAGTATCGTTGCCACCGCGGTAAATTGGACACTTAGACGGGTCGAGGTGTGTAGTTTCATCTATCAGGTTATTTCTTATGGAGACGAAGATGTGGCTGTATCCTGTTTGTAGTCAAAGATAGGTTCAATGCTATGAAAAATACGGTTTGTCAGTATAGATACCAATCTTAAAGTAATCTTAAACACCATTGACTTTCTTTTCTTCATTATTATTGTACTATTATTTTAACCTACGCTACGGATCCTATATTTTAGTTTTCTTCTGCTGCTCATGCCTATCGAATTTAATTTTGATGAAAGTAAAATTCCTGACAATCTTACTTACGGTGATGTTTCTGATATAGCCGATGTCTTAGAGAGAGCTAAATCTCATGATTTTTTTAACTGCGACAAGAAATATTTTGCTCAATCTCACCTCGGTACTGCAGATCGTCATTTGCACAATATTGATAATCGTCTTGCAGATGTCCTTGGTGACGTGCCTGCCAACGAGGTTACAGATGAGCTGCTTAACAAAGAACTTGTTGTCTACGAAACTCGTACATGAGTTTTTTCCAATTTGCTATATGCAGTCCAGCACTTCATAGACTATGTCAATGAGGATGAGGCTGCTGCAAGAACCGACAAACAAAAGCCAAAAGCTGGAAATAAATGATTCTAATTCTGATCTTCTACTTCGATATGTACCACCTACCCTCACCATTCAAATAACCTCTGTGGTAGGTTTAGGGTATGTATAGTACTGTTTTATCTTACATATTCTCTTCTTACACACATGTCCTCTATGCTCTCAATCTCCCTTGATGAAATCCAACTTCTCCATGATACTAACCGAGATGCCAGTCCTATTGCCTATCCGATTGCAGCAACTGTTGTTGAATGACTTTTCCTTACTTACAAAGCTAAAACCGCCTGACAGCAGGTCGACCCGCAAACTCCTATTCATATGTGAAACACCTTCTACACGGGAGAAGTGCTGTACGACCTTGATGTACCTGGTGCGTTAGCCGTGACACTTATGGCTAGATAGGTGCCGTAAGTGCTTTTGTGTGAGATGAAATTGGTGTTTTCATGTCCGATCAGGTGTTTTGAATTATTATTTGCTAGTTGCATTTTGGTACAGTAATAGTAGTATCCTTTGTAAAGACTTCTTTATTTTTTTGTATTAAAAAAACAATGAACGAGGGTACAATCGTCGGTATTAGAGGAATCGTAGTCGATATGTTTTTTGAAAGTAATCCACCCAAAGTATATGATGCGGTTGAAGTTTCTGTTGCCAATGCTGCAGGCAAAAAGATAGTCATCGAAGTACAACAACAACTGGAAGATGGTATCATCAGAGGTATCGCTATGGACAGCACTGACTGATTGATGAGAGGAACTACTGTCATCAATACTGGTGCTGCTATTTCTGTGCCGGTTGGGAAAAAAGTTTTGGGTAGAATGTTCAATGTGTTGGGAGATCCTATTGATGGTTGAGAAGACATCAAAGGGCAGACTGAAACAGATATTATCCATAAAAACGCTCCAGCTTTCACCGAATTATCCAACAAAGCTGAATTATTGGAAACTGGTATCAAGATTGTTGATCTGATTTCCCCTACCTTGAAGTGAGGAAAGGTTGGTTTGTTTGGTGGTGCATGAGTAGGCAAAACAGTCATCATGCAAGAGCTTATCCACAATATTGCTAAGGAACATGATGGTGTATCTGTGGTGTGTGGTGTCGGAGAAAGGACCAGAGAGGGTAATGACCTTTATCATGAGATGACTGATTCTGGTGTTATCGGAAACACGGTTATGGTTTTTGGACAGATGAATGAAACACCTGGTCCGAGATTGAGAGTTGCACTGACAGGATTGACCATGGCAGAATACTTCAGAGATAGGGAGAACAAAGACGTGTTAGTTTTTATTGATAATATTTTCAGATTTACACAAGCTGGTAGTGAACTTTCTGCTTTGATGGGAAGAACTCCCTCTGCAGTAGGATATCAGCCTACCTTAGCTACCGAAATGGGTGGCTTACAAGAAAGAATTACCTCTACTACTAAGTGATCTATCACATCTGTACAAGCTGTGTATGTTCCAGCAGATGACTTAACTGATCCTGCTCCTGCTACTACGTTTACCCATATTGACTCTACTATTGTCTTGAGTAGAGAAATCACACAAAAAGGTATCTACCCAGCAGTTGATCCTCTTCAGAGCACCTCAACTGTTTTGACTCCTGATGTTGTCGGAGATCATCACTATGCTGTTGCACAGAGAGTGTTGAAAACACTTCAGAGATACAAGGAATTGCAGGACATCATTGCTATTCTGGGTATGGAAGAGTTATCTCACGAAGATAAATTGACGGTGTATAGAGCAAGAAAGGTTGAAAGATTCTTTTCACAACCATTCTTTGTCGCTGAACAATTTACTGGCACTGCTGGTACCTATGTCAAAAGAGAAGATACGATCAAAGCTGTAGAAGCAATTTTGAATGGTGAACTTGATGACGTGTCAGAAGGGTGTTTTATGTACAAAGGAACTATCGAAGATGTACGAAAAGCACATGAAAAAGAAACTGCTACTGCATAATTTTTTTTCTTAACTTTCGTCCTGATCACAACTCTCGGCTTCGGCAGGGAGTTTTTTGTTTTTTTCTGACATCTATATTCTTACCCAAACTGCACTAAGAGTTGGTATATAATAAGCAGGAATAAGAATATTGTTAATCATACGAAAAATACTGTTATAATAATATTTTTCCCTTTTTTTGCCCCATCACCGCTACCGCTGTCAGTGATAAATAGATAGCCAGCCACGATCACCGCTATCACTAGTGCTGCACCAATAATTCGTCACACAATCTTGGCAATGCTTATAATTACTGCTGTTGCGTCTGATGCAAAGCTACTTTTCTGTGCAATCAAATAGAGGAAGTCTATGACCTTAATAAACACTAACGCAATGATGATATTGAGAAATCAGCGTCTTGCGGCCTTTACCTTATCCTCTTGATCCATTGCAGCCATCACTTTTAATCATGCTACTATGAGGGCTATAATTGCTGCGAAAAATGCTGCTGCCTTGAGGAAAAGCAAGACCTGGAAGAGTACTCTCTGCTGTACGTTTGCGATGATATCTTGCGCTGGTCCGCTTGCAGTGAGATTGAGTGCTATCCCGACAATCCATACGGCACCAAAATAGAGTAAGGCACCTACAAAAGCTACTCAGATATTTTGCAATGATGATTTTACCTTAGATTCATCACTGCCACTCAATAATAAGTTCGTTGCATTGAAAATCATAAATAGCACAAACAGTCACACCCCTATAATACGGATATATTGCCACAATACTGATTTATTACCTGTAACATCGGGGTAAAAAAGAGTTATGAGGTTGTCTTGCAGACTTTTATTGGGATCAACGCCTTCAATTGTGTAGACTTTTTCCGATCACTGACTCAAACCGCCTGCGAAATCATCAAAACTCGGAGCTTGAGCGAACGCACTCGTTCCCATCAATAACCCTAATATGGCTATTCATCAGTATTTCCGTGTTTTTTTTTGCATGTGTTATGAGGAAAACACTAAACCAATGAGCGATAGGACAATTTTTAGAATTGCGTAGACCCCTGTCAGTACAATGACCCCCAATACGACATTTATCAATCTTTTCTTTGTTTCTCACCATTCTCCCTCTCCGTGTACTGTGTGGGTCACCAATAAGAAACCATTGTATATGATCATCATGACGGCGACTGCCAAACCGACAAAAAATGCTCGATCAAGATAGGGACCGATATTTTTTCTTAACGCATCAAGTGTGTTTGCAAGTCTATATTGTGCAGGGTATGACCCTTGCAGAGGAGAAACGTCATCTAGCTGTGTGTCTTGTATTTTGTACTCGTCATTTGCCTCACTGGCAACTGCATCCAATACACGCATCGGGTCTGATCAATATTTTCCCCATCATTGAGCATGCACTATGCTCGTAGAAACAATAATAATAGTCAGACACAATAGTCGATTAAAGGATTTTTTCATCGTAACAAACAACACAAATACTCACCGTAGTTAGTGTAATCAGCTCTTGATGATTTTGCAATTTATGACCATGTCAGAGAGAGTATGTGTTTAGATAGCATAGTTTTCATGTTCTCTTTCTCTGACACCGCACAGGTTATATTTGCCTCTACGCGATCAACAACAATATGATAGTGATAACCTCGCTTTTTACCTTCTACTGTGTGCAAAAACACGCCCAAATCTGACAAAGGGAAATAGCAGTTGGTTTTGATTGTTATCTCCTGCTCAACGATTACTGACTGAGAAATTACAGCTTCTGCAGCCTGTCAGTAAGCTTTTATTAGTCCCCCGATGCCGAGCTGGGTACCTCAAAAATAGCGCACAACCGCAATCAAGATATTTTCTAATTTGTATGATTGCAAAGTGCGTTCTACGGGTTTTCATGCTGTATAGGTTGGCTCTCCTGCATCGTAAGAACGCTGTGAGCCTGCTGTAATTGTTTGATTACCGAATACGTCCGTTTGGAGAGCAACATTACTACGATATGCATAACATATGTGGGTGGCTTGAGGATGTAGCCCCTCTAAATCAGCTAGTATTGGCTTTACTTGTGTTTGGTCCTCTAATGAATAGGCGTATGCGATAAAACGCGAACCTTTTATTTTGGGTATTTCTCGGACGGCATGCCCTTGTATTGTTTTGTATTTCATCATGGTCCTTGGTTTTTAGCTGTATATTGACTCAATGGCTGTAGCTCCGGTGAACATCAGATCCTCTCTTCGTTGGTTTGCTATGAGTTGTATGCCGACTGGCAAATCCTTACCAGCTTCATTGATCGTTCCTGACGGAACCGAAATTGCCGGCAGTCATACTATATTTGCTAGTACTGTGTAGACATCTGCTAAATACATCCTGAGTGGGTCTTTTGCCTTTTCACCTATCTCTCGTGCTGGCTCTGGTGAGGTTGGTCCGATAATGAGATCATACTGGGAGAATATGTTGTCCATTTCTTTCTTAATCAACATCCTCACTTTTTGTGCCTTCAAGAAATAGCCATCATAGTTAGCACTACTCATCACATATACTCATGTTAGGATCCTTCTTTTCACTTCTGGTCCAAGATTACGTGATCTCATCGTAGTCGTATAATCATGAAACTCTTCATACTCGAAAGTATTCCCCTGCTCTCCATATCTTATTCAATCGTATTTTGATAGATTAGTACTTACTTCTGCAGGTACTAGTACGTAATAGACTGCTAGGGCATACCTTAGTAGTGGTAACTTCACCATCTCTACGATCGCTCCCATTGATTGTAACTGCCTTACGGTCTGTTCTACTCTCTCCCTGATAGCTGGATGGAGTCCAGTGGCCATAAACTCTTCTGGCAATGCTATACGCATACCTTTTACACCCTTTTTTAGTGATTCTGATCGATTACTGGTGGATTGTGATGCTATACTCGTGCTGTCATGAAGATCATATCACGACATTGTTTCTAATAAGATCTCAGCATCCTCAACTGTTTTGGTTAGCGTACCTACTTGATCGAACGATGATGCCATAGCTATCACTCCATATCTTGATATGCGACCATAGGTTGGCTTGCATCATACAACGCCACATAAGGCTGCTGGCATACGTACACTTCATCCTGTATCAGTTCCTAATGCCGCCACACACAAATCTGCGGCGACTGCGGCTGCAGATCATCATGAAGTCCCTCAGGCAACCCTTGTCGTATCATATGGGTTTTTGGTCACCCCGTGCGATGAATACTCACTACTTGCTCACATTGCGAATTCGTCCATATTTGTTTTTCCGATCATACATGCCCCTCTTTCTTCCAGCTTCGAAAAACAGGTTGCACTATAGGTGGAAACATACTCTTTGAGCATATTTGAACATGCTCCTGCGATGTATCCTTTAGTCAGAATATTATCTTTTATGCCGATTGGTGCTCAATAAAAAGGATTCTTTACTAGGGCGTCAAAATTTCTTTCAGCATAGTCTGACTGAATAGAAGCAAATGCGTTCAGTTCTTGGTTCTCTTTTTGTGCCTTGTTGATATAATAGTTTCGTACATCTTTTGGGGTGAGCTCTCCTTTTTTGCAGGATTGTATATAGGAGCTAAGTGTTAGATTCATCAATTGGTGTGAGTATAAAAGTCTTGGTTACTTTATAAGACTATAGATCATTTCTTCTATCTTTTTTTTGTCTTCTTCTGAGAGTTTAGTATTCTTTGTTTGGTTTTCTGCGTATGAGTTTATTGGCACAGCATCGTTTGATTCTTTTTCTCTGGAGTCTTTTTCCATCACTCATTTTATTGTTCCAGACTCGACAGATCAACTGAGACTTATCGTTCCCTTGAAAGTTTTGGCGTCTTGGTTGTCTTCTTGTGATGCTTCTATCTCATCTGCTTCTTTTTGTAGCAATTCTTTGATTGCAGTATTGGAAGATGTTTTGGTGGTGAAGGGAATATCTAGTCAGGCAATTCGCTCTTCAGCCTTTTGAGCTGCATTTGGGCTAATTCGCAATAGTACGCCATATACTACCAGTGCTATGACGGTGAGGAAAATCGCCCTTCTTATGACTGTTCGCATGACACTTCTTTATTCTGTAAAACCTTAGTCTTCGCAAGTCTATGATTTTGCTACTACCTTGCAATGTCAACTTGACATCTTGTTGCTTTTTGCGGTCCAATACCTATTTACATATGTGCATGTTTCTCTTGCTTTATTTTCACTTCACCGATGAGACACAAGTCGACTTTCCAACTTTTGACCTTTTACAAGTTTGTTGATGTTAGCGACCCTCAATGACAGGTCATTGAGCATAAAGCATTTTGTCACGATATTGGTCTACAGTGAAGGGTTTACATAGGTGAAGAATGAATCAGTTCTACTGTCACTGGGAATGCCCGACAACTTTGGGCTTATAAACAGTACCTCCAGCAAAACCCCTACTTTTACGACATTGCCGACATCGACATCAAGGCAACTACTGTCCCATGACACTGTTTTTCTAAAATGATCGTGAAATATCGTGCAGAGATTGTCGCTTTGGGGAAAACGTATTCTGCACAAACCATCGCACATGGCGGTCAGAGGATATCAATCGAGGAATTTAAAAACATTATGGATAGCAATACTGATGATTATGTGATCCTCGACATGAGAAATACCTACGAATATAAACTCGGGCACTTCAAGAATGCTATACCAGCCTGAACGATTAATTTTAGAGAATTGGATCAGTACATCGACTTGTACAAGAAAAAATTTGAGGGGAAAAAGGTGGTTACCTATTGTACTGGTGGGATTAGGTGTGAAAAAGCTACTGTCATGATGAGAGAGTTTGGAATCGACCAGGTCTATCAACTTGATGGTTGAGTGATGAAATATGTGAATAGCTTCAACGATGGGAATCGGTTGGGGAATCTTTATACTTTTGATGGCAGAGTCAGTATGATGGTTGGAGATAAAACCACCCATCAGACGATAGGCAGATGTATTTATAGCTGAAACAAAACTGACAACTGTGAAAACTGTAGATATAGTCCTTGCAACGCACGCATTATAGCAACCCCCAAAGCATACAGAAAGCATTTGTGATTTTGTTCACAAGAATGTGTTAATAACGCGAAAAACGACTGACTCGTTAGAAACGATAAGTTTGATCCTTGTGACTATGCCACTTTACGTAGTCAGGTAAAACAATGAACTCTCAGTCAACATGACTTACAAGAAAAAGTGAGTAAGCACATTGATTGGTGGCTTCATGACGTTCCCTTCGTTCATGAGCTCTCACAGAAGGAAGAATACATTGACGGTGACTTGGTAGAACAAACACTTTGCCAACCTGCGTGTTAGTATTCTTGCTGTCATACCCAAGCTGGTTCGTCATAATCGTATTGTCCTGTTCCAATGCCTGCAGATGGATTTGGATCTCACGGAGAACTCTTGTTGTCTTGATCGTATCCATCTGGGTTTTTGATTGCTACGAACTTTTTCTTTTCTCCTAATGCCTGCACTTTCGTTTTTGCCGTTTCTTGAGTTTCTTTTTCTTTTCACGAAACATCGTATTTGTTCATGATTTTTTGATACTCGAAGTCCAATCCCTGTCATCTGGTCATCATACCTCTATGGATATTTCGCAATCTCTGATTAAACAAGGGTTTGGTCTCACCCGCATCTGTCCTTTCCTTCACCTTTTTGTCAATTTCTCTTTTGTCAAAGCCGAGTCATGCGACATAATCTCACGGATTATCAAACATATCCCTCTTGTTTGGTCAAAATGTTTCTTCTATCACATCACCGTCAATATTGGCAATATTATTTTCAAGAAATCTTTTGAATTTTTCACCGACCGCATCAATTTCGTTCGGAATACCTTGATAGGCTGATTGTAAGTTCATTGTAATGATAGCATGGAGGAGAAAATCTATCTCAGCCCTCTTGTTTGCTATGTCCTTGTCTCTTCCGATGTTCCTTACTACACCTAGTGCTCTGATAAGGTCGTTTTCGTTACTTCCTGTGAAGTACTTGGACCCAATTGTGTCCGCGAACTTTTTCATAATAAAGCGTGTTGTTGTCTTGAACTGATCATCATTGATCGTATCGACTGGTATTGCATCCGCAAATGAACGCCAAAATATTTGAGCACTTTCTTTTTGATTATCATCACCAGCAAAGTCTGTGCCCCTAAAATTCATGAACTGTTGTGCGACCGTCTTAGGTACCGTCATCGGATTTCTATAGAACTCTTTGTTGTTCAGGTCAGTAATGGTGCTGGTTGAGTCGTTGAAACTAAAGCCTATCAGTTCTTGTACCAATTTCCTATCCTCGTAGGATAGCTGTCTACCATTTATGGTGCCTCACAGCAAACTATGGTCTCATGCCAAGCTTTTCATATCCAAAAAATCTGTTATGTTACTGCCACGACTTTTCGTGTCTCCTAGCTTCGCAGTATTCCACCGCCTCATAAATGCAGCCGTATATCATCATTTCGTATTTTTCATTCATAGGCCATAATTGCTTGCCGCAAAATTCTCTATTTTATACCCAGTCTCTACATAAAAGTCTCCTGTGATCATGTGGAGGAGTCTAGCGGTTTTGGTCTGACAATTGAAGTCTTCCATTCGCATACCTGGCAAAAATCATATCTTTCTCGAAAACTGCACCAGAAAGTTGATTGATTCACTATCTCCTCCATACATATTTACTCCCGACAGTAGCACCAACAGAATCCCACCTTTTATTTTCTCTACTTCATAGCTACGGGTTGCTAGTGAGGCAGCCGCTTTGAGTCAGGCCAAAGCTTTAGCGGTTTGTCCTTTTTGGAGTTCTGCTCTAAATTTTTGGTCAAAGATATATCAAAATTGTGCCATCCCTGTTAGTGCATTTGCTGTTGAGTTTATTTTTTCAGTACCCAACGATCACTGATAGGCTGGCATGATAGCATCGGCGAAGTCTATTCAGAATCTGAACTTTAGGACCTCATCTGCTCAATCAATCGCTATATTCAAATATAATGCCTCTGACTGCTGTATCTGTGCACGTAAATCTTCATTAGTGGGATCGGCCTTTAGTTTTGCTTCTAGATCTGCCAATTGTCTTTTGTACTTCGATCGGTGTGCGTCTCACAACAGTGCTCTGACCCGCAAGCCCTGTCATGCATATGGGGCAAACGCTCTCACATACATACCGCCTGCCTTCTCCATCATATAGAGGAATGCACCCGCTACTTGGTAAAGGCGTTCCGTGTTTGGAAAGGGTCATTTTAACACCATCTTGAGTATCTCTGCTGCCACAGGGCTTCTATCTGGCTCTTTGGCGTATCTATCTCTCCGTGCAGTAATCTTCGCCATAATTTTCCCAGCCTTTTCCAATCTCACGTCATAATCTATCTTGGACCACGTACTTCTCCAATTTCACCAGAATCACAGCGTATTAGACATTTTCTGATATAACCTTCGATCGGTCACCATCAAATCGGTCAACATATCTAATCTCTCTTCATTATACTCCTTTCGCTTATCAGTAAACTTACTATATCGTCACTTAAAAAATCAACCAAAATCTGACAAGGAAAAAAACTCTAGTTTTTTGTTCGATAGATCACCATCATCAATTGCACCATATGCTTCTTTTTGTTGTAATTTGAAGGCATTGATTTGATCATCGGTCAACGGGCTAAGCTTGTGCTCTCCTATAAACAGGAGAAAGCTTGTATAATCCATATCTTTATTATATTTGTAGCGTTGGAGTATCTCTCCCCTGTCTCATCTTTTCACCAACTCTCAGCCAGACACTTTGATTTTGCCGTCGGATCATGGCTCGACTTTGAATGTTATGATAGTTGGTTTCCCTGTTTCAGGATTGTCTGCCATCGCTCAGAAATACTGCGTTTCAAGGCTTTCTCCACTATGAGACGTCGAAAACCTGCTTCCATTAAACTTTACTTGTCCTCCAATGACCTTAAGATTATCAGACACATTGGGGATGGCCGCCTCCTCCAGATACCTTATTTGACCAAAAAATCATTCTTCTCTAGCTTTTACTTTAGGGGTCTTATAGAGATTTATCCCGTAGCTACTGCGGAACTTTTCAAACGTTTCTGGCTTCAGAGGCATCGTTATTGTTCACTCCTGACTATGTTTCTGTTCTCAACCATGCCTTCTAAATGTAATTGTGTTTTTGCTTGTATCTATGTCCGTTATCTCAAAACAATGCCAGTATCATCACTCCCCAAAACCTTGATCGATGAAGGGCTGAAAAATCTCGGACTCTCACTCCTGTACTCGCAAACTCGTTCCCTTTTCCAATGCTACCTTTTTGTTGCGTGGCTGGATTTCGTTTCGTGCTTTTTCTAAATTTCTTTTCGCATCCTCTTCGGACTCCAATTTGTTTTTTTGTTCAACTGCCCACTTATCTTCTTCAAGTGCTTGCTGCTCTAAGGTATCACGATATGTGTTTGCAAAACTTCAGTCTTCTGCTCGGTTTGACACATCCTTTGTATCTGTATTCAAATCTTTAGTTTTTGTAGCCTCGCCTGCTATGTGACCCAATATTAACCCTCCTATAGCATCTCCGTTGAGATGTACGGTTTTTTCTAGGATATCCACGTCTCGCTCATGAGCCTCATCATCTGGTATGGGCTTACCGTAGGCCAGTTCCCTCTCCGTTTCATATTGATTGACTGGCTTACTATACAAATGTCGCTCCATTTTGGTCTGATCTTTTTCATTTTCTATCTCCTTTCATCTCAATGACAGATACCCCACATACGACTCACCGTTTCTGCTTATTCTAACCTTGTATCACTCGCTGATAGTGGGTGATGATTCCTTTGTACCGAATTTTCTAAACAGAAAGGGTGACTTTCTGTATAGTGACTGGAGGTATTTTTCGTTTTCAGGAGTTACCTTGATAGATAGATTGAAACCCAAATGTCTTCGTTCTTTCATTTTTTCTAGGTCCACGTTGCTTTTGTGTATGCTGGTTGGCAAAAAACCTTTTTTTGTAAATTCGATCGGTATGCTTTGATCGCCCATCGGGATAGTTATGGCATTGCTGTTTAGATCAAATAATTCTGTACTGAATTTTTCTAATCAGTCTGGATCAATACCCATCTTCACTACTATTTCTTGTACTTTCACATCATCTAATGTGATGCTACACAACTGGCGGATGAGGTATTGTTGTTGCTTGTGGTCTAATTTTGCCAAGTTGAAGTTATTATCATAAGCTATTTCTAGGATTCTGCCTAACTCATCATCATCTTGTCTCACTTGAACAAAAAAAGCTTGCATCAGATCCTCTTGCTGTTTTTGCCTTTCTTCATTAATTAGTTTGGCATAGTTTTTGTTATGATCTGCCTGCTCACTATCCCTTTCTTTTTGCAAATCTTCAATACACTGATCTTTGTTCTTTAGTTTTTCTTCCAGAGAAGGATCAAAGCTTATCAACTCCTCTCTGCTTGTTTTGTACTTTTTGAACAACTGATTAAAGGTCGGTGGTGTGTCAGCAATAGCTGAAGCGACTGTCTTAAGACCTTGGTCGACAAAATCTTTACTCTTTTCATAGTCTGCTATAAACTGCTCTGCCACCAGCTTATTGAACATGATCCTGGTTTGAGTCGACCATTTATTCACGTTCTTGCTATCTAGACCGTCAAACTCGTCATTTTCTGCTCATCCGAAGTCCTTGTACGCCTCAACTACGTCACTATTTGTTATTCTTATGTCGCTGATTTCTTGTACTATGGTATCGGCATTATTCCTAGCACTTTCGTTTAGAAAGTTAGCCCATCTTCACCTAATTTCTGGCAGACTGTTGGTTTGCTCATATTCGTCTCAGCCATAGGAGTTTTTATTGTAAATTGGCAAAGGTATAGGAAACTCTCTATCAAAATCCTCTAGCAACTCCTTGGAGTTTTGGCTTTTTATTACCCTACGATATTTCAGCAATAGAGCTGTGGCAGCCATTTTTTCAGTCTGGTCATAGAACATTGTAGCTGTATGCTTGAATACGTTTTTTTTTACTCTTTGTCTCACTTTGTCTGGCAATCAGCTGGCGAATTTTCTTCGTTCTTTTTTTAATGATGCTATCGATTGTATGTTTGAGTTTTTATCGATACTACAGAGACCGGTAGCCTCCTTGAAGTTTAGTCAATGTTTTACAGCGAATTTTTTGAAAGCATTATCGTCTCAAACTGTCACATCAGCCGTTTCTTCATAGATTTTTTTCAGCATTCTCTCTAAACCAACTTTTTCACTATTGGCTGGTTTTATACGTTTTGAGATACTAGCGTTGTTGTCTCCCAGCAAGTCTACTGCCTTTATTCATCTTTCTTCTATTGCAGAAAAAAAGGCGTTGAGCGTTTTTTTATTTGCTAGGCTCAACAATTCCTTGTTTCATCACTTTTTTATATATTCAAAAAACTTTTCTACGTAATCTTGGTGTCTCTTCATTGTTGTCCGATCAAGTTTTTCCTTTTTTAGAAAGTCTATGTAGGACCTTTGTAGTATAGAAAAAACCTCAGAATCTAATCTCATGCTCTGTTCTTGGTATTGATCGTTTTGGTTGCTGTTAGCGTTACTTTTGGGTCCTACCGCCATCACACATCACCATGCATTAAGTACAAAACACCTCTTGGTGTCACTAAGTATAGTCATAAAAGCAGCGAAAGACAAAAAAGATCGCCCCTAGTTATTTGACAGATTGTATTTTTGATCTATAATACTATTGCATGCAACTTACAATTTCAGTGCCGAGTTCATGCTTTTAGCCAATACGCTAACCCATGTCTTTTGGGAAGACACCCTATCAGTCGTTTTGGCATAGTCCACTAGGCGTTTCCTCGTTGGCAGCTTTTGTTGTCGCTCTCAAAGTTTGACTGTGGAAGTCTATTGCAGTCGGTGCGGCATGGATCGTATGATTTATTGCATGAACATCAATACTGCGTTCAGGTGCATCTTATACACCAGCACCGTGATCGGCTCAACGGTATTGTGAAGACTCCGTTAGAGAAGAGTCTTGCATAAATCTTATTACAAGCTATAGAGAACACCTACAATTGGTGGACAATGACTTGAGTAACTGATAGGTATCATTGGCACGTACTAATCATGCACCTGGACAATACTGTCTGGGTGCTTTTTTGTAATTGATTTTCTAGTCGTATATGATTAGAACGTATGTGTTTTGTCGTTGTTTCATATCTTTTGTCATGCACCTTGATGTCTCCTAAGTTACTCTGATCGCTTGCTCTTTTTGTTTGGTTTCTGCTCTGATATTTTGTGTATTGAGCAATCAGTACCAGTAACCTCACTGTTTCATGTGAAGACTGAGCCATTAGCGTAATTGCTCACGATGTCACCTTTGGTACTGTTGTCAACTCCTATAGTGAAAACCTCATCTTGTCTTGATATTGGCTCAATAGTGCTGAAGGTAGTGGTATCGTGATCAGTGATACGAAGTCCAATTGTAATGAAGATATTGATGAAGATGGAGACATCTGGGATATTTCTATATGATTTGGAAACATGTATGCCTCCAGTTGAACACAGTACCTCTACGTCACTGGGGTTGCTGACTACGCATGAGTTGGCGACGTCATCAATGTTACAATCAGCATTCACACCTCTTCGTGATCTGCCTTGGAGAGCTCTCAACTCACACAACTTGCATGACCGAGCACATGGTCAGTTAAAGTCCGCTGATATGACAACCAAACTGTCATAGGAGACCAATCGTTACCACTCATCTCAAGAGCTGCTGACGAGTTGGATGCTGGTATTGGTCAGTGGGAGTTTGTCCCAGACATTATATTGGAGATTCCTCCTTATATTCCAATTGGTTCTTATCAATGAGATATGTTTTTGTATATTAATGAGTGATAGTAGTAAAAAATTTGACATCTGTTTATGTGTTTCCTATACTCTTGTATGTCATAGTGAAACCTAACGCTATGCAATACCGTGTCACACTGCATACTTTGCATATCAGGTTGTGGTAAATTGTTTTATTTACTCTATACTCTTACTATCATGAAGAAAACTCTTGGGGCAATTTCTTTGCTCGCACTTGGTGTCTGTGGTGTTGTGTCTTATGTCAACGGAGCAACATCTGATGCTACTTTAGGTATTGACTGTGGTTCATGAAACCTTCAAGTCACCGTCGCCGATCTCGACTTCGGTACTAGTCAAACCAGTCTAACCGAACAAACCGACCTTCCTGGATCATGGGGTAATGGTATCACTGTTACAGACACACAGGGTAGCTGTGGTAGCACTGGTACAATCTGGCAGGTTTCTCTTGCCTTTGATGCACTCAGTGGAGCTAGTCAAGGAAAGGTTTTGACTCCTGCTGCGAGTAACGATTCTGTCGTAGACGGTAATGGAAATGGTGATGTGGAGATGAAAATCACACAAGCTGCTGGTAACGACGATACCAGTGCCAACCTTACTCAGGTAGATGGTTCAGACTCTGATTATGTTACAGCGGAAGCGTTCTCCTCTACAGCGTTCTTAGCTACCCAATCACAAGCAGTTCTTACGAGAACCTATAATGCTGCTGATAATGCTATCGGAACATGGAGATTGGTTCCTGGTGTCGCTCTCGACATACCTGGTTGAGTTGTACCAGACACCTACCGCGGAACGATTACTGTCTCATTCTAGGTTGTAGACAATCTATGTATCAAAAGTTACGCAATTGTATACGAAAGGAGGCGTTAGAGCCTCCTTTCTTTTGCATTCTTTTTTGCTTTTATATATCCTGGTTTGGGCTTTAGAAGATAATTGGTGGTTTTTCTCTATGAGAAATAATATATCCAGGGTTTGTGGCTTGGTTTTCACTGTACTTGGTTTATTTTACTCTCTCCCTCTTCGAGCGTCTTTTGTTGATTCTTGAGCTGCATCATACTATGCCTCTCCTACCTATACGGGCAATCTTGCTGACTTTTCCCATGTATCGATCGACTTCTGTAACAACAAGGATCAGTACGGAATTGTTGCACCTTATCGCAAAACCTATCAAGCAGGCCTTCCTATGATACTCTGTTTGTGAATAAACAACAAGGATCAGGCTCCAGTGCTTGTATTGCTCTCATTGGGCAGTTATTACAGTAGCGGAGCCTCCCAAGACTGATGAGACCTCTTGCCGTGACAATGCTCACACGCAGCCGGCTTTGACCATGACTACTCCATTTTCAACCATAATAGTTTACTTGCTTCTTGAAACACTGCTTTAGTGTTGGTCAGTGGGCATAGTTACCAGCAGTTTTTTTTTCATATACAGCCTCAAACCTTTGCAGACATAGAACACGTGGAGGGCTGTATTCGTGCCTGAGAATATGTGCCACCTCACCGTCCCAAACAACGTATGTGATTATTTACCGTCAATCTTGTTAGGGTTAGACCATTCTCTCTTATTTTTGATACCAACACATCTGTTATCAATCCAATGCTTTTTCCTCACAATTTGCCTGCGAAAAATCTTTTGAAGAACTCCTTTTATCATCTTTCAAAACTAAATCCCCGCTCTTTTCTTTTACAATATATGGTCATCAATACCTGAAACTCTTCTTTTGTGTTTGTAAGCTCATGAGCCCTGTCTTCTTTTGGCACAATAGTACACTTTTCTGGTGACTACGATCTTCCCCCGCAATCCTCTGTTGTTATTAGCCACCAACTGCCTATCAACCTTTTATCGTTCTGACGTTATTCTCTCTATCTCAACGATTCCTCGCTCGATTTATCCCTCAAAAACTTGACTTGACAGCCCCGATTACGTTTCCCTTTTCACAAACAATTCTTTTCATTTCCACGGATGATCTATTTTTTTGCTTTATTGATTATTATCTTATATAATGTACATGCGTGGTTTCACTATCTCAAATGAAGAAAGACCAGAACCCACAGCAGAAAGAACTTTATCAAGACAAAAGCCCATGAAGAAACATAAACCATATTCTTCTACGCATTATCGGCAGAGGTCGGCACAACTTTTTTTGTTATCAGTTATTGCTTCACTCGTCTTTTTTAGGCCTCTTGTAAGCCATGCTGAATATGGGACGTTTTTACAATATATCAAAGTAGATTTTTTCGAATGTGATGATACTACTGGGTCGAAGAAAGATAAAAAAATCTATTTGGAACTCAACGAAAACAGCTCTGTAAACCTCTGTTACCAGGTCACTAATACCTACAGTGAGCCCTTAGACGTGAAAGTTAATTTTGTTGACGGATGACTCTCTAATGGTTCTAGGGTGTGTCACTCTGCTGCCAAAAAAGATCTTTTTGGTCAGTATGTCCAACCCAATAGCGACACTCTGTCGCTATGAGCTTGAGAAAGCCAAAAAGTCACATCCAAACTTTCTTTTCCCCTATGATATGTAGGGCAGGTTATGGGATGTTTGATGTACAATGTAATTGATAAACAGGCATGATGAATGTTTGATGTGGTCGTTGGGCGTACGAGATTTATTGATGTTTTTGTCAAGTGAGATTTAGTGATTGGTCTTGAAGTCTCTAAACCTGAAGATGAGTGAAGCATCTCTAACAATAAGCAACTGCACGTCAAAAAAACAGCCAATGATGAAATCGTCGTTTCTTTGCAGTTGGACAATAAAGGCAATGTAGCGCAAGACGTACTCTTGAAGGGTGAGATCAAACCGCTTTTCGGCAAGCCGATCGAGTTCACTCCGCAAATCAAATATGTTCAATGAAAAGAAAGCACTATCGCTGCCTTTTCTGCTGTACTACCGTGGTACAAGGGGAGTTTTGACATCAGTGTTTCCGCTGACTATACGCCGAACTTTCTTTTTGATAGTGAACAAATAACTCCTGAGATGAGAAAAACGCAGAGCGTGCATTTTGCAACCTCTATTTTCATCTTCCCTTGGTGGATAGTGGCTGCATTGTTGGTCTTGGTTGCACTTCGGAGGACGATGATTCTCTTGATAAAGAGACATAGGAAAAAAAGACAGGCCATGATGGAACAGATGCAGCAGATGTATCAAAATATGTATGCTCAGCAATACCGTATGCAACAGCCTTGAATGTACCCCTGATGATTTCTTCCTAATGTGGCTAATCAGATGATGCAACCCCCCCCTAACACCATACAACCTACTAACCTGTCGATCCAAACTAATCCTCAGATGGCTCAATCTGCACAACCGATTGTTAATCAACCCATCAACAACAATCTAACTAACTCGCAATTATGAAACACCCCACCCATGACCCCATGATGAGTTAGTGGTTTCCAGGATCCCAATACTCCTATCTGATGATAGATTTCGCACCTTTACTCTACGTCGCCTTTCTTATGCAGCTCCAGTCAGTGAACACCATATTTATACGCACTATGCTTGTCTGCATACTAGCGTTTTCTCCCCTCATTGGATACGGACAAGAAGAGAATCCCAAGGACAATGATACTGGTGTTAGTCTTCTTGGTTTTGTCGATATAGAGTTTTGTGATTTAGGTGCAGATGATGTGGAGAGCAATACCAACGGCATTACTTATACACTAGAAAAATGAGCTGCACGCTCTCTATGTTATAACCTCACCAATTCTAGTAAGAGTCCTATCGCAGTCAAAACTCACTTTGTAGACGGAGCTATTACTATCGATTCGACGCGCAAGAGATCATGCAAGAGTAATGAGTTTGTTGATAAGTTTGGTCAGTATGTTAGCAAGTACGATAAGTTAGTGACGATACCGCCACGTTCGAGTGTTAAACAACAGGCGACTCTCCGTTTGCCTGATGACTATGTGGGGCATCTTTTGTGATGTTTAGCAGTGGAAGTATTTGTTCCCAACGCACAACAAAAACCAACATGATTGTTTGATATTGTCTTGCGTAAAGCAAAGTTTATTGATGCAATTGTCGATGGACAACTTGAGGCTGGTTTTAGTGTTGGTGTACCAAGTGGCTTTGACCAGACAACCAACCTCCTTAGTGCCCCTCCCTTCTTTCTTCGCCCCGTTGATTCGGGTAAACTTTTACTTTCTTTATGACTTAACAATACTGGACAAGTCGATCAGCAAACCACAACCACAATCCGTCTGCACTGAATACTTTGAAGAGAAATCATGCAGCAAACAAAAGAAATGAGAGTAGAAGCCTGAGGTAAACAAGACGTTCAGTTTGAAATACCAAGCTTTCCGTGGTACAAGTGATTGATGAGTATCTCGGCTAGTGTTGACCATACACCAAGCTATAATTTCGAGTCCGAGTTTGTAACGGAAGATATGAAACAAAAACAGACAATAAAACTTGAACCTGTCCGTTACACGCCTACAGCTAAACGTGTCAGTATTGGGCGATGGCTGATCGCCATCATCTTTGTTCTCTTTGTGGTTATCATCTGGAGACATAAAAAAAGGCAAAAAAACTGAATGAACTCTTTCCCTCAGAACATGATGTTTCCTTGAAATACTGCGTGAGCTTTTGGTCCATCTTGATTTCAACAGTCATTTGCTGACTCACAAGTGCCTCCGGATTCTCATCAGCCACAAAGTGCCTGAGGCTGAAATCAACCAACTTTTCTCGGCCAAAACCAGCTACAGTGATGACAGAATATGCACAATAGTGTCGACTCTCTAGGACCAGCAAACCAGTAAGAAACTACTGTTTCTTGTATTTGTTTTCGTGATCATTATACGTGGGTTTAGTCGTTTATTTTGCTATGTGGCATGATCAAACTTCGTCTAGCTTTGCTATTTCCTTCTTCCGTCTTATTGTGATTGTTTTCCTTAGCGTTTTTTTGTTTCTCTTGAATAGCTTTAGCCGATACAACCTCCACCGTACAGCCACCCGCACCCATTGATGATCCAATGGGTATAACTGCTGACTTAACTAATGTTCAACTGAAGTTTTGTAATCCGAATAATACAGCAAACCAAGAAGACCGTCTAACTACGAGTGTCAAACCTGGCGAGCCTTTGGACATCTGTCTTTCTTTGTATAACAACAATGACAAACCCGCCACGGTTGTGATGTGATTTGTTGATGGTGCATATACTGTAGACTCTCTTCAGAAAAAATCCTGTAAGAGCAACGAATTTACTGATAGGTTTTGACAGTACGTCAGTGGATATGCCGATACTTTTTCTATTGGTCCCAATGAAACTATTACTACCCATGCCACTCTCTCATTGCCTCCATCAGCTGTGGGTATCTACCATTGATGTTTAGTATTTTCTCTCAATCCCTGATATTCTGATACTTCGACAGGCCAGTTTAATGTTGTTGTACGCAAAGGGCATTTTATTGACGTTATGGTAGAATGACCGACAAACTCGACACTTAGTATCATAGAGCCGCTCAACGTTCCTCGTTGAGAAAACATCAGTAACAATCCTCTCCTCTATGCTCATAGAACTCCCATGTGATCGGTTGCCATAGTTGTATGACTCAATAATCACTGAGATTTGGATGAAAACGTAGATGCTACTCTCACCATAAAAAATACACTGTGATATGTTGTGTGAGTCTATAAGCAAAGCAAAATTATCATGAATCAACACCAAGAAAATATCACCTTCTCCCTTGATGCTTTCCCTCGATATAAGTGATACTTCTTTGCCGATCTAGCACTAACACATCATCCTATTGGATGAGTCACTTGAGTCTCCGAAGATTTAGAAACACTGGTGCAGTCAGCTTCATTTTTTATGTTTCCCGTATGGGCAGCCCTCAGTGTGATTGTTCTTTTGGTGCTTGTTAATCTTTTTTTCTCTATTAGACGCATCAATACCTCTCCCAAAACCATACATTCTAAGAAAAGAACAGCACGCCATACGTAGCCCTCTTTTTCTCGATTAACTCTCTTTGATTTGAACAAAAAAACACCTCCCATGGGGAAGCTTTTCGTCTTTGTTGTAAGTGGTGCCTGGGGAGGGACTCGAACCCTCACAACCAAAGGTCATCAGATTTTGAGTCTGACGCGTCTACCAGTTTCGCCACCCAGGCAAAGGGACTTTCGTATGCTTTTTCTGCTCATTAGCTAAAAGCCTATTGTGACTTTTTTGCAATGCATGTCCAGCACTATAGGGATGTCTTAGCGAAAATCAATTGCATTCATTGTATAAAATACTACTTTTTTTTCGAGTATTTGCTCGACTATGTGAATTTTATCATGTTATTTGGATACATGGATCTTAATAAGGTAATGATTATTGGAAGAGCCACAACCAATCTTCAAATCAAGACTATCGAGAGTACAGGAACGTCCGTGGCTAATTTTGTCATCGCTACCAATAGGAAGTACAGAAACAAGGAAGGTAATCTGATGGAAGAGGCTGAATATCATAGGTGCGTTGCCTATGGGAAAGGAGCAGATGTATTGGGTCAATATCTCCACAAAGGCAAAAGACTGTACATTGAGGGCAGATTGAGGACGAGGAAATGGGAAGATGGCAATGGGGTTGAAAAGCATTCAACGGAGATCATTGTCGACAACTTTATCTTTTTGGACTCTAAAGGTCCTGATGAAGGTGGAGATGACGATAGCTTAATGCATCATGATAGTTCCAATGGCGAAGATGTTAATTCTCCCGCAGAGGATGATGATATACCATTCTAGGAATAGACTATTTTGTTGCTATGTCGCTACCAAGCTTTCCGATATAAAGCACGAGTGAGACTTCGGTCTATAACTTGTGCTTTTTTGTTAAATTAGTATACTGTATTTCGTTGTTGTTTTACTATCTATACTCTCCATGAGATTTTTGAAGATGTTGATTTGGGAGATATTTGACATTGTTAGCTTTTTGGTATTTATAGGTGGTATTGTCCTTTTTATTAGGTTTTTTATATTTAATCCCTTCACTGTCGTTGGGTCGAGTATGGCAAGCACAATTCATGAAAACGACATACTCATAGTTGATAAAGTTACACCTAGATTTCATGGATATCAAAGAGGAGACATCGTCGTCTTTGTTCCAACCATTAATCAAAACGCCTTTATAAAAAGGATTATTGGTTTACCTGGCGAAACTGTCAAGCTAGAAAACCAAGAGGTATATATTTGCGACTATCAAAAAACAGACCCAGACCACTGTCGCAAGCTTGACGAACCCTATCTGGATGAGGGTATCAAAACGACCGCAATGTGTGATGTCACGGTTTTTGACGTAAAACCCAATAGCTTTGTGGTCTTTGGAGACAATAGACCTGGAAGCACAGACTCACGTTGTTGTTTTGGTGCGTGATGTAATGAGGACACTCCCTATCTGGTACCCGCTCAAAACATTATTGGGAAAGCATCGTTGAGACTCCTCCCTTTTCAATCGTTTACTACTTTCTAGCCAAGTCAGTCGTTTTTGTGAGTTGTAATAATCTTTGCTATTAGTATAGTGTCCCCTGTTAGTCGTGTAGCTTTTATGATTTGTTGGGCTTATGGCACTTTTTTCTACTTTCGATCTGTGACTCAAACAAGAAAGATATGATTACTTTGTGCAAAAGTTTGGTGTTGATAAGGTACTCCTCATCGAGAGAACCTTTCTTTTCTCTATTATACACATCATGCTACCTGCAATTTTCTACTTTGCTTTGATTGGAGTAGTTTTGTGGCTCAGTAGTTTACTTAATGATTCTGCTATAGACTCATTTTTGTATATTGTGTGAGTTCCTTTGAGTGTGGTCATTTTTCTTGTCATGATCTATCGTGTAGGTAAGGTCTATTTAGATTATATCTTGGACTTTACTATTGTCACCCCGGAAGAGTTGATTTCTTATAATCAGACGGGTATCCTCAAAAGGCGTATTAGGACACTACAAACAGAAAAGATCAAAACTGCTACGGTTGATAAGGCGGGCTTTTGGTTTAGCGTCTTTGATATTGGAAATTTAGAGTTTTTTGCTGAGTGAGACCAAGTTGGCTGATCTGGGGAGATTAATCTTACTTGGGTCAAAAAACCTGAAGAGGTAAAGGCCAAGGTACTTATGATCGTTGAAATAGCTATTTCTCTACATTCCTGACCACCCCATCCCTAATATTGTCTGTTTTGTTTGTTTTTTATGAGCACTCACATGAAGCCAATGCGTGTTACTATCCCCGTGGACATGTATGAGTCCAAACAAGAACTTGTTTTTGTTATACCGTTATGATGAGTAGATAAGGCGAGCATCCACTTGTCGATTGAGCACTATAAACTCATTATTATGGGAGAAAGAGTAAAGCCTGACTTCAAGGACTGATTTGCGTTGTTACAAGGAGAATGCTATCGAGGTCCTATTGAACAAAAGATTGATTTGCCGAGCCATATCGTGTTTGACAAAATTCATAGCAGCTTGACAAAAGACAATATTCTGATCATTACTCTCCCCAAATACAGTGTCCCTGAAAAGATTGATGTACATATCGAGGACTAGCTATGACTAGTACGGTCTAGCCTCTGCTTTCATAAGAACTTTTTATAAGTCAAAAGTTCTTTTCTGCTGCTCGCTGTATCGCCCTCACGAGATCATGAGGCTCAAATTTTTTTGGCGAAACAACTCCGCTGTCAGTAAATTTTATTTCTGTATAGTGCCCCTGACGATTAGCCAAGTCATTTGATGGCTTAATCTCTATAAGATGTTGTGTTGTTGGTCCCTCCAGGAAGTATTGTAGCAACTCTGCATTTGTATGACAATCTCCCCTTTCTCAGCCTTTCCATAATGGAGGCACTATCCCTGGCTGTATCATACCAGACGCTGCCACTAATCATACGATTTTTTCAAATATCTCCAGCCTTTCGGAGGTTCATAATTGTGAGAAATCTCTTGATCATACTGCCTGGTTGACTCTCCTTGCTTGTGACCTATACAGTCATAAGTCTGGATCATCGATATTGAACTGCATTGATGTGATATCAAATAAACGTAATGCCAATAATCAGCTTGGACCGTAGGTTTCTGGATCTGTCTCTTGTGCTTGTCTTCTAGCATTTTCTGCTAGTGTTGGATAATACGGCTTGTAGCTCGTATACTCTAGGACAGCTTGCCTTGGCGGTACAACAGATAGGTCTATTGTCACTCAATGCTGTTCACTTAAACACTCTGCTAATTGACCACAGAAGTTTAGAAGCATATCGAGAGCCGACGTAAATGTAGTTGTGCCATATGTTGCCAACTCAAACTGATCACGATTAAACTCTGGCGATATCGCTATATGACCTTGATTTAATGCTTTCCCTAGTTCATTTTGTGTTAGAGCTATTGTTCTGATTGCATCAGGAATCTCCTGATACTCCAACTGTAGCAGAACTTCTCATGAATCATTCATTAACCTGCACTCTAGCTCCAGTCACACTCTTTGCCTATCTAAATCTTCTCATTCCATTATACTGCTGTATTAATATATTAAAACTGTTCTGCAAAAAAAATTAGATGTGGTCTCTAAATCAACCCGTTCCGTACTTTAGCATTCTTGCTCCTCTATTCACTGTAGTTACTGATATCCCCAACTCTTGTGCTATGTCTCTTTGGGTTTTTTCTTGCTTTAACAATCTCACTATATTGATCCTTTCTGCCATTTCTGTGAGTTCTTGTGGTGTCAACAGATCGTCTAGGAGATTTTTCATTCCTTGTTGGTCTTTGACTGCCAACAATACACCTGAAAGTGTATTGAGAGCTTCTTGTAAAGCAGGAAATTGAGACATTTCTTGTTGTACCGTACTAAAACAGTAGCACTCTACAAAAAACAACTGCCATTGCAAGTGCTTATGCTATACTAGTTTACAACTCTACTGATACAGCATATATCTCAGTCCCTTTGGTTGGTGTCCTGTTATCACGAACTTTTAAGAGAGGTACCGCTCTTTAATATGCGACATTCTTCAGCAGTAGTTTTCATACTAGATCCTTTTTTCTTTCTGCTAGTTGTAGTTCCCCGAAAAACCTTTCAAATTCAACATAATCAGATTGTCTCATGAGTCCTGCCATTTCTTGTGCCATAGCTTGGAGCTCTTCCATGATAACAGCATCTTCTCATGCGAGATGGATCATAGTTCACTCATCTATTCCCATATGATTCTGCAATCTCCATAAGAAATAATCAAAAGTCTTGTCATATTCTCTTCTCTTTTTTCATCATGATCTCTCGCAGACATAAGACATATGCAAATTATTCGTTACTACTACCTTTAGTAGTCTTTTTGTTGTCCCTCATGAAACCAGTCACAACTTTTCAAGATGTGCAACGCGAGCCAAAACCATTACATCAGTTTTTATTTCTTCAAATGTCAGGAAGAGATTATTGTTTTTTTCACCAAAACTCTCCACATATCATGGTACTTTGATTGGATGACTGGCTTCGTGCATCCCTACGTGTAACAAAAATAACTCAAAAAAATCCTTCTCTGACGTTTCCTCTCATCGGGCAACGTTATAGCTAGGTCGATACATGCTGTTTGTTTTCAGTCTCATGTTATTGAGGAATAGCTGTTGTACACTACCGTACTCTTGGGTTAACGTAGTGCTCGTCGGTCTAGACCAGCCTGATGCTTGAAATTTCCCTAGTTGTCAGGACATATTGACCGCATCACCAATATAGAGTCTTGATCTGACAGTTAGGTCCCCCAGTCAGATTGTTTCTAAAAAATTCTGTGTTTGTGCTAAGTACTCTGTGAACTTGTCTTGCAACTCTCATGATAATTTTAGGAGAACATAGGAGAATATCCTAAATCAAAAGTCATTTTCATATGCTTCAATGGGACCAAAACTTACTACATACTCACTCGCGGCATGAGAATTGTTGGGTCAGTAGTGATTGAGCCAATCGATTGCAAGCTGGCGTCGATTATTGTTTTTTAGAGCTCATACTAACGATGCCCTTAGCCATTTCAGGTCTTCATGATCAAAAAGGTCATTGTTCTTTATTTCATTTAAAACTGCTGCTAATTGTGTAGCATATGATTCCGTATAGGGTACAGTAAGGTAACCACCTTGTCAGTTCGAAATCAGGATACTGTAGGTGTCGTGGCTATTTCCGCTTCCCAACCAAGCAGAGAGGTTTTTTTTGTCTCAGCATGGATAGATAGGAGCATTACTATCATTTCCTAGCTGCAGCCAGTATATAGTATCTGTCAAATTCCCTATCGCTATTACCATTTTCTATTGACTGTAAAGTTGACTCTTGGGTATTGTGAATTACAGAAAGTTCCTGTATAATCAAGTCCTTTCCTCTCACTTTTTAGAGATTGTAGGCTTTTTCTACAAATCACTTGCATTATTGACATAGATTATATATATGTCATCACGTTTGTTATGATACAATCTTTGATGAAACAGATCTCGTTCCACACTATTCTCCTCTCTATTATTACACTCTTTGTCTACAGAGGGAGCTTTGGTGTGTTTCAAGAACTATAGTCACTACTAACAACTTGAAATAGCACTTCTACCTCCCTCTGCTCGGGAGGTTTTTTTATGAGATGATAAACACTAAGATTATGCATTGAAAACCACTTTCCTTCGGTGCTGAAAGAGAGTACATAGCAGTGGATGCTGCAACGAATTTGCCCCTTCTCTCATCAGGATGACCGAGATTGGTGCCGAGACTTGTTGCACTTTTGTCTGACCCAGATAACCAGAATTTTCTTAGGGAAAAATTTAAAATTTCAGCCAAATCTAATTGAGATTTTTGTGCAGAGATTTTTGATCTCCTCAACGACCCTGTCTGAGTTATTATACCTGACGGACTGTCTTATATGCCGGAGGTTGTTGGACACTATGGACCACAAAACCTTGCACAAGATCATATGGTCACATTGCACCGCGTGCTTTCATGGGCAGTTTGAGAATTGTGATGACGTCTTACGACCCAGCAACTAGAACACCTAGATATCAAAGGCGTTAATGACGTTGATCTTGTACAACCAGAGCCAGCAAAAGAGGATGGGTACTACCCGCTCGTTATCAATCCATTGGTGCATCGGTGATCCTATTTTTCTCAGCAAGATATTGATACCATCAATCGTGAGTGGCACGCATATTGTCCTGAGACTCCTTGTCCTGAGTCTCTTTGGCTTGTGAGAGATCATATTCAACCAGCAATCCTTCAGAAACGATGATTATGATCAGCTGTTGGGACTACCTGATTACACGTCCATACATCAGGTGCTACTATCACTGAGACGCTTAACCTTTTTCTCGATCTTTTGTATCGAGAATGACATGCTAGAAAAGAACAGTGAACGGAATTTTATGTGGACTTACTCAAGTCGGAAAAACGTCATATAGCTTTTGGTGCGATTGTATCGCTTAGATACTGGCTGAGTAGAAAAAGTGCATTATACTTGAAAGATACCTACGGTCGAAAACCTGGCAATAACGTAGATGCCTCTATGCAACCAGATGAGGACTGAAATCTCAGCGATCCTATATCTACTGATCTGGCTGCACAGCATCTTCTGCACCCATTACTCTGGGTGGTTGAGCCTATGGTTATGTGATACGATCCTGATGCCTCCTTAGCATGCCATATCCATAAGATGGTAGAGAACATGGCTGATCAATGAGTTGATCTTTCTGGTGATGAGTGGAGACGTGAACTCCTACAGGTTGTCCTTGAACAGTATTTTAGTCTTGAAGAAATTGAAACTGTATGGGAACACTATCATAACCACTCTCCTAAACTTCCCAAAGGCATTGCTCCCAAAAGGTCACATGGTGATGTTGTACTCAAGGCACCCTGAGGAAACCTCACTGCAGAGTTTAGAGGTCCTGATGCGTGGCCAGAATGATCCTCTGCAGAAGACATAGAAGAAAATATTGGCGACTGACTTGATCTGCAAGTTGCATATGCTACCAGTCTTATTGAGGAGACCTTGTGAGCAATTGAACGTCGCCTGTCTACCCAACACTAATATTTGTTTTATGATATTGTAGCAATCACTATGACACACTCTACTCTTTGAAACGATTATCTTCCCGTACCGTACGACTCATTTCATGCAGTCGCCTCCTCCCCCACCTTACCATACTCTCTGGATCGCATATCGCCAGATTATGCTTTTATGAGGGTGGGTCCTGATGCCCAAAAAGCAATAAACCGAGATCTCCTTGAAAATAACATTATCTCATCTATACCGTGAAATGGTCAACCTGGAGGAGTTTTGACAGCAACCCCTCCTGTCGTTGTATCTGAAAATTTTTGGAATAACCTTGTTTCTGCTGCACAAGAAGCATACCAGATTTGTCAGAAAAGGTTTTTCTCTACTAGAAGTGCTATTGAAGAGCGTATTTCTCAGAGAACAAGTACCTTTCCTTTTGAAACTGGTCGCAGAGAAAAGATTGTTTCTCCAGCACTCATTGGTTCGTTCGTATCTAATCAAGCATTGTGATTTAATCAACCCTTTGCCTATGATTGACTCGCTAGCTCTGATCCAGAAAAGCCTTTTCAAGTCCTTGAGTTTCAAGCAAGCATGGCGTACCTCACCCTTTTTATGGATATGCTCACGACCTATCAGCGTGTACTGCAACGGGATACTTCAGAGATCACTGATTGATGACTCACTGAGGCCTACGACTCTCTTCTACGCATCAGAGAGGTATTGGCAAGCAACGCCCCTATCTATGTGATGGATACGAATGCATTTGATCTCACTGGTCCTGACAAGATAGGTCATGCTCAAGCCCTTAGTGATACGCGGCCCATCACTCCCTATAGCTTTGCTTTGCAGAAAATGAACCTTCATTTTCGTGATGGTGCATGGTACTGCGACGTCTACGACCCTGACAATACTTCTGTAGGAGAAGTGAAGGTCAACTACTTATGGAATAGAATGCAGCAAGATGATGTGGACCGCCTAGTCGCTAATATGCTGCAGTGTGGCTGTACGCAAGGGGATCTCATGTATGTCTATAGATTTTTGTGTGCACAATCGCCTGATTGAGATGATCTTGACAATCTCAATGTGGTGGTTGGGCCGCACACCTGTCTTTTGGTGACTAAGGAGGACTTGTGAATCATGAGAGAGTGAGAACGTACTAAACACCATTATGTACGTCAGTTTTGAACTACTGTTGTTGATAATATGACTGCTTCTGCTTTGTGTTTCTATCTCAAACCAAACAATAGTAAATCAGGACATGGTGTTGAGCCCATCACTGTCGGTCCCTACTCGTCCTACAGAGTACCCCCCAATTGTGGTATACAACAAGCTATACCTACCCTACAGACACGGGAAGGTTTTGGTAAATCTCAACTCCCCGTTGATTTGGAGTTTAGATTGATGTCTCCGTGAGGCATAGGAACACAGCCCTTTACCTGACTTACCAGAAGGGGAAATAAAAAAACTAATGTTGGGCAAACGGCAGTGAAGATTGCTGCATTGGTGCAAAGGCACTTTCCATTACTTGTTACTTTCATGGCGAATGAGGTTCACCAATGCTTTCCGCAGATGTCAGCAAAGGATCGTGATGATGCTGCATTTGCATTAGTATGACAGATGGTTGCACCCTATTATGGTTGGTGAAATATTCTCGTGGCAAAAAACACCTAATATCGTTATGCTCAGTACCAAACTTGTTTACCCCTATAGACAGGATTATATGAACTCTATCATAGCCATTATTCAGGATATCAACGCTCTTATAGAAACTATTTACCAGCTTCAAATTGGTGATGACCGTGGTGTCTATCCCTATGCTGATGCTCAGCTTATGGAGCATATTGCTACACTGCCAGCAGCTGTCAATGACCAGTTTTGCTGTATGAAAAAGTGAGAAAACTCTAGCATACAATCCGTACCCTATGTGACCATGTATCGTGAAGAGTTTGACGCAATCGATAGATTGCTTGACCAACTTCTTGCTGACTCGGAACTACCCTCCTATCTCAGAGACTTTGTACAGGCAATCAAAAGAACACTTGGTGACAATGATCGACTGAGACTCGAGTGAGTCTGGCTAGATATTTTTTCTCAACCTACTATAGACTATATTTGGAACTTTGGCCCTATCGAGACGAGATCTGATCACATACACGGCAAAAAAAGGTTTTTTACATCAGTCTTTGCCCAGGTTGACCAGTCACTCGTTGATTTTGTTAGTTCGGTACATGATCATATCGTGCCGTTTCATGCATCTCTTTCAGTAGCAGGATCCTATCGCCCAACACGTGTTACCTCAGTTTTGTCCCATATTGTTGACTGGTCTGGAGAAGTTAAAAGACTCAATGCCACCTGATGGTCCAGACCAGAAAACCCTCAACTTGCTGCAGAACATGGTAGCATCAAACAAGTTTTTCTCAATAATCTCAAACGCAAAACTGATACCATGAGTATCCCATTGTCCTCTATTGTCTACACAGATGAGTGACACCAGCATGTTTCGTCGTTTCTTGAAAGGCGGTATTTTCTCCACGTTCTCCTCCATGAGATCTGTCACACTATCGGTAAATATCCTGGATACATCGAGCGTGCCTGAGCTGCTTATAGCACCTTTGAAGAGATACGTACAGACCTTATTTCCGTGATGTTTTCCTATTACCTTGAACACAAGGGAGTGTTAGCAAAGGGTGTTTCTGACTCATATGTACAGTATCTTATGATCACCAATCTTCACAATATCCATATCTTCAACTCCAGTTGATACAGAAAAGACTATTCATATACGTTTGACTTAAGTTTTGATGCTCTCTCCTCTTGTCTACAGCCTAGCGACGACAAACTGGCTTGGACGTCAAACGGTAATTATGAAAAACTTCTTGAGCCAATTACCGTCAAGCTTTTGGAACTCGCTAAAGAGTGATGGTCCCACGATTTCTCCTCTTTTATCAGCACCATTACTCGCCACCCCTGGACAAGCTCGATGATACCACTCTTACAATCACACAAGATCCCTTTTTAAGTACTTTTGTCCCCATGAGCTTCCCCCACACCATAGTCTCTCTCACTCGTGATTTGATTGCAATCCCGTCGCTATCGTCTGATATTGATCAATTACATGCATGTATCGACTCTATTGCTCAACACTTTTCTCACTACGATCATGCATTCTTGGAAAAGGTTGTTTTCAATAACAAACCTTCTTTGCTGGTACAAAATTTCGAATGAACTCATGCAGACATCATTCTCAACGGTCATATTGATGTTGTTGCACCAACCCAAGAGGGACAATTTTCTCCTTATGAAAAAGAGGGCAGACTCTATGCTAGAGGTGCTGGCGATATGAAGGCTGGTGTTGCCCTGATAATCCAAGTCATGAAAGATATCTTGGATCAACGCTTTGTTGATAAAAAGATCTGTCTTATGATTACGTCTGACGAGGAAGTCGGCTGATTTGATGGTGTGAACGCGATTATCAGCGAGATGTGATACACGGCGAATATCGTACTGATACCCGATGGGGGTGCTACCGATGAGATTGTTGTCGGACAAAAGGGAATCTACATGTTTACCGTAGAGGCCCAAGGTAAAGCCTGCCACTCTTCTAGACCATGGCTTGGTATCAATGCGCTACACAATATTGTTAACTACTTTATTACCCTCAGAGAAAAACTTCAAGATACTCAGAAAGTCTATTTTTCTGATGATCATCGATGAACAAGTGTTAATCTCAATGTGTTACAATGAGGACATACCATCAATGCCGTCCCTGATAAAGCGGTTGCAAAAATCGATATCAGATTTACTGAAATGTATAGCCTTGATGACGTCAAAAAGATTGTCCTGGATAACATGCCTTCTTTCAATTGTAGACTAGTAGATAGCTTGAGCGGAGAGATACTCTATACTGATCCTAGTGATGACCGTGTTCAGGAGTATATGCATATTGCACAAAGTTTTGTTACTAACCCTATGCGTATCGGTAAAGAACATGGAGGCTCAGATGGAAGGTTTTTTGCATGAAACCACAATACTGCTGTTATCATCCATAGACCTAGTTGTGATAATATTCATGCAGCTGATGAGCGAGTTGATATTCAATCAATTGATACTATTTACCAGACCTACAAGAAATTTATCTTTGGCTAAAAGGCTTGTCTTCTCCTGATATTTGATTATAGATCCTTCCAGCGTTTATTGCTTAGGTATATTCATGATCCGTATGCGTACTGCTTATTTCTTCAACTTTTTCTTCTTCCACCTATGAGGTAGGATTTTTTGAGTGTAGCGTACGATCCCATTACATACTCAAAACTCCCGCCTCTTGACCGAGGTTGGGAGTTTTTTTATATACACACAATTATCATTACGATGCATGCACTTACACAACCGCTTTATGACGAAGAATCTCTTCGCATTGATGAAAGCCAGATTACCATTTGATGGGAGCAAGAATACGCTTTTTTGGACCAAGATGGGAACCCGGCTTATTTTGTTCGTACTGAAGCAGGTCCTCAAGCGACGTGGATCGCTGTCAAAAACTATGTTTTGGTACACTACTGAGAGGAACTCCATGAAAGATTTACTGCTTTTACGGATAGATATGGGATTGCTATAGAGTGGGAACTTGTTCCTGAGGTATTTAAGAACATGATCGAAGTAGTTGGTCTTGTTGCCCGTCTTGAGGATGACAATGCTATCAACGACCTCATCGAATTTCATGTTTTTCTTTTTGAACTGATCTCTTGTGCTGCGACTCATTTTGGCTTGCAACTCATGGATCCTAGTAGTTTTAACTACCGTCGCGTTCGTTTTGATAATGACTGGCAAAAGACTATTTCTGTAGAATCAGATCATCAATACTATGACTACTATGCTAGTAATATTGCTCAGCTCATTGAGTATAGCAAACCCGATGATAATGGTTTTGTCCCTTGAGATGCTGCCCGCTATCCCATGGGCACTGCAACTCATGCAACCATTGTGTGACGCAATAACAGACAGACACAGCTTATTTATTGAGCTCAGCGTGACTATGATGCACAGGTCCTTTTGGAGTGATGACCTGATGCTCTGGATATGTCTTCAGCCAGGTACCAGTGATGGCAGTGCGTTACTGTTGCTGCTAGGGTTGAGCTTGGGTGAGTCCTTCACTGAGATACGACTATTGAGCCTGTAGACTGAAACTATCTTGACTACAGTATACAACGCTATGAAAAATGGTTACGAAATAATTCATCAGAGAACTTCTATTTTGGTGGCAAAGATCATTCGATGGTAGTCATTAAGCCTATTGCTCCTACCAATGATCATGATACTATAGGTCCTGAGGCGTGGCGTTTGGGTGTAGAGAGAAGAGCGAGTGACAACCGCCCAACTCGTCAATGGGTGGAAAAAGTTATTAGGAACCATGTTTTTCATGTACGTCATGCTATCGCAGAACATAATAGCAATGCCTACGCTCTCGCTCAAGCATGGAACGAAAGACTAGCTAAGGTATTGGAGTCTTAATACTTTATTAGTCTGGCTCTTCGTTCTCTTGCAACCGCTCTCATTATCCGTATAGATTCTTTGTTTTGTGTTTTTCACGAGTGCATGATGTCGATACTTTTCCAGTCATCATATTACTATTATCTTTCCTCCGTTGGATAGGTAATTGTTTTTCGTTTTAGTAAACAGAATCCCTACCTATTCGACGGCGATCCCATGATCCTCCATCGGATAGGTTTTTTTATTATGTCCAAAACCCACCCATGAATACCATAATGCTAGACCAGTGTATACCCAAAGAGATTTGAATAGAGAATGAAGTTGGTTTTGTAGTAACGTGAACTAATCAGCCTGTTTTTTGGCTTACTTGTTCGTGAGATATTGCCTATGATCAACACGCATGTGTTCCCCTCACTCGTCCTCCCGCATGACAAGAACATCGCTATGTAAGGCTTTGTGACCTTATGATTAGAGAACTCACTCCCCTTCTAACATGATTAGGTGTCTGATTGTGTAAAGAAGTGAGTGCACACCAATTGGAGTTTACACTCAAACAGCAACCCTTTGATCATTGGGAAAAACATATCGATCCTATGCAAGGTGTTTTGCAGATGATGGAACATATTGGACAAAAGTTTGGTGTATCCTTGTGCCAGCATGCATTTGCCGATAGACCTGATGATCGAGGGCAAGATGGTTACCTTCCGCTTTCCTCGTTTGATCATGAAAGGTTCAGCAGATCGACTGGTGAGGTTTTACGCCTTGCATGACCCGAGGTCTCATTTGGCAGTACATGATCTTCATTTCAGACTCATGTATCATACCAGAGTAACCTACACACTATTTATGCTTGGCAAGGTTTGCACAATCACCTAGCACAGCTTTACGAGGCATATGGATTTGTCTGACTGGGAGTTGGTCATGATAGAGGCGAGCTTTGGTGACGCGTTATTGACGTCAGAGCCAATGACTTACAAGAAATCGTACTCCTTTCTGGATGACAGTGACTCATTCCTTGTCGCCGAGATGCTGATCCAGTTGAGTTTTTAGATCAGATGCACGGCTTCTCTATCTTGCATGCTCTGACTCAAGGAAACTATGCTGGTGTTTTATCCAAAGAAAAAGACCTACAGATCTGAGGTCCTGTCAGCATTAAACAACCTTGATGAGAAGGTACACTTACTGTCGAACAGAAGGCACATGACGGAATACGACACGTCGACCAATGTAAACCAACTGTAGAAAAGATTATCTGACGATATCAGGCAATTTGTTCCCGTAGAAGCTAGAATCTGTGAGATGAGATGTTGTTTTTTTATTCTTTACTTTAGCTTGAGGTCGATTTTTCAGTCTCGAGGTCACTTATCATCTGATGTAATATTCCGTTTACTAGTTTTGATGATCACTCATCACCATATCTTTTTGAAAGCTCAACCATTTCATTAAGAAGGACTTCCTTGGGCGTGCCGATTTTTTTGAACTCTGTATATCATAATACAAAAATACTTTGGTCTATCATATCCATTTGCTCAAACGAAAAAGATGTAGCGTACTTATTAACCCTTTCTGCTACATCTTTTTTGCACCTCTCGTGTTCTGATATGATTGCGAATACAAATTCTATGTCTATTTCTCCATATCATCGATTATCAAAACAATGATTGACGAGATAATCTACCTTTTCCATCATATCTCCATCTATGCTTTCTTTGATTGATTCCTGCAAGTCTAGCAACAGCTCTTGCCTGCTCTTTTTACTCTGCTCAATTGATTGTGACAATTCGACAATCTGTCCAAGTATCGACTCATGATCCTCAATTAAGGACTTTGTGAAATTATGTCGATACAGATATGCGAGTATTACTTTTCTAGCATGTATCCTATGATGTATTTTCATGACCGACTGATAGAAAAAATAGATGAATCGACATCTATTATAGAGAAAATTCTAATCTGCGTCAACTACTGTTCCTTTTTGTTTTGTCTTTATTGACCTTACTTGCTTACCGCCATAGTAGCCAGATGTTTGACATACTGTGTGATTCAGCCTTTTTGTTTGCCCCTCCTTGGACCGTACGAGCTGTATCCTCTTGCGTCGATATTGTATCAAGGTATTTTGTCGTGCAGCGTGTCTTCTACGTGTTCTTGATTTCGAGGTTTTTTTGGTTGGTACTGCCATTATTCTGCAATATGAATTAAATCTATGCTCCAATACTATGCTGCTTTCTTTTTGGTGTTTGATACAGCCTTTGTTACGGTAGTCTTTTTTGTTGCTGTTTTTTTAGCCACTTTTGCTGGCGATGGTTTTTCTTTTGCTACTTTTGTAAGATTAGCTTCCTTGGTCTTCTCTGCTACCGCTTTTGCTGTTTTTTTAGGAGCACTTTTCAACTCTGCCCTCGTTGGAAGATCAATCTTTTTCGTTGCCTTTACTTCTTTTTTCTTTTCTCACTCTGGAGATTTTACATCAACGTATGTTTTTACATATATCCTGCCATCATATCTTGCCACCTTTTTTTTGCTAAAAAAAACAACACCGTCGATACCTGCATGGATAGTAAAATCTTTGCCCTTATATGTATTAGGACCTAGCTTATATTTGTCACCCTTTTGTCTCACGATTATAGATCACTGACTTACTGACTGTCATCAAAATATCTTGACGCCTCTATACTTCGGCTGTGAATCTCTTAGGTTTTTAGCCGAGCCGGCGGCCTTTTTATGAGCCATTATTCTAGTCAATATAAAAAACATTGTTTCAGATTAGTCTATGGTTTATAGGTAATTTGAGCTGTAATGCAAGATGTTATGCGTCCTCTTCCTCAGGTGATTCTCGTACAATTTTTTGTTCTTTCGCCATTCTTCTCCTATATACATCCCCGACTGGTAGAAGCCTTCCTATAATAACATTCGCTTTTAGATCAGATAATTCGTCTATAGATCACTTTAACGAAGCATCTACCATGACCCTTACCGTTTCTTGGAATGATGCTGCAGACAACCACGAGTCTGTCTCTTTGGCTATGGTTGTCAATCATAGAGCAAGTCTCTTGCCAGTTGATGGTTTTTTGCCCTCTTCCTCTAACTTTTTGTTGACCTTTCTGAAGTCCTCATATTTGACGTGCGTTCCTGGAATAAAACTCGAGTCACCCGTATCTTCGATAAAGACCTTAGAAAACATTTGTTTTACCACCACCTCCACGTGTCTGTTATTTACTCTTCCTCACTGCGATGCATATACTTTGTTAATTTCCTTGATAATGTATTTTTGAGCCTCTAGGTCTCCTACAATACTCTTCAGCTCTTTAATATCGAGAGCTCCTGTTGTCAACACTTCTCACTTGTAAACCTGTGCTCACGGGGTGTTTTTGAGCGGAGAAAGACCCGTCAATCATCTTTTAAATTCTTGTTTTACTCCCAGTACAATTCCTTCCTTGGTTACTTCTAGGACTTCTCATCATTCCTTTACCTTCAACTTACTTTTTCACTTGACGGCATACACTCATCATTTTTTAAGATTTTCTCAGACCTTTACCATACACTCGTATTCCTCTTTGGTAAAATAAGGAACTTTTTGATAGTCTGAAATGACGCTCAAAAATCTCATCTTTCCCTTTTCAGTAATATGTAAGGTTCCATCAAATGGAGCAATAATAGCTGGGTTTTTGGGTATTCTGATTTCGAACAATTGTTTTACTCTTTCGATACCCTGTGCTAGGTCTGCGTCTTTACCAGCGACTCCTCCGCCATGAAATGTATTGAGCGTCAGCTGTGTTGCTGGCTCTCCTATTGATTGTGCAGCAAGAATTCCTATTGGCGTTCCTATCTTAACAAGAGATCTTGTAGCTAAATCATAGCCATAACATTTTTGGCACACTCAACTTATTGTTTGGCATGTTAAAGGAGTCCTTATTTTTACAAACTCGATATCGCTTTCTTCAATCATTTTTACTGAATCTTTGTCTATTGCCTCTCATTCTCTCACTATGATAGTACCGTTTTCATCAGCCACATCCTCAGCGACAATTCTACCATATAGTGCATCTTCCAGAGACTCTCCGTTCATCTGAGCTTCTTGTCTTGATACAATGATATAGTCGGTTGAATTGCAATCCTCTTCTCTGATGATAACTTCTTGTGAAGCGTCACAGAGCTTTCTGGTTAAATAACCAGACTCAGCAGTTCTCAATGCAGTATCTGCTTTCCCTTTTCTACCTCCATGTGCGGTAATAAAATACTCTATTGGATTTAATCCTTCAACATAACTGGTTTTAATTGGAAGTTCTATGATTTCTCCTAACTGATTTAATACCAATCACTTCATCCCACTAAGCTGTGTGGTATGAGAAGCAGATCATCTTGCTCATGAATCCACCATGGCGAACATACTATCTCAATGCTTCACGATTTCTTTTACATGATCCTCTATCTTAGACTTCACATCATTCCGCACACCAATCACTAGTCTATGTTTTTCTTCTTCAGACAAAAATCATCTGTAGTAGAAGGTATATACTTTATTTGCTCTTTTATCGCCCTGTTGTAGCAATTCCTCCTTTTCTTTCGGCACTTTCATATCAATAACGTTTATGGTTGTTGACGATATAGTAGAATATTTGAATCACAAATTCTTGATTGCATCAGCCACCTTCACTGTCTCTTCCATGCCACATTCGTCGAATATCTTACTCAGAAGCTTTTTGAGGTGTTTTTTTCCAAACTGCTGATTAAGAAACTGTAGTTGTTCAGGGAGGATTGTATTAAATATGACCCTTCCTACTGTTGTCTGCATATGCTCCCCTTTCCATGTTAGTATTATTTTGTCTTTGATTCCTAGATCTGACGAATTATATTTAGATAGTACCTCCTCTATAGATGAAAAGTATCATTTGAGAGGTACATTATTTTGCCGCTCTTCTGGAGTATTGTACTCCGGATAGCGACTATCATATGCATCGGTAAGGTAGTAGATACCTAAGACCATATCTTGTGAATGAGTAATTGTTGGTTCTCATGATGCTGGGACAAGAATATTCTTATCTGCCGCTATCAAATCCCTTGCCTCTGTCTGTGCTTGTTCAGATATGGGTAAATGTACCGCCATCTGATCTCCATCGAAATCAGCGTTAAAGGATGGACACACTAGCGGGTGTAACCTAATAGTTTTCCCTGGCATCAGCTTTACCTTGAACGCCTCTATTGATAGTCTGTGCAAGGTGGGAGCACGGTTGAGTAATACATACCTATCTTTAATAACCTCTTGTAGGTACTTGAGAGCAATTGGGTCTTCGTCTTTTATTAGCTTTTCTGCCTGCTTCGGTGTATATGCTACCTTCTTTTCAATCAACTTGCCAATGATGAAGGGTGCAAACATTTTCACCGCTATATATAGGGGTATACCACACTCATTTAGCTTTAAATCTGGTCATACTGTAATCACCGACCTACCAGAGTAATCAACCCTCTTACCTAAAAGATTTTTTCTAAATACTCATTCCTTACCAGAGAGCATGTCAGTAAGAGCCTTGAACACCTTAACTCATGCTCATTTCCTGGATGATGCTCACTTTTCCCCAACCAAGAGATTGTTGACCGATTCTTGTAACAACCTTATTTCGTTTTTCTTAACAACGTCTGGCATACCAACTTGTATCATCTTTTTTAATCTGATGTTTCTCATTAAGACACGTCTGTAGAACAGATTCACATCTGATGAAGCAAACTTTCACCCCTCTAGTTGTACTACGGGTCTTAGATCCGGTGGAATAACTGGCAATTTCTTCAATATCATGTTTTCTGGTCTCACCCCAGAAATATGAAGATTGATCAATAACTTAATCAGAGCAAATGTTTTCTTTCTCTTTTCTTTTGACTTGATGGTGTGAAATGTTTTTACCCTTTCTTCGATCTCTTTTTCGACATCGATATTCTGAAGCATTGAGAGCACCGCTTCTGGTCAAGACTTGAAGTGTACCGCATCAACAAACTGCCAAAATATATTTCTGTAATCGCTTTCTAGAATTGTCGTTCCTTTATCTAAGGCAGAAATGATCGATTTTAGCCTATTGAACTCTTTTTGGAGTCCAGACTTATTTTCTTCATAAATCTTTGTCACCTCCTTTTCACCTATTAACCTTTTCTCTTTCTTTTTTTCCTTAGCAACTTTTTCAAGTTCGTCCTTGTACAAACTCTCCAACTCTTTGTTTTTTTGTTCGAACTGCTTCTCTATTTTTTCCCTAATATCTTGCCTATTGGCTTCCGTCACAGGCTTGGCAACAACATATTTGACAAAAGCCAATATCCTGTCTATTTCATGTCCCGACAAGTTTAGCAAATGATGTACTCATCCTGACGTATTGCTTTTGTACCACGCATGTAATACTGGTGAGGCCAATTCAATATGACCCATTCTTTCTCTTCTTACCCTAGATGAGGTCACTTCCACACCACATCTTTCGCACACTATTCCCTTATATCTTACCCCTTTATATTTTCCGCAACTACACTCATAGTTTTTTACTGGTCAAAATATAGATTCGCAGAATAATCATTTCATTTTAGGCTTACCTGTTCTATAATTGATGGTATCCGGATTGTCTACGGCACCGTGTGATCGACCCTCAATTTCTTGTGGTGATGCTAGTGTTACCATCAATCCATCGAAATCTTTTTTGTGCATGACTTGTGCAAAGCTAGAAAAATAAATTTACTCATAACGCTTAGCTTTCCCCACAGAGCTTAGTCTTCATCAATCTCGCCAAAATCCTTTAGTTCTTCAATCACGTTGTCGATCATCTCACTTTTTTCAGACATAGAATCTGCATCTCACTTCTCATCTTCGCTTTCGTCCCCAGTTGTAATGCCTGATAGTCACAAGGCTTTTATCTTTTTAACTCTTTCAGTGTGAGTTTGCTCAATTTGATCCTCACTCAAAATCTCTATATTTTGACCTAATCCCTTGAATAAGTAAGTGACATAGTTGAAGGATTCTGGTAGTCATCACACTTTGGGCTTCATACCTTTTATGATAGATTCGTATGTTTTATTTCTACCGTACACATCGTCTGACTTGATTGTTAGCATCTCTTGCAATGTATATACCGCAGAATATGCTTCTAATGCTCGTACTTCCATCTCTCCGAATCTCTGTCCTCAATCCCTCGCCTTACCTCATAGGGGTTGTTGTGTTATCAGTGAGTATGGTCCCACAGCCCTTGCGTGTATTTTATCTTCGACCATATGGTTTAACTTCAACATATTCATGTATCAGACCGTGACCCTTCATGGATATGCTTCTCCCGTTCTTCAATCAAATAGGGTAACCTTACCGTCTTCACTTAATCCATGTGCTTTTGCAAGCGTCACTAGATCATCTGCTCCGAAACCGCCGAAAGATGGCACCGCAAACGTAACCCCCAATTGTTTTGCTATGTATCATAATTGTAATTCAAAAAGCTGTCCGATATTCATACGAGATATTACACCAAGAGGATTAAGCACAATATCAACCGCTGTTCCATCACTCGTATAGGGCATGTCTTCTTCGGGTACAACTACCGAAATAATACCCTTGTTTCAGTGTTTATTAGCTAGTTTATCACCCACTTCTATTTTTCTGGTCATAGCGACAAACACCTTGATTTTCTTCCTTACTCACGCCATAAGATTATCTCACTTTTTTGCGTCCAATACTATGACATCTATCACCTTACCATTGCTTCCCGATGGCATATACAAGGACGTATCTCTTACGCTTTTTGATTTGTCGCCAAATATTGCCTGAATAAGTTTCTCTTCTGGAGATAGTTCCCCTTCGCTTTTAGGAGTTATTTTACCAACTAAGATATCCCCCCCTTTAACTACCGATCATATTCTCACAACACCATCTGTGTCGAGATTTCTCAATTTTGACATTGATACTCACGGTATGTCGTTGGTTGTCTGTTCTGGTCATAGTTTTGTATCAGCGACCTCGATTTCATATTCTTCAATTTTTATCGACGTTAATACATCATCCTTTACAAGCCTTTCTGATATCACTACCGCATCCTCATAATTATATCATTCCCATGGTATAAACGCTATTTTCAAATTCACTCCGATAGCCATTTCTCCATTATCTGCTGATGGACCTTCTGCCAAAATCTGCCCCTTCTCTACCTTTTGACCCAATCAGACTAGTGCCTTTTGATGTATTACTGATTTTTGGTTTGATTTCTTGAACGTCGTCAGAAAGTACTCTTTTAGACCAGACCTGTATTTCACCTTTATCCTTTTACCGTCAACATACGCCACCTCACCGTCATCCTCAGCCAATATCACTGCGTTGGTCATTTTTAAAATATCACCTTCAAGTCATGTTCCAACTAAGGGAGCATCGTTTTTTAGCAGTGGTAGGCCTTGACGTTGTTGATTGGAAGCCACGTTGGTACGCACATCATAGTTGTGATTTACAAACGGAATCAGTGATGTGTTGGCACTAAATATTTGCGATGGATTGACGTCGATGTGAGTGATATCGTTGTAATGAAACATTTCCATTTCAGTGAAGTGCCTTCCTGCTACACGTTTTGCGGTGATATTTTGGAACTGATCATAAGGACTTGTTGCGTCTGCTATGTAACACTTTTCGTCTAGTTCTGGTGAAATAAAATCTATTTCATCAGTAAAAAATGGCTTTACGCGAATCTTCTTTCCCAATGGTCAATAATGCTTCTCAAGCAATTCTGCTGCCTTTTCATCGATATACCTGTCCTCAGCAATGATTAGTTTTTGGGTTTTTTTGCCGCTTTTGTCTAGTTCATACCAGTCATCTCTTGTAATCCTATTAATCAACTCGCTTTTTTTAGGATCAAGCTCATGAGTAACTCTCAATGCAGGCGTTTCCAAGAATCATTCTGCATTGACAGTACTGTAGAGTGCCTGATACAATACAAGTCCTATATTTTGTCATTCTGGCGTTTCTATAGGGCAGATTCTTCCATAATGAGAAGGATGAACATCACGAACCTCAAACTTTGCAGTTTCTCTTTTCAGTCATCCAGGCCCTAGTGCAGTTATTCTTCTTTTATGTTCAATTTCAGCTAATGGATTGATATGGTCCAAAAATTGGGATAATTGCGATGTCGCAAAGAAACTTTTGATAGCGTTGTCTATGATCTTGAAATTTACCAATGCCGTCAACTTTATTTGTTGCTCAAGGTTTAAAATACTCAGTTTACCCTTTACACTTTTCACAAACTTTCTCATGACAGGCTGAAGACGAGCATGTAGTATCTCTCAGAGCGTTCTAATACGCTTGTTTGCAAGGTGATCACTGTCATCTAGATAAAATCATTTTTTGAGGTTTGCAACATTCACTAAGTACTTTATTGCAGCAATCAAGTCTTCCCCATCAAAGATACTCGCTTCTGGGGCATCCAATTTCTTATTAACGCCTAATTTTGCGTTAATCTTACGTCTTGCTATCCTACCTACCATGATTCTCTCTTCTGACAAAAATTGGGTTTTGATGTAGTCAAGAGCATTTTCAGGATCAACTAGCTCGCCTGGTCTTAGCTTATTGTATATAAAAACTGCAGCAGACAAGTCGTCTGATGTTGCGTCTTTTTCCAAGGTAATTTCTATATGGTCGGTATCATCTTCGTCGAAACAGTCATTGAACAATTCCCTGATGCCATCGTTTGTTTCGATTCCGAAAACTTTCAACAGAGCTGTGATGGGAAATTTTCTTGATTTATTGATCCTTGCCATAATTACGCCAGACTTCTCTATGAACATCTCTAACCATGGACCTCTTTCGGGGATCAACTTACACACATACTTCAAATCCTTTTGTGAATAAAAAATACCGTAGGATCTTACTATCTGTGATATAATAACCCTTTCAACACCATTAACGATGAAAGAGCCGTATGGTGTCATAAGAGGCATAATACCGATATTGGCACGCTTAGAAAAGAGAACCTTGTTGTTTTCTGCATCAAAAAGCTTTATCTTACCAGTAATAATACCGCCGTAGGTCATTTCTTTTTTCTTACAGATGTCGACTGGGTCGATTTCAGTGCCGATCTTAATTTCCGATATAGTGACATGCAATTTGTCTCACGCAATATCTTCAATAGGATTTATCTCCTCGAATAATTTGTGTATGTAATGCTCGACAAATTCTGTGTATCACTTTTTTTGCAAGGCCAGTAGGTCTGGGAAAAAACCAAACTTTTTAGGCTTCCCAAATGATATTCTCCTTCAGGTATGGTGGTATTCCTGTGGGATGCCTTTGGAAATATCATTTTTTTCGATATACAGTCACATAGAGTCTTTAGGTAATGTGTTTTTGACTACCTTTGGAGCTTTTGGCATTAACACCATTTTAGTTAACTAAAGAATCTCCTATATATAATTATAGGATCGAGTACGCTTTGCTGTAGCTACATTCTATCATACGAAAAAAGATTTTTTGATCTAAACAGCATGTCCTGTTTATCCATTTTTTCATTTTTTTTGAGGGCTCAGTTCCTGTCTACCTTTTCTTCTTCTTCTTGCAAGCATTTTTCTTCCAGTGGCACTCAACATTCTTTTCAGGAATCAATGTTTGTTTAATCTCTTAGTCCACTTATATTTTCTCACTCTTCTTTTTTTCGATGCCATGGCTTGAACATCTATTACAAATAAAACATCACAGCGATTCTGTAATTAGCTAATATATGGTATTATTCAGAGTTCTCTTCATCTCAAAATTGCTTTCCTTACCTTCTTTTGCTGTTTCACGCTTATACCAGTATATTTCCTTGGCTTCACATCTCAGAACCTGGTCATGAACTTTTTCAGTAAAGGAACCGCCTTTCGTACAAAGTAATTTTCGTTTTGTTTATTCTCAAAAAAAGAAACTTTCTTTTTCACAACCCAGTCATCAGACTCTACAATCGGTTTCAACTCCTTCTCCAATCACTTCATCGTAAAGTAGGGCTGGTTAGTACTCATAGCAAAAAACACAAACCTTACCACTTCCTTCATATAACCCAATTCTCTTTTTATGTTTTCCACCTGTTCTCCGTGCAAAGACACATAATACGATATCATAAAGCCCTGTCCCCGTCACTTTTTATCTTTCATATTGTGATGAAAGGTCTGTAATCCCATGTCGTCTGACTGTTGCACTCACCCATCAAACAGTTTTTCTATTGTCGATTTGGTTTTTTGCAACATATCTTGAGTTAGTTGCGGATCAATGATGATCACTGCTTCATAAGCCTTCATAACTTCATTGTATAAAGATGTAAACAAGGTATTTTCGCATGTAAAGTTCGCTCCCTACTCTTACACAACAGCAAATCTACGATATGACTTGATACGTGCTCATTGCAATATATCTTTCACTTTTTTTGTTCCATCCCTTATATAGGCTTGCTCCAAGAGAACCATCTCTTCAAGCTGTTTTTTCACCTTCCCTTCTATAATTTTTTCTACTACTTCTGCGGGTTTGTTGGTGTCTTCCATTTGCGACTTTGCGAGTGCTCTCATATCATTGAGGATGACCGAAGGGACATCATCCATTGACATATACTCAGGTGACATTGCCGCGATTTGCAGTGCAACCTCTTTAATAACGTCCTCACTTCCACTATTGTAAAACACGATTGCCGATATTTTTGAACCAAAATGATTGTATACATAGGCTTGGTCGTGTTTGACAAAAAGATCTCATAGTTGCATATTTTCTCCAAGTTTTACAATATATTCTTGTAATAAGACATGTATTGCCTCATTCATTTGCACCGTCAAATCAGCCTTAGAATCTAACTCTACTCATCGTGAGCGGACAAGATCGACTACCTTATCAAGCAACTCGTGGAATAATTCGTTTTTTGCCACAAAATCTGTTTCACAATGTAACTTCACCCCGACAACCTTAGCATCTTCGTTCACCACCTTAACCAATCACTCGTTAGTTTCCCTGTCTGCCTTTTTAGCCGCCTTGGCTGCCCCTTTTTCTATCACGATCTTCTTAGCCTTTTCCATGTCGCCGTCACTCTCTATGAGAGCATTTCTACATTCAGACAAGGAAGCTAGCGTAGCATCCCTTAAGGCCTTAAGAATATTCATATCTATTTTTACGGTCATTGTACTCATTATTATGACGATAAATGTTATTGTTTTGTTCTGCACGCACAGTATTTTTTATTGTTGCTCTTCTTTTGGTTGTAAGTCAATTTCTAGTACACCGAGCATCCATCTTCATATTCATACAAAAACAGACAACGGATTGGTACTATCTTCACGTGCTTCCTCTTTTTGCACTGAGCTTTGGTTCCACGCGGTATACACGAACCGTAGCCATAAGGCACCCAAAACGACAAAGACAACACTGGGTATCATTCCCACCAGAGGTATCCACATCACTACGAGAGCCACTATCGTATTCGCAACGAATAATCATCGTCGTCCCGTAGCCCTCAACACATGTATATATACATAGGGAGATACTTCTTTTTTCGATAACAATATGACTAATCAGACCAACAAATACGCTAGTATTACTGTTTTCTTTTCTAGAGAACTAGGGATGTAACTGGAGACATTCCCCTGCTTGCTTTCATCCTTTGCTCATGTAACAGGTACTGACATCCCGCCTACTGACTAAAAAGATACTGCATCATAAAGTCTATACTTTTATAGCTTTTCATGTTAGCAACAACGATATCCTCCTCATCCCACCACTGGCTGAAATCAGTAGAGCAGAAAACTATATTATCGATATCCTCTTTTCTTACTTCCTTCAAGAAACTAACCATCATCGATCCGTCAAAGACGATCACCAGCTCTGGTTTTTCTCTAAGGTTTTTTACTCATCAATATATTTTTTCTACCTTCTTTACTGCTCTCTTATATGAGACTTGCTCTTTCTTGGTTAGTTTTAAGAAATCTTCGCTATCCATAAAGAGCAACTTCTTATTAAGATCCTTTATCCTTACCATCAAGGTATCGAAGTTAGTCAGAAATCCAGGCGGGACCTTTTCACTTAAATAGTGAAAGCCTTCCTTTTCAGATAAAGCCTTGAGTTCGTCTACATACATAGACTTGTCACAAATCACCAGTATACTCTTCTTGTCCCTTCTTGCTGTCTGCACCTTTTCCCTAGCACTCTCCAATCTATCCGCAATCGCACCTGGGTCAATCACAACCACACCATTAAAAACGGTCTGTCGGTATTTACCTGTTTTTGGACTTGATTCCTTCTTAAGAGATCAGATGTGCAGTTTTGCATCCAAGACCTTTTCTGCCGTCAATGACATACTAACTCATTTAAAAATAAAGCACTATATCTCGATGCCTTCCTTACTTTACGCTGATAGTAGCACCAACCTCTTCTAACTTTGCCTTTATCGCCTCGACCTCTTCGTCTGAAACGTTTTCCTTCAAAATCACTGGAGCTTGATCAACTAGGTCTTTTGCCTCTTTCAACCCAAGGCCAAGAAGCTCTTTTACTACCTTAATAACAGCGATCTTTTGACCTCACGCGCTTGTTAGCTCGATATTAGATGCTGCAGCCTTTTCCTCACCGGCATCACTAGCACCAGTAGCTCATCCTCCCACAGCCACCATCGCAGCCGCTGACACTCCGAACTCTTCTTCTAATGATTTAACTAATGAATTCAATTCCACAACAGTAAGATCCTTGATGAGATCTATGATTTGTTGTACCTTCTTTGAAACTTCCATCACACAATACAGATAATAAATAAAACTCAGTTATTACTTTAATATAGTCTATGGTATGCATTCTACTACTATCATTTCCGTTAACAAACTACTATAACTTTATTTCTTGGCCGACACAAGATCGCCTACTTTCATCTCATCAGATCACTTTTGGGCGATCTGATCTAAACTTGCCGCCAGTCACTGAATTGGATATTGAATCATATACAGCAACTTGGCAATCAGTTCCTCTTTCGATGGTAGCGTAGCCAACTCACTCACAAATCCCGAGTCATGTCGTTTACCCTCAAACCATCAGCCAATGTAGTCGAAGCCAAATTCCTTTTTTTTCTTCTTATACTCTTTGTTATGATTGGCCAATACCTTTAGTGGTTCGTACTCATCACCGAAAGCACACAAGATGGCGACAGACCCATCCAATGTTGTCAATTCAACAGCTTCTAGGTCAGTTTCTTCCAATCACTTTAATAACACTCTTTTCTTAACCACCTTGTACAATCAGTCCTTTTCGTGCAAGTCCATTCTCACATTATTAATCTCATTCACTGGAATTCCTGACTGCTTTATGATAACAATGTTTTTCGCATCTTTTATATATTGTTTGTACTCGGTCGCCAATTCCAATTTGCGTTTTTTCGTAAGAGCCATTGCGATGACTGTATTAGAGTAATAAAGTTATCTTGAGAAGAAAAAAACGTTCCCTAACCAGCAGGAAACGATGAAGCAGAAAACATATTTTTTACCAATAAATATGTCACAGCAACCTCGGTAGGATTTACACAACAACCTACTGTCTCCGGCTTTAGTTCTTTACTTGTTCTGTGGTTATTATGTATTCGTGAACTAATTACAAGTCAAAATTGTCACTTTATGTCATCTTGTTGTCTTGCCACACTCCATTTACTGTCCATCTGAACCTTTGTCCTCCGTATCTTGATTTACAGCATTACCAGGTCAACCACCCGCCCTATAAAACTGACTACTCAGTTCTGCGTATGAATTTACTGGATTATTTCTCTGCTTTGCTAAACCAATATCCTTCGTTAAAAACTGATCAAAGAAATATGAATTTGTGCGAGTAGCATTTGTCATGTCAAAAAACTTCTTTAAATCTTCATCGATGTTCGTGGAGAACTCTAGACCTTTTGTCTCAAATTTTTGGTTTCCTAGAACAATGGTTAATGGTCTGCCTTTTAACTTCTTTTTTAATCGAGTGTGCAATGATGTTTTCCGATCACTGTTTTGAAGAGTAAATCCATCACTGGTCGAGGAAGCGTATTTTTGTATCATGTCACTGTATTCTCATCATCCTATCCCGTTAGCAGCCATTTCTATCTCTTTGCGTTCATCTGCATTAAGGTAGTTCCTCTGTTCTTGGCCCAATTGTTTCCCCACCCACTCAGACCACTTCTCTTTTCCACGCCTATCTAAATCACCCAAATCTTTAGTGCCAAAAGCACTATATATTGCATCGCCCTTCAGCCTTTCAAAGGCTTTGTTGACGTAAGACGGTGCAATTTTCCCTCATCCTGGCAGTGGTATTATTGGTAGACTTGATACAATCTGCTCTGCCTTTTCAAAAAAGCTCTGTGTTATTTTACCTGTTATCGCATTGTCTGATGGGTATGATGCTTTTACTAATATCCACATTAACACGAGAGTAAACACGAAAATAATGAGATCAGCCAATGTGTTTTGGGTGCTGGACTTGAGATCCTTGAATATATCTCCCTCCACACTCTGAACTGCTATGTTATCTATTACTAATACCGACCCAGTTTGACTGTTTGTAATACTCGTATTATAGTTCTGTAACTGCTGGTTGATAGCAGTGGTGTCTGGATCTGTCATCAATCTCCACATGGATGTTACAAATATCATAATGAGAGATAAAAACAATACCACTCTGACTGGAATAAATATTAATTCTATCAGTGCTTTTGCACTGAACATATCACTTCATAGAGGATCCTTCTCTATTACTCCTCACCGCTTCAATCATCGTAATAACGCAAAAACTGGTGCTGCTGCTATCAGTATTCGTATGAATCCCAACCTCACCACATTGACAACTATCAGTAATAGTAGGGCAATTGCGTACATTATTGTTATCCCCGCATTTAACAGGATGGTTATCAACGCTGCACCTCCATTATTCACTGTATTATAGTCATAGAGTGTTACGTCTTGAAAGCTGAAAATTGATAGCCCCAAAAACAACAATGGTCAGCTCAATGTTTTTCCATTTGGCATGATAGAGTCGATGAGATCATTTTTGGATACCAACTCAGTCGATTCCTCTTGTGATAATCTCAAGCTTCCTAATCCATCATTTGTATCCAGTATGAGCCTCTTCTTTTTGATAACATTAGCATTGGCATCCATCAAGTGTTTTTCAAATTCTGGACTATCTGACAAAAATACACTGGGCAGATTACCAACAGAGCTTGTCAACACTGTTGATATATCCACGAGTGCCACGACGGCAAACCGACTGATCTGAATTAATACTCCCGCTAAAATAAAACCTTTTACTTTGTTGACTACTGATGCTCTTGCATCATCGCTGGGATCAAACAATGACTTAAGAACGAAGTAAAGAAATACGAAGCCTAATCAGAAATTCGCGAAGTTTTTCATAATATTCCGTATTTTCCAGAGCCATAGGTCTAGATGAAGAAAGCCTCCTGTTACCAGGTCGTTGGTCATTAGTTTACCTGCTATCACAGCTAATACTGATCGAGACCATGCTAAGAATAGGAGTATATGGTAGGAGATATTTACTACTCCTTGTGTTAATTCATTATTCACTGTTGTCCCTTGACCAAAAGCAAAACCAGACATCAAACAGGATGCCAGCAACACTATTCATATTCATTTTGCCCAAGCTAGTATTTTCATCTACTGTTTGTGTTTAAAACACCATATTTCGACTGCCTTCATTCCTTATTTCTTTTCCTCATACTGTTGTGAGGTACTATTCCATGCATATGTTTTGGAGTCCTTAGCTATATCATGACCTGCAAAGTAATCTGCTCGGGCTTTCTTTTTTGCTGTATCATTAGGATCACTGCTGTTTAGCTTTGTGGTTTCGTCTCTGATAGTCGTATTGATTTCATCCAACGATTTTGATCAAACTCGTCACTCCCAGGTCTGACTTGATACACCCTGTGGCTTTATATTCAAGACCCGATCCTGATCATATACAACCTTCTTAGTCGTGCCTTCTCAAATAGTTTTTAGATAGTATCCCTCTCACATATCTTTCCACCCTCACTGTTTATCGATATACTGCGTTAGTTGTTTTTCTAGATCTGAGTCTTCCAACCACCATTCACATCTTTTTTTCTTGTCCGCTGATTTGGATATGTCAAACACGATTTTTTCGCTTATGTCACTGTGTGTTTTTCATACCTTTTGTGATAGTGCACTGCGTAACGACGCATCATATGGATCGGCTCAACTTTTTACACTTGAAGCCTCGAATGATTCGGTGTTTTTTGGATCTAGATAGCTGTCTAACAGAGTACCAAGCTCTTTATCACCCAGCTTTTTTCCTCCAACCGCTTCTAGGCCTTCTGTCGTTATCTTGCCGTTTTTATCTATGAGAAGCTTATAATTGATAGTGCTTTGTGCGTCTTTTATCTCCAATGTTCCTATGCCCTCGATCAGCCTATATGCCTCTGGTGCTGTTGCTTGATCGATACGTAGTCATCACCATCTTTTCACTATTTCTTGTACTGCCTCCTTATTCGGAGCAGCCTTTAGCTGTTCAATCATTAATTGAGCTGCTTTCTTTTTCTTTGTATCATCAGTTGCTTGCTTAATGATTTCGTCTACAATCTGATATTCGTAGGTGTTATCAGCTTCATTATAGCCTTTTCCTAACACATTTGCTGCCGCGTCTTGTATTGATTTACTTGACCCATCTCATTGATAGAAAGAGCTCACAATTGATGACTTCTGCTTATCATCAAGTAGCTCGATCTTTTCATCACCGAATAGCTTATTCATTGATGCCTCATTCATTTTTCTTGTTGTCTCCAATACTTCCTCGCTAGCTTTGCCCAACAGAGAGTCGTATCCCGTACCGAATGCCGTTGATACGCCGACTTTTCAGCCTCACGGTAGTGGTATTATCGGTAAAGATCATAGTATTTTTCTGCCTGTAGAGTCAATTCTTCATCCTATCTCTCCCAAAAACTTTGAACTCTTCATTGCAGCAAAGAACAATATCCATATCAGGCCGATAGCAAATAGATTTACTAATATATAAGTAAAAAAGTCGAGGAACATTGAAAGAGCGTAGGACTCTTGAGGGATTTTGTAGGCTACCTCAGTAGCTGGAGTAAGTTGATACACTACCATGTCGTCATTTGATGGCGTTCTTGTGAAGCCAAACTCCTTTTCCATTTGTGCACTCTTGACCTGATCTGCTGGGTTGAGATTGTCGATTGTGAGCGTGAGAAAGATTATCCCGATACTAAGTGCGAAAACCACTCCTACAGGCATAAAGATCGCACCAATAATATCGCCCCACGAATCTCACAGTTCTGCTCCACCGATTTTCATGTTCCCAATGATCTTTGCGTCTTTGAAAAATATATTTTTTATCACCAATATTGGTGCAAACGCTATAATAAGCCGTAAATATGCCACCCTTACCAATAGCACGACCGCTAATGCCACTAATGGGACGACCAGTGCCAATGCTATGAGTAATTTTAGCAAAAATACCACCAATGCACCTCCAGTTGTCATTTGCTCGCTGGTTAGATTGATATTGGCAAAATCTAAGAGGGAGGAGTATATGGTGACCATCAACCCCACAAACCCTTTTGATTTACCGAATATCGTTGTTAGTGTCTCACAGTCTGGCGGTGTAAAGGTTACTTGGCTTATATCTTTTATAGTGCAACCGTTTGGTCATGTGCCTCCACCATGTTTATACAATGATACGCATGTATTATTGTCGGCTCAGGGCACCTTTAACACATTATCTGTTGCGTACATACCGCCAATCACGCACGAGGAAGCGTCAATCTTACTTGCATCTTCTCCTATGTGGTCCGTATTGATTGGCCCGGTTACGAATCAGCTTGTTAGCTGACATGGTGCGTAGTATTGGTCACCGCACGAATAGTAAACCGTGAAACCTTCATCCTTGTTGCTGTTGCTTTGGTCGTTCATCTTGCCAAAATCAATGTTTGAGTGCATTGTCAGTACTGGTTTGGTGCTGAGTTCTGTGTTTGGAATTACCTTGAGAGGCATCGCACCTACTGCATATATGGCGACGCTTGATATATCTATTAGAGCTAACAATACGAATCGACTTATCTGAATCCCAACTCAAGCCAAAAAAGCCTTTTTGATTGTATCAAACACATCCTTGGTATCATCGTTAAATCCCAATATGTATTTTACAATGTTGAATAATACGACCAAACCCAGAGCAAAGTTTGCAAAAGTTGTCATAATCGTCCAAAATTTCCATAGTGCAGTATCTAGGTGAAACGCTGCTCATAGGACAAGCGAATTGTCTAAGGCCATGCCCGCAACGACTAACAAGGGCCACAATAGTAAGTACATAACCTTTAAAAGTCCATTGAGTAGTGAAACCATATTGGCCATACTATTATTCACTGTGTCGATACTTGGTCATACTCCTTGTGCTACTACTGAAGGCAATACGCTTACGTCTCATCGTATCAGTGTCACACTGATCATACATATGGGTAAACACCAAGCTACCCAATACTTGTATTTATCTATAACTTTTCGTATAGCTTTGAATATGATCATACACGTAAGCTAGCTGTGTTAAATTTCTGCTTTTATATTGTACTTTAAACAATCGATAAGTAGCTATAAATAGGGCTTGCATGAATGCTTATACTTGGTAAAATTACCTGTATACATATAGTATGTGTTTTATCGTCATAATAGTTTGTTTTATGCTTATTTCCCTTGGTTTCGATTCTATTGTGATTGCGACGGGTAGCCATACGATCACACTCGGTCGCGATGATATAGAATATCGTCTGGGTCCTTGCCTCCTTGATTTACTCCAACTGCAGCATCGTGATTGTCTTTATGTTATCAACTGACCTGGCAGTTTTACCCATATTAGACTTTGATGTCTCGTCCTCAACACCCTTGCCTCCCTGCCACATTCAACACTAAAACTTTTCCATATCGATAAAATTTCCTTTTACCGTTCATTTGTCAGACAAGGTTTTTTGCCCCCAATAGCCTATCTTTTTATTTGACAAAAACGTTTCTGTCGACGCTACGACTTTACGCTTGACGAAAAAAGACTTGTTGCTCTCGAAAGTCTTACACTCGCATCGGATAGTTTTTTTTGTGACCCAATTCAATGATGGCCAGACAGTGTTCATAGCTGTTTTGTTACTACGGGCTATGACAATGGCAATATAGAAGTAGATTTTCAATGAAACCGCATTGTGAACAGCCCAGATACTATAGGCTTTATCCCATCGGACATACTCAGACCAGAATATATGATTGAGCCAAATATTCACTAGAAGTGCTAGTCTCTATCTATTGTATGCTACTTTTTGGTTTATTGGTATTTTTACTACTTGGCTATTTACTTTAACCGATTGCGTTGGACTGTCGCTAAAGCTAACAGTCGACCAAAGACGCTCTTTGTGTTCCATTACCTTGAGATTTGTCAGATTATATTCAAATTTTACTTGTGCCAGTTTTGTGGCTTCTACCCTATAAAAATACCCACGTGTTGATGCTTTTGTCACGTACACAATATACATCATACCGAAGAGGACAATAGCCACACCCAGTGCTCACAACTTCAAGATGCACAAAAGATCGTCATACTTTTTTGACTTATATTTAATCTTCTCATAGGCTTGAAAAACAAATGTTTGAACATTGCGACGAGCTTCTCAGCTATCCATGATTATGATGGTAGGGTGATTGGGGATAAATATACTATACTCTCTCAACGATCCTCAATTTTGCACTTCTTGAAGCTTTGTTGTTTTTTTGTTCTTGTCGTGACGGTGTAATGACCTTTTTGTTCACACGTTTTACGATACCGTTATCTTCTTGTGTTTTGAATGCTTGTTTGACCATTCTATCTTCTACGCTATGAAAGGTGATGATAGCACACCTTCAGCCAGGCTTTAAGCATCTATAGTACTGATCAAGGAACAGCTCCAATTGCACTAGTTCTTCGTTTACCATTATCCTTAATACCTGGAACACGACGGCAGACTTTTTCTCCTGTATTCCTATCTCTGCGAGAACTTCCTTGAGTTTTTGTGTTGTTGTTATTGTTCCCTTCGTACTTATTTGACTTATATGGTATGCTATCTGCTCTGCTCTTGCAGTGCTGAAATCGCCAAAATCAATCAGTCCCTGTTTTAGTCTTTCAGGCTTGAGTTGATGGAGATATTGTTGCAAGGTTTGACCCTTTGATTGATCAAACCTCATGTCCAACGGACCATCGCTTTTGATAGAAAAACCACGTGCTGAGTCTGCAATATGCTCTCGATTGATACCAAGATCTAGCACCATCATATCGAAACCCTTGATGTCGTGTCTGTCTGCGACATTCGCTATATTGGCATAGCTATCATGCACATACGCAACAGACGATCATTCAGGGATTTGTATATAATTTTTCGCTTTCTGTAATATAGCATTATCTCTATCACATCCAACGATACTGCACTGCAGGTAATGATCTAGTATCTCCTGACTATGGCCACCATGCCCAATGGTACCATCAAACACTATACTGACTGTCCTTGGCATGTATTCTAGTATTTCCTTCACCATTATGGGGACATGTTTTTTGTTTGCTGGTTTGGTCATTCGATAACAATCTTGATTTAGTGCACTCTACTTGAATATTCAAAGGTCACTTTTTGTCAAAACATTGTGGAAAACTTAATTTGACAATGTGGGAAATAGGTTGAAAACTTTCATTATCATCAATCTCTTTGCTGTTCTACTTCACTATTATGGCTGTAGAAACTCTCAACCAGTATTCACTCATGATCATTGTGTCTGAGTGTCTCCACTTAGTGGTCATGGTGCTACCACATGGTCTATTACAGAGAACTTTAACTTTTGAGAAAACTTGTAATCGATAGCTATCCCTAGCACTATCAAGATAAGGATATACAGCAACGTCAGTCGTCGATTCTTTTTTGGTCTCGTCATGTTCTCTTACGTATAAACGTCTGTGTTTATAAGCAATATTTTCTCTTTCACAAGATTAAACTTCTGTGTCAATACTCATATTATGCTGACTGTATGTGTCGTAATTTTTGGTACAGTCACTTATTTCTTTGCAATAACTTTTTGTGATCTCCCTCCTCTACTACTCTGCCATCTTGCATCACGATAATCCTATCCATCTCTTTGATTGTGGATAACCTGTGTGCTATGATGATAGCCGTTTTGTTTCTTATCACTTCATGTATGGCTTCTTGTATAAGTTTCTCCGACTCTGAATCGAGAGAACTTGTCGCCTCATCCATTACTAGGATCCTTTTATTTTCCAGAATTGCTCTTGCTATAGCTACCCTCTGCCTCTCTCATCATGATAGTTTAATTCCACGCTCACCAACAAAAGTCTCGTAACCTTCCGATAATGACTGGATGAATTCATGGCATCTAGCCATTTTTGAAGCATTTATAATCTCCTCCATTGTAGCGTTTGGCCTACCATAGGCAATATTTTCACGTAAAGACCTGTGAAAGAGCATTGGATCTTGGGGGACCAATGAAATAGCATCTCTTAAGCTTTCTTGTGTCACTTTCGCGATATCCTGTCCGTCGATTATTATCTGTCAGCCCTGTATGTCGTATAGCCTAAACAGTAGCTTGATGATCGTTGACTTGCCCGATCATGAGGGACCCACCAATCCTATTTTTTCTCCTGATAATACGTTCAAGTTTAAGTCGGTAAAAAGTTTTTTTTCATTATATTGAAATGTAACTTTGTTGAATACAATACGTCCACTCGTAATATCTAGTCTTTGTGCATTGGATAGGTCTTGTATCTCATGGGGTGTGTCCAATATCTCGATCATCTCAGCTGACTCACTGATTGAGGTAAAAAGACGTTTAAAGGTCTTCCCGATAAAAAATATCCTATCAAACAACTGCAATAAGTAGATTTGTAGTGTTACGATGAGACCTACACCAATAATTCCTTGGGCTCGTAAACGAATAATAATTATCATAATGGCCATCTCTACCGTGATCATCAGCACAGAATTGGTTGCATAGATGATATTCTTTTTGTACCAAGCCTTCTGTGTTAAACGTCTCCGCTTTTCTGTTGTTTCGCCAAAACGCCTGTTTTCGTGACCAAGAGAAGAAAAGGTTGTGATATTGCTATTGTTGGTAATAGTATCTGCCAACACTCATGTCACCACACTATCCTGTTCTTGACTTGCTATATCATGTGGCAGGACTTTTTTGTACAACACATATTGCAATATACTATAGCAGATAATCCATACTAAAAATAAGATTCATAATACCCAATGTTGTTTTCGCATAACCACGATCAATATTCCTATCATTACGACCAATTGCACAATTTCGAATATGAATATATCTACTATCGTTTCGTATCATCCGACCAGTTTGTTAATTTTTTTTACCAAGGATCAGACAAAGTTGTTGGCAAAAAACCTAAACGAATGTCTGTGAACATAGTCAAAACAGATGGTATACAAATCCTTCATACTTGCCGTCTCCATTTTCACAATGACATATTCAAGAATTCTCCATACGACAAACTCGACACAATACCACATGGCTATCATGATCAATATATGCCAAATAGCAGTTAATGCTTCTGGTGTCTGATCTCACGCATTCGTTAGTCTCTGAATTAATTGTCCATAGTATCGTGGCACAATCATCGGTATGATAGCACTAATGATGCGACACATTACTAGTACGGAAAATTCTCAGCTGCGATTTTTGATAATATGAGAAAAAAATCAGATTACTCTTTGGACTTGCTGCGACGGCTTCATTTTATCTATATTAAAATAATTATGTCAGTATGTACGAGCGATAAGGTGTTTTGTGACCTCTTGACGACGCTCTTTTTTCTAAAATCCAGACTGTAGCTCGAGCATCTTGGTATAGTGTCCTCCTAGCTTTACCAACTGCCTGTGATTTCCTCTTTCTATTATTTTTCATGCATCCAAAACGATAATATCATCTGCACTTTTGACTGTCTGCAGCCTATGTGCTATGACAACGACTGTTCTATCCTTGAATAAATTATTCATAGCTTGTGTTACTGCTTCTTCAGAAAAGGAATCGAGTGCTGATGTCGGCTCGTCTAATAAAATTATTTCTGGATTCTTCAACATAATCTTTGCTATTGCTAGCCTTTGTCTTTGGCCTCATGAGAGCCTTACTCACCTCTCCCCTATTTCTGTCTCTAATCATGCTTTGAAGTCATAGATAAACTCACAATTGGCTGCTTTGATAACCGATGCAATTTCTTGATCTGATACGGAATTGCTTGATATGGCATAACTCAAGTTTTCACGTATTGTTCCATCAAAGATTGAGGGATCTTGTGTCAAATAGCCCACGTGCATGTAGTAGCTCTTGATAGCGAGGTCTTTGAGTGCTTGTCAGTCTACATATACGTCTCCTTGGTCTGCACTCAGATATCATGCTATGAGCTTGATCAAGGTAGACTTTCATCAGCCACTTGGTCATACAAAAGCCGTTTTGCGACCTCCCTGTATTTTCAACTCCAATCACGATAACACCTTTTGTTTTCCATAGGCATAACTTAGCTTATGTATATGTATATCTCCTTTCTTGAAAACAAAATTCTTTGTTCCTGCAAAGGTTTGCGTTTCTGCGAATTGATCAAAACTATCCCAGAGTTTTTCTACATGGACAAAGTCATCCATTGACTTTCTTACGTCTAATTGAAGTGTAAACATGGCTCTGCTCAGCACCATCGCCAAACCAGTTACTAATACAAGATCTGAATAAAGATAGCTTCACTTTACCACTCCCAATCCAACTACTATGGTTACCACGACTAGAAGAATATCTGAACAGAATAGTACTGTATCATAAGCAATAGCCTGTCGTATTTTCTCTGTATACTTGTTGCGGTACCACGTATTGTTGAGTTCTTTTCTCCTTTGGATTTCATACTCATACTTTGCCTGTTGTTGCACTTCGAACTTGGACATGACTCGTCTTACAAACATTCTATCTAACTCCACCGTGTTTTCTTTTGATTTTTTTCTCCATGCAATCGACTTTTGAGAAAAAAACTTTACTCGTGGGATTAAGATAATGACCAATCCTATACCTATAAGGAAAAATGATAAAGACTTTGTCGCCAACATATAGAGTGATGCTATAACGGTAGCTACTTGCATGGTGTTTTGTCGAAATAGGCTTATCAACATATCAACTCGTGTATACAGTCATTTTTGCATAATTGATATGAGTCTTCCTGTCCCCAATTTTTCTGTTTCGTTGTTGTTGGCACTAATGAACTTGGCAAAATACCTTTGATCTAGTACATTACCTGCATCGCGGATCAATTTGAAGTTTGTTGGTTTGTATATCACCTTAGAAAGGTAGTTGAAAACGATCAATATAACCATACCAACAACTGTTTCCCGAAAAAGGTGTGTGTCAGAAAGTTCTACCGCTCTCGTTGCCTTTTGCAGCAGAACAACCATGTAGGTGCTATAAAACGCCAAAAATAGTGAATACACTCATAACATAGCGAAACCTCGTGGTAGTTTTTGAACAGGAACAAAAAACTCCTTTCGTCTGTTTGTTTTTTTAGTTGCCGTTTTTTTCTTTATAGAGAACTCTGTGTTCATGACTATGATCATCTTTTTAAAATCCTGACTGTAATTCGAGCATTTTTGCATAGTGTCAGCCACGTTTCACCAATTCGGTGTGTGCTCATCTTTCGATGACTTTTCATGCATCAAGCACAATGATTTCATCTGCGTGTTTCACTGTTTGTAACCTGTGAGCAATAATAATGACGGTCCTGCCTCTGAATAAATTATTCATAGCGTCTGTTACTGCCTCTTCGGAAAAGGAATCGAGTGCTGATGTCGGCTCGTCTAATAAAATTATTTCGGGGTCCTTTAACATAATCTTTGCGATCGCTAGCCTTTGTTTTTGTCAACCCGACAATCTAATGCCACGCTCACCTATTTCTGTATCTAATCATTGCTTCATGTCAGTAATGAAATCGCATTTTGCCAGCCTCAATACCTTTTCTATTTTTTGTGTATCTACTGTATCCCTTGATGCGTAGGCAAGATTTTCATATATGGTTCCATCAAAAATGCTCGGTTCTTGTGTGAGATAGCCAATATGAGGATAATAGGTCTTGAGTGCTATATCGTGTAAGTCTTGACCATCAACTTTGATCACACCACTGTCTGGTCTCATATATCATGCGATGAGCTTTATGAGAGTAGATTTTCCACCACCGCTCATACCAACTAAAGCTGTTTTTTTTCATCCTTGCATTGTGCATGACAGATCGCGAAACACCGTCGTGGCATCATCGTAGGTAAAGGCCAAATCTTCTATCTCAATCATGCCTTTTTTGTATACGAACGCATGGCCTGTGTCGTAGCCTTGCATTTGTCAGGACGACTCAAACACATCCCACAGTTTTTCCACATGCACGTACTGTTTTGTTAACTCAATATACATCCTTGCAAGATCGTTCGTCACTTCATCGAGAATCACTAATATTGTCATTACGGCCAAAAATTCTGCTATAGATATCACGCCACCCACAAATCATCATAAGACTGCTATGATAGCAACAACCTTTAATCAATCGATGAGTAATTTGGCTGTCAAATCACCAACAAAACGCATTTTCTCCACTTTGAGATTACAGGCTTTCCAGACCTCAAATACTGGCTCCTGTTTCTCCAGATCTTGTGCAATTTTATTTGATTGCAATACCTCAAACTTAGACATAATAATCCTGATAAAATCTCTCATATATTCCACGTATACTCACTTTCTCACCCTTCTCGCTTGGTTAGCCTTCGCTTGTGATATGACGTGTACGACTAGAACTACTATAACAATTATTAACAAGAACACTCCATACACTCGATTGATAGCAAATACGACCGTCAGAGACATCAGTATTTTTGTCAACCTTCACATTCCGTCCACCATGACTCCTGCAAGCATCTCAGTCCAGGTCCATATTCATTTTTCCATAATTGTCAGCATCCTTCAGGTTCCTAGCCTTTCTGTTTTGTTATTGTCTAAACCAATAAATTGCCTAAGGAAACTATCTGAAAGCATCCTCCCACAGACTGGTCGGATCTCCGTATGTCCATACTTTAGTCATAAGAGCCTTGCTATGCTATATATTCATACAATAACGATAAATAACCACAACTGTTCATATGCACCATGAATATTTCATACTTGTATCTGATCTATGATATCCTTGGTAATTGCGATGCTATATACGATCAATATGGACGAGATAATGGGGAATATCGCTCCACGGATAAACATCCCCGGCGACTCTCTTACGGGTTTGAAAAAAGACCTTACAAAGACAGGAAATGATCTGTTGATATGTTCCATAGTTGATGGGGATGTATGAAGGCATGTACTGTTTGCACTACTTTTTCCATAAAGGCTCTCGAACAAAACGTAATTCTTGGGTATACGCTTTGACGTGGTCAAGTATCTTATAGCTTTGATCGTACAGTCCATCTACTAGTTTCTGACAGTCAAACTGGTTGATAGCTTCTACCTCGTTTTTATCAAAGCCGAATGGTCCGTCGCATATTCCATAGTACAGGTAATAATACTCAGATTGTTTTGCATCCTGGTAGAGGCCAATACGATGGAGTGATAACGCTGTCCTCACTCACATTTCTTCCATCAACTCTTGGTCTGCTGTTTGCTCTATCGTATGTCCATAAGCTTGATGGCCTCAGGGCATGTCCCGTCGACCGGCTCGTCTCGCCTTATTGACTGATCTTTGCTGTAGCATGACCTTACCCATGCTTGTAAATATCATGATATGTGCTGCTCTGTGGTATCTGTCAGAACTATTGTGAGCTGTCCTTTTTTCAAGATAGCCTATTTCCTTATTGTCTTTGTCGACCTCGACTAATAACTCGTCCTGACTTGAATTCATTGTCCTGATTGTTGCCTCGATCTCATCAATCACTCCAACGTCTACTTCGTAGACATTATCTTTTTTAGACAACTCTTCCTTATTCATCCAGGCTAATTGATCAAAGGAATCTGTCAGTAATGGCTCTCACTGGACGTATTCCATGAGATAATACAAGGTTACTCCATAAGAACGGTGATCATAACCTTTGTCTGATACGGCGGTAATTAGTTTTTTGAGCTGGGCATCCACTCCCGGCAACTCTTTTTGTAACATCCTATAACATGCCTCCTGGGGAGTTTCATCATACTTCATACGTCAACCTGGGAAAAGCCGTCAACAGTTATGCCCTTTGGGGCGAATCGTATGATTCCTATGGCCCATAACGTAATAAGGCACTTTTGTCCCATTTTCTCGTACTCGTTTTAGTACTACAATATCTACGTTTAGGATAGGCGTGACACGCTCTTGTAGCTCTTTGAGTTGCATTTCTTGAGTTATGTGGAAGCTTCCGGTCATCATCAATTTCTGCGAATAAACCTACTGTAATACTAACTCTATGGGGCAGTGATCGCTCCCCATTATATCCTGCCTATGCCTAAATGACACGAGACTATCAACAAGATCATCAGACACCATTGCATAGTCTAAACGCCGACCCACATTTCTTGGTCTCGCTCCAGCCCTATACGACCACCGCGTATATTGCTCTGTCTGGTCTGGGTAGAAGTGACGAAACACGTCCACTAAACCGCATTCACGCATGAACTGTCCAATCTTTGCCCTTTCCTCTGGCAAAAACCCTATGGAATTTTGGTTTTCTTTTGGTCTGGCTATGTCTTTTTCTGTATGGCAAATGTTAAAGTCTCCTACTACAACAACTTTTTGTCTGCCCCTCCTTTTTTCTTGAACATAAGCGATCAGTTCATCATAAAAACGTAATTTATAGGTCAACATTTCTGTGCCATCCGCTCTTTCTTGCCCATTGGGGAAGTACACGTTCAGTAAGGCAAAACCATCGTACTCGACCTCCGTCACCCTCCCGTCTTCATGAAACTTTTGTGAATGATCAAAGGTATTAGCGTGATTGTGTCGTGGTCCTACACTCAATATAGCTGTGCCTGCATAGCCAGGCCTCTGTCCAGCATGCCAACATATGTATTGATAAGGAAGCATCCTCATCTCTGGTGGCATTTGATGGAGAAAGGCTTTGGTCTCCTGAAGACATACGATATCTGGTTTCTCCTGTTGCATACATTCTAGAAATCCTTTTTGCAATACAGCACGGATTCCGTTGACGTTTCGGGAAATGAGCTTCATACTCACTGCTAGCTTTGTAAATAACAGTGTTTGTTATAGCCTAGTGCTTGTCGGTATCAACACTATTGTTCTGTACTGTTATTGAAGATGGCTTTTTTGTTTTTATTCCTACGAGCCTTTGTACACCTTTTACTACTGTTTTTACCATATGCTTCATTTTATTTTCCACTAATTCTTCCTTGAGCTCCTCTTGCTCTTCTTCCATCTTTTCTACTCTTTCCTCTACATGCTGGATTGCTTGGTGTGTGCTATGCTTGATATAATGATGCACAATACTTGAAAATCTTCTCTCTACAAACAATCACATCGTATACACAAACAATGGCACTCACGAACACGCATAGATAATAGCCATAACCTTCCCTGCATAGGTTGTAGGAACAATATCCCCATAACCGATTGTCGACATTGTCATCATGACAAAATAGAATGCATCAAACCGATGCAATCACTCAATATAATGAAACACCAGAGTGCCAGAGGCCACCAAAACAATGATAGTCACGACAGCAATTTTGAGGAGCTTGTTTCTAAGTGGTGGTGGTGGAATGTGCCTGATATGGTTTTTTTTATGCCTTGTCATCTCCTTGAAGGAACTTGATAAATGCGTGTGCTTTTTTCCGATCTATCATGATGCGGATAAAAGGAAACAAATCGATGTGCTCAAACAGCTCTGCGTAAATAAAGTCTATGAACTCATGATATGAGATAGGGTATAGCTCTACTTGTTCGCCTGGCTCTCTTGCTGGTTGACTGACCTGTTGACAATCCCTTGCTATATAATAATGAACATTCCGATCTATGCCAAATTTGTAGCTATAGGTGTTGAGCTTTTCCCACCTATCACTGTGGAAGCCTGCCTCTTCGTACAACTCTCTCTTAGCAGCTGTTAGTGGATCTTCCCCTGGCTCTACGTGACCGCCAAACAATCCAACTCTACGACCTACATGGGGCTGTATTTCGTTGGACAATATCACCTTATCGTCTTTGAGTGCAATCACTTGTACTGTGTCATCTCTTTTGACCTGATCAAAGGCCTTGATACTACCATCGAGGAGTTTTTGTTGTCGTTGTAGTACGCTATAGGCATGTCAGCGGAATATTTCTTTTGCTTCTGCTGGGATTATCGTCATGGTATTTTTTATCATATGCAAAACGTTGTGCTCTTGATTATAGTCGCTTTTTACTCCACTGGCAAGTATCGCTGTCAGCACCTTTCCAAGAAAGACATGTTCTTGCAGAACATCCACTCTGGATCGCTCTAATTACTTTAGAGTAGATGTTTATCCTTCAATACCTGTCGCTCTAGTACAAAAACAGCTTTCCTGGGGATAGCTTTCCCCAAATATGATCGGTTGGTTGGTATAAATCATAGTGAGAGAAATTTTGTCACGTATGGCTGCCGTCGATTGCCAGTATTTGCGTCATGCAAACCATAAAACAACCTTCCTAACATCGCCAACAACTCTTCACCCTTGAGTGGTTGTGTCGGGAAAAACTTATCATTTGCTCATTTCATGATAGCATATTTTTGCAAAGCTTTGAGTGCCTCGTCCAATTCTGGATCATTGATTTGTACGTCTGTATAGGGCGTGTAGACTGGGTTTTGTATTGGTAGTGCCTGATACAGATTATATTTTTTACAAATTCTATGTATCATCAGTGCCATTTCATACCTTTGGAGCGTGTTGTGGGGGTAGACAAAGCCATTACTTCCTTTGACAATGCCTGCTGTTTTGAGAGCGATCAGTGCCTGTTGCTGTTCATGGTCGTAAGGCATATCCTTAAATATCGCCTTTGGTGATCGTGCTCTGGCAAATACCCGTGGATCTATGAGATATTTGTCTGCTCCTGTTGCTTGTGCGTTTCGTCGTGGATGAAAAGGGGCTTGTGGCGTATCTATCTGGAGATGAAGATGAAACTGTGTTGAATTGCCTGTCGTGCCACAGGTACCTAACTCTTGACCTTGTGCAATCTTGTCTCCTACTCCAACTGCAATTGTCGAGAGATGCTCATATACGACATGATAGCCGTCAGGCGTTTTGACGATGACACAATTGCCCTCATTTGCTGTACTCCCATCTCGCATCTTTATTTTCGATACCACACCACTTGTGATGCTTTCTATAGGAGTTTTCTCTGGCATAATAATATCGATTCACAAGTGCGTTCCCTGGTTTTGGTTTCGAAAAAAATAATCAGACAGAAACACTGTTGGAACAAGGAGCTTAAGAGCAGTCAAAGCTTGCTTCATGGTGTAAGTTTTGGAACCTATAGGAAAGTTGCCGCTAATAGGGTGTGTGGCAAAATACTCGGCGAGCTTCCTGGCATCGACATTGGCAAACATGGTGAGTAAGGAGGGCTGCACGCATTGCATGACGTCTCGAAAGTTCAGCCATCATGTTGTGTTTTGTTGACTATAGGGCTTGGACATGATGTCCGAGTAGTTCTCTTGTGTGAAGAACGGTAGCTTGAGCATTGGCGTGAGTTAACTAAAGACTTTTATGGTTGGTAGAGTAATGATCATGCTAGTATATAACCATATCTCTGACTTTGTTGCGATGCAACTACTTTGTATCAGGAAGCTTCAATGAGGGTAGATCGCTCTTTTTGTGTTTTGAAGTTAAGGGCGAAAAACTCTGACAATTTTGGAAGCTTACAACCGTACTGTCGCATATTGCTTATGATGTCATTAGCAATGAGTATGCTTTTACTCGTCTTGGGATGTCTTGGATTGATGAGCTCTTCACATACCAGCAGTGATACTCTGGTGCTATGCACTATCTCCAGCAATGATGCTATAGTGGAATCATCAGGTATGTGGTGGAGCGTATACGCTATGATACAGAAATTGATTTTGTGTTCTTGTATAATGTTTGTGATCACCTTATTGTCTGGGTCACAATAGTAGGTATCCAATTCTGCCTCCTTACTGATCAGATTGACAACATCGTAACCAACAAACGTCTCGCATTTATGTGCCAGCCTCTTACGCACATAGCTTCAAAACATGCCATCTCCGCAGCCAATCTCTACAATACGTAATCAGTGTCATAGCTCTGATCGAGGGATGGTTTCTGATCTTTTTTGTTGTTTTCGCGACTGGAGTTTGTTCATTACTCACCTATCAGCTGTAAATCCGCTCCTAAACTATTGAACTGTTCGACAAAATTGGGGAATCTTCTAAACAATGGTGTGATAGAGTTTAGTGTCGAGATGCCTGGTGCTGCCAATGCAGCCATCAGTAAGCCGTATGATGCCTGTATGATATCGCTACACATCAAGTCTGCTGCCTTAAACTGTGTGGAACCAGTTGTGATAATCGTCACTGGATTTGCTAATATCACATTTGCCTTCATTTTTGCTAACTCCTGCACAAAGAAAAAACCGTATTCGTAGAATAGATTATCAAAAATTGCTTGCCCATCAGCTTTGAGTGCGAGAACCACCATTGCATGCACAATATCTGGTGGTAAGAGTGGTCGATGCAGAGCGTGCGTTCTTCGTGGGTTCCCTTTGATCGTTTTATGTATCACCAATGGTTGATTTGGTCCAATATGAATCGTGTCGGCATTTTCGTCTACAACAGGGAATACACCCAACTTATTAACCATTTGGACAATTAATCACATATGCTGTGTACAGGCGTTGCGGATGAGGATATCTCCGTTGGTCATGGCTGCTGCCACTATCAATCCTGCCACATCGAGGTGGTCTGATACCACTGTCCACTCAGTACCCGTGAGTGAGGTAACGCCCTGAATGATAAGTTTGTTGCTTCCTATCCCTTCTATCTTTGCCCCCATACTGACCAACATATTGCATAGGTCCTGCGTGTGAGGTTCACAGGCTGCGTTGTAGAGCTCTGTTGTTCCCTCAGCCATGACTGCCATCAGTATAAGATTTTCCGTCCCGGTAACTGATGGGAACCATTGTCGGATTTTGTTTCCTTTGAGTCCATTGGTCGTAACTTCATAGATTCCTTCATTTTTTTTGTACTGTGCATTCATGCTTTCCATATTATCTAAGAGCACATCTATAGGGCGGGTCCCTAGCTTACAACCTTGTGGAGTCGGCATCGATACTTTTTTGAATCTATGGAGCAATGGTCAACTAAACAATACGTTCGCTTTCATCTTCTCTGATAGATCTGGGTCGAGGATCCAGCTTTTGACCTGACTGCAGTTGATCGTGACTGAAGTATTGTTGTCCGATCGTGCGTATGTTCAGCCTAGAAGTTTAAGTGTTTCTAGCATATACTTAACGTCCGTCGTTGACGGCACATTATGTAATATGACGTCTTCATCTGTCAATAAGGCTGCTGGTATGAGTGTTAAGATACTGTTTTTATTGGGAACTGGAGTGACTGATCCTTTGAGTGTTTTACCACCATTGATGATGAGCTTAGACATGAAGCAATCTACATGATTGACTAAAAAGTCATAGTTTTTGTTCTAGCACACAACTAGAAGCTTAGTGATATTCACTATACGGATCTTAGCAAGTAGGTCCATAGTTAGATTCTGTTGACTTTTTATAATACAGCTCTAGCAATTTTTTGTTGTAATAAATTCTATTTTTCTTTCGCCAGTTGATATATCGACCCATCAACCGATAGGAACTACAAAATTAGGTTGCGTATGTCCAAAGTCTAGGCCTGACATGACTACTTTACATCTCAACACTTCTCTTTTTTCTACTATTGTTCTTACATCCTTCTGGGTTATTCACGACTTTGTTTGAAACCTTCCCAGCATGATTCACTTTACGTTTTCAAACCAGTGGGTTTGCGTTATAGCTTCAAAATTCCTTTCGAACTCCTTGAGCGAATATTTTCACCGAACATCATCATCCTCTAGGAACAAAATAATACCTTCACTCCTTGGCTGGAAAAATTGGGTAGATTCTAAAAGTCTAAAACTTGATATATTTCACCCAAGAACTCTGCCCGATGTAGTGCCGGCACTTATTACCTCTCGTCATTTATTCTGATAAACATTTGTATTTACGTGTGAATTCAACGCACTCCACTGATCTTGATATGTTTGGCTGGGTTCGACACAATACTGATGAGAACAGGCTGCTTTTGTCAGTTGATTCAAAGAATAGGCCACAACCTCTTCATCACCAGAACACAGTTCATCTAGTGTTGGAAAGTGGAAGCTCACACATCACGTTTTGCTTCGTATTGCATTGAGTAAGACGCTTATATCTGAGTGACCAATAATGGGTTTTCGATTTTTTTTTATTTTGTCAAAATTGAGGTAGGGCAAAACTTCATTGGCATTGTATCCTCATGTATAACATATGATGGCATCTATGTCATCTCTATTTAGTGCACCCTCTAGCTGAGCTGCTTTTTCTTTTGCATTATCATTAATTATCTCGCTACCGTCAATCACGAGCTCTATATCGTATTTTTTCAGTATTAGTGATTGTTCTGTTATGTGTCTTTCTCGTTCTTTTCTGCCTCAAATCACCTCTGATGGTGTTATCATTCATAGCCTCATTGCTTATATTGTTTGTAATAAAGCTTCGATCAACAGTTCCGCACTGCTGTAGTATTGCTTTTTTCCTTCCGTTTGCACGAATAATCATGTCGAATCCCTATTTATATATACCTTTGGTCTATACATTGCCAAACATCATTGCTCATCAAACTCACTAGCGTTTGTGGATATCATGGTGACTCTTTTGCCACTTTCTCTCAATGGGGCCACTAATGTTCGACGCAACTCATTGCTACATTCTGCCGTTATTGCTGTGCATTGTGGTCAGATAACAAGATCAACAAGACACTCTCATATACTGGTAGAATCTATTTGATACTGTATGATTCTATCAAGCCCAATAGAAAAGCCAACTCCCGATAACATCGGGATTGCGTCTATTCAACTTGACTCTTTCATATCTCATCAAAGATTGTCATATCTTCCTCACCCAGCTATGGCTCCGTACGACTCTGCACCTGTTAGGTATCATTCAAATACTGTTCCGGTATATATATCTAATCACCTCACAATGAGTGGGTCAAAACTACAAGGTATCTTAGCCTTTTTGCTAAACTCACGCACTGCCATTATCTCATATATTGCGGCTCCTATTACCTCATTACTGTCAAAGCGATATTGTTTGAGCATACGCACTAATTCTTCCACCTCTCTATTTGGCTGTAAGATTGCCAGCAGTCCTTCACGATACTCTTCCTTATCATACTTTTTTAGTAAGTCTGTTAATGCTTTTTCGAATGCGATGTAGGGCATTTTGTAATATCTATCCAACAATGTTAGAAACTCCTTTTCACAAAGCTGATTTTCTCAAAGACCCATTACGCACAACAGACCTTCAATCAATTTTCTATTATTAAACTTTATCTGAATATCTCCTTCCATTCATTTCATAGCCAGCGTTAATGCTTGATATAACACATCTATGGTCTCACAATCGCAGTCTACTGTAATTCCTTCTGTCTTATCGACAATGTCGAAGTCCGTTTGATAAAACTCCTGTTGCCTACTGCCATTAGCTATGTCCTCTTTCTCTTCTTGACGGAACACCATACCTGATGCACAGACCCTCAAAGGGAAGGATAGATTGTCATAATTTTGCAGAATATAGGCTGTTGTAGGCTCTGTTTGATCATATCTGAGAGCACACTTTCCTCATGATAGCGTCATTACTATTTTTTGTGCTGCGTCTTTTCCTAACTCGCTTGCAGTATCAGGGTCTAATACCTGCAAGGGCTTGACTGTTGCAGTACGTAGCGGTAATGCCCCAAATCTTCTATACAGTTCATATATAGCGTTTGCCGTACAATAAAATAAGTTACTTTTTTCGAAATCGCAATCAGCGAAACCTGGTGCTGTGCTAAAACTCTTCATCATTTTTTGTATCAGAATAAAAAAACCCCCTCTGCGTATGATGTCACAGGAGGCTCAGATTTTTTACAACTCGTAACATATCGCTAGCTCCAATGACGTGATGCGGTATGATGATGGACGACAAATAGTGCTCTATAGATTGTATTCATTCTGATTTTTAGATTTTCGAAACAAAAAAAGCTACCCGGCGGGCAGCTTGTGATGAAAGGATATATTTTTTCGCATCAACAATCACTGCCCTAGGAGAGGTCGGCGTGATGATGAGAAGCTCTTGTTCTGTTCGAGGTGATCATATACCTTATGAAGAATGAATTGATTATTGACTGATTGTTTTTTAACGATGTTGTTGTTGATTGCAACTCATTTAGAACAAGCCTGTTTGTAGGGGCATGGCGTATTTTTTTTTGAGTTCGTCTATCTTTTTTTCGATCGAATGAAAGCCTCGCCCATGTACCAATCTTTCTTTGAGTAGATCATAATCCACGGGTCGTTTGTAATGCTCTATCGGTATTTGAGACATCTCTGGCACATCCATCAATCTAATCAGATCTCTACTATGATAAGCTGCCTGTTTGCCTGTGATCAGTTTTTCTTGGACTGCTCAGCTTATCTCATCGATATGATCATAGATAGCATCGATTGTCTGATATTTTTTTATGAGTGTCTCAGCTGTTTTCTGTCCTACACCCGCTACTCCTGCAATATTGTCGCTACTATCACCTACCAAGGCTAGATAATCAACGATCGATAATGGCGGATACTCATTTTCTCTGACGAAGTCATCATAGGTCATACGTAGGTTTTTCATGGGATCAAAACAAACGACATTGTCCGTAATGAGCTGTTTCATATCCTTGTCACTGGTGATGATGGTAATCTGGATATCAGGACGTTTTTCATAGATCTTCACCATCGTATGGATCAAGTCGTCTGCCTCATAGCCTGGTGATTCAAGACTCGGAATATGGAGCTGGGAAATGAGCTCCTTTGTTTGCCCAATCTGTCGTTTGAGATCGTCGGGTGCCGGTGGTCTCCCCGCCTTGTAATCTTCGTATTGGGTATGTCTGATTGTCTTTTGGGGTGCATCTCGTGCGATCACGAAATAATCAGGTTTATCCATCAAGAGTTTGATCATCATTTTGGCCACGCCAAACACTGCATGGACGCTCTGTCACTCATCATTGGTCAGTGGAGGCATACCATGATAGGCTCTAAAGAGGAACCCCGAGCCATCGACGACGTATAATTGTTGCATTAGCGTTGTGTATGCCTAAATATAGCCACTGTACCGATATAGCTCGTGATGACAAGGCGAGAGCCACTGTGTTGATACAAGGACTTTTAGATACATCTAACATCTATGATTATCAGCACTGCACAAGCAATGATGGATTTTGGGAAAGAACTATCACAGAAACATAACAAGGTCCTCTTGGTCGGTGATTTATGAGCTGGGAAGACGACTTTTGTCAAAGGCTTTGCTGCTGGGCTTGGGATCGATCCCAACGAGGTGCATAGTCCGACCTATGCCTATTTGCACGTCTATGATGACAAACTTGTACATATCGACATGTATAGGATCGAAGACGAAAGAGCAATGATAGAAAAAGGTATCTTGGACGCGATCTTTGAATACGACTATATTCTCATTGAATGGCCTAAGTTCGAGGACTACTACTGTGATGATGGTGAGTGGTTGAGGGTAGAGATAGAGAAAAAAGAGGATGAGAGGGAGGTGAAGGTTAGTGGAGGCTCATACAGCTAGTCTTGTTTTTGCAATAGTTAGGTCGTGCAACACATAGGGTTTGCATATAGTTGTTATGTATGCATTATCCTTTCCAATTTCTCTAGCTCTTGCCTAATCTTCTCATCATAGGCGTGATTTTAACAATTTTGGAGATAGAGAGTGAGGAGTTTGATGCTTTCATCAACCAAATGAGCTTTGACTCGGTTTTTTTGTTTGTTTGTGAGGACATCACCCATACCATCTGCCAATATGGTGGTTACTGCATAACGCTGTGGTAGTTCATGAATGATATTTTTTATGAGTTTTGTGATACTTATCCCTTTTCTTGCTTGAACAATCTGTTCGTCGTAGCCATAATGTTTTCTCCTGAAAAAATACGTATCATAGAGATCCCTATTGTATCGTCTTTCACTGAGAGCTAAGAGTTTGTTGGTTGTCATCGAGATAGTATCCATGCAGAGTATGTTTGTTCCTTGGATATTTTTGATTTCATAATGATTGTGTGTGAGCTCTCTTTTGTTCAGTTCTATCTTGATATTTGGACTTTTTTCATCATAGCGAAAAATCCAACGATGCAGATCTGTCCCTCGTGCATAATTTTTGATCTCGCCAATACGAGACAACAGTGCAGTCATTTCATCCATGACCTCTTGTTCATGCTGATGATCTAAGAGATCTAGATCTATATCTGTCGAATATCTATCTAGCTCATAACAAAAATACGCAAGTGTTCCTCCTTTGAATGCGAGATGTGCTGCAATTGAGCCTGTAAAAAGTCCATGCAAGATCTTGATCACAAACTTTTCATGAGTTTTATATTTGGGTGAGGAGAAGTTTGGTGACATGATCCTGGACAGTTTGTGGATAAAGCGGGAGTAGTTCTGTCAATCTTGCTTTGCTTTGCAGATTATGAAAGTATTGCGGATGATCCAGTGGGGCTAG
>CAYXZL010000002.1:24161-133440 GCA_964469925.1 uncultured Candidatus Peribacteria bacterium | reverse complement strand
ACTACTGTGAAATAATAGATAATGGCTAACTGTAGCACATCTTAGTACATTGTGCCAAGTTGAATAATGCCCAAATCAAAAGAGACTACAGAAAAGACATTTAGTGCATGGTGGGTAGAAAACAAAAAAAAGAAACCCAACTTCTATGCGAAGTTGGAGGGGGAGCAAAGAGGAGAGCACTACTCTACTTCTTCGACCTTTGAAAATAGATTATGTACGATGCTATCCTATCTCATCGCATGAATCATAGTATCGGAACTGCTAAAAGCATTAGTATAAATCTAGTCTCGTGGTCTCAGTTTATTATCAGTCACGTCAAGAAGAACAGTAGATTAGCCAAATATCAATCCTTTCTTGCAACTTCTACAAATTTAGAATACCTATCTGGCATAAGAAAACGGAATAAGTTGAACAATATTACTACAAAAGCACAAGAACAAACTAAAGTAATGGCTAGCGACTTGTTTATAGGTAAAAAATAACCACTAGTACTACCTCACATCAATCAACATATATATGTAATCTCTCCAGTCATCATAAAATTGTGTATAGGATAAAGGTTGCACTTGTCTTATACACAACTTTGTTTTGATTGCCATATAGCTTTTGTGTCCTTGCGGACTTATTTATATGCTCCCCTAGCCTCATGGAGGCTATTTTTTTGTTTTGTAATACCTCCATATATGCTGGAGAGTCTCGTTTCGTTCGGAGGAAATGATTGATAATAACTAGTTGATTAGTACAATACAGGAAACAAGACTTAGAGTTATCTTTTTTTATATTTTTGATCGTATGAAAAAAATAGCTTTCTTAATAATTGTTTGAACAACAATTTTGTTAAGCTGATGTAAAAACTCTAAACTAGATAATAAAATAAAGTGTAAAACCATGATAGACAAGGCAACAGAGTATGCAGAGAAAGAGTGCTACATATGATATAACTGCTATGTATCAAGGCTTTTTTATTCGGAAGATAAAGATACTTGCCTATTAGAAATTACTAATAAACACTCAGATTACAAAAACCTATGGACAACAGAAATAGTCAAGTTAATAGACTTTCTAACCCTTCAAGAATTAACTGGTTACACCTGTTCAAACACAATGTGAGAAACCAATAAAAAGTGTGTGACTGAATCAAGAAAATATAAACAATTTGTAGATCTTATAGATTGATATCATGAATAAGCACTCTCTTGCTTATAACTCCTCTACTAGTGCATCATCATCTCGTATCTCTATAATCTGTCAGTGTTCGTAATTGAGTGAAAAACTCTTAGCTTTTTCTCGGCTGTCAAATTCATTAAATGCTAGTCAAGCAAGTTGTACTTGTCGTCTGTTTTCATCTGTTTTGATGATTTGTATGGTTTTATGTTGGTACATAGAAGATCTAGTGTAAACACTACCTTGTTACATATACAAAAGATCAATGCAAGATTGTATTCATGCCCTTAAATGGCATACAAGACATTGTTCACACGTTTTACCTTATATAGTCGTTTATGCGTATAAAAGAGTTCTTTAAAAACAACCGGGTAATTGGGGTAATATCTTCATGAATAGTATCATATATCTTTTTGATGTGGTGAGATGAGATAAAGTCTATATCTATCCCCAAGTTCCATATCCCGCCATGGTTAAAATTTCTATTATTATCATTGTTACTATTCGTCGCAATAGGGTATATATTAAAAACTCTTTGGAAAATCTTTCCTTTGACATTGGTTAAAAAAGAAAAACTAAAAAACATAAAAAGAGACGCAAACCAGTACCATGCAGTAAACAAGCAACACAACGACTGTAGGTCAAAAATGAATGATCTATATGTAAAGAATGACCAACTAGATGTGTCATTACGCGATGCAAAAGAAGAGTTAAAATTAAAAGAAAGAATTATAGAAAGTCTAAAGACAAATATTCAAGATCTTAAGTGAGAAAAATCCGAACGAAACATGAAAGTAAATTGTTTTAACGATTCGATAACAAGGGAGACAACGGCTACGATTGCAATAAGGGGGAGAAGCGATATACGAGCTTATGTGCCAGATAGAAAGCATCACTACAAAATAGAAGAAGAACATCTTTGACAAAATGTTATTGCATTACTAAAAGAAGAAAACTGAGAGTTTGGTATACTAAAGCAACAAATGTGAAAGAACTGATGACGATATGCAGAATTATACAAGAAGTGAGACCGAACAATCCCCAAAGTGTTTAGATAGTAATGACCGAATAGCTGAAGCTATTTTTATTTAATATTGAGAAACATTATATGATATATATAAAGCAAGGGCATGTATATCATGCATTTTTCTTAAACATAAAAATCATTAGCCATGAATCAGCAAAACGACTTCTGGTTTTGGATTGGTGTGCAAATCGGGAAATTTTTAAATTTATTTTCTCGAAAAAAGTAAAAAACACACCGTTTAAGTACTGTTTAGCCCAGGGTTTACCCTGGTTTTTCATTACTAAAAATTAGAACCATAAACAACAACTACTCTATCAGTCACAGCAAGAATAAGAAAAAAGGACGAGTGATTAATATTGACAAGAGATAGAAGAAAGATATAAGGGGGAAATTCAATAATCCATGTTACAACATGCAAAACAATTTAGCACAGTTAATAGAAGAAAATGGTATAGAATGATGACCGTTTTTTCCACACGACTTGACATTATTAGGTGAAATAGCGTGAATATTAGACAATTATCAACTACCAAATTTCGATCATCACTCACCCAATGGAAAACTTGTAATACAAACATATCCAGCGATAAATAGGGCAGCAATAAAGTTTGAAGATTACACACCTCTCGATTTTGGAATCACAGCTCAAATGTTCGAGTTGTTAAATCAATGAAAAAAACCCAGCGAAGTCATACCACCTTCTGCTATGATCTAATTTTTCAACAAACAAAAAACTCCCTCTATCACTACCAATCAAGGAGTCGCAAACAGAGAGAGTTTTGGTCAATTGAATCGATTTAGATTACTTTCCTTTTTTAGCTGGCTTTTTAGCTGGTGCTTTAGCTTTTGGAGCTGGTTTTTTTGTTGCCATTGTTGATAACAAGATAGTGATAAAACACATAATTCATAAACAACCTTTACCCGCCAAATAGAGCTAGGATCTCTGGGTTATGAACAGGAATAAATCTACGCACATTCGTAATAAATGCAAATATTCGGATATGATTTACCCTCATTTCCCATTAGACAATTCACGAAAAGATTGCAAAAGATTATCACATGCTCGCAAAGTGTGATGATACATGTTTAAAAGTGTTGCAGCATCACCCATATCCTCCCCTATCACACCACTACGCAACAATGATATGCTGCCATCACGAATAGCCTGTAAACGCTTTTCTAAAAGACTTTCTAGTCTTTTTTCTAAGGCAACTCTCGGCGAAAGAGCATTGAGTTCTTGGAGAAACGACAAAACACGCCTTTGCAAATCACGATAAGGAGCCACAATACGCTCATCACTAAGATTACGAATATGAACAAAATCGTGAGTTAAATCCTTAAAGTACTTAGCAGCATACATCGCATGCGTTACGCTATGGGACTTGCTATCTAAGAGTACTTGTTGTTTACGAGTATAAAACTGTTTGTCGACCTGTCGACTAAACTGGAGTATCTGCTGTTCATACTCTTTGAGACCACGATACAAACCATCCAGATCATCCACATCAGTAGGATGGATACGCTCCAGTAACTCTGATACATCCGCAAAACCTGCAAAAAATGTCTTGTCATCGCATCCCATCACACGCAAAATGTAGCTAATCACTCTAGTATGTAACAATAAACAATCACGCTTCAGAGTTTGTAAGACCACCACACTACCATCATGAGGACTAATAAAAGAAAGTTTAAGGACAAAGTCCTGGTTATTGTCAGGGAAAAGCTTTTCAAACAAAGAAGTAATAAAACGCGTAAAAGGCAAAACAAGAACAGCAGTAACAACGTTATACAACGTAATCAATGCGGCCAAAGCCACAGGAAGATTACTCAATCATAAAACCTCCAAGACCAAATATTGCAAAGGTCTGAGAAGAAGGAAACCACAAACAAACACGGTAATAAGATTAAAAAAGACTTGTATCAGACTAGCTCTTTTTTGTATAACCTGACCACTGAATCATGCCAATACGGCAGATATTGTCGTTCACAACTCAGCACCTAAGGACAAGACAGCAGCATGTTCAAAGCCAATCAGACCTCCATACAACGCAGTCAAGTTGATCACGTTCATAGCAGTACTTGATTGCATGATCACAGTCAATACCAAACCGACCAAAAAAAAGACCAACAAAGGCATTCCTAAGTAAGGCGTCAAAGAAAAACTGTGAGCAACGAAACTCACACTTTCTTTCATAAATCACAAGCCAAAAAAGGCTATAGCAAAACCTAAAACAATACCAGCAGCATGAGCAATACGCTTATGTCTACCAAAAAACAAATAAATAAAACCCGAAAATACCATCAAGGGAAGAGCAAATTTGGTAATACTAAAAGAAAATCATAAAAGTGAAATAAGCCAAGGAGTGAAGGTGGTACCAATATTGGCACCAATAATAATATACACGACACTACCAAAAGTAAGTAAGCCAGCACCCAAAAAACTGATAGCCAAAATAATCGTAGCAGCCTGGCTTTGTAACAAAGCCGAAACCGACAAACCAGCAAAAAAAGTCGTCCAAGAACGTTTAGTCAACAAAGCAAGAAAAGACTTTATTTTTTCATAACTCACAGCCCTGAGAGAGTTTTCAGAAAATTTCAAACCAAACAGAAATAGTACCAAGCCACCCAAAAAATAATAAACATTCCAATCACTACCAAACATAAGCACACAAACATAAAATCATCCACTCCCCTAAGTGTACTGCTATCCGATTAACAAGTCAAAGATTGAGAAGGGGAAAACAAAAATAAAGTAATCAAAAAAACAAAAAAAAATCTCTTGCAAGAAGATAGTATTTCTCTACGTTAATGAACGAACGTTCATTTTACTTGTAAAACATACCATGGGGAGGCAATCAAGCTTTCGAGATTACTTTGAAACACTCAAAAATTACTACCATCACCACTATCACATCCCCTCATTTAGTGAATTATCCGAACTACTAGGCGTCGCATCCAAAAACACCATCCATAACTTCTTCCAAAAACTAGTGGAGCACGGCTATTTCATAAACGATAACAACAATTACAAACCAACGGACAAATTTATCGGCATACCCGTATACGAATCAGTACAAGCTGGTACTCCTTCTCCGGCACAAGACGAGAATAAGTTCACCATCAATCTCCAAAATTACGTCATCAACAAACCCAACACCTCAGTCTTGATTCAAGTAAAATGAGACAGCATGCAAGATGCTGGCATCAACGAAAACGACATTGTTATTGTCAACACAGCACAACAACCAAAAATAGGAGACATCGTGATAGGCGTTGTTGATGATGAGTATACGATCAAGTTCCTGATGCAAAACAAAAAAGGTGAAAAATACCTCCAACCAGCAAACAAAGAAAAAGGATATGCAGATATCTATCCACAAGAAAACCTACACATCTTTGGTGTAGTTACCAGTGTCGTAAGAAAATATTACTAAACATCACAGAGAAAAAGAAATTTAAATACCAAACAAAAGTTATTTTTACAACTCAATAATTTTGATCATGGGAAAAAAACAACAACACAAAAGCTTTGTTAAATGAGCACTGAGTATTGTGGCGATTATCATCATTATTAACGTACCAATATTGCTATTTTTTGTTGGTGGTTGTATCACGAGTTACCTACTATTACAGTTCAACACAAAGACACAAAAAACAGTGCAAAAAAAGGCCATCTCTACACTCCGGTAACAATCGATGTACACACTCCCCTACTCGCAACAAGCACGAATGTTAGCAGATTGTGAACGTAAATCATTTCGTCCGCACTTCACATCAGGCAAAAACACACTATGAAAAAGTTACTAAAAAACATTGAAAAGCTCTATGATCGACTAATTAAGATGAGAAAAACAAAAAAACCTAGCCCATCAAGTCCTCAAGAGAAGCTGAGCCAACCCTAGACATTGTCTTATGACCTACCACCTCATCCAAATTCTCATATTTTCTCAACACTTCCCTATCAAGATTTAACTTACTGTTAAATGAATTACTAGTATAAATCCTCCTATCACTATCTTTATCAATAACCGTATACATCCAATTATTCATTTTTGTTTTGAATGTTTCTATTCTATAGTTGATCTGACTGTTTTCTATAGTCCTAGCTTCCACAAACTCTTTAGAAAACTTACCAATCTTGAAAAGCACCAAAAAAATCAGTAGTAAAATAATGTTAATCGAGAGAGAAACAAGCTCCAACCAAGAAAAACTTTGAATGAGAGAGTGAAGCATGAAAAAAAGAAAAAAGCTAAATCAAAAGACACAAACGATTGTAAAATTTAGAACACAAAATACAAGTACTAGAAAACAACAAACAAAACATACAAAAGATACAATACAACAAACAAAATACCCAATGATCTACCCAAAACAAATTTTTTGAGGACAAGACTAAGTACCAAAAAAATCAGTACAGAAAAGAGTAAAAGAATACTATAAAACAAGTTACCAGTATCATTCACAACAAGAGATCAATTCCAAATAGTATAACCCAAAAGGGGAAATCAGAGACCTACCAAGATATTAAAGATATTACTACCAAAAGCATCAGCAACAGCCATATCACCCCTTCATTGCCTAACAACAACAAAAGTTCACAACAACTCCGGCAAACTAGTACCAACCGCCAAAACAGTAAGGGAAATAATTAAAGAAGGAATTCACAATACTTCGCCAAGACTCTCTGCAGATCAGACCAAAAAATAGGTAGAAAGACCAATAACAAAGAGTGAAATACTAAGATGAATAATAAAACCGTAACTATCAGTCAATCAAGGCAAAGAGGAAAACAATTTATCCATCAAACACGACCAATAACTTTTTCTAGCAACTAAAGAACTACCCGGTTGCGACAAGATATCGTTATAATCTGACTTAAGTACTTCAAGGTTTTGATCAACACAACGATTCCACCACCGTAAAAAAACAAGATACAATCAGTACAGCAGCAAAAAAAAGGCAGACTCTCACCATGCAATATATCAATCCAGCAAGAAGACATACAAAAAAATAAGAGAAACCGCATAAATACAGGCATCTCTCAAAACCGAACGACGACACAAAGTTGTTGTTCTAAGCAAACCAACAAAACCAATAATGATCAAAATATTAAAAAGAGCAGATCAAACAATAGTTCAAAGACCAACAATGGGACTAGTAGAAACAGTAAACAGAGCAACTAACGCAATAGACAACTCAGGCATGCTAGTGCCAATAGCAAGCAAAGTAGCACCAGCAATATTGTCTGAGAGATGAAACTCTTTTGCGATACGATCAAGTGAAGGCATGAAAAGTCTATCAATGACTTCGCTCATCAGAAAAAAACAGACAACAATAACCAAAGAATCAACAAAAACAGTCATAAAAGCAAAAAGATAAATAACTAGATAAGAGTATAAAGAAATCCAAAAGGATCAGTAAGAAAAGCAAAAAAGGAAATAAAAGCACTTTACAACAGGTTTTTTTTTCACTATATAATCGATCGCAATAGTTCTTTCATTAATGATTGATACCTACACCAATGTTACATATCAACAACCTCTCTGTCAGCATTGACCAAAAAAAAGTGCTAGAAAAAGTTAACATCGAAATAAAACCGGGAAAAAACTACTGCATCCTAGGACAAAATGGCTCATGAAAATCATCACTAGCATTGACGATAATGGGACATCCACAATATGAAGTAACAAATGGAGATATTCTTATAGATGGAATGTCGATAAAAGAATGGGAGCCTCACCAAAGAGCAGAAAACTGAATATTTTTAGCATTCCAAAGTATACCTGAAATCAAGGGCGTTAAGCTGTTCGAATTCCTAAGAACCATCTATTGTGCTAAACATAAAAAACAAGAAAATTTTTTGTCGTTCAAAAAAATAATTCTCCCTATGCTAGAAGACCTCAAAATAGAAAAAGATTTTCTTCGAAGAGATCTTAATGTATGATTTAGTGGCTGAGAAAAGAGAAAGCTAGAGATATTGCAGCTTAAAATTTTGCAACCACGCTACATATTTCTAGACGAAGTCGACAGTTGATTGGATATTGACGCGATCAAAAACGTAGCACAGCTTATACAGCAAGTAAACACAAATAACAACAGTTTCATCATCATCACTCATTATTTCAATATCCTAGATTACCTACCCATTGATCACGTTATAGTATTGCAAAACGGCTCAATCAAAAAAAAGGGAGGAAAAGGAATACTAGAACAGATTAAAGAAAAATGATTTTGATCAACAAAATAACAAGGAAAACAAATAGCATTTCCCAAACGAATGACTAGCATCGCAAAAGTGGCTTTATAAAAACATGCATCATCATGTCTTACAGGAGGCAAATCAGTAAACATGAGAGACGATTCTTTATCATCATCATCATGACATTATGCCAACTACTATTGCAAATAGGACATGGCATAGGCCTATTCGAAAAAGATAACATAAGTAAGCAACAAACAGTACAAATAGAGGGAGACTCTAACATGAAAAACCGCACAAAAGAACTCAAAGGAGTCGTTACAAAACAACAGGAAGATCTATCACTTATCACTACCGATCAACTTATCCAAAAACGATGACGAAAAGCAGCATTAGCAACGAAACCACTTGGAATCATTGAAGAAGCAAACACGGTAGAATGTGATCGTTGATCAAAACCTAGCTATGACGAATATAGTAAACAAATAATATGCATAACAGCAGAGACATTAAACACCGACTGCATATCACCAGAAGGCAACATTCTCAAAGAATGAGAAGTATTTGTAGGATTTAAACCCTGAGACACAAGTTGCAAAAAAGAGGAAAGAATATGTCAGCAATGACAATTGAGGGGAGACAATCAATACATACTAGCAAGTTGCCAACCAAGTACAACAAAAAACAATTGTATTCAAAAGGATGGAACATTAGTACCAGAAAACAGCTACACTGTCTTGTTCAAAGATACTATAGTTGATAAAGATCAAGACTGTAATTTTGTAGAGTCTATTTGCACAAATGGAGTACTACAAAACAAACACGGTTTCATAGCAGAATCATGTCAATTTACAAACTCGTTTTCAAGTGAATATATAAGCATCAAACCCTGGATAATAAACGATAAATGAGAAATTGACAACAAATATCTAAAAGCAAAAACAGACAAACAAAACGCTCAAAATTGCACATTGCCACGATGAGAAATCCTAAACCATGGAAAATCAAGATACACATTTAAACAAGAAAGAGTGCCATTTGAAGAATTCTGCACCTTTTCTATCGTAGAATGCAATGATGGAGTATTTATATGATGACAAATATATCAATATCCAAACTGCCAAATAGGAGAAGGTAAAAGTTGCTCTTTGCAAGGAAAAACTATCAAAAATGGCGAAACGATAACTGCCTATAAAAAGGGAATACTGCAAAAAAACGGCCAATACATTTGCCCAGAAGAACAAAGAACATGCATAGATTGAACACTAAACGGTAATGAAAATTACAACCTAACCCTATGTAGATTGGGAGAAGTAGGAAAAGCAAGATGCGAAAATCCACGAGGAGGAACAGCAATCGAACACAATAAAAGTATCATTGCATACAAAAATGCAACCGTGCAATACGGACAAAATTGTAATACTATAGCAGAAAAAAGATTCTGTAACAACGGAACGCTGTGAGGAAGTTACACTCACTCATCTTGTAGCGTAGAACAGGGAAAATCGTGTACAACTCCATGGCATACAACACTCAAAGATTGAGAAAAAATAAAAGCATACAAAAAACCAAGTTATAACTTCTCCGAAGACTGTAACAGTGAAAACCTAAGCGAACGAAGAACCTGTGAAAACTGAACATTGAAAGGATCATACATTTACTGAATATGCAACAAGCAAGAACCACAAGGCTGCCAATTACCAGATAAAACGGAAATGCAACATGGTTCAGTAGTAACACTATATCAATATAACGAAGTATACGGAGAAGCAGAAGATGGCGTCGACATATGCCCACGCCAAGTAAGAAAGTGTAATGATGGATCATGGATAGACTTCAACAATCAAAAAAGTCCGTTCAGTTTTCAATACAAACAATGTAATGTCATTCCACCAAATCGACAGTAAGAAAAACATTCTAACCATACTCTATTTTTAAAGAACAAGAAAATATGACAAGTACAAAATTACAAGAAACACTACAGAGTGCAGATGATATACAATACAAAACACACATAAAATGACTAAACGAAAATACAGTCAGACTAATATCTGACCAACAAAATGAACCCGAACGAATGTTACAACACAGATTGCAAAGCCTAAAAAAATTCAATGAACTAAACATGCCATCACGATGACCAGACCTATCTGCTTTGGATTTTGATAAAATCGTATACTATGCAAGAGCAGAAACAAACAACACAAGCTATGAAAGCGATCGAGAGAAGGTACCAAGTGAAATTAAGGCAAAATTTGACAGACTGGGAATTCCACAAGCAGAAAAGAAATACCTTGCAGGCGTAGGATGACAGTTCGATAGCCAAAACGTATATCACAACATCAAAGAAAAACGAGCAAAAAAATGAGTTATTTTCGAAGATATGAAAGAAGCAATAACAAAACATGAAGCTATCGTAAAAAAGTACTTCATGAAACTCGTACCAGCTAGTGATCATAAATTCGCAGCTCTTCACTGAGCAGTACGGTCAGGGGGAACATTTATTTATGTACCACCATGAGTAGAAGTAAACGAACCACTACAGGCCTATTTCAGAATGAACACCTATGAAGGCTGACAATTTGAGCACACACTCATCATCATAGATGAATGAGCTAGATGAGATTATATTGAGTGATGTTCAGCGCCAAGATTTGATAAAAAATCACTTCACGCATGACTGGTCGAAATATTTGTATGAAAAAACGCACATATGCGCTACTCATCAGTCGAAAACCGATCAACAAACACCTACAATCTCAACACCAAGAGAGCTATAGTAGAAGATTACGGCTATATGGAATGGGTAAACGGAAACTTAGGATCATGCGTAACCATGCTATATCCCTGTGCAATCCTAAAATGAAAAAACAGTAAAGCAGAAAGTATCGGGGTAGCTGTAGCATGAGCCTGACAAAATCAAGACACTGGGACAAAAATTATTCACATAGGGGAAAATAGTTCATCAACAATAGTATCTAAATCAATTGCAAAGGACTGAGGTATAGCAACATATAGATGAATCGTCGACATGAAAAGCACTGCAGAATGAGCAATAAATAGTACAGAGTGCGATGCATTATTGATGGATGATGTATCAGTAAGTACCACAATACCCTACATCAAGACAAGTCACTGATCACAAACAGTTGCACATGAAGCGAGTGCTGGGAAGGTTGATGAAACTGAATTATTTTACATGATGTCTCGTTGATTAGAAGAAGAAAAAGCAATGTGAATGATAGTTAATGGGTTCATATCTCCCATAATCAAAAGATTACCACTCGAATACGCAGGAGAACTGAACAAATTGATAGAAATGGAAATGGAAGGATCTGTATGATAAAACTTCAACCTATCATATCTCATCGATCACCAAAGGACATAAAGGAATATCATTTGAGAAAAACAAAGAAAACAGTAGACTGCAAAACGCAAAACACATTTAGAAAATCACATACGCCAGTTCAAATGAAGCTGAGAAACTTTTGTATAATAGCACATATCGACCATGGGAAATCAACATTAGCAGATAGAATGTTAGAAATAACAGGAACAATAAAAAACCTCGATCACTGACAAGCATTAGACACAATGGATTTAGAACAAGAACGCGGTATTACAATCAAGTTAACCCCAGTAAGAATGAATCGGAAAGGTTACGAGCTCAATCTTATTGACACACCAGGACACGTTGATTTTCAGTACGAAGTTTCCAGATCATTAGCAGCAGTGGAATGAGCAATATTGTTAGTCGATGCTGCACAAGGAGTCCAAGCACAAACACTCTCAACTCTTTATGCTGCCATGGAACATGATCTCACTATCATACCAGTACTAAATAAAATAGATTTGCCTGCAGCAGATCCAAACAGAAGAGCTGAAGAGCTAGAAAACCTCATTGGAATTGATAAGACGGAAATTGTATCAGTCTCAGCAAAAACAGGATTGAATGTAGAAAATCTATTGGATGCGATTATAGATCGCATTCCCTCTCCTATCGAGTACCAAAAAAAGTTTTCACAACGCTACCGAAAGACAAACATAAATGAATTACCAACACAAAATAAAGAACTAAGTCGTGCACTCATTTTTGATTCCATATACGATCCATACAAAGGAGTCGTATCATATATCAAAGTCATTCAATGAGAACTATCAGCTAACAAGCAATGTTCACTCATCCATTCTAGCTCCACCATCGTGCCTACAGAAGTAGGTTATTTTAACCCTAAATACAAAGTCGACAAAAAGCTCACAGTTGGACAAATAGGCTATATGGTTACATGACTTAAGTCAGTGAGAGAAGCAAAAGTGTGAGACACAGTACTGTCAGGAATAAAAGAAAAAAAGTGAGAAAATCTAAAACCATATGCAATACCAGGTTTCAAAATAGCAAAACCTTTTATTTTTGCTGGCGTCTACCCACTTGATAGCACCGACTACAACAAATTACAAGAAGCGATAGAAAAGCTAACCATCAACGACAGTGCTATAAGCTATGAATACGAAAAAACAAAAGCACTTGGTCAATGATTTAGGTGTGGTTTCTTAGGGACACTCCATATGGATATAGTAAGTCAACGTCTAATGAGAGAATTCAAGGTTGATACGATCTTCACGTTACCAAGCGTTACCTATCTCATCAAAATCAAACACACAAAATCAATAGAAAAAATTCAAAGTTGATACAACATAAAAGAACTTATAAAAGAATGATACCATAAACACATACTACCAAAAGATGCGGATTTGTCTGGCTCAGAATGAGAAGTAGCTAATAGGTACGAAGCAATTTTAAAATCCTGGCTCCTTATCATATCGTGAGGAGATATGCCAGAACATTGAATTATAGAAGAAATACGTGAACCGTTTGGTCACATAGAAATAGTGTGACCGGAAATATATGCTGGCAGCATCATGCAATTAGCACAAGAATACAGGTGAGAAATGAGATGAATGGAATACTTAGATCAAGAAAGAGTGTTATGGAAATATGATATGCCAATGTGAGAAATAATTATAGACTTTTATGACAAACTAAAGTCGAATACAAAAGGCTATGCCACAATGAATTACGAGTTCTCTCATTATCAAAAGTCAGACCTAGTAAGAGTAGACATATTTGTAAACAATGAAAGAATTGAATCATTAAGTATGGTATCACACAAAGACAATGCATATTTCATAGGGAAAAACGTAGTAGAAAAACTAAAAGAACTTATACCAAAACACCTATTCCCTATACCAATACAGGCCGGAATAGGAAATCGCATGATAGCAAGAGAAACAATATCCGCATTAAAAAAAGATGTAATCGCAAAATGTTACGGTGGAGACATAACACGCAAACGCAAATTATTAGCAAAACAAAAGGAAGGAAAGAAAAAAATGAAAGCAATCGGAAGTGTAAATGTACCTCAAGATATTTTTATAAAAATGCTCAAAAGGTAAACACAAACATTGAGTAACCACCAACAATACATTAGAAATAAAGTATAGAATTGCTATCATGCAACCAGTCGCATCCAACTCATCACATCAAGAATTTTATCAAAGAAAACAATGGCACGCTCAAACATATCCGACCACATTTCTCTTCTCCACGGTTATTACCACTTCCTCTACATAGGGAAATTCCTCGAAGACTACATAAAAAGTAAAGATCTTTCCAGACAAGTTGAAAATACGACAATCCAAACAGGAGAGAAAACAAAGTTTGTATTACAAAAAGAAAAAATACAAACGTTACTTATACAAATAAAGAATAATCCAGACAAACCAAACGTATTTGGCTATATGATAGAATTAAACGCGATCAAAGGGATTATCAGTATAATAAAAGAACTCATCGACACAAACAGTTCATTTGAAGAGTTTCTCCATAATAAACTGGAAAAGCAAATGTTTCCTTTTGAACAAGTCATCAGATTTAGCAGAAATGTACTAAGTCACGCAATTGACCCACAAATTATTATCAAACAAGACGACTTTTTAAATCAAAAAGCATACCTACAACAACACAGAGTGAACAGTATACATTTTGCTTTTAAGTACAGTGACTATATACAAGAACGATCAGGCAGCAAAGAATATTGAATTGATATTAAGATAAACTTCAACAGACTCAAATCCTGAACACCACTCTACACCGCCATCCCACTACACCAATTATATTTATTGTGCGAACTATGTTACAATCTGACAAAACTGTACAAATAATAGTCTTTTACTTTAGTAACATATAACAATGATATTATCATCACTAAAAAAGATTTACTTTCTCATCGCCACACTATTTGGTCTAGGATGAACCGTGATTTGATTATGAATAGCTATCCACCAAGTCATTATGATTAACTGGATCAGTGACGAAGAGTATCTGAGTTCAAACGATTACTACCGCTATCAATGTGATACAATTAATAAGGCTGATTGAACAACAACACCACGTAGTGAAGAAGACAAAGCAACATGTATCCAAGAAGAAAGAAACAAAATGTTATCACAAAGAGCCTACAATAGCAAAGAAAGTATTATTAGCGGAATGACACGGGGAATAATATTTCTGATAGTATTTGCAACACATGCACATATCTTTTTCAAAAAAGAGAATTAGAAAAAAGGCAAGAGGGTAGCACCAAGGAAGTGAATGTGCTATTGATTTTCTACCAAAAACTGTTAGATTGAACAGGCACTTTAGTATGATCCTAAAATAATCATGACCAAACATGAGTTCAATGCAGATGTTGCTCAATTAATAGAGTTAGTAACACATTCAATCTATTCAAACAAAGAAATATTCCTTAGAGAACTATTATCAAACGCAAGCGATGCTTTATCAAAAGCAAAGTTGCAATCACTAAAAGATACAAACTACCTTGGAGATGATATAGACTTACAAATAACAATAAATGTCGATGAAGACAAAAACATGATAACAATAAAAGACAATGGGATTTGAATGACGGAAAAAGAAATTATAGAAAATATTGGTACAATAGCAAGATCGTGAACAAAAAAATTTATACAAGAAATCGAAAAAAACAAAGCAGACAATAATTTAATAGGGCAATTTGGTATTGGTTTCTATAGTGTTTTTATGGTTGCAGACAAAATAGAGCTAGAAACCAAAGCGGCAACATGAAAAGCAACATTACGAATATCCAGTGGCAAAGGAGAATACGACATTCAAAACTCAAAAAAAACAACAAGAGGGACAGAAATACGTATTTACCTCAAAAAAGATGAAAAGGAATTTGCTAACACACATCGTATTAAAGCACTCGTAAAAAAACACAGCAACTACTTGCCCTATCCTATCATAATGCCAGAAAACAAGAAAGACTGAAAAGAAAAATGATATGAACAAATAAATAAAGCTCAATCACTACGAACAAAAAACAAAAGCGAAATAAAGACAGAAGAATACAAGGAGTTTTACAATTCGCTAAGCTTTGACACCAATCAGCCTTTAGATCACATCCATCTCAACATTGAGTGAGCCGTAAACTATAAAGCACTCATCTACATACCTCAAAAAACCAATCCCTTTGCAAATCTCATGCCTGATCAAGAGTTTTGACCACAACTCTATGTACAAAACATACTAATCATGGAACAGTGCAAAGATCTACTCCCCCAACGACTTAGATTTATAAAATGAGTTATAGAAACACCAGACTTACCACTCAACGTCTCCAGAGAAATATTACAAAACAACCACATCATTAGCAAAATACAGTCATCGTTAGTAAAAAAGATTATTGAGACATGTAAACACAAAATAAAGGAAGACAGGGAAAACTACAAAGAGTTCTTCGAAAATTATGGGAAAATTCTAAAAGAATGAGTGCACTTTGATCGATCAAACAAAGAAGAAATAGCGAGTTTATGCTTATTTTACTCACATAAAAAATGAGAAGTAATCAGTCTAGATGAATATAATGAAAAAAACACATGAAAAGAAATATATTATCTGACTGGTTCTACTATAAAGGAGCTACAAGAAAACCCCTACATGGAACAGTTTGAAAACAGTGACTTTGATGTATTACTCATGGTAGACCCAATTGACGAGCGGGTTGTCCAAAGCTTGCAAAAATATAAAGACAAAACACTAGTGAACGCACAACATGCAGAAATAGAAAACAAGAACAATAGCAAAAAAGAAAAAAGAGCTACTGAAAAGATGAACGAAGAAAACAAAGACTTTTTAGAGCATATAAAAGAGACATTAAAAGAGAAAAACTTAGATCAGATACAGTTTTCTCATAAATTGCAAGAACCATTAGCAGTTCTTAAAGACAAAGAATGACAACCGACTTTGCATATGGAGAAATATATGAAAGCAATGTGACATACACTAACGCAAACCAAAAGGGATCTCATGATCAATAAAAATCACCCTCTTATACAAACAATGATCGAAGCTTACACAAATAATAAAAAAGACGAAACAGTAAGGGATCGGATTCGCTATCTTTATGACCAAGCGTTACTACAACAGTGAATACAACCAGACAACATACAATCCTTTATTAAAACAATCAACAAACTATTAGAAAAACAAATAGGTAAGTAAAGAAACTAAAAAAAGAGAGCAGACGAAAAAAACAACTTCCCATTCCCATAGAACTCGTTTTCTTTTCACAAAAAAGGTTTTATTTCATTAATTGATCGATAAGCTCTTGCTCAACCTCATTATCAATATATTTCAACAATGGTCTAGCTCCAAGTTGAGGATCATAAATCTTGTCAACAATAGATGAAAGCCTCCTATCACTAAACTTCGGTAGCTTAAGGTGATTTGTATCCTTCCAAGCAGCCAAAAACTCATCCAACTGTCTTCTAAGAATAGACTTTAAAACCTTCTTTGAGAGAGGTTTGAAAACAACAATATGGTCAAGCCTATTAAATAACTCAGGAGACATAAAATCCTTTAAACGCTCCATAACTTTCGCTTTCTTCCCTAGAAAGTCCTCCTCAGAAACCTCCTCATCAACTATAGTGTTTTCAGAAAAACCAATATGAGAAAGCTTCTTAGAAAATTCATCAGAACCCAAGTTTGAAGTCATGATAATAATGGTACTCTTAAAGTCGATCTGTCTTCCTTTATTATCTTTCAAATATCATTCATCCAAAACTTGCAACAATATATTCAAAACATCCTTAGATGCCTTCTCTATTTCATCCAAAAGGACAACAGTATACGGTCTTCTTCTAACTTGTTCAGTTAAAAGACCACCCTCTTCGTGTCAAACATAACCAGGAGCAGATCAAATAAGCTTAGAGACAGAATACTTTTCCATGAACTCAGACATATCAACTCTTATCATAGCCTTTTCATCACCAAAATAGTGTTTAGCAACCATTTTCGCCAAGTGAGTTTTACCCGTACCAGAAGGTCACAAAAACAAGAAAGACGAAATAGGTTTATCTTTCTTAATAACAGACATTCTATTCCTCGTAATAGCCTTTACAACAGACTGAATGGCCTCTTCTTGACCAAACACATCAGTATCAAGTGCCTCTTTCAATCTTTTCAATTTCACAATTTCAGACTCAGAAACAATGTTGGCTGGTATTCATGTCTTATCAGCCAAAACTTGACCAATATCATCAGGCTGAATAATTTGCCTCAAATGAACCGGCAATAGTTTATCCTGTCTTACCTGTTGCATTTTATGCTTAATATTCTCCTGCTGCTCCTTAAGTTCAGCTGCACCAAAATAGTCTTGAGAATCAATAGCATGCTCAATTTTTTTGTCGAGTTCTTTAAGTTGTTTCTCGTACTTATTATAGGTATCATCTTTTTCTAATTTTCTCGTAATGGTAGATTTTCTTGCACTAGCCTCATCAATAATATCTATAGCTTTATCAGGGAGATGCCTATTGAGAATATATCTCCTACTCAGAAAGATAGCAGCATCAACAGCCTCTTCTGAAATAACAACCCCATGATAGTTCTCATACGTTCACTTCAATCACATCAAAATAGCCTTTGTACTAGGCAAATCAGGCTCATCCACATGAATCTCTTGAAATCTTCTCTTAAGCGCAGCATCTTTTTCTATATATTTCTGGTACTCATCATAAGTTGTAGCTCCAATTAACTTAATCTTCCCTCTAGATAGCAAAGGCTTAATCATTTGAGCAGCATCACCATTCTCTGCACCTCATGTGCCAATGATGGTATGCAGTTCATCAATAAAAAGAATAATGTTATTAGAGATATCCATAGCCTCTTCCAAAATCGCTTTCATTCTCGCCTCAAACTCACCCCTGTATTTAGTCCCAGCTACCAAGCTACCCATATCTAACACAAACACTCTTTTGCCCAACAATTTCTCAGGCACATCACCATCAACTATTTTCTGAGCAAGTCACTCAACAATAGCAGTTTTCCCAACACCAGCCTCTCAGATAAGAAGTGGATTGTTTTTCGTCTTCCTTAAAAGAGTATAGATCATCTGATAAATCTCTTTTTCTCTACCAATAACAGGATCAAGATAACCATCTTTATACTCCTTCGTCAAATCGGTACCAAAGTACTCAACAGTAAGCTTCTTTTCTTCTTTTTCATCAGGCGAAGTTGTCTGTATATTACTCTTATTAGGGTCTTTCTGTACAAGAGATTGGTCTATGGATCAAGACTCAGGCATATACTGCAAAAAGTCAATGTGCATCAATTGAATCTTATCAAGATCTAAAGAAAGCTTGACAATAAGTTTAGAAAGGAGCTCTAAAAAGGCAAAGATTCCAATCTGCAATATTGCAGGATGATCCGTAATATACTGACAATTGTTCTTGATTGTATCCAATTCAAATCATAAAAAATTAAAAAGCTTTTTACTAGCACCATCTGGCTTGTCAACACACACATATAAGAGACGGACAAAGTCAACAATAGTTTTGTCCTCATCCGTAGTAAACTTCAAAATAAGTTGCTTAAGCATAATGAAACGACTTGGTCTACGAGAAAAATCAATATCACCATAGTGTTCCATAAAAAAATCATTAATACGATCCACATCTCTCACACCCATTAATTTCCGAAAAAGCTTATGGTAAGGAGTGTTAAGTAAAAAAACATAAATTCACCAAAACAACGTAATATTAGATATCGATCTTTTCTGCTCACTAAAGGTTAACAACTGAGCGTATTCTAGGACTTTTTTTGCCTCCTTTGTGTAATTAATACGTATGTTTTTCATGCAATACAAGCACCTAAAGTAAATGTAGCACCTAACAGATAGGACGTGCTACATTATAAAAATACTGACAAGCAAAAACAAGGGAAAGTATGCCAAAGGCAAAAACTACGATAAAATAAGAAATACGGTATAAACAATATAGCACACATACAAAAGAATTAAAAACATTCAAGAACGTTTTGAAAGATGCCAACGCTTCATAACCAAAACAAATGCAACTACAACAATAGTAGCAAAAAGCAAAATAATACTTCATAAAATATTATTACCATCCACAACAATATTCTTATCAAGTCAATAAATCATAAAGTATAACAGATAAGGAAATCATAAGCCAAATAAAATATCAAAAATATTAGATCAAATAGCATTGGTAATAGCCATATCACCCCTTCATTTTCTAGCAACATTGAGAGAAGAAAGCAAGTCGGGGACCGAAGTACCAGCAGCCAAGATTGTTAGACCAACAATAGAAGCCGGAATATGAAGAATATGTGCAAACTGCACTCATGCATCCACCATAAAGTGAGTTAAAAGAGCAATAATAATAATGCTAACAAAAAAAGAGAAAACATAGGAATTATGAGGATGAGGGATAATACGATCAAAAAAAGAAACAATATAATGCGACACTCAACCCGATGGTCTATCCAAATCAACAACACCATCATCCCGACCAGGAGCAGAATATCAGAGTCGTCTTGATCGATTTTTTGCGACAAAGATATATCCAATATACAAAGCCAAAAAGATTAAAACCTCGACAAATTCTATACTTCCATCAACAAAAAAAAGTAAGAGAAGAAGAATTGCTAAACCATAAAAAAACAAATCTCTAACAACTGGTTGCCAAGTTATTTTGGCCTTACGAATCACAACCGATGCACCAATAATAACTAAAATATTAAAAATAGCAGATCAAACAATTGTTCCTGCTCACACACTAGGTTCAAGATGAGGATTGAGGACAGCGAACAAAGAAGTGAAAAGCTCAGGAGCACTACTACCAATAGCCATCAATGTCGCTCAGGCAAATTCAGATGATAAACGCAACTTGTGAGATATCTTTTCCAGCGAAGGAACAAAGTAATAGTCACACACCAAGGCCAAAAGATAGAAAGTAAGTAACATAACACACAAGTGAACAATACTATACAACATTATCCAAAAGAATAAACATATAAACAAAAAGAATACAAAAGATCAGTGCGTCACACTACAATAAACTGTATGATTGTACTCAGTGTAAGTTTACTTCAGTATCATTTATCAATGAATAAAAAAAGACCAATACAAAGACGCACACTGACAGCTATTCTAGCAACAATAGTGAGCATAGCAATAGCACATACGAATACAAACGCAACAAGCATCACACTATCATTAGAATGATGTACCAAAAAAACCTTTATCACAACTGCGTATTATTCACCTAAACCAGGTCAGATTGCATATGCCAAGGGGAATCTTTCAGAAGAAAAAATACTGAATGGAGAATGAACACACGGTGCATCCGGCATGGGAGTGTTCAATGGAATGATAGCAGCACCGTCAAGCTATGAGTTTGGGGAATATATCATCATGCCAAGTTTAGGAATAGGAGTAATAGCAGACAGATGATGAGCAATTGTGAAAGCAGGAGAAAGAAACAACAAGCATGACAGACTAGACATATATATGTGAGAGTGAAATGAAGGTTTAATAAAGGCAATTACGCGGTGAAAAAAAGAAACAATAGGCTATCATTGCCCCCAAACCATGTCAATACCACAAGAAGCAATAGGATTCAATCTCGAAAAAGTACCGACATTTAAGTACTTTTTTGATATGGCATTCTCCATGATACAGTTAGAGGAATGAAGAAAAGATATATTTGTCCGGACACTGCAAAAATATATGAATAAGTTAGGCTACTTAGACAACATGTCAGTAACATGATACTTTGGACCAAAAACTAAACAAGCAATATGTAACTTCCAAGTAGATAACAAATTGCTCAACAAGAATTCCCAATGGTGCTGAATATTTGGTCCACAAACAAGATACACGCTCAATCAAAAACTAAAAGAAAGTAGTGTGTATCCAAACGATTTTCGAACTACTACAGACATCAAAAAAATAGTATACGAAGGGAAACGTATAAATACATTGATGAATAAGTAGAAGTAACACACAAAACAAATACTGCTTTGCAAGACGAAAAATAGTTTGACAAAGATTATTGTAGCAGTCAATCCAAGATAGTTTCATAATGATCTTGAGGATAGGCTCATACAATGGATTCTCCTACCATAGAACCATTATTGAAGATAGCAACCATCGGTATTGAACTTACACCATACTGACCGGCAATATCACCAAAATCGTCAACATTGACCTTAACAACCCTAATACGTCCTTCATACTTCTCAGCTAAGCTCTCCATAATCGGTCAAAGCATCCTACAAGGACCACACCAATCAGCATAAAAATCAACTACCACCACTCCGGTAGCTATAATTGAAGCAAACTCATCCGAACTATCCAAATGAACAAGGTTTTTGTGATCTTCCTTCATAATAATGAATTATATAACAAACTAAAAAACAAAGATTTTTTGTAAAGATTCAAGTATTCTCTGAAGGCTAACAATATAGGCAGACATTCTAAGGGAAACAGAATGCTCCCTAGCAACACGTATAACAGTATCAGTAGCTGTATCTATAATTTTATGAAGTTTATCATCCACTTCCGTTTCGTCTCGATAATAATTCATAGCATTTTGAACCTGCTCAAAATAACTAACAGTAACACCTCAAGCATTAACGAGGATATCAGGAAGAATAACAACGCCCTTAGTAAACAAAAACGCATCTGCTTCTGGGGTCGTAGGACCATTTGCTATCTCCAAAACAAGTCACGAAGAAATACTATGCATATTGTCCTTTGTGATTTGGCTCTCCAATGCCGCAGGCACAAGAACATCAACATCTAAAGCTAGTAAATCATTCTGAGAAATAGCAGAGACTCAAGGTAAATTTACAACAGACATTCATGACTCCTTAAGTGCAGTAACTTGTGCTATATCAATACCGTCTTTAGAAAAGACAGCACCACGAGAATCGCTAAGTCAAACAATAGTAGCACCAGCTCAGACAACCAATTGTGCAAACAGCAGACCAGCATTCCCAGCTCATTGAATAGCAAACGTTTTACCAACAAGAGATCATCCGACCAGATCCAAATAGCGAGAGAGTGTATAATATGCTCACATGGCAGTCGCTGAATGTCTACCTACACTTCATCACAGAGACAAAGGTTTACCCGTAACCACAGCAGGAGATCGTTCACCAGCCAACTTACTATACTCATCAACAAACCATGCCATGATTTGAGAATCTGTATTCACATCAGGGGCAGGAACATCCGTTTGAGGTCACACAAAACGAAATACCTTCTGCACATATCATCTTGTCAAACGTTCTAATTCGCCACGAGACAAAGTCTTTGGATCTACAACAATCCCTCACTTAGCTCATCACAAAGGAATACCAACAACCGAAGTCTTGAGAGACATCCACGCAGAAAGACTCATCACCTCGTCTTTGCTAACATCTTGATGATACCTAATGCCTCATTTATAGGGTCACCTTGCATTATTATGTTGCGACCTATAGCCAACAAAAGTACGTACATTGCCATCATCCATCAACACAGGAATCGACACCTCTAAAATCTGATGAGGATATAACAGATGTTCCAAAAGGTTAGGACTGAACCTATCTCTGATATACGAAAAGGCCTCTCTCATCTGGTTTTGAACTCATTCATACAAGGACATGGAGGTAAGGTTAAAATGATAAATAAGACCCTAACGTTTAAATATAAAAGAACGATTCGCGTCTTTGTAAGGACACTTAACAACCAAAGTTTTAGCATGTAACACCATATCAACCAACTTAGCACGAGCCTTTTTATGCATATCACCAAAAACAGATTTTGAGATACCCATCCTTTTAGCTCACTCAATCATAGTCAATCCCTCACCATCCTTTAGTTGTAAAACCTGCAGTTCATCCGCTTCCAAAACAATACAAGCAGCATCGCCCCTTGATTCTTGAGTATCATGCAAAGGTCAAAAAGATGAACAAATAGACTTCATATCAATATCAATTGTTCTGCACTTTTTCTTCCTGCCCATTGTCAATGACAAGTATATAAACACAAAAGCAATATACAAACAACACAAAGAAATGCAAATATTTTCGGAATAATCCTATTTCTGCCATAGAGGAGATGGGTAGTTTCCATCTCTTACCATCGTAGCAAACCTATCACTCACCATATTCTTATCTTCGCGATAAGAAACACCACACCATTGATCAGGCGTTGCTATAACAGAACAACGTAATAGCTGATCTTTTACCAAATCATCTAAAGCAGTCGGCAAGAAAAACTCTGCTTTCGGATTATGAAGATTATCACGTGCAAAAGAAAAGAAAAGTCTCTCTAAATGAGAAAATATCGATGAATCAAAACAAAAAGATCACATATTAACCAACGACTGAAGAGAAAGTTCACCTCGTTGAGTATCATCAAGAGGATAAACAGCCTTGTCGCCCTGCAAGGATATTTTCAAAACCTCTACCGTTTCAAGCAGAAATCACTGAACATCAGTGTATAAGACTCATCTATTAACACCACCATAAGGAGAAAGGGTGTTAGATAATTCAAAACCTAAAACCGCACAATGTGACGAAGAAACATTTGTTTGTAGGAAATCATGACAAAGCTCAAAAGCATGAATACCACAATAGTCATCAGCATAAATAACAACAAACGGTTCATCAATAACATCTTTAGCAGACAAAATAGCATGGCCCGTTCACCATGGCTTTTCACGGGTAATATACGAAAGATCCCCAATAACTGGATTGACTGATTGAAAAACGTATTCAACGTCTATGTATTTCTCGATATGTCAAAATTTCGCTCTAAAATCACTCTCAAACTCTTCCCTAATAACATACACCACCTTACCAAAACCAGCACGTATAGCATCATAAATAGAATATTCAATAATTGACTCACCGGCGGGTCAAAAAGCATCAATCTGCTTGAGTCATCCATAACGGCTACCCATACCAGCAGCTAAAATCAATAACGTAGGCTTCATGCAAATTATCTAAAATAATAAAATTCACTATCTTCTTTGGGCTGCCAAATAAGCCAATCCCAAAGCATCAGCAGTATCATGATAATGAGGAGCTGTATCAAGTTTATACAATCTTTTGACCACAGAAGTAACTAAAGACTTACTAGCTTGTGCATTACCCGTAATGTATTTTTTGAGCTGAATAGGAGTATATTCCAATAAAAAAATATCATGACGGCTAAATAGCATCATCAACGCTCACCTAATACCATAAACAAATTCTGCGTTGTTCTGATTGCGTCAAGTAAAATACAGCTTTTCAATGCAGACAGTAGTAATAGAAGGGTACTGTTGCAGAAGGCCTTCGAAAAAACCATACATCTGACCCATGCGAACCCAATAATCTTCCCTCACGATATCCACAACATCCAAAACAAGTGCATCAGCACAAACCACACGAAGATCTGATTCAATAAGGGCATAGCCCAACTTGCGGATACCTGGATCGATTCACAATATCATTGACAATAGTATACCATTACAAAAGATGTAGATCTTCCAACAAAGCAAAATAATATTGCTGTTCGGATGAATATTTAATCCCAATATAGTCTTTTAGGATACTTTTCCAATCATGAAATCACGTCTGTAAGTTCCTACTAGAAATATCTAGTTGTTGCAAGAGCTGCTCAACCTTTTTATCTTGTCTCTTCAAACGAACAGTCTCTACTGTGGGAAATAACGTACCGTCTATATAATCTGTAATACGTCAATAGTCCAGTGAGTCGCCCACGATTTGCAGAGAGAGAAGCGAAAAATCAGGAAAAGAACGTAAAGAATCAGTATCAAGAGTAAAAAAAACGTTACTTTGGAATACAAGCCTAGAATCATCGTATTGCTGCTGCAAAAGCTCTAAAAGCAAAGCAGAATCAAGTACGCGTCATTCATAAAAAGTCCTCAAATAGTAGTTAATATGACTAGGATAAAAGCGAACAAAGGATCAATGAAGCACGCACGCAACTTTATAATGATTAAACTCCAAGGGAGAGGTAGATCGCACACTTCCCACACACAAATAGTTTTGATAAACAAAAGCTTGATGCAGATGACCAGAAATCATACGAATATCATTAACAGAAAGCCATTCCTTGCTTAAAGCGACATCTTTAAAAGCAAAACGGCTAGTTTGACCAGGAAACTCAGTACTCTCAACATAATAATGATGAAAAACAACAATAGTATCGCAAGAAGAAGTATGACGTAGTTTTGCAACCAGCTCCAGCAAGCATAAATTTATGGATAAAGAGTAGCGTTCACGTTTGTTATTGCTAAAAGCAAGTTCTCTAAGAGAGTGTACAACAGGAGACAATCAAACATCAGTAGAAGAAAAAGATTCCTCCTCAGGGCTAAGAGCAAGATTGTAGGGGAAAAAGATAACATCTTGATCCTCTATCGTTAGAGTGATAGGTTCTGTGATAAAACGAAGAGATCCCTTCTCTGACAAGCCTTCACCAGTACGAGACTGCTCAAAAACGTAATCGTTAATAATAGAAAATGCCTGTTGTGCTTCCTCGTACACAAAATGATCAGCAATCCAGTCATGATTGCCAGCCAATACATACACATGCTTTCACTCTCTATACAGTTCAACAAAAAATTGAAAAAGCAAAAGAAGAGACTTTCTATCATAAGCAAAATGATAGACATAATCTCACAAGAAAATAATATGCTTTTCATCACTATTATGATTGATCATATCACGCAAAGATTGCAAAATAGCAGCCCTCATACGTGCATTAATATGGACATCGCCTATTACAAGCATTCAGAACAAAGTGTAAATGATTTGTAAAACATACACAAAAAAATAACAAACGAAATAGAAGATACAAACAATTGATACCATGCAACACTGAATATGCTAAACAGCAACACAATAACACTAAGACATAGAAACCCTGACAGGAAATACTCCATAGAGTGATTATGTGAATCCTTTATGAGAGAAGTTATGCAGGCTCTCAAACAAAACACATCCATAGATAACATCCGCCAAATGTTAGACGAGTTTTTGAGAGAAGAATGCATACACTACGGTGAAATATTTGCCAAAGTCATGAAAAATGTAGGATACAAAGATCGAAAAATCAAAGAAGAAAGTCGATCATATTGATATAGGGCAAAACATCTTTCTATTGATAAGAAATGAGTTCTATTCTCTCGTCCCTATACCATACACTGCCAAGCTACAAAAACACTCCCAAACTTGGAAATAAGCATAATAGAGACAATAAACCATGAAGAATACGGTCAATCAGTCTACTTGGAAATAAGGGATATAAAAATCGTTCCCTAAACGCAATCAGTAACTCAACTTGCATTACCAACACATATCACTACAAAACAAACACCAAATGTAAAACGATAAAGCAAAGACAACCATGAACAAAAAATTCCACTCCACAAAGCAATGTTACAATACAATTATTCTGGCGGTGATCAGAAGGGAGCTCTATGGTTGGATAAAAAAATAAGACAAAAACCATTAAATAATCATAAAGCTCCTGTCATAAACGCAGGGGCTTTATTAGTATTTAATTAAAAAATGCCTTCTATGAGTGAGAAAGAAAACACCGGATTTTGGTCATTTAGTTGGGTTTTCTCTGGCAAAGAAAAAAATCCAACAATAACCACAAACAGTCCACAAGGGGCTGAAACACCAAAACCAAGCGGCCATGCGGATGCATTCCAAAGATGTCGACAATTTATCGAGTCGCATCGAAGGAACATATGTGTGTGCGGCCGTCATAGGCGACACCATCATTAAAGGGAGGGAATGCTCTCGAAGGAAATAAAGCGGCCATTATCATGAGTCCGCTTTTCCCTTATGAAAATTTTATACTCTCTCCAATAAAATCATAGCAGACAAAGTATCTTCAGCAACATTTTTACTAAAGTTTGCAACTCTAGCACCCGCTTCCACACTACTATAGTCCTCCTCTACATAAGACAAAGGGATATCATCACCAGCAATGAGCTCCAAAGTTTTTCAAAAGTTCTTGATCTGGGCTTGGATATCTTCTTGTTTCTGCGGCCATCACACAACGATTGATGCGATGTGGTATTGTACCAAAATCTCCCCTATCTGGTACATCAACGTCTTATCATTTATCATATACCCAATAGGGAAGATCATACCAGTACTGCCCTGTTTATAAGCAAGTCAGACGTATTTACTCCCCCGATCTATTCACAAAATATTTTTTTCCCTTATTCTCATAAGCAAGACTTCATGGTAAATGCAAATAATCTAAGGACTAACAAACAAAAAACAATGGGCACAATTCGAAAAAGAAATTGAAGACTAGGGACGAACTCCTTCATACTCACCCATAGCACTATGAACACTAGGGTTATAGACCCTAAAAAGCAAAGAAATAATATCAGACAATCATAACCTCGTTGCATTCATGCCAATAGACCTAAGACCATCAGTTACAACAGCACACCTCGTCGCCAAGAATTTTTCATGTTTGAGAAAGATTCTATACCTAGAAACAATCTTCTCTATACTATCTTTCATGTTCAAAATATCCAAAAGCTTTGACCGCCAAGACTTCTTAACACGATTGTTGTCATCACCATCAGGGTAGTAAGGGACAACAATATAGAATTCTTTCACATAGATCAGTCCAGTCCTCAGATCAATATTTTCCAGAAACTGAGTGTAATCTTCACCAGATTTTTTCAACACTGCATTATCAATAGATCAGACCTGTCACTTTACATAACCAATATAATCTGAAAGATCCAGATAAGTATTACGAACCAATATCTGCAAAGGGAAATTCAACGAGTTCAAAAATTTTTTGTATTGTTGAAGCACAAGTTGCTGTTCATCATAGTTCTTTAAATCAAGATTGAGTCAATCAATTCTCAAAATTGCTCTCATACCACCATCTTTCAAAATGATGCTATCACCTTTGATTTCAGAGATAGGCAACATCTGCTCCGTATTGAATACTGAATCCTGTTTTCATTTGACGATCTTGTTTCTTTCAAAAAAGTCTCTAAGTGCCATTCGGTTACAAAAAAGTAAGCATAAACAAATATACACAAATACAATGAGCAATTGAAAAAAAACAGAACAAGAAAGCATCTATAGCTGACTTTTCTCAAAGCTATGATGAAATAATAAATGACAGAAAAAACTAATAAGTTCCATCACTACTATTTCAGGTGTCGCCCAAAGAAAGAAATTTCATAGTCTGCTTGTCAAAATACAGTTCTATCTCGCCAATAGGACCATTTCTGTTTTTCCTAATAAACACATCAGTCGCACCTTTCCTATCAGTGTCAGTATCATAATACTCCTCTCTAAACAACATCATCACACCATCTGCGTCTTGCTCGATAGCACCAGAATCTCTCAAATCAGAAAGTTGAGGTTGTTTATCAATACGCTGTTCTACATTACGAGAAAGTTGAGACAATACGACAATCGGAACACTCAATTCTTTTGCTAACTCCTTGAGTGCTCTTGATATCTCAGATATTTCCAAAACCCTATTGCCAGCAAACTTCAGACCCTCTCCACTCATCAACTGAAGATAGTCAACAACTACCAAATCAAGCGATCCCTTCTCTACTTTCAATCTTCTCAGTTTAGACTTCAACACACTGACAGTAGATGTCCCTTTATCATCTAAATAAACATTTGTATCAGACAATTGTTCAGTAGCTCTGCCTATTCTATCGAAATCATCTGCATCCATATTACCTTTACTAATCTTGTACATCGGTACACCAGCAATAGTAGACAATATTCTATCAACAATCTGATCAGAGCTCATTTCCAATGAGAAAAAAGCGATAGTTTTTTTTTGCTCCAATGCTGCATGAATCACCATATTCAAGGAAAAAGCAGTCTTACCCATAGAAGGTCTTGCTGCCAAAATAATAAGCTCTCAAGGCTTAAAACCACCAAACAAATCATCCAATAAAGGATAGCCTGAAAAAGTTTTTCTTTCATCTGCCTTAGCAGGATCATCAACAATAGCCATATACTCCTCTACTCTTCATCACAAAATATCTTTGATATGTCTTACGCCCTGGCCAGTAGTAACCTGGGTGAGATCAAAAACCTTTTTTTCTATCGCCTCCAAAATATGAACGGTCTCCTTTTGCTCGTACACATCTCCAATAATGCCTTGAGAGACTCTCAATATTTTTCTCAACGTACTCTTCTCCTTGACAATCTGAGCATATTCTCCAGATCAAGATACACTCATCAAATAAGTATTGATATCATACAAATAGTCCAAACCACCAATATCATCGAGCGTATTATTTTTAATTAACTGATCTGACAAGGTAACAACATCAATAGTAGCACGCCTATCTCGCAAGGTCAGCATAGCTCAAAAGATGCTAGCATGTTCACGTTTATAAAAGTCATCAGCCTTAAGACCTATTGCCTCCAACATATACATAATCTCATTGTCCAACAAAACAGCAGACAAAACAGACTTTTCCGCCTCTATATGATGAGGAGGCAACTTGATATCATCGATACTAACCATCAAAAAAACAAACCAGAATACAAAAAACAAAAATGAAAATAGTGAAAAAGAGTCAAAAAAAAAGAGCAGAAAAACAAAAGCTTATGGATTTAATTTTCCTTACACAACGGTCACACTTTCTTATACTTTGCTCACTCTTCTACAGCAACAGGAAATCAGGAATTATCTACCCTAACATCGAGATCAATAGCCTTATATAAGTCAAAACCTTTATAGCAAACAACTTTAGCAGCAACCCTATCACTAGCAAAAGTTCACACGAATCTAGGTTTCAATGTCTCATCATCCAAAGCATAATAACGACTTATAGCATCCATTTCAAAAAAAATTATACATCCAAAGACATTATTGTTTCTACTCAACTGACCATATCTTTTACTTTGTAAGTTTGAGTCCTCAACTCTTCATCTCACACAATAATCACATGACTGTATCACTTCTTATGTGCATACTCCAAAGCTTTAGGCAATTTTTTCACAGACAATCAAACATCAACATCATGTCAGTCTTGCCTCAATCAAAACGCTAGCATTTGATAAGTATCATAGTTTGAGTCACTTAATAAGGGGATATAGTACAAAGATTGTTTTATAGTCATTCTAATAGAATCCAATAATCACCAAGATTCCAAAAACAACTTAGTTGGTTCATCTCAAGGTGCAAAACCAACTGCAGGGAAATCAGTATTGCCAAAAAGACCAGCCAACCCATTGTAGCGTCACCCACCAAACATAGCACGATTATTATCAGGATGAGTATCAAACATTTCAAAAATCATACCATCATAGTAATCAAATCCTCTCATCAAACGAGGAGAGAAACTATACATTCAAACATAGCCCTGATGGTCTAATAACTCACAAATACGTTTCAGATCTTGTAGTCATTGACTTGTATGCAAAGCTGGAAAAGCTGCTAAAAAATCATCAAGAGTAGTACATTTCATACAGACAAAGAGTTTATCAACTTGAGACATATCTAATCAAACAGCAGAAAGGGTCTGACGCATAGCATCAGAAGAAAGTTTTTCCCACTTATCTAACAGTCTCACAACAGACTGTTTAATACCCATATCAAACAGCCCGCATTCCTGAGCCAAAAAGTCATCAATGAATAAACGATGATTAAGATCCAATCTAAAGCTCCCCACTGGGGCTCACCAAGACTTCATAATCTCCAAACCTATTTGGAGAATCTCCACATCAGCATAGAGGCTGTTTTCACCAAAAACATCCACATTGAGTTGCCGGAACTCTCTATTTCTACCTCTCTGAGGCTTTTCATTACGATAAAAATTCGCAACAGAAAAATACTTAACTGGTTTTTGAAGTTGTACATACTGCCCCGCAACCATACGAGTAACACTAGGTGTCATCTCCGGCCTAATAGCAATGTCCCTACCCCCCCTATCATTGATAAGAGTTAACTCAGTTCATCAAACATCTTCACCAGACTTTGCTCTATAGATATCTGCATTCTCAACCAAGGGTGTCAGATACTCTTCGTATCAGAAAGATTGGCAGATCCTTCTTCGAGTATCAAAAATGTACTTACGAATAGTGAACTCCTGAGGAAACCGATCACATGTACCTCTGGGTGGTTGAGTACTGAGATAAGCCATAGAAACGATACATTAGCAGAAATCTGAAAATTGTAGGCAACATGGTGAGAAACATATAATTGTTAATAAGCAAATAGCAAGATCAAACTGAGCAAAAACAATAGCTTTAAAAACTGTAGATCTTCCAACTTACAAACAGTATAACAACCTACACAACAAAACTTTTCATAGCCTCAACAACATCCATAGCAAAATCATGCAATGCAATTCAAAGATAGTGTTCGCAATTCCTCACATGTTCTCTGTCAACTCCCGCAGCAAAAGCCTTATCTTTAATCTTTTTATTAATAGAGCTCCACTGCATACCTTCAAATCATTCTGGCCTCATACGAGAATAAGCAAACAACAAACCACTAAGTTCGTCCACAGAAAGTAAATACTGCCTGACCAAAGAATCAGCAGGGATACCCCACTTCAAATAATGAGAACGAATATCATTAACTAAATCATCAGAGGCAGAAATCTCAGACACAATAGAAAGGAATTTTTCTCACAAATGCTGAGCAGGATCTTTGGCAATAACATCCCAATCAACATCATGTAGCAGTCACACAATATACCAATAATCCTTTTGATCTGAAGACAATCAAAGTTTAACAGCAAAATAACGCATAACATGAGCAACCTGTTGGCAATGCAAAAGAGTATCTGACAAATATCTATGAGCAAGCATTTTTGCATCTTCTAATGAACAAACAGCAGGGGCAGATAAATCGCCCGCAGGACTCTCACCAGATAGAGAAGAAGTGGGAACGGTTAAGGGAGTTTCTTCATGTTGAGATATTCACTCATCAGTTTGTTCCAAACGCTCAGGCTTCATCATAGGAAACATAATAACGTCCCTAATATTCGACTGTTCTGTGAGCAAAGCAAGTATACGATCAATACCCATACCCCAACCCGACTGAGGGGGCATACCATACTCCATGGCCTTTACAAACTCATCATCACCTGATGTCGCTTCTGCATCTCATTTTTCCAAAGCAAGAAATTGTGCATCGAAATTTGCTTGTTGTTGAATAGGATTAACCAACTCCCCATAGGCCTTAGTTATTTCCCATCCATTCACAACAAGCTGAAATTGTTCAACCAATTGTGAATTCGTATCACTGACACGCGCCAAAGGCTGCATAGTCTTGGGATAATTATAGACAAAAGCTGGTCAGATTATCTTTGGTCTAGTGACCTTCTTGTATAAGTAGTCAATCATGGTAGCTGTAGATTGTTCGCTCAAACCATGCCAATCAAAACCAGCAGATCTGATATCTCTCCTAAGCTTGGCGGCATCCTCTTCATTATACAATGACACATCAATACCGCTATCAAGCTTTACTTGAGCAACATAGTCTATTCTTTCCCAAGGAGTATGAAAATCAACATCACGAACATGTCACTCTTTATCAGGTATTTTAACCACGTACTTGAGCTCAGGAATATGAGTAAAAAGATAATCAAACATCTGCTCAGTAAATTTCATATTATCCTCATAATTTCGGTATACTGCATAATGCTCTGCAACCAAGAATTCCTGATGATGACTGGGCGAAGATCACTCATTTCTAAAGTCCTTCCCAATCTCAAAAACCTTCTCCAGACCTCCTACAGTTGCTATCTTCAATGCAATTTCAGGTGCAATACGCAAGTACATATCGATATCAAAATCTTTGTGATGAGTTACAAAAGGTTCAGCAGCTGCACCAGAGGCAGAAAATCACAGAATAGGAGTATCAAGCTCAACAAATCACTGTTCATGATAAAAATCACGTAAAGTTTTAACGAAGGTAGACCTTAATTTCATTCTACGCATAACATCAGAATTGAAAATCATATCTAAATACCTCTGTCTATATGATAGCTCCTTATGGTCGCCAATACCATGAAATTTATCTCATAAAGGTCTAATAGCTTTCGCCAAAAAAGAAAAACAGGAAACAAAAATAGTAAGTTCTCCCTTATGAGTATAAAAGAGCTCTCACTCAACCCCAATCCGATCACCAATATCAAGCAATCTTTCTACAAATTTGTAAGCCGACAAAGTTTCTCCATCACAAGAGATTAAAGACTCCAACCTAGCAGTTTCTTTACCATCACGCAATTGTGCAATCACACACGATGATGCATGAAACATGAGCTGAACATCACCAGTTTCATCCATCAACCTTGCAAATGAGAGTTTGCCATGAGTCCTGATTAGAGTCAAACGACCTGCTGTTTTAATAAAATTTGTAGAATGGTCTTGAAATCAAGAAGAAACAATAGAATCACTATCACGAAAAGGACTGCTTCAAGTCAAAGTCTTTTCATAGCGACCGATTATATCCCCTATCAGAATTTTTTTATCAAAGGACTGAGCATAGGGTTCAATACCAAAGTTCTCTAGCAAAGAAACTTTCCTCATTCTCACATCTCTCTCATTGTGTCTTTCTTCACTCATCAATACACCAAACTAAGCAAAAATAAAAAAACAGACCATCACCTATGTAACGATCTGTTCTGCATTCTCAAGTCTACGAACAATTAATTCAATGATACAACGCGTTTCATTGCTTGCTTAACAACATGTATCAACACTTTCTGATTAAGAGAAACTGCATCACTCCTCAATAATTCCGTCGCCTTATCAATGGCCGAAAGCAGTGTCTGATCAAATAAATCTTTATCAGATGCATTATCCTTCAAAAGCATCAGTTTGGCCTGTATTTGCTCAACGCTATATTTCGAGACAGGCAAGGAAGAAGATACTAAGACACTCGTAGATCTGATTCATTCATCCGACAAATAATCATCATACAAAGAACCAAGATAATCGCTGGGAGTCATAGTAACTCATCTCGGATTATCAAACGCATCAAGAAAAACGGGCTCTCATAAAGCATACAAAACAAAATTAACATCATACAACAATTGTTTAGCAACAACTTGAGCTAACAAAGCACGAGCCTTTGATACTAAATCACGCCTAACAGCATCCCTAGCAGATCCTTGTGCCTTATCAAAATCCATCGCCTTCATACGCAACAAGTCTCTAAAAGCGTTGCGCTGTTCTTTCCGTTTAGTAACAAGCGTATCAATCAATGCAGTAGTTTGCTGGTCATAAAGAGTAGTGACAGATTTCACGATAGCAGCATATTTCTCATTGAGTTTTTCTCCAAAAAAATCTTCATTAGACACACTACCAGAGGTAATTTTGAAAAAAGTATAACCCTGATCCAAGGATTTATTCATATCATCAATCAAAGCTCATACAGTAGTCATCATTGGAACATCTCGATATCCCACAATATTATTACAAAGCACAGCACCACTAGCACCATAATACAAACCGTTAATTGTCGTCATATACTGATCAAGCACATCATATTGGTCGCCATCATAGTAACGCAACATATTGTCCATATAACGACGTAACTCAACTTCAACAGTATCATATAAAGAGTTCTCCTGATCCTTGAGTTGACTTTCAAGATCCAAAAATCAACTATGTTTTTGTAGGTAGGATTTTCTCTTCGCTTCAAAATAGACCGCTACATCATCACGGATTTTAGTTAAAAGACTATCATAAACGTCATCCAGGCCTAACACAGTTCAGAAATACTGAAGATAAGCAGTTTTCTTATTTTGCAATCCAGCATTCTTTTGAATAAGGTCATCCAAATACATTCTTCTATCAGACAAAGTCGCCATCAAAGACTTATTATCTTTGAGGTACTGATCCATATAAGCAGTTTTGCCACTAAGAATAGCTAGTTGGTCAGAGTAAAAATCAGTAACAAATTGTGAAAAATTAGCTTGAAAATCATTAACATCCGCATTACTTGCATTGAGAGCCAGAGAATAATTTTGTTCAGAAAGTAAACCATTAGCATAAGAATCTTGGTTGTATTGAATATCTCCTAAAATCGTATTATAAGTTCTCAGTATCTTTGATCTAAGGAGATCTGCTCACTGCTTAATTCATGCAGCATCAGTACCCAAACTAACAACACCCATACAAAGAAGGTTTCTGTAGTCTAAGTTATTTTCAATCACAGAATAATGAGATTCAAAAGATTTTGCTGTCTGACTAACGGTAGTATCAAGTTGCGAAAATAGACTAGATTTAATCGACTGAAGTCTCTGAATCAGGGTCTGCACAGCAGCATCAGATGATGAAAGAGAAACGCCCGTCGCCAAAACAGAATCAAAACTGAAAACAAAAAGTGCAGCGACAACAACAAACTTTCTAAACATACAAAAAAATACTAAATAAAAAACATACCTAAAACACATGCATAGAATTGTTCAATAAAATTGCAAGATATCAGGAATATTTAGGGGTGACAACTAGTAAAAAATATCAGAAAATCAGTATTTGTCAGTAGAAAAAAGAGTCGAGCACTAGAATTATCTAGCAAAAGAAATAGCATTACGATAAAGTAAAAGAGGTTTTTTTATTCTAACCAAACACAGAAAATGATCTTTTTACCAACAGTAATCGAAAAAACACAACAATATGAAAGAGCGTATGATATTTATTCCAGGCTTTTAGAAGACAGAATAATATTTATTGGGGGTGCAATAGAAACGCATATGGTCAACGCAATAGTGGCACAAATGCTCTATCTAGAAAAAAAAGATCCAGACAAAGACATAACCATTTATATCAACTCACCCGGCGGAGAAGTATATAGCGGAATGGCAATATTTGACGCAATGCAATTTGTCAAATGCGACGTTTCAACAATATGTGTTTGATTAGCTGCCTCTATGTGATCTATATATTTAGTAGGAGGGGAAAAAGGTAAAAGATACGCACTTCCCCACAGTAGAATCATGATTCACCAACCATCACACGGAACACAATGAACCATATCAGACACACGCATAGCAGTAGAAGAAGGAGTTAAACTCAAACATATGCTTATCAATCTCATTGCACAAAGCACAGGACAAAAATACGCAACAGTAGAAGCAGATATGGAAAGAGATAAACGGCTATCACCAGAGGAAGCACTCAAATATTGAATCATAGACAAAATAATCAGTCCACGCTCACTAGAAACGAAGAAAATAGAAAATAGAAAATAGAAAAAAGTAAAAAAACATATTCTAAAAGAGTACCAAAACAAAATCGATAGACGAACAAAGCGACTCGGTATAAGAGAAACAAAATACCAAGTCGTTTTTCGTAAAAAAAATTGTAATAAGCGAATTAAATCAATACAAGTTTGCTTTGAGATTTGAGATTTTAGAAAACTAGAAAAATGAAATACAAAATACTATACGAAAACTCGGAAGAAAACCTAACAGAGAGATTGTTGAAAGCCAGGGGTATAGAAACAAATAAAGAAGATTTCCTCAATCCTGCAATAATACATTTCCGAAAAAAACCAGAGTTGCTATCAGATATGGGAATTGCAGTAGCAAGAATTATTTCTGCAATAGAGAAAAACGAAAAAATAATGATATTTGGAGACTATGACGTAGACGGCATTACATCAAGTTATAGCTTATACAGCTTTTTTAAGAAATTTATGAATTACAGCAACATCAGTATCATGTATCCACACAGGCGTAACGATGGATATGGAATAAAGAACAAACACATCGATAAAATTAAAAAAAAATGAGTAAGCCTAATAATAACAGTAGACAACTGAATAACCGCAACACAAGAAGCACTACACTGTGGAAAACTAGGAATAGACCTTATCATAACAGACCACCACAAAGATGGGGAAGAAATTCCCAAAGCCTACGCAGTTATAAATCCTCACACCTCACCCTTATATGGTTTTAAAGGTCTTTGTTGAGCTGGAGTCGTGTTTAAGCTCATCAACGCAATCATGCAACACACAATAAGCAACAATCAAAAAAAAAGAGAAATTTTCAATTATTTTCTGCCTATTGTTACCATAGCAACAGTTGCAGACTGTGTCCCACTAGTAGATGAAAACAGAGCTATGGTAAAAAGATGACTAGAACTCATAAATCAGTGAAGGATGCCATCATCGCTAAAAAGCTTTCTTAATTTTTTAAACATCTCAGGCACAGTAAACACCTTCCATATAGGTTTTATGATTTGACCAAGAATAAACGCAGGAGGAAGAATCAAAACACCATACGATAGCCTATATACTCTATTATACGAAGGTGAAAAGCAAGAATCATATCTACAACAAATCGAAGAAATTAACACAGAAAGAAAAAAGCTGCAAGACGAAGCATACAAATCAGCAAGCAAACAAGTAAGTAACGAACAAAAAATACTCATCGCATACGACAAAACATTTCATGAATGAATTGTAGGAATAGTAGCCGGAAGATTAACCGAAGAACATAATAAACCGACTCTTATAATGTATATCAACGAAGAAGAAAAGGTCGCAGTTGGAAGTTTGAGAGGACCATCCTATTTCAACGTTATAGAAATGTTACAGTCACCAAACATTGCAAAACGATTAGAAAGATTTTGATGACATCAACAAGCTGGTGGTTTGACAGTCGAGTTAAAAAAACTAGCTAGTTTAATAGAGGCAATTCAAGAGTATGGAGAAAAAAACATAAAGGAAAACGACATTGAGAAAAGTATCGATGTAGACACAAAAATTTATGAACATGATCGACAACACAAAGAGCTGAAAAACCTAAGCAAATTAGAGCCTTTCGGGGTATGAAATGAAGAACCAACGTTTCTACTAGATAATTATCACATCGAAAACATAGAAAAGATAGGCCGTAACGGGAACGGCCATGTAAAGTTACATGGTATCATGGGAAAACATAAAATTCAAACAGTATTACGAAAAAAATGAGCAGAGATAAATAACTACAAAAAATGAAAAACAAAAATAATAGGGAAAATCCAAAAAGACAATTACAAATGAGGGTGGTATATAGAAGGGAGAAACATAGAACAATAAAAGAGAAATAAGTCTTTATGTACCAGAAGAGATATGAACAAAAAAAACATAAAAACCGTTTTTGAAACACTAGAACGCATGTATCCCAATGCAAGCACAGAGTTAAATCGAAAAACTCATTTCCAACTATTAGTAGCCGTGATGCTTAGTGCACAGACCACAGATAAACAAGTAAACAAAGTGACAAAAGAGTTATTCACGATAGTGCACAAACCAAAAGACATAGTAGACATGTGAATAGACACTTTAATGGAAAAAATTAAAAGTATTGGTTTATACAAAACAAAAGGAAAACATATATATCAAACAAGTAAAATACTATGTGAAACAGCAGATAAAAAATGAAAAGAAGATTATATCATACCACAAGCAATAACAGAGCTAACAAAGTTACCAGGAGTATGAGAAAAAACCGCGAAAGTAGTAAGTGCGACATTGTATGGCACATCAGTAATAGCAGTAGACACACATGTACATAGACTAGCCAACAGATTATGACTAGTCAGTACAAAACAGGCCGGACAAACATCCAAACTAATTGAAGAAGCAATACCAATAGAATACAAGAGCATAGCACACCACACCTTAGTGTTGTTTTGAAGATATCACTGCACCGCAAGAAATCCAAAGTGTGAAACCTGCCCTATACAATGAGTATGCAAATATTATAAACAACACGTTTTAAAAACACTTAAAACATAACACATGAAAGAGCCACAACGGTGAATAGATACGTTGCTTCATATGCATCAGCGAATGAATAGTAATAGTACGTTACTTCATCGAACACCTATCTTTGCTGACATACGAGTATTAAGCTATCCACTGCTACTAGTCGGCCTGTATTGCTACGGACGACACAAAAACACAAAAACTCACAAAACAATAGCACTATATCTATTCACAACAACAATAGCGGTATTTATAATAAACTATGCAATTAAAGCATTCATAAGGAAAGAAAGACCATATCTGACACTATGACTAACAACTCCCAAAGAAGAACTACTGCTCAACAAGATTCCAAGCGATACGTTCCCATCTGATCACGCAGCAGTAAGTGCAGCGATAGCTACCTGACTACTCATGCGAGGAATAAGAAACAAAAAAAAAGCGTATGTGTACTTGTCAATCCCTTTTCGGGGATTCTCCATATCAATGGGCATATCAAGAATAATGATAGGAATACATCGACCAACAGATATCATGATGGGACGAGCAATCGGCATAGGTATGGCTGTTGCCCTCAACGAACAAAAAATATTACAAAAGCGATACAATTATACTATCAGTATCGAAGAAAAAATAACCAAGTACGTTTTTAGGAAGAAAACAGAAAACTAAACTACCCACTAACCGCAACTGACTCATCAGAAACCTTCCCACCAAATCACAACACGAGATCATCATGACCTGCCAAGGAAAGCTTAATATGGTAGGACACATTAGGATCATCACCGACAGAAACAACCGAAAAACTAATATTTGACACTAAATTATTGTCTTTATCAAGCCAAGGATCCAAAGATACATCAGTAGCCTTGTGAGAAAGCAATCGTTCACGTATCCATGAACCTAACGATTTATGTAAATCTCAAAAAAAATCAGGCTGAGGATCAGTAGTTTCTTGTAATAGATAATACTTCAAAAACTGAGAATAAAATCACTGACTAACTTCAAAAAAGTCCCTATAATCAGCATGCTGATAGTATTGGGACACATCAAAAGAGCTGGAAGAAAAATCCACTGAAACAACAGCTGCGGAATCAACACTAAGTCACCCGACAGCCGTTTCTTCATCAGAAACATGAACAGGGAAAGTTAAAAGTTTATCAGACTCAAAAACACAGTATACTGCACCATCGGTACCGAGACCAGATACATCAAGGGTTTTATGGTAATCACCATAAACGAGCTCTTTTGTATTGTTATGAACTTTCACACATAATGTAGGGTAATCAACAAGGTTGAAAGAAATCTCAGAATCAGCAACAGTTTGTTCTACATCTTCAACAGTAGCAGGACTCTGAGATACAAGAGGCATTGACCAAAATTTCGTGCCGTCTCACTCTAATGCTGATGGTTTTTGCCAAAAAGTGAAAATAGCAGCAGCTCATTGTATTCAATCATAGAATACGGTATTTTTAGCATCTTTCTTCAAACCAGGGTTAAGTTTTCTAGTAACATGACGGTCAAGATAGCCGGTCAAACCACCGACTTTACTCAGTAAGACATGTCATACGACATAAGACCTTAAAGCTAACTTATCCAACAATGGTGATTGTTCCCACCCATCCACCAATTCACGTTTTCATCTACTATCAACGAAATAAAGACGCGAATAGCTACCATCACTATCAAAATCTTTTTGGTTAATAGCTTGTTCAAATAATTTTTTATCTATCGTAACGAAATTTTCTCTTTTCAAGAGGTACTGTTCAATAGTCACTATATCAAAAAAACTACCAATACCATCTGAAGCAAAAAGTCTATGATAAGGGACAGAGTTCCCATTCGACAATACAAAACGGTGTGAAGTCTTATCCTTAGTCGCATCAAGATAATGAGTAAGGAAAGAAGATAGTGCTGATTCCTGTTCACTATCCAACTGCATCATCCCCACAAACCTTTCTTGCAAAGCAGCATACGCAGGATCTAATCCTGCAAAAAGTCATAACATGTCATAGACTCAAGACGCCCATTCTGCACCAAAAACACTTTGCAAAAAAGGCATAAATTGATCAATAAGCGATTGTATTTCGTTGTTCCTGACTGCATCAACAACAGTATTGGTCGCACTAGTACGATATTCAGATTGAAGAACATTCTTCACCTGCTCCAACTTATCATACAGTGGATTTCACTTTTTATATTGGACCTCTCACAAAAAGTTTTTAATTTTTTCATTGAAAGTAGCAAAACGTTGAGGTATCAATCATAGGTCATTACCACACAAGTACTCAGGATGACTTTTACCAGTATTGGGAACAATAGCCGTCAAATAGGACAGCCACAAATCTTGATTTTTTTGTGCAACAACAAAGTCAAAAACTGTCTGATAGTAAAGGCTTTGGAGTTCAAGAAAACGAGTATCAGAAAAAACAGTAGTAGATGTAGAAATCTTTTCTAAATAATTTGTCTGCAAAGAAACAGACAAGTTTTGATCATGAGTCAACAAATGTTGTAAAGCAAGCTCTCAACCAAGTCCTTCACAACGATCAATAGAAGCAAAAGTATCAAGACTCGCTTTATTTTTATCGAACAACACACGATTCTGCACAGCTCTATCACCAAAAAACATATAAACAGATGATCATCAAGAACCAATCTGGATAAGAGATCTATCCCCATATCAAAGTCCTAAACCAGAGACAACCGAAAAGGTGGAAAAATCAATAGTACCTAAGGTGGCCTGGTTATAACCACCGAACCACTCAGCATGATGACGCAATAAACGAGAAATCTGATCTTTTTTTCATAAGTCTAGAGCTGGACTTTGAAGCAAGTTACACAAAGAACTAAAAAGTGTATTATCCTTTTCAAAAACAAGCTCAACATGAGCAAAAGAAGGGTCAAGAAGAATCGAATCCAAACTTACATCAGAATTATCAACAGACGTTTCAACCTCAGCAACATTGCCAACAGACTGGTTCAAAGAAGGCAGAAGTCACTCAATAACAGAAATCATGTGCGTAAAAGCCTCCTTAATATCAGAAATCTCTATATCAAAAACACCGGTTTCTTTGTCATCCATTGTGTTAAGGGCAATATCTTTACCAGGAACAGGAACAAAGCCTTCAATATCTAAAAAACCAGTGCCACGATCTCTGTTTTTTCTTTTTCTTGATGCTTGAGAGAAAAAAGTCGCTCCTTTACGTAAAAAAGTCAAAAAAGCAGAAAGAGGCGACTGAGATGGAGATTGCAAATCTAGATTGGCATCAAATCAATCAGGAGTTGAAGGGTTGTTTCCAAGAATTAACAGCTGAGCAAGTGTTTTTTCAAAATCAGAGATACGTGTTGAATCATCCTCAACAGATGCAAGAAACTCCTCCAAATTAACCTGCTGTGAACGAGATATGTGTTCTTTGTTGCTAGCTACATATGTATCCAAAGACTTGTAATTATTTCCCATAAGCAGCAAAAACAGTAAACACTAGAAAGTATACTCCTCCATTGCAAAGCTGACAAGATTTTCTATACATACACAAGACCGTATCTGACAATTGTTTTTTTTTGTATATAAAAATCTATGATAGAAGCAGTCAAAACATATCTCAAAACAAAACTCAATGAAGAACAATACAATGCTGCCATCGACATAGAACACAGTTCACTCATACTAGCGTGAGCAGGAAGCGGGAAAACAAGAACACTAACCTACAAAATAGCCTATCTAATATGTGCTCATAACATACAAGCACACAGAATATTAGCAGTTACGTTCACAAACAAAGCAGCCAATGAGATGAAAGAAAGACTGGTAGAGCTTTGAAAAGATTTTTCTTGACTAGCAGATACGTGAACAACACAGGATGTGAATGTCTGAGAAAAAACAAAACACTCATTTAATAGTTTTATTGAACAATTAAGCTGAGACATACCAAACAGTCACAAAAGTAGACAAATCAACGAAAAAGACTTAAAACGAGTAGGTACCTTCCATGGCGTATTTCTCAAAATACTCAAAGAAGATATAGAAATCCTAGGATTGTGATACAAAAAGAATTTTTCCATCTATGATACAAACGAAACACAAAACCTGATTAAGGCAATAATCAAAAACAAAAAACGAGAAGAAGATATAAAACCTGCAGAAGCCAAAGCACTGATCAGTAGGTTCAAAAACAAATGATGGTTTCCAAGACAAGCATTAGAAAGTTCGATATCTGACTATGACGAAAAAATTGGAGAAATATACGACCTGTATACAAAAGAGTTGAAAAAGGTAAATGCACTAGATTTTGACGATTTACTACTAATCACCTATGAACTCCTTAAAAGCCACAAAGAAATCTGTGAAAAACGACAAAACAGCTTTGATTACATTCTTGTTGATGAGGCACAAGATACCAATCAAATCCAGTTTGATCTCATCAAAATGCTATCAAAAAAATCAAATAATGTTACACTCATAGGAGACGATTATCAATCCATATACGGACGAAGAGGTGCAGTAATGGAAAACTTCCTAAATGTTAAAAAGTATCGACCAGATATGAACATTCACAAATTGCAAATCAATTATCGTTCACGTCCACATATTGTAAATGCATCATCTCACATTATCAAAAAAAACAGTGAACAATACGAAAAGAACCTCCAAGCACACAGAAAAGGAGAAGATCACATTATTATTTTATCACACGGCGACGAGATACAAGAAGCACACCACATCATTGGAATGATCAAAAAGCTCAAAGAACAAAAAAACACGAAACGGTGAGATATGGCTATCCTCTACAGAACCAACTCACAATCGCAGGTCTTTGAACACAGTTTGGTAACAGGATCAATCCCCTACAAGGTATGGTGAGGCTTTAAGTTCTTTGAAAGAAAGGAAATAAAGGATATCGTAGCATACCTAAAGTTTATGCGTAATATGCAAGACAACCTATCTCTAAAAAGAATTATCAACACACCAAGCAGAAAAATAGGAAAGACAACAATCGATGCCATAGAAGACTACGCAAATAAAGAACATACAACAATGTATGAGGTAATCACCCATATACAAAAAGAGAATTATACAATAGCAGCCAATACAAAAAACAAGCTTCAACAATTTGCAAAAACAATAACCTTTCGATCAAAAGGGTTTCCAAACATGACCCCTGCAGAACTTATTACAAAAATAATAATAGACATCGGTTACAAAGAATATTTAATAAAAGAAGAAGCTGACACACAAGCAGCAGAAGAAAAATACGACAATATCTGACAACTGATAAATATGGCAAGCAAAATTACAGAGACTGGTGAAGAGTGATTAGATAAACTGCTAGACGAGATAAGCTTAATGACAGACATCATAGAAGAGTGAACAAACGATATTGACGCAGTAAAATTAATGACCATTCACAGCAGTAAAGGTTTAGAGTTCCCAGCTGTATTTATAGTGGGCTGCGAAGAAAATATTTTCCCACTAAGCAGATCCGTTTTAGATAGCAAACAATTAGAAGAAGAAAGGAGATTAATGTATGTTGCCATTACAAGAGCAAAAGACCATCTCTTCATATCACACACTGCAAGTAGAAGACAACGAGGAAACACTAATTACAATCCGCCATCAAGATTTATCCAAGAACTTCCATCAGAACTAACAAAACACTATGATCTCATGACACAAACAACAGGATACAACAGCAAAACAACACGAAACAAAATTTCATCTGGAGACAAGGTTCAGCATAAACTATTCGGAAAATGAGAGGCGATAGAAATACGAAACAGCACTGGAATTATTAAGTTTGATAATCCCAAATACTGATTAAGAAAGATAGAGTTAAAACTCTTAGAAAAGATATAACAAGTCAAGACATGATAATATTTCCACATTGCAAATAAAGAACCAATAGCTATAGAATCGGCAACTTTTAATCTTTTTTTTGTCACACTAATGAAAAAGTCAGTATGAGTAATTATTTTGGTTATAGCGATAGTTTTAATAGTGCTATGACTAAAAACACAACAAAAACCTGCCAATATCGCAGAAGTAGAAGAAACGATCAACGCAACAGGAGAAAACGAAAATAACGACAAAACAGACACAAATGCTGAGGAAAAGACGGAAGAAGTTGGTACCGACCTGCCAATAGCAGAAGAGGGAGTTGCAGAAAATGATAGCGATACAGTTGTAGAAGGAGCTACAGTATACAATATAACAGAATGATCTGTCGTAAATCGATGAGCAAAAAAAGTATGAGGAGGTCATAACTGAACCGTCCCAGTAAAACAAGGAACCTTATTGACCAACAACAATGCAGTAGTTTGATGAGATATTGTTATAGACATGAATGGTCTAAAAATACTAGATACAGATAGTGAATGACTCTACAATCACCTAAAATGAAAAGATTTTTTTGATGTAGAAAATAACCCAGAGGCAAACATGAAAATTAAAAGACTAGAAAACAATAAAGTGGTAGCACAACTCACTATGTTATGAACAACAAAAACTATTGCCTTCCCTGCTACTATTGAGATCAACCAAGACAAAGTTGTCGTTTCTTCACAATTTGCAATCGACAGGACACTACGATGAATAAACGGAGGTCTTCCAGCAGCAAGTAAATATATAGAAATAACACTCAATAAAATAACCTTCACAAAACAATAAAGAAACAATAATAAAATCCTAATCCCATTAACGCGTTAAAGAACCTGTTTCACAGGTTCTTTAACTAGAAAAAAAAAAGAAAATATATAGCATACAAACCTATTACCAATAAAAAGAATATGAAAAAAAAAAGAGTCCTGATCGGACTTTCGTGAGGAGTTGACTCCGCAGTTGCAGCATACCTATTACAAAAACAAGGCTATGAAGTTATAGCATGATTTATGAAAAATTACAGCGAACCCAACAACCCATATTGCCAAACAAGACAAGATAGAGATAGTGCAATAGCAGTAGCACAACACCTAAAAATCGATACCTTCATAATATTTGATCTCCGTAAACAATACGAAGAAAAAATTATTCAATACATATACGAAAGCTACAAAAAATGAATCACTCCCAATCCCGACATACTATGCAATACACTGATAAAATTTGGCCTATTCCTAGAAAAATGATTGGAATTAAATTGCGACTATATCGCAACCTGACATTATGCGAGAACCAAAAAAACAAAAGAATGAGTACAACAACTGTATCGCTGAATTGATAGCAACAAAGATCAGAGCTATTTTCTATCACAACTCACACAAAATCAACTGCAAAAAAGCTTGTTCCCACTAGGAAATTACACAAAAGAAAGAGTAAGAGGCCTAGCCCAGAACATAGAATTACCAAATGCAAATCGTCCAGATAGTCAATGACTATGTTTTGTGGGGAATATACCTATGAAAAGGTTCCTAGAAAAAAAAATAATAATAAAAAGATGAGATGTAGTAGACAAAGGCTGAAACATAATAGGAAAGCATGACTGAGCTCGGTTTTATACCATAGGCCAGAGACATGGATTTGAAACGAATAAAAAATGTTACATCACAAAAATAGATGTCAAAAAAAACAGTATTACTGTAACAGAAAAGAAAGAAGACGAACTACTATTAACAAAAAAAATAGAAGTCCTTAATCGGCATCGAATTAACGAGAAGAAGAAACTACCATACAAAACACGCATTAAGATAAGATATAGACAGAAAGAGACAGAAAAAGCGACCATGTATTCTTACGAAAAGAGAACGAAAAAATGATACAAAAAAAATATTTTCATCACCGAAAACAAACTTCGAGGTGTTGCACCATGACAATTTGTCGTAGCATATGACAAAAAAAAAGTTATTTGATCAGGAGTAATCACAGCAACACGACAAGAGTAAGAATAAAATAAAGCTCAGGTTAAATTGCATACAAAAACTAAGATAGATATAATCTACAGAGACTAAGGAATAAAAATGCTCAACAAAACATAATACAATTACATCAAAACCACACACAGCATGTCACTAACCTTAGAAATATTTTTTATTACTGCCGGTATTATACTAACAGGATTAGTAATTTCTATCATATTCCGCAATTTCAACATATTAATCAAACTAATACTCCCATTGTTAATAATCGGCGGAACACTATGGCTTGGTAAGTATATTCGATGACGATTTCCAAACATACCACGGCCAACAATCTATATAATAAGCGGCATAGCTATAGGAATACTGATATTAATACGAGCATTGACAAGTATGGGAGCTATAATAAAAAATGTTTTAAAACGGATAATTGCTATTACAATAAGCTTTCTTATCCTACGATACCTAGTCAAAAATTGAGTAATAACAAAGACAAAAAACCGACTAAACAACGTGACAAATCAGAGCTGATGAATAACAAACATCCAATCAAACAATAGCGGAGAACAAGAAATAGAGGTACCAACACCAATAATAGGAATATCATGCGATCTGCCACGATGATGATTAATTCAAAATAACTTTTATGTATACGCATTTCAAAACAGATCAGATAGCAGCTCACTATGTGATGTAGAAATAAGGCTCTGCAAAAATTGAAACTTGTGATGAACATTCACACAACCATACTGTTATCCTGTGGAGGATAATAATATAAAAATACTGAAATACGTCCCAGAAACAAAAACATACAGCGTTAATCCTCTCATTCAACCATGACCAGCACCATACAGGAATGCTAAATTCACAATAGAAGGAAAACGCTTCATATCAGGACCTCCACCAATCAATATAACCATAAAAAGATCACAAAAAGAAACGCCACAAAACAATCTCTACACTATAAAGTCGCATTGTATTACCCCCTGGGGGGAAGTAGTCAAATCATGACAGTTTGTAAAAGCATATAATCTACCTGTTTCCAACCAATTCGACCAATGCCTACCAGAATTGAGATTGTGTAACAATGGAAAGCTACTAGGCGACAATATTTACCCTGACTGTAAACACCAACAATAAGAATTATTCAATAGGGACCTTCACATCATTAGTCTTACTATTTTTGTTTCTCCAGAAAATACGCAAATTTACTCACACAAACCCATAATGGTGTCTCAAAGTATTCTCAAGCCGCCTTTTAAAGGAGAAGTTAGCTCTCTTAGTGTCGTTAACAAACACCATAAACGTCGGTGGCTTACTTTCAACCTGAACGATATGAGCAATTTTGCACTCTCTATTCTTCAAAAATCTTGGTGGTCTCTGAATCAAGGCTTTTTTTACGCATTTGTGAAGGTCTGCAGCAGAAACATGTTGATCATATGCATTCCAAACACGACCGACATACTCAAAAAGTGTATCGAATCACAAACCATTTTTAGCAGACATGCTACATATTGGAATATGTTTGGCAAACTGCAAAAAAACCTCAATCTGCTGAAGTCTTTCTTTTTGTGACGAATCACTCAAAAGATCGATCTTATTCAACACAACAATAACCGGTAAAGCCATTTGAATAATATCTCACAACAAAGTTGTGTCTCTATGAGTAATACCCTGTTCAGCATCAATAAGGAAAAGCACTAAAGGTCTAGTGTAACGAAGCATAGAAAGAGTTTTATCATAAGCAATTTTTTCTAATCAATGAATTTTTCATCTTTTCCTAATACCAGCAGTATCAAAAAAACGATACGAAACTCACTTAAAAATTATATCAGCAACATTATAGTCCAAAGTAGTACCAGGTATATCACTAACCTGAGCAAACTGTTTGTCAAGAAGAGTATTTAAAAAAGTTGACTTCCCAGCATTAGGTTTCCCAACAATTGCTAGTGGGATAATAGGATCATCAGTAGCAACACTATCTTCTCCAGAAAAATTTGCTTCATAAAATGTCACAAGATGTTCTCTTATTACATCAATTCATAATCCCTGTTTTGCGGCGACCGGATAAACATACTGAAAGCCATAGCCATAATACAAAGCAAGGTCAGTCGAGAAAGTTTTTTGCTGCATACTCTTGTCCATTTTGTTAACTAGCAAAAAAGTACTATCCCTTTTATGATGCTTAACCAACAAAGAAAATATATCTTGCTCCTTAGCACCAAATCAAGCATGAAAGTCAATAAGAAAAAAAATTAAATCAGACTCCAAGATAACTCTCTCCAAATAAGGGATCTCCTTATCAAAGGTATCTAAACCAGGCGAATCCAAAAACACAACAGTACCACAAGACAAAGTAACTGTTTCATACAAAATATCTCTTGTCGTTCAATGAACTTCAGTAACAATAGCCCTATGTGTGCCTATCAGCCTATTAAACAAAGTAGACTTGCCAACATTGGTAGCACCAACTAAACCAACCTTCATTATAACACAACTAATAAAAACGTATTATGAGTGTTTTACTATATAAATTTCCTTGCTTTGTGATCTACTGGCATCAGGCTTGAATATTCTAATATTCTTCCCGCCGTAAAGCAATTTAAAAGAACTAACAAGCTCATCAAAGCCTGGTCACATAAAAACCTTAATAGCAAACTTTCCACCCTTCATAAGATGATCTTTATAAATCCAAAAGCTATCCTCAATCAACTGGATAGATTTCATAGCATCCAAATCTTTTATACCAGACGTATTGGGAGCTGCATCAGAAAGAATAAGATCAAAACGGAAAACATTATGAATAGCAAAAAACGATAAAACTTGATCTTTTTTTGTAAAATCACAGACATAAGGAAACACTCACAAAACATTTAAAGATGTAGGTTTCAAGTCAAAGCCAATAGCACAAAGCTTTGGTGACTCAACCGAGTCACGAACATATTGCAGTCGACTTCAGGGAGAACATCCTAAATCTAAAACAGTAAGAGTAGAAGGAGTTATAAGACGAAACCTCTTTTGCATCTCAGAAAGTTTGTACACAGACCTTGCCAAGTAACCAGATTGCTTAGCCTTTTTGTTATAATAGTCCCAAGGATTAAAAACCATTCATGTACAGGGCAATAATATACAAAAAAAAACAATATGAGAAGAGTAACAAGTATAGCATCAATTGCAATCAATACGGACAAAAATACTATCTCAAAGCTTTAATGAAAGTATAGTAATGCACTTATTTGTAATCAGTATAGGGATAGCCATCATCATACTGCTCGAGACATTAAATATCAAAAAATCAACAAAATTGTTGATTGTTTCGATAATGCTGTTAATATTCGGAATATTTGCCCTATATAGTATAAGTATATACGAATCATTCGATCAAACATTAAAACGAATAAGTCAAAATAGACGAGTCGGAGAACCGTCAAATTACTATTTCTTCTCACAACAAATCAAAAACATAGTGAAAGCCCTAGTAGTAGTTGCTGTAGTATACATCATACCAATAAAACGACTCAAGAATGATAGAAACATAATAATAATAGGAATATGAGCATTATTATTGCAACTGTTAGTGTTTACTCCCCTTTGAGTTGACCTAAACGGAGCAAGATGATGGGTCATAGTACCAGGGCTAGGTAATCTCCAACCATCAGAATTTTTCAAAATCTGATTAGTTATTTTCCTATCCTGACGGATAATAAGAAAACAACACATGCTAAATGGCAAAGAATTTTATATTGCCCTCTGCATTATACTATGAATCATATTTGGCATTTTCCTACTAATACCCGACCTATGAAGTATATTCGTCATGGCAATAGTCACTCTTATCATGTGTCGATATAAATGAGCGAAAATTAAATACCTTCTAACAATATGTGCAATAGGATGATTCCTATGACTAACTACCATAGCGATATTCCCTCAGAGGTTTTGATATATAACAGAAAGATTAAGTTTTTTTGTAAACGAAAAAACAGCAGAAAACCAAAAATCAATCTGACGACAAACACAACAAGCACTAATAGGCATATGATGATGATGATTTTGGTGACAATGATATGGTAAATGATTACAAAAGTTTTGACAAATACCAGAAGCGCAAAGTGATTTCATATTCGCTGCACTTGCGGAAGAAGTTGGCTTTATTGGGAATATATTTATCATAACACTATATTTCCTAATTGCGTACTATACCCTTACAAAACTATACATCATAAAAGATCAATATAGCAAACTAATAGCAGTCTGATTACTCTCACTCATAATAATACAAGCCTTCGTCAATATAGGTGTTAATATAAGCATTCTACCAAACACAGGTCTAACATTACCATTCATGAGCTACGGATGAACTGCTTTGATGGTAAACCTGATCGAGGTTATGCTAATTTATAAAATATTAGAAAACAAATAATCATGTATCGAGATCAAAACAATATACTCTCAACCCACAAAGAAAAGGAGAACAGCAATGAAAAGGTATATACACAAACATTGGAATCTCTCACATTTCATGCAAAAGATCATTGAATAATAGCATACCATAAAGGCACTCGAAAGAAAATAAACCGAAAAGATCTATGACAAAAAATGTACTGCATCGTAAGAAAGGAAAAACGCCACACATTTCAAATAGAACCGAAATGTATCAAATCAGCACTACAATTATATCAATGATACGACGAAGAAAAAAACCAAAACTATTATTACCTACCTAAAAACAAGGCAAATCAAATCAGTTCCCTAGAAACAAGGTTGAGTACAATATGAAAAATGAAAATCCATCGGACAAAAAACAGCAATCAATACATAATCCATACCAAAGGAGGTTATGAAGGAGAAACATTAGAAGCTATCAAATCAGAAACAAACAAAATCATCAATTTTTTCCTAGGATTAAGTATAATATACGGGAAAGTAAGTATCCAAAACGAGATACTCAACAATATAAGAATCCAACTACCCCTCACAGGAAATACGGTAAAACACAAAGAAACCTTAGACAAAATGATTACACAACTTCAATCAGAACAATTATATTGTGGTCATAATGCACAAACACACAACAAATGAATAAATTATCAAATAACAATAAGCGATTATGAAATTCTGCTACGATTATGCAAACAAAACAAATCAATTGAAAAAGTAAGAAAAATTCATAAGCATGAACTAGAAAAACGCCTATTAGAAAGCATAATATTGCAGTATTGAGAAGTAACACCAATGATAAAAAATATAGTGGGAGGTCAATGATTAATAAAACTACTTGAGAAATAAAGGGGGTTGGTGTAATCGGTAACACAACGGTCTTCGGAACCGTCATTGCGGGTTCAAATCCTGTACCCCCTGAATAAGGCAAAACAAGGTATATTAAATACAAAGCAATATGAAACAACGAGGCCTTGCCTATAAAAAGAGAAGAAAAAAGACATCATGAAAAATACTTGTGTTTTTCTCTACCCTCTTATTTTTTTTCGCATTTTTTAGCTTCATCCATAATGCAACAAATATCTTCATTAACCAAAAACCTATCGACATATTCACCAAAGATCTCAAATGGTTCGCAGTGTATAGCTGGATTATAAATAAAGAATTATGAAAATTCGTTCTAAATGTTGACGATATAGTACAGGAATACAATAAATGAGAAAACCCTTTCCTAGACAAGAAAGAGGCAATCGATGAAGCATGGCTGTATATAGCAGAAAACAAAGCAATCCTTCAAAATCGATGATTCGATAAATACAACAGTTTTTTCAATGTAATAGCAGAGCTATATCCATACAAAGAAGAAGTGTATAAATTAATGGGAGATCAAGAAGATATGAATTACTTGGCCCTTTTACAAAACGTAGGAGAGAAAAGACCAAATGGCTGATTCTTTTGATCTTTTGCTTTTTTGAGTCTAAAAAAGGCTAAAGTCAAAGATATAGGAATTGTAGACACATATTTCCCAAATCATATCGCACCATATTCATTTTTAAAAGCCCCTATCCGAAGTATACCATACCTAGGAACAACCAACATAGGATTTGTCGCAGCAAACAAGTTTTGATTTACCAACATAGATGGGCAAAATATCAAAACCCTATATGAAAAAATATTCAACGAAGATTATAATGAAGAAATACGAAACAAAACCGCCTACACAGATTTGCAAAGAACTCTAACTGACAAATACATAAAATGAATATTTTTTCTGAGAACAGACATGTTTGAAGAAATTATCCCAGATTTACAAAGAAAAATACGAGAACGACAGTTTGTTAATGCATCAATAGATCTTATAAGAGGAGAGGTTCGTAATCACAAAAAAGAATTATATTTAAATGAAGTAAACCAATATTTCAAAGAAAACCAAGAAGAAATAATAAAAGCAATTATTAACAATTTTGATAAAATAATAGAAGAAAAAAAAATCAACATATATCTCTCAAACACATCTCATTGACTCAATCAGGTATTAGAAAAATATGGACTACAAAACAACTATCAAAAATCAAAGATATACTTACGAGACACAAACAACGCCTACAACAAAGCTGACAGGTTTATTACAAAAGAAGTAGTAATACAACAACATGGAAAAGTTATTATGCACGAACTCAATAATGATATAGTGGACATCAGTGCATTAAAACCGGGAATATATGAACTACAAATACTATACCATCTAAATATACCAAACGAATACAAAAGATTCATAAAAGAATTAGAAAAAAAATACAGTATAAAGCTAACAGAAAGAGAAGAGGGGATTTTAGGCCTCTGACCTACAGTAAACAATATCATACGGGGATCAAAATGAATAATCCACCTGCCAAGTAACCGAGAAGTATCGGTAGCAAAATGAAACATCAAAGATGAACAGATAATTCAAACCGAATTTTCAAAAGCAACAATATACACAACAGAAATGATTGAAGAAAACAGTACAAACATAATCAACCTCACGTTTCAAGTACCCTTCCAATAGTATGAATACTAAAACATGATAACAAAAGACTATCGCAATTTGATGTAATACTCTAGAATGATTCTTAAAAAAGATTATTGTGCAATCACAAAAAAAAATCAAAAGACAAAAAGCAAGAACTTTTTACTTTACCATTGGGATTAAGGGTATTAAAAACCCACCAAGGAAGAAGGTAAAAATTCAAAAGTTTAACCATCTTGGTTAAGTACCCACTTAATCGGATACTGTATCAAGATGGGCGGCAGACATACTAAAAGACCTCATAATCGTATAGCAGCACAAAAAAACATTGTGCAAGATGATATGCAATTATAAGGTGCGTTAGTACCATACTGCCGCCCGTCATAGGCGGCAGCGAGAAATACTCGACTGTCGTTTTTTTTATTATTTAAAATTTAAAAGGGAAAAAGTTAGGACGAATTTTAAATAATACCCATAGCAAAAGCGAACAATAATAAAACTAAAAAAAGGCTAGCGGTATATAGAGGGGAAACACAAAAAAACAAAAAAAAGAGGGAAATACCATAACAACCCTAGTAGCTTAATATAGTTAGTGAGAAGAAGAAAACCCAACCTTCTTATAAACATCAAGAATCTTCTTGTTTGCAATTTCACTTACCACAGTAGCATTTTTTTTTAGTAGTTTACAAATAACATCATCAGAAATGGAAGCATAATGATCCTGAATTGGTTTAACAAAAAAACGTATTTTCTCATAAAGAAAATCCTTAACTTCCTTAAAAGAAAGTCAACCAGACAAATATCTTTGTCTTAAAACATCATTTTCTTCCAGCGATAGAAACAATTTAAGAATATTGTAAACATTACACTCATCTGGATTCTTCGAAGCTTCTACAGGCAAAGCAGAAGTCGGGATTCTCCTAATTTTCTTCAACAAAAGCTTTTCGTCATCCAAAAGTCCAATAAAATTATTATATGATTTAGACATTTTACGACCATCAATTCAAGGGACAACCTCAACATCAGCCTGTAGTAAACATTCAGGTAATACAAAGGTTTCTCAAAACAGGGAATTAAACTTTTGAGCAATATCTCTAGCATACTCAATATGTTGTTGTTGATCTTTACCAACAGGAACATAATCGACATCATACAAAATAACATCTACAGCTTGAAGAACAGGGTAACAAAAAGTACCAACAGAAAGTTCAGATGCCCTTCCCTTAGAGGCTGCATCTTTATAAGCATGCATTCTTTCCAAAAAACCCATATGCGTAATGCATTGAAATACCCAAGCCAATTGAGCATGTCAGACAACGTCAGGTTGATTAAAAATCAAAAGAGAATGATCGTCAAGTCAATAAACCCTCATCATAGCTAAATACATTTTTCAACAACTAACTACATTCTTAGACAAAACACTCCCATCATAGAAATTAGTAAAGGCATGCATTGTGGCAATCATAAAAAAAACTTCAGCTTCCTTATACTTATGAACCAATTCAAATAAAGGTCTAACTGCACCATAGTAATTACCTATATGGAATTGGCTAGCAGTAGGTTTCATTCAAGTTAGAATCCTCTTAGTCATTGAATTATCCAAAAACAAATAGCATGCATAAAAAGAATTTCAAACGAAAGTCAAAACGAATAGTAATGGAGAGTTTGACAAAAACAAGAGCATATATAGTATCACACGAAGACTTTAGCTCTCTGAAAACCAATGATCCGAAAAAAAAGAAAGATAGCAATAATAGGAACAGGTATCATAGTGTGTTTTTTATCGACCACACACGGACAAACAATAATCGTGGACCCAGTAACCTACGAAATAAAAATACTAGACGAAAGTACATGAAAAGAGATTGACTCGAATAACCTTGGAAACACTCCCACAACAGAATGATGAACATCTAAAGAAAAACTGTCCAACACTTCTACTACCGACCAAAACGACCCAACAGCCCCTACACAGCCAGACTCAGACAGCAAAGGAGAGACAACAAAGATTACTAATCCGCAACAACAGGAATTTGAAAAAGCACTCAGTTTCATGTATGAAAATAAAATGACAATATTTAACACAAGCGAAAAATACCAACCACGAAGTTTCCTCACAAGAGAACAGTTTGCAAAAATCATAAATCGTTTCTACAAAATATCAAACTATTCAGATGAAACAAAAAACAAAAACTGTTCGTTCATAGATTTGCATAGATCAGACCCAACACTTCAAGAACACATATTGGAAACATGCAGATTAGGAATATTCAAAGGATATTCGGACAATACCTTTAGGCCATTTAAACAATTAACAAAGGCAGAATTTATAACAGTACTTATGAGAATTTACACTAAAAAAATGGGTAATGAAAATCTTAGTCCACGACGAATAAGCTATTACAATAGTGCTAAAGAATTATGAATCATTGAAGATAAAGTAGACACAATGGACAACCCATTAGACAGGCAAAGTGCGGCAATCTACATGCGAAGGGTATACAACAAAAAAGAACAAAGCAACAATAATACAGATAATGTCACTAACAACAAAGATATAAACATAAGTTCAAATACCAATACAGAAAACATCGAGACGAAATCAAATATTTTGAAAAACATAAGTATTTTGTGAGAAGAAATAAACCCGCAAAATGACCCACAACTAAAAGAAGCTATACACACAATGTATGAAAACAAAATGATAACTCATGATAGAGCAAACACAAACTTTTTGTACACAAATACCACAAGAGAAGAAGTAGCAAAAATACTAGATATCTACTGAAATAAATACATAAAAGACTACCCAAACAAAAAGAACGAAAAAAATGTGTCATGTATTTTCAATGATGTATGAATAAATGATGAAAACTACGAATATATCAACAATGTGTGCAAAATGGGAATAATGCTTTGAGATAATGAAAATAATTTTCTTCCCAAAGACCCCATACTAAAGTCACAATTCATAACAGCATTAGTAAGGTTAATAGAAGGGAAGCTAAATGAAAACACAATACCACGATGGCAATGATATTTTGATAAGGCCAAAGAGCGATGAATAATAAACCAAGAAGACAAAGATGGTTTTGAAAAAACAATCAGTAACATAGAAATGATACTATACTTACATAGATTAATAATAAACAACATAATAGCACAAAACTTAGACTACACACCAACAAGTAACGAGTTCATGATTATAAAAAATCACAAACAACCAGACCAAATCCAAACTTACATTGACGTGAATTTCCTAAGAACCTTAGATAACAAGGTATGATATATTAATCGAGAAGAGAATCAGCGAAAAGTACAAAAAACCGATATACAAGAATATCCCAATTTTCACATAGTACGGTATGGCGAAATACATGACACAGTAAGCAATGATACACTATGATCAGTAATGTTTATAACAGACAAAAAACATTTACTAAATTGAATCATTAGGCTCAACAAAGAAAAGATTGTCTATACAATTCAACCACTAGAAACAAACCCATTTGAGTATACAGTTCTAGAACAAAACAGATAAAACGATAAATTCCACTTTTAAAAAAGCTAGGGGAAGATTAAAAAATGATTACAGAAGACAAAGAAAAGAAATCAAAATCCATACATATAGAAAGACCATCAAAATTCTCAGAGTTCATAGGTCAAAAATCTATTAAGACAATACTCAAAACAGCGATAAAAAGCTCTAAACTGAACAATCATACATTAGGACACATCCTACTATCTTGACCAAGCGGATACGGGAAAACGACCCTTGCTCAGATCATAGCAGGATATTGTAACACCCAATTCTACTACACAACAGGCTATGCAATAACAAAACCATCCGATATTATATCGTTACTCCAAAAATTAGAGAATAACGATATTTTGTTCATTGATGAAATCCATAGAATAAAAGCACACATAGAAGAAATATTATACATAGCAATGGAGGATAACCGTGTGGACATAATAATGCCAGACTGAACTAATCTGAATCTACCGATAGAAAAATTTACACTAGTATGAGCAACAACCAAACCAGAGTCACTTTCAAGCCCACTCAAAAATAGATTTATTTACAGCTTTAATCTGGAAGAATATAACAATGAAGAAAAGGAGCAAATAACTAACACCTACTTAAAACAACTAGAAATCATAACCGACCGTACAATAGTAAAGGACATAACGCACTACTCTGATTGAGCACCTAGAAACATAAAAAACTTATGTATAAAAATAAGAGATTACATAATTAGTAATACAACAAACAGAACACTAACAGATCCAATACGAAAAGAGTGCAAAAGTTGGATAGATATAGAAAACCATTGAATAACAAAGTTACATAAAAAATACCTAGCACTGTTTGAAAACAAAGACAAAAAGAATACTCAAATCTCTTTAAAGTCGCTAGCTGGGAAATTATGAATTAGCGAAAAAACAATAGAGAACGAAATAGAGCCACTACTCATGAGACTATGATGGATCGAAAAAACAAACAGATGAAGAACAATGACAAAGTAAGAAGTAAGAAAACAAAAAAGAGGGGAAGTCAATAATTTCCAAGTATTTCTAATAAATAAAATGAAATGGAGAAAAACTAACTAAAAAGGGAGATCGTCATCAGAATCAGAGGGTTTTCAAGAAAGATTAGATGATCACTCAATTTTTCGACAAGAAATGCTATTATAATATTTCCCATTATATTCTCTAGCCTTAGGATTAAGAGAAACAGTAACAATATCACCAATAGAGTAAGATTGGAGCAAACCAGTCTTATCTGACCAAAAATCAACAGCCAACGAAGATTTATATTCTTTGTCATTATGTTCTTCCAAAACAATAGTTTGTTTTGGAGAATTGTTGGCACCAACAGACTCAACATCTCATATAAAAACAATCTTTCATGTAAATTGCATACCAACAAAAAAAATCTAAAAGAGACTAAAAAGGTAAGGTTTTTTTATCTATTTTCAATTCTAGTTGAAAAAAACTCATCATATAAAAATAAAATAATACCGATAGTTAAAAACACATCAGCACAATTAAAAATTGGGAAAAAATGGAAATCTATAAAATCTCTAACTCAAAAGAAAAGTATTCTATCATACAGGTTTCAAAGAGTTCAAGACAAAAGAAATACAGTCATGCAAAAACGAATCTTACATTGGAAAAACAAGATCAGGATGAGAAATACAAACAAAAAAGAAATGAGTAAAATAACCAAAAGGGGGACAGGCAAAGACCAAGCAATACCTGAATTAAAAGAAGGTGTAAACAACCAAAGTTGTTCATAAAATCTCAAATCAAAAAACAAATACTTAGTTCACAAATCAATGAAAAGCAAAAAAACAATTACGATAAATAACAAACAAAAAGTAGAAATTCTACGAGACATACTAGACACCAACTCTATAAAAAATTTCTTTTTCAGCCAAGTCTCTTTTTGTACCATACTTCAATGAAGCTATCTGTTTAATAATATCTTTCTTTTCTTCAGTATTAAGCGGTTCAGTTGCATAAGGATTGAGGCACTCAATACTAAATGGTTTAGAAGGTTGAGTATCAACGGAAAGTCTCATAACTCATTTATACCTATCCATATTAACTAAGTCAGATTTACTAAACTCAGGCTCAAAGTTTTTTTCTAGAAACTCAGCATCTTCAGGACCAACCTTTAAAACCAACATACTACCTACATTTCCAAAAATAGGCTTAGAAAGATCAATGTTTCAGCCTAAACCAGAAGCTTTAAGTTGATCTATGTACTGATGAGCAATGTTTAATCACAATCTATATTTACGAGCTTCAGACAAAATACTCTCAAACGATTTAGAAACATAATTCTGAAATTCATCCACATAAAGAAAATAAGGCGTTCTTTCAGATTCTCTCATAGAAGCTCTTTTGAGAGCAGCCAACTTGATTTGTATAGCAAAAAGCCTCCCTATAAGCTGGCTGTTGATTTCTCAAGTTAGTCCTTTACTTAAATTACACAACAATATCTTCTTCTCTTGCATGACCTTTCCAAACGTAAAAGCAGATTTAGGCTGCCCTATAACATTCCTTACATAGACACCCGTTGTGAAGGGTCAAAATTTAGCTTGCAAAAAAGGGATTATTTCCTTTTTCTCCCTGTCTCACATCGCTCTGTAGGTTTTATTCCACCATGTACTAATAACAGGGTTTTTTAAATGTTTCAATTTGGTTTCTAAAAAAGCTTCATCAGTAAACAATCTCATAATCTCAATCATAGTACCACCGTCAGGCTGTTCCATAAGCAAAAAAGATGCATTACGAAAATAATCTTGAATGCGAGGTCAAAAGATTTCATGTCCATACATATTAACAAACATCTCTACAATATCATTCGTAATGATATCCCTCTCATCCTCCGTTTCTGCCTCAAAAACATTGAATCATATTGGATAGTCAGTATTAGACAAATCAAAATAAATCAGATCATCAATTCTAGTTTTAGGAATATGGTCAAGAAGATGTTCACACAAATCACCATGAGGATCAATTAAACAAAAACCATTTCACAATTGCATATCCTGCATTGCCATAGAAAGCATCATCGTCGACTTTCAAGTTCCAGTTTGCCCAATAGTGTAAAAATGCCTAAACCTATCAGTAGGTTTAACACGTATTTCCTTTTTAACTCAACCATAAACATTATAACCAAGAAGAATTCAGTCAGAAGGAATAGTATCTGGAGCAGGAACAATCTTAAATTTTTGTCGCTTGATACGAGGGCTTCTGTTAAATCTTCGATGAGGGAAATGGTACAGAGAAGACAATTCCCTGATGCTTAGCAGAGAGACAGAACGAGTTCACCAAAAACGTGATCAAAAACGATATGATAAAAAAACTCTTTTTACAAAGTATCTTGTAAACTCAAAAAGATCATTACACAAGTGAAACTTCAAACTATTAAGACCAACATAGTGATACTGAGCAAAAGTCTTCGATAAATCTTCTATAATCTTATTAGGTCTTTGAGCATCAGGAGAAACTGCATAAGCTCTAAGAGTAACATAAAAAAGCTCCTCTTCTATTTTTTTTTCAACATCATTAAGTTTTCAACCAGTAAGATGGGATTCCCTATAGGAATCATCTCAATCTTTTTTATTTCAAACAACAAGAAAGTTCCAGATCAATGAAAACAATCAGTTAGACTTTCAAGTTTTTATTTTCTCAAGCTTTCTAGAAAGAGACTTATATTTTTTTTCACCAACAGGGGAAACAAGCAACTGCACAGAGAGCCTCTCATCCCTAGAGATCCTAGAACAAGAAGAAAGAATACTATCAATAGGGTCCGCTTCAAAAGAATCATAAGTTTTTAAAGGATAAATGCTAGATTTTGAAAGGGAAAAATCTCATCAAGAAGCAAACTTTCAGGCATCCAAAAGTTTTGGCTGAACAATAGGATCCACTACGGCACCAGGATAAAAAGCTCAAATCATCTGTTGAATAGCATCAGAATATTTTTGCGGAACTCAAAGAACAAATTTTATGAGTTCGTTTTCTACTAAAAGCTCCAAACTAACGTAGTTATTACCCAATAATCTAGTTGTGAAGTTTTCCTCAAATAAAGAGTATATATTCTTATAAAACTGGTTCATGATCTCTAAATTTTGTTTCATAGATTGGATATTGTCTCCAGCCTGAATATCGCTTTGCTTAGCCGTACCAGCATGAGGTATTTTAACAATAAGGAATTGGAGAGAGTGTGCTTGTCTAGTCCTTCGTTGATAGCGAAAACTAATCAAAAAAACTCTGTAAACAAAAAACAGTACACACAAAGAGAGAATAAGCAAGAAAAAGGAATCAAACATTCTACAAAGACAAAAAAACAGTTACAAACAAGCAAAATAGTAACAATAAACAAAGGAAAAACAATGATAGTCATTTTAAATCCAAAAGAAGAGAGACAACAAAAAATAAAGATATATAGTATTAAACTACAAAAGAATATCTCTAGGTTTAGCTCAGTCTTGTGGACCAACAACTCCCCTTTCCTCAAGAGAATCCATAATTCTTGCAGCACGAGCAAATCAGACATTAAGTTTACGCTGAAGCATAGTCGCAGAAGCCTTCCTAGTTTCGCTAATTATTTGGATAGCCTGTTCGATAAGATCCTCATCAGAATCTCCTCATGAAGAAAAATCTCAATGAGAATCAAAGGATAGGTTTTTCTTACCGTCTAAAACACTCAAAAGCTCAGGATGATAGATGTCTTTTGCTTCAATTCAAGCCATGTACTTAGTTTTAATGTCTCAAACAACTTTCTCAATTTCCTGAGTGTCAACAAAAGGGGCCTGAATTCTGACAGGATATTTCGTTGTTGTATCCATAAAAAGTAAGTCTCATTTACCCACCAACTCTTCCGCACCTTTAATTCACAGGATCGTCCTACTATCTATCTGAGAAACAACTCAAAAAGCAATCCTAGTAGGCATATTGGCCTTTATTAAACCCGTAATAACATTCACAGAGGGTCTCTGGGTAGCAACAATCAGATGCATACCAACAGCACGAGCCTTTTGTGCTATACGAGTAATACACAACTCTGTATCCTTCTTATAACCAGACATCATAAGATCAGCAAGCTCATCAATAACAATAACGATACGATACATTTTATCTTGAGGTCTTTTATGATTATATTCATCAAGATTTTTAGACCTAAAAGAAGTCAACTGCTTATACCTAAACTCCATTTCCTCTACAGATCGTTTTAGCATTTTCAGTGCTTTATCTGCCTGAGTTATAATAGGAGCCAACAAATACGGAAGTCAATCATAAAATTCCATCTCAACTTGCTTAGGATCGACCATAAGAAATTTTAGTTCTGAAGGAGTATTTTGATACATTAACGCCAATACAAAATCGTTAACTCCCACAGACTTACCCGATCAAGTCGCTCATGCTATCAACAAATGAGGCATTTTCTCCAAAGACTTAATAACAAATTTACCATTAATTTCTTTTCAAAGACAAAGATTAGTCAGATTTTCTTTCATAGAGTTAAGAAAAGCCGCTGAGTGCAAAGCATCACCCAACCTAACAATTTGTGGTTCTGGATTCGGTATTTGAATTCCAACACAATCCGTACCTGGAACGGGAGAAACAATACGAAGAGCTTTTGCCTTAAGAGAAAGTGCTATATCATTTTGAAGGTTTTCTATTGCGGAAACCTTAATACCAGCTTCTGGTCTAACTCTAATTTGAACAATAGAAGGTCCTATATCAAAACCGTCAATAGAAATAGGAACATTAAACTCCAAAAGTTTGTCTTGCAAACCTTTTGCCTTAGTAAGAAGAAAATTATTGTCCAAACTATGTAAAGCAGAGTCTTCCAAGGTTAAAAGACGATGAGAAAAAGTTGGTTTATCCGAAGGAAAATCGATCTGCCTCATTTTAGTAACAGCCGCCTCTTGCTGCTTAGAATGGACCTTAGAATCAATAATAGATTTCAAAAGAGTCTTTTCTTGTAGAGATTGTCACTTTCAAGACAACGTAGTAGAGCTAACACCAAGTCATTGTCAATCGTGAACAGCAGAAAGAGCCTTTTTAAAAAGGGAGTCTGAACCCTTTTTCGTATAAAACAAGTCAGGACTAGACGGCTGTCAACCCTGTCTACCCTGTCCGTATTTTTTATGTCATGGTTTTGTAGAAATATCAAAGGAAGGAACAGGTATGCGAAAAACATACCGTAAATAACCAAAATAAAGAAGTGATAATAAAATAATAAAGCTCTTAATAGCAGTAACTGATCAGCCAAACATCTGGCTCAAAATATAGAATAATGGGTAAGAGATAAATCAACCAAATTGCTGATAGGATGTCGTCCCAGCATCTAAAACAGGGAAATTTAACAAAGATGATAAAAGAACAAGTAAAACCAAAAACATTTTTATAACAAACTTCATTCTATTCATTTGAAATCGCAATAGAGTACCAACCAAAAAAAGCAATCAAAAAAACAAAGTAACTCAAATCTCACCAACTATATAACTAGCATAATCACTAAAAACCTTCATAAGAGGAGATTCTTGAGCAAATCACAAAGAAAAAAAATAAAGTCATCAAAAAATCATCATCACAATACTGACTCTATGTCTATCAATAATGAGACGTCAGAAAGATTTTTTTTTTCTTCTAGTATACTTTCTAGCCACCATAAAAGCACAAATAAATAGAAAGACCAAATAGCCACATGGTCACCTATAGTGATTTTAATGCGTAGTAAAATAGAAAATTATAGTTTACGAAACGGTTTGCAAATAATGTTCGACATTCAATGCAGCCATACAACCAGTCCCAGCGGACGTAATTGCTTGTCTATATACTTTGTCAGCGACATCACCCGCAGCAAATACTCATTCCACAGAAGTTCAAGTCTCAAGATGAACAGCAAGAGAACGAAAAGACTGAAGTTCTTGATCAGCAATAGAAAGTCTACCATAAAAATAATCCTGTAGATATCTTCAACAGGTAATAATATATCATTCTGCATCCAAAGAAAGCTGTCATCACAAAAAACCAGTATTAGGAGAATGTCCAATAGCATAAAACAATCAAGAGGCTTCAACAACATAATTATCCTTAGTTTTATTATTAAGAACCAATAAAGAGTTCATTAAGGTTCAATCGCCTCTAATCTCCTGACACTCAGTGTTTCGCAAAATTTGTATCTTAGGATGAGTAAGTACTCTATCCTGCATCACTTTAGAAGCCTTTAAATGATCTTTTCTAACAAGAAGCAACACTCTATCAGCATATTTAGTTAAATAGTGAGACTCCTCACAAGCACTATCTCCCCCTCACACCACAACCAATGTCTTGTTCCTAAAAATTGGAAGTGCTCAATCACAAACAGCACAAGCGGAAACTCACTTCTGTCGATAAAGATCTTCACCCGGCAAATTAAGACGTTTAGCTACTGCCCCAGTTGCAATAATCAAAGATTGTGTAAGAAAAATGTCATCTCAAACGAAAACCTTAAAAGGACGTTCCGATAAATCGACAGAATCAACAGTTTTAGTAAATATTCTAGCTCAAGATTTAAGCGACTGTTCTCTCATACGATCCATAAGAAGAGGTCATGAGACACCATCAGGGAATCAGGGAAAGTTTTCAATCTCAGTAGTTGTCGTCAACTGACCGCCAGCAGCAATTCATCAAGCCAAAAATCACTCAAACATCAAAGGAGAAAGCATCGCTCTCGATGCATAGATAGCAGCAGTATGTCCTGCAGGTCAAGACCCTATAATAATAAGTTTTTCAACAGGCATAACTCCCAAAAGCAACAAACAAAAGCAGGTCAAAAAAGCAAAAACCAACCTAGAAAAAGACCAGTTCTGCTAAGAAAACTAAACAAATGAGAAAACAAATACAAAAGAATTAGTTGTTGGAAGGTTCAACAACATCCAAAACAGTATCATTGTTGTCATTATCTTGAGGTGCATCTGTAACAGTAAGTCAAACTGCTGCAGTATCGCTACTTTCTTCAACACCTTCAGTCACAACAAGTCCAACCGAAGAAGTTGCAGGATCAGGCGATTCAACACTTACGGTCTGTTTATTCTTAACAGTACACGCCGTCAGGAAAGAAGCTCACAAAAGAAGACAAACAAGAAGAACAGTTTTTCTCATTAAAACAAAACAAAAAAGGATAAATAAAGACAAAGAATATGTAATAAATACCGCCTCAATTTGCAATCGCAAGTTCACAGTAAAATCGGAACGAACAATACAAAAGAAGAAAAAAACAAAAAAAGTAAAAGACAAACAATAATGTTACGGTTGACTAAATACATCTTAGATAAGTAACATAGCATCACCAAAACTACAAAACCTATATCAAAAACGAATAGCATGGTCGTAAAGAGAAAGTAAGCGATCCTTACTTCACAAAAAAGAAGCAACTAAAAGAAGTAAGGATGATTGAGGTAAATGGAAATTTGTTAATAATCATCAAACAAGACGAAAAGAAAATCAGGGATAAATAAACAAACGAGTATAAAAAGAGATCCAATCATCTCAAAAAGAGATACTTTCTATTAGAAGATCACAAGCAACAACGTCAGAAGAAATCATATCCCAAAAATCTATAACATCATCAGTAAAAGCAAGCTTTTCTTCTTCAGGAAGTAATACCCACACATAAGGAAGGCTTTCCAAAACTCTACAAACAGTTGTTCATATAGCAACAATACGCTTGGATAGAGCATAAACCAATGCAATGGTAGTAAACAAAGACTTCGAGATGCAAACATATTCTGAGTGCATGACATTATCCGATACCACATTATGAACAAGAGGTTTAAAAGTAGAAATACCAACATGCAAAGTCAAATAATGCATATCAACTCAAACATCACGTAAAGAGTGCAACAAAGAATGGGTAAAATGCAAAGACGCAGTGGGGGCTGCGACAGATCAAAGTTTCTCTGCAAAAATACTTTGGTATAACAATTCCTTAGAAGAGTCATAAGAAATATAAGGAGGAAGAGGAATAGATCAAAAATTCAATAAAAGTTCAGAAACAGGGCATGAAGAAAGAAATATTCTACCACCAAAAGAGATCGATTCTACAGAACAAAAAACAGTATCGGACAAAAAAAAACAAGATCACACACGAAAATACTTTGACGGAGAAATCATAGCCTCAAAACGGTACTCATCGATCAAACGAAGAAGAAAGACCTCTCCGGAGTTAAGAATACGGTCTTTTCATCAAAAAGAGATTCTTACACGTGAAAGAAAGAGTCTAGCACGAAGAACAGCCGTATCATTAAAAAAAAGAACATCACGAGAAGAAAGCAAGGAAGGAAGATCATAAACAAAACGATCAAAGCGATAGTATTTATCCACAACCAACAACTTCGAATGATCTCTAGGGCTAGCAGGAAATTGTGCAATTGAGTCATCCGGCAAAGTATAAAAATAATCAGACACAAACTGAGACATTGTAATTACAACTGATACAAAGATCTAAAATTCAATCATACACGAGATGAAAAATCAGCTCTTTCCATGGATAAATAAGAAGCGAGATAATCATATAAAAATGTAATAAAGCACGGCTCATTTGTAGATCACCTTTTAGATTGAATAGGTAAATAAGGTGAGTCAGTCTCCAAAACTAGACGATCCAGAGGAATATGACTTAATGTTTTTCTCAAAGAATCAGAACCTTTATAGCTAATATTGCCACAAAATCAGAAATAAGAATAATCAAAAACAGTAAGAACTTCCTCTAATTCACTAATTCAATATGACCAGCAATGAAAATATACTACAAGATCTGGAAAATCACTAAGTACGGACATTGTTTCCAAAAAGGCATTTCTAGAATGTACGACAACAGGCAATCAAAGCTGTAACGCCAAATCACACTGGAGTGCAAAACAAGACTGTTGAAGCGATAAAGTTTCATAAGCATCTTTATAATGTAAGTCAATTCCAGCTTCACCCACAGCAACTATAGAAGATTCATGGTCGGAATACAAATTGTACAATTCATTAATTCTGGCATACAAAGTAGCAAAAGTAAGAGAACCTACAACACACTCATAAGGATGATATCAGATAGTACCTTTAATCAAGCCATCAGGGAAAGATAAATCAGCATCTTCGACAAGAGCAATAACTTTTTTATTTGAATCACTGTCGGTACCAACCGTTACAAGTCACAAACCTCAAGAGGAAAAAAAGTTTTGAAGATACACGCCCCATTCAGGGAATAAGCGATCATCAGTCAAATGGCAATGTGCATCATACATTGCAAATAGTAAAAGGATAAATAATACAATTAGAAAATTAATCACAACCTAATTACAATTATATCGTAAACAAAGTAAACACATGATATGAGTTATAGTAGTCATACTAGCATTTCTTTTGCTAATAATCGGGCACGAACTTGGCCACTATATAACAGCACAAGCATCAAAAGTAAAAGTTCTAGAGTTTGGAATAGGGATTCCTCCCAAAATAGCCAATATTTGTAAAACAAAAACATGAACTCAGATAACCATCAATGCAATACCACTATGAGGGTTTGTAAGGTTGAAATGAGAAAACCCACAATCCGAAGATTTCTTAGAAAAAGATAGCTTCATAAAAGCCTCGTTCTTCAGAAAAACACTCATCTTGCTATGAGGCATTTTAGCAAATGGGGTTATTGCATACATCTTATTAGTAATAGCCTTCTCACAAGGCGTAAAACCCATAGTCATTATACCTGATAACGCTCGAGTCTGACCAACAAACAGCTTTATAATGCCAAATTTAGAATTTGCAGAAAAAAACAAGATTATCGTTGTCAGAACAAAAACATGAGACGCTTTAGTAGAAGAAGTAGTAAAGGGTGGACGTGCAGAAGAAGTCGGAATAAGTAGTGGAAGCATCATACTAAAAATTACAGATATACCAGTAAATAACCAAAACCTAAAATCCCTACTCGCACAAAACATAAATAAGACCTTTGAAATCGTTCGATCAAAAGACAAAGAAATATTTCAAAAACAAATAAGTTGTGGAAAAGAATGCTTACTAGGGGTAATCGTGCGTGACAATTCGGAATACATAATAAATGGAACAAAAGGAAATGTCATTGAAAGCATAACCTTAGCAGCTAAAGAAATGAAGGCACAAACAAAAATAACGTTCGAAATGCTTAGACAACTTATAGTAAAACTCTCATCCTCAAAACCAAACGACAGAAGCAATGCATTAGAAAACTTAAGCTGACCAGTAGGAGCAACAAAAATCGGATCGATAATCCGGGAAGCAGGCTGATCTGGTGAGTTTTTGGCATTTATAGCAATATTATCTCTAGCATTAGCTATATTTAACCTACTACCAATACCAGCATTAGATGGAGGAAGACTGCTATCTGTAATCATACAAACCATAAGTCAAAGCAAACCTCAAAAGTATTATACAATTGAAAGCTATATTAACGTAATATTTTTTGTGGCATTATTATGACTATGAGTACTAATTATCATAAAAGATCTACGCAATTTCCGATGAATATAAAAAACGAAGAAAAGGCCAAGAGAAAAAAGAAGAAAAACGATGTAAATTTGACACAAAAAAGAAGAAAAAATAAAATGTGAGATGCCTTTTATAGGGGGTAGTCTCAGGGATGAAAAAAGAAAGAATAAAAATTCGGCTAATCGTAAAATTTGTGGCAATAGGAATTTTCTTATGATTCAAGATTGCACAATCAAACCGAGCAAACGTAAACGTAATAGAAGACCCATACAGTTTATCAAAAACAAGTGCAGCGTGAATCATAACATATAGTGGAAACGATTACATCATAAATGATTTTTCAATAAACTATAACCTATCGTCCACATATAGTAATACACAAGAAGTATTCGACCAAACCATACCAAGTACAACATCATCTCTATCAATAATTGCAACACCAAGTTATGGAACTGCAACAACAGGATTAAATGCATCATGACATTTCGCTATAACATACACATACAACAGCGGAAATCTGATAGCATACAGTGGGGATACAGTAGAATATCAAATATGCATAACAATACCAAGTAGTTGAGAAGCATGTGCAACAGGAACTTTGACGTATACATTCACCAATTCAAACATAGTATTGTTAGAACAAAATGATGCAGCAGTGTTCAACATAAGCAATAGTAGCGACACAATACTAATAGATGTACTAGCAAACGACTCCGGAACATGACGTTATATAGCATCATTAATAACAAGCCCTTTCACAGGAAGTGCCCTCATTTCCTGATCCTTATGAGAACAGAAAGTGGCATACACCTATAATGGATCATCCCAAAATAGCGATATCAGCTTCTCTTACCAAGTATGCATACATACAGATTGTTCCAATGCAACCATCACTATTAGTTTTACCTGAGAACAAACAAATGTGACATGAGTAGTAACAGGAGTAAATGACACAGCAACATTTACAATATGATCGGGTAGTACAATAGTCATTAACGTTCTAGAGAATGACCAATGAAGTTGACTATTCTTATCGGGGATAACAAACTACCCTGTCACATGATCGATGACAAAGTCAGGCAACACCATCATCTACACATATTCTTGATCAAACATAAATATATGAGAACAAGTAACAGGACAATATCAGGTTTGTAACACGATAATGTGCGATACCGCAACAATCATAATAACATTCAATGACTGAACAAGTGTCACAGCAAACGACGATTACAGGTTTTACGACCTAAGTTGATCAAATTGAATAGTATCAATACTCATAACCGTGCTAAACAATGATTACTACGGTTCAGAACTAGAAACAGGACTAGCAATCACAAGTATAGTAAACACCCCCACAACGGGATCTGCACAAATAGTAACTAATAACACACAAATCCTGTATTATTACGGTGGAAATGATCTAAGCACAGGAGATACAATAAGTTTCGGGTATATTGTGTGTAGCAAAATTAATAGTAACAATTGTGATAACGCGACAGTAACATTAACTTTCGTAGACACACGACCACCATCAGAGTATTGTGCCATCCCATGAGATGAAGATCAAGACACAAAAAACGACTGTGCAGACAGTGATTGCAATTGATTTGTAACAACATGATGAATATGCCAATACACATGAGAAGTAACATGCAATGACGGATTTGATAATGATGGCGATGGGTTTATTGACTGTACAGATTCCAGTTGCGATAATAAAACATACAGCGGAACACTAATATGTCAATCAACGGAAATAACATGTAACGACTGATTTGATAATGACTGAGACGGTTCTATAGACTGCAACGATTCAAACTGTACATCCGCAAGTGTATGTCAAAGCACAGGATCAATAGAATCCTGTAACAATGGAGTAGATGATGACAATGACTGATACATTGACTGTGTTGATTCTTGATGTAACAATCAAATATGATCATGAGGTACGTGTCAATATTGATCAGAAACAACATGTAACGACGGATTCGATAACGACTGAGATGGGTCTATAGACTGTAATGATTCAAATTGCAATGCAAACAGTCAATGCTCTTCATCAACATGATCACATGAGATATGTAATAATAACCAAGACGATGACAGTGATGGAAAGGCAGATTGCTCAGATACGGACTGCAATGGACAAACCGGCTCTGGATGAGTAATATGTCAACCAAACGGAGAAACAAACTGTAGCGATTGAAAAGATAATGATGTAGACTGAAAAGCAGATTGTTCAGATAGCAACTGTTCAACAAGTAGTGCTTGTCAAACATGATGAGGAAATAGTTGAGCAGAAATATGTAACAACTGAATAGATGATGATACAGATTGAGCAGCAGACTGTTTCGACGTAGACTGTGCAAACAATAGTTTGTGTCTAAATGTATGTTGAAACGGAATAGTGAACACACAAGAAGACTGCGATGACAGCAACACAAGTAATAATGACGGCTGCAACAGCAGCTGCAAATTCGAATTACCAAACTGTAATGATGTATCGTATATATTTGGAATAAACACAGACATAACAAAATTAACCATCGCAACAACTAATAATTTATCATCCCGATCAAAGATAAAATCGCTTACACGATGAGATAACAGTAGCGTTCTCAACAACACAAACTTCCCACAAAGTCACAGTTATACACAACTAGGAACATACCAAACGGAAGTACAAATACAGAACAATTTCTCGGGGTCAATTATAAAAATCTGCCAAGAATCTATAACAATAAAATCAATACCTGGTTGCACCGATAAAGAAGCTAAAAACTATGATCCCAATGCAACAATTGATGATGAGTCCTGTGATTACAGCACAAACAACCACGATTGTACAGATGTAAATTTCAGAGTAAGCGAACCACAACCAGATGTAGGTGAAACAGTATTTTTTTTACGAACACTTAACAGTCAAATCACACAAATACAATTTTATGCATGAGCAGGTACATACGAAATCGATTCCTCAAGTCCCAAAGAATATAGTTACACGCTACCCTGAGTATATAATGCACAATTAATAATAAAAGCAAAAGACAAAAACACAAAAACGTGTAATCTAACAATCAAAGTAGGGAAAAAGGGATGTATATATGAAGATGCACTCAATTTTAATACAGATGCAGAAATAGATGATGGATCCTGCATTTTCCAAACAGATAACTGATACAACAACATATGCTGAAACACCAAGTTAGATCAATGAGAAGAATGCGACGATGGCAATAATTATAATGGAGACAGTTGTGACAGCACCTGCTTTTTAGAAGAAGGAAGAATACCGTATTGTGGCAATAGCATAGTAGAGAAAGGAGAAGAGTGTGATGGCTGACCATATTGTTCTGATGATTGCACATACTTTGAGGAATATATAATCGATGAAATCAGAAAAGAGGTATGCTATCTAAATGGACAATGTAAATTTTGAGGTAGTAACAATTTTATGATGCCAGAGAAATTACCAAACGTATGACCTGACGATGAACGATTGAACAAAAAGCTCAAAGAACTCTGATACACACTGTCAGAAAAACCAAACATCAACACAGAAAGTCTTCCTCGATTCAGAACACTAAGCATAGACGACCCTCATTACAAAGATCCACTCTATCGAATAGAACACATTCTACCACCCAAATACCTTCACTATACAAAATTCTTCGTAGCACCAAGTATAGGGAGTGTAGTAGCAATCAAAGACATAGAAAACCCTACTGAACTGGACCGCTTCATACTAGGCAAACCAATAGACATACAAGATCAGTTAACAGAAACAATAGTACACTACGCAGGTTCAGCAGGGATAGGGAAGGGTGGCAATACTGTGTTAGTAGGGCATAGTTCGCAATATCAACTACCCGACCAAGACAAAAACAACATAGGTAATGCCTTCAAACTACTCCCTCTATTAGAAAAGGATGATGTATTCTATCTAGTAGAAAGAGTAAAGGGAGAATACAAAACATACACATACACAGTTACAAAAAAATCAATAGTAAATCCAAGTGATGCTAAAATATTACAACAGAACAATCAGGGGAACAAAGTAACATTGCTAACATGTTACCCTATCGGTTCATCAAAACAAAGATTGGTAGTAGAAGCAAAACCAGTTTCAATACTAATAGATATTCGTTACTCAGATCTGTTAAACAAGTTATCAGCAAGACAAAAGATACAATTACGATCAATGGCACAAAAGTATAAAAACAATATACAAAACGAAAGAGCCTTAAATCTACTTATAAACCAAATACACCAAACAAGGCTACAGATAAAAGGACAAGCAGATCTAAACTCTGATACAAAAGAAAGAATGGACAGCACTCTACAATACCTAATATACGAATTAGCAAATACTAAGATCTAAAAAAGTCAAAGAAAAACAATGCTACAAAAAGAGAAATTGACAGGAATAAAAGGAAAGATTACAATGAAAGGTAAGTTTCCAATATCGTAAAAAACCATGAAACACCTATCTATAAAAAAACTATTTATACAATTCTTTATCGTTGGAGCTTATATGGGCTACCATATATCCAACGGCTTTGGTTTTGGCATCAACAATTCTGGGCAAACCATATCTATTTCAAGTGATGAAGAAATACAACAAGAACAAAGCAACACATCTAGTCAAAACAAAAAAGAGGTGAAACTATTAGTAAGATTCGAAGACAATCTAGACCCATACCTAGACAATTTCTCCACAGAAGAAACACAAATACTAAACTACTTTATAGCACAAACACAAAAGGCACAAAAATGGTCGTGATACGACCAAAATGTACTATACACAATCAATCAGCTACTGTTGTTATTACACAAAAATTACAACCTAGAAAAAATTACAGCTGATTTTAAAGGATTAGACGAATCTAGTGTAAACGGAACCCCTCGGAACAATCTATATACTATAACATTTCAAGCACCCAACATAAAACAAGTAATAGAGCAAATCAAAAAGGCACCATTCATAAAGTACGTAGAACCTGTACCAGAGTTATATATAGCATGAGACCAATCTGAATGAGATAATAATGATCGGTACAAAGAAGCAACAGAATTAAACAAACTATCATCCATAAGTCTGGAAGCAAAACAAGAAACTATAGTAGCTGTAATAGATAATGCAATCGATACAGAACAGGGAAACATCAAACAAATATTATTGAAGGCATATGATATAGCCGACGAAGACAACAACACGATCCCCCCTATAAAAAATGAAAAACGAAACCATGGGACCTATATAGCAAGTATAATAGCGGATAATAGCTACAATACAAAACTACTAGCAATCAAGATAGCATCCGATAAAGGTGATGGTTCACAACTAAGTCATCTAATCGAAGGAATTCAACGAGCAATCAAAAACAACGCAAACGTAATAAATCTATCACTATGATGATGTTTACCTCATGAATATAGTAATACAATACGCGATATCATACTAAGTCACCCATCAATACTGTTTGTAGCAGCAGGGGGGAATAATGGTATCAACCCATGAGAACAAACATGTGAACACCCATTACTAGGAACATTACAAGCAGGAAGCTACGGATACTACCCAGCAGCAGTAGATTCACCCAATATGATTGCAGTAGCTGCTACCAACAAAGAAAATGAAAAACGATCAGAATCAAACATAGGCGAATTCATAGATATAGCAGCACCATGAGAAAATATATACAGTAAGATAGAATCTGACAAAAAATACCGCAATGGAACGTCAGTAGCTACTGCTATAGTAACCGCAATAGCAAACACAATAAGATCAGTACAGTCAGAAGACACAGATTGACGATCATTAAAAAAAACACTCATCAGCAATACAGATCCCCTAAAAGAAAAAGAATTGTGAAATGGACTTATTAATATGTGTAAAACAATAAACACAATAAAACCCTATCAGTGTAGTTCCGACCACAAAAATACCAATACACAATGCAACAATAACAACATATGTGAAGACCAAGAAGACAGCAGTAGTTGCCCTTGAGACTGTAGCTGTAACGACAATGGGATATGTGAATCAGAAAGAGCGGAAACAACAAAAAGTTGTGAAACTGACTGCAAAATAGAAACAGTTTGCAATCAAGACAACATATGCCAAACAAATGAAACGATAAAGTATTGTCGGAATGATTGTGGTTGTAATTTCAATTACCAGTGTGAAACACAAAGATGAGAAAATACTGAAATATGTCCAACAGATTGCAATCAAAATGATTCATACAAAGAACGTATATGCAATGATCATGTAGACAACGATAAAGATTGACTCATTGATTGCCGCGACACTGACTGTAAGTGAAGTAACGCTTGTTACCTAACAATAGCCGCCACAGGTAGTGCTGAGTGTGGAAACGGAATAGTAGTAAGCGACGAAGAGTGTGATGATGGAAACAGTGAGAACAACGATTGATGCAATAGCTCATGCAAGCGGGAAACACCAACGTGTAAAGTGAATATCGTCCTTGGTCAATGAGAAAACTCCAGTCAAGCAACTGTCTTAAACTTGGGCTATGTAAACCAAACACGAATCAGAGTGAAAAATGTGGATTGGTGAGAGAATAGTAACCAGTCTACCAACATCACCATACCAGTAAGTCACACATATGAAAAAGCTGGTTCGTATAACACCAAAATAACATTAGAAAACAAAAACGATAACAGTAAATCAATAATATGCAGTGAAACGCTACAAATAGAAAGCATACAAGGGTGCACTGATCCAAAGGCCAAAAACTATGATCCCAAAGCAACCACAGACGATGGAACATGTACATACAAAAGTAATGGGGCATTCTATTGCGATCAACTACACATACAAAAAATAACAGAAGAGGATATAGAAAACAATAGCTACACAGTAAATTTCAAATGGACCATCAATCAAGATATAGAGTACGTATCACTATATCCTTGAGAAGGGACTTTATATAGGAGCACGACTAGCCCATTATGACATAGTTACAGTAAACCCTGAAAATACAATGCAAAGTTTCTAGTCAAAATTATTAGTTGATCACTCTATAATTGTTCCACAACAGTTGAGGTAGGTAAAAAATGATGCACATACGAACAAGCAGATAATTACGATTCAGAAGCTGCCATAGAAGATTGAAGTTGCGTAATATCACCAGGGAAATGATTCGTGAAAATACTAACACGCATACCTTACAGAAATAACTCTTTCAACTGACAAGTCCAGTACTCACACACTCCAAACTTAGTAAAGATATCAGCACAATTATCACAGGATTGAGTTGTGATAAATGAATTTTATCCAGTTCTTTATGCTGACGGAACATTTTCGATAAAAGTACAACATACAGATCCAAGCAAAGAGAACTACCTATCACCTGGAGAATACACCATATTATATACAGCAACACACAGAAAAGGAAATGCAACAGACAGCCAAAGCTATCAAGTAATAATCAAGTAATTTTGTCAACAAATAATATCAACAAAGAAGGGAATAAAATAATGTTCACTACCTTTTAAAGTATACTAAGAGCAAGTATTCGATCAAAGAAAACATGATTAAGAGACAGTGAAAAATCATAGCAAAACTTTCAATAATAGCTGTACTATGTACAGGATTACTATATGGTCTACTACATAAAAAAAATGAACAAAAAGTCCCAACAACATATTCCAACCAAACAACAGGCGAAGTGCAAATAGATGAAAACTGAATGATAATAAACGACCCATATCGAATTCTATATGATACATTTGAGACAGTGAGCAAAATGAGTGAAAAAGAAAAAGTTGTTAGAGAAAAAAGAATAAAAGAGTACGGGGAAGAAAAGCGATATGCTCCATGAATAATAAAAGTAAAGTTCAAAGACACAGAAGAGATACAATACTTAGAAGAATTTTTCGCCAACAAAACAACCATAACGTCACGGAATAAAAGACAAGTAAAAAAAGCGAAAAAAATATGAGGTTTGACCGGGGAAAACCTAGCACGAATAAGCCAATCATTAACAAGTCTAAACAAAGACTACAAGCTATTAAGCATAACAAGACCAAGATTGAGGTTTCATAACCCAGCAAACACATACTTAAACAATTACTATTACCTAACATTTGAAAAACGATACCAAAATGATGACTGGGAAAACGACACTCTCTATCCAAAGATAAAAAACTGGCCACTAGTAGAATATGTCGCAAAAGACATCATTATGAAACCAACACAAGTGAACGATCCAACATATCCAAATGATCCACTGAAAAACAATATGTGGTACCTAAACAATACAAAAACATATGATGCATGGTCTGCAATCAATTATTACGATCAATGAAATATAAAAGTCGGAATTATTGAATCAGTTTGATCGCATGAAGACCTAGAACAAGGAGCAGGGATGGGAGACAGTCACGGAACACACACAGCCTGATCAGTAGCGGCAAGAACCAATAATAATAAAGGAGTGCCTGCTATTTCCAACAACAATGTACAATTAGTAATAAATCCAGCAGCAATAAATTATAAATCACAACGAGGGAAATTAGACAGTGTGGCAAGTCAAACAAAGGTAGTATCAATATCACAACTAGCATGATTTCGGAAAAGAGACTCATGAGAAGCAGAAGATCTAAGAGATCTATTCGCAGCACACCCGAATACATTGTTTTTGGTGGCGGCCTGAAACGAAAATCTTAACCCCGATACAAATCACGCTATAAACGGCTACCAATATTGCTGCTCCCCTACAGATCAAGCCTATAACGCACCACCCTGAACATGGTGAATATTCCCCGGAGAATTGGCAAGAAGTTCACGATGATTAAAAAACTTTATCAATGTAGCAGCTAGTACAAGTACAGACTGAAAAGCATCTTTTACATGTTACGGGAATAACCGGGTATCATTAGCATCTCCATGAGTAAATATACGGTCAACACTACCAAATAATTCATATTGATGAACTAACCGACAAGGTACATCTATGGCTACACCTATCGCAGCTAGTCTAGCATGACTACTAAGAGCATTACCTAAAGGCAGCAGCCTATCGGCTGAAGAGATAAAAGACGTAATACTAAGCACAGCAGACTCAATATCACGACAAGGATGAGCGTGACGCATTAACGTATGTGCAGCTGTAGCTAAAATATGATACCCATGTCTAAATTATCAAACACCAGGATGTGAAATATGAACAGAACAATCGTGTACACCTAATAGCTGAGATTATCAATGAATATGTGCAATCAGCTGAACACAAACATGTATAGAAGCATGAGTAGGATGAGGTTGAGAACGATCCGAATGCACACCCGATATAACCCCATGACAAATTCCTGAAGGCACAGGAGAAGCAGCAACATGTGGAGACAAAGTAGATAATGATTGTAATGGGCTAACAGATTGTGCAGACACAGGTTGTGTATTAGGAGAACCTATATGAGAAAATGATGAACGTATAATATGCCAATCAACAGGTGAAACAATTTGCGATGACGGATGAGATAATGACGGAGACAGTTATCCAAACCCTCCAGTTTCATGATGATGAATTGATTGCGGAGACAGTGATTGTAATGGACTTACGGGTCAAAACGACATAATATGTGAATACCAAAACGAGCAAACATGCAACGATTGAGGAGACAATGATGGAGACTGAAAAAGCGACTGTATGGATACCGAAGACTGTTGAGTCGCAGTCAAGATAGAAAGTTCAAAAGGAACAGGCGAGTTCTGTGGAGAAACAATACTCAAACTAAAAGTAATAATACATAGCAGCACAGGCATAAATGAAAATGATATAATACGAAGCAATGGCATGACAGGTAACACAATTGAAATAACACTTTCAGGACCAAACAACAAAAATGAAACATACACAGTAAACGTAAAAAACACAAATGGATGCTCAGCACACTCATCCATTACACTAAAATATAGATCATCAAAACCAGAAATATGCGACAATCTTATAGATGACGATTGCGATCAATTAAGTGATTGTAAGGATATAGATGACTGCAATGATTCGTGTAAAACATGTGCCGATGCATGATTCGATTGTTCACAACCAGAATGTCAATGAATGTCCTACTGTAGCACCTACGAAGCGAATTGTTGCGACAAATTTGACAATGACAACGATGGAAACATCGATTGTCAAGACAGTGACTGTATAGGAAAACCCTGATGTGCGACAACAAATATTGTAGGCAGATTACCAATATCACCACAAATGTTTACAGAATTTAAAACACAAGAAAAATACGTCGAAAACGCACTATATGTAGACTTTCAAAAAAGTATAATGACAAATTTCGAGGAAGAAATTCAGAAAAACTTTACTAATGTCCGCCTATCACAACCTTTCAAAAAAAACTTATGACTATCAACACGAAGAATAGATTTTGATAAACAACAAACCAGTAAAAAAGAAATAGAGAATTATATCCAAAACTCATACAAGAATGCCATGCCAACAATACAACCAGTACCTTTGTTTAAAATAGCGGCTTTCCAATCAAACGATGAATTGCTCCAACAACAACGGTATTTAAATGCTATCACAATGACCAGCATAGACTCATGTGGTGTTACAAGTGAAAAAAAAAACAAAATAGCCATCGTAGATAATGCATTTGATATCACGCACGAAGACCTATCTAAAGATAACATAGAATGATACGATATAGCAGACAATGACACAGACATTAGTATACCAAAAAAATTACTTGAATGGAATCATGGAACAATAGCATGGTGAATAGTGTGAGCAATAACAAATAATCAAAAAGGGATCGCAGGCATGACCAATGAGTCTCCATTGATACTAATAAAAGCAACAAGTGACACAAATAACTGAACAAACGTAACCGCAGGTATAGAATGATTACTCAAAGCAGAAGAAATGTGAGCAAAAATAATCAATATATCACGAGGAACACACGAAGAAGTGCCCTTGTTAGAAAAAGTAATTAAAAAACTAGCAAAAAAAGGAGTTATACTGGTCGCAGCAGCCGGAAATCAAAACTCAGACAAACCATTTTATCCAGCTGCTTACAAAGAAGTAATAGCCGTAGGAGCATATGATCAAGACTGAAACAAAGCTAGTTTTTCAAATTACGGTAAACGAATAGATGTGCGAGCACCATGAACAAGCATCACCACAACCAATATAGCAAATCAATACACCACCATTGATGGAACATCAGAAGCATCTCCAATAGTGGCAGCAATAATGGGACTACTGGCTGATCGCAATATCAACACAAAACAGTACATAAAATGATTAACAAGGCTTACCAATAATACATATACAGGCAAAAAAATATCATTAGAAAATATATGCATTGAAAAAACAACGAACAAAACAACTCGAATACGAGTGATATCAACATTAGGGACAATACTAGCAACACTAACCATAGCAGTAAGTATCAGTAGAAAATATCATTGATTTAAATCAATAGAAGATGATGAAGATTAAGAAAAGAATAATCTATATCATTAGTGCAGCGATAATAATAATTATCATAAGTTTTGTCTTGGGGTGAAAAAACCCAACAACACCAGAACAAAAAAACGCAAAAAACAACACCGGAAATTATGTATGAATGATAAATACAATAGCAAAAAAACACGAAAAAAAAGTAAAAAAGCACATAGAAAAGTATCACCAGGCACCAAACAAAATAGATGCCCTATACAACTATTACAAAACTCTCGATAAAATCCAAAAAGAAGAAAAAAAACAGTATTTTTTCCCAGGAGAGTTTTATATTAAATTCACATCAAATTTTACTGGCAAAGTCATTAATAGCTACAATGTAAAAGACATACCTTTCAACGATTTTCTCAAAACCAGTACAATAAGTAACGATGCTAAATTTACAAAAGCACGAAACCAAACATTAAGTGATCTACAAAAAAAAGTAACGATACTAGAAATTAAATCGTTATATACGACAGAATATGATACACCGAATAATCTAATCAATACATACAGAATAAAAACAAAATACGATGACATAACAAGCGTTATCAACATAGCGAAAAAAAACAAGTATGTTGACTACATCGAACCCGCTGGAACTTTCATAAATGGACGGACAAATCCAAATGACCCATATAAAACAAACCTACGACACTTAGTAAACAAAGAACAAGGCTGATCAGATATAATAAAATGACGAAAAGCACTAGAGAATCAAAACATATCTATTGCAACAAAAACGAAGCTAGGAATAGCCGATAATGCATTTGAAAACCAACATCAAGATCTAGAAGCCAATATAGTACAAGCATATGATGTAGCAAATTGAGATAGTAATACAAATCCACCAGGAGGCGGTTGATGGTTTCATGGAACTCATGTTGCCTGATCCGTATGAGCAAATACAAATAATAATATAGGAGTACCTGCAATTTCATACAACAGTATCAGCATGATACTAGCAAAAGCAAATGCAGACCAAGCGGGAGACAGAGCTATTAGCCATGGACCACAAGCAGTACAACGACTGGCCTCACAGGGTGCAGAAATTATAAGTATGTCATTTGGATGACCTTGATGACAAGCAACATGGGCGAACATCATGAATAGTTATCCAAATATTTTGTTTATATCTGCAGCTGGAAACGATAACTCACCTGCAAATCAATACGCTCCAGCGGGTGCTGACGTTCCTAATAACTTAACCGTTTGAGCCTGTAATAAAAACGGAGGTAAGGCATCATTCTCAAATTATGGCTCAGTTGTAGACATCTGTGCTCCAGGAGTAAGCATATATTCAACGACACTCAACAACTGATACCGCAACGCAGATGGTACATCAATGGCCACGCCCACAACAGCCAGTATGGCATGACTTTTAAAGGCACTAAAACCTAACTTAACACCAGCTCAAATCATACAAGTAATACATGAAAGTGGTAGTCCAGCAGATCCAGAAGTCAGTGGAAAGTTTTTAAACTTGTGCAATGCCTTAAAACATCCTCTTATTGGAATTCCATGTCCCTACGATGTGCCTCCAGAAAGCAATTGTAACGATTGATTAGACAACAATAATGACGGGAAAGTAGACTGTAATGACCCAAGTTGTGGGGTCACGACTACCCTACAAAACAAAAATACATGCCAAGGAGTACCAGTAACACTAGATGCAACTACAGTAAATGCAAGTAGTTATCTGCGATCTCCAGGTTGAGAAACAACTAGTTCGGTAAGCGTAACACCAAGTCAAACCACAACATACTCTGTGATCATAACAAAAACTAATGGTTGTGATGCGACTCTCAACAGCACTGTCACAGTAAAACAAGCAGAAGCTGAAATATGTTCAGACAATACTGATAATGATTGCGATGGGAAAGTAGACTGTCAAGACAGTAATTGCTACAGCAATAGCTACTGTCAATGATGAGGTGGGGGTGGATGAGGCTGATGATCACTCCCCGGATGATTAAAAGCAGAATTATGCAATAATGTATGATGTGACCGAAATAGCAACGGAGAAATGAATTGTTTCGATAAGCTAGATAACGACAATAATGGCAAAGTAGATTGTGCTGATTCAAATTGCAGATGTTTCGAAATTTGTGGTTCAGCAGAATGTAATTGTTGTGACGGAATCGATAATGACGGTGATGGGAAAACTGACTGCAATATACACAATCAGGACGAAGAATGTAATTGCGACTATCCCTGAATAAACACACAACAAATAAAACAACAAGAAAATGATCGCTTATACTAAAAACAACAGACTTTTGACAAAAAACGATAAGGAAATATAATAAGGGAGAGTTGTTTCATACAAAAAAACTCCCTCAAAATGGCTCATAAAAAAACCCAAACATATATAGGGGGAAAGGCTGTGATAATCATAGCAATATTTTTGCTAACAAGTCTATGTCGAACTACCAGTAATGCACAACAGAACATAGCTGAAACATCCTGTGCAGATATGATAGATAATGACAACGACTGATCGTCAGACTGCTGAGACGATGATTGCAAAGATAAATCATTTTGTTCCACTAGAGAAACAGTCTGCAATGATAAATTTGATAATGATGGTAATGGGAAAGTAGACTGTGCCGACCCAAATTGTTCGGCTGAAAAAACATGCAAAGCAATATGTGGTAACAACACAATAGAATATCCAGAGCAATGTGATGATGGAAAGTTAAACATTGATCATTGATGTGATAACAACTGCAAACCAGAAACTATTGCATGTACAGATATAGAACGAACACATACAGACGGCAACGTAATTTCGATAAAAACACCAGATTCAAAAAGATACTTAGCAATGCAAAAGATAAGTCGATGAGATAGCAATAGTTGACCAAAGATACCAAGCACAAACATCAGTCATACGTATACTAAAAAAGGAGAGTATAAAATAGAAGCTCAACTATCACACATATATACTACAAACCTCAACATTACATGCTCCAAAACCGTTAGCATAAAAGAGATTCCATGATGTACGGACCCTTATGCGAGTAACTTCAATACAGAAAGTACAACAAACAACGGAAGTTGCTTGTATGATGCTAGCCCCATAATACAGTGCAAAGATATAGAGTTTAAGGCCAACAAAAAAAATGTGCAAAATAAAGAACTAACAACATTATCACGAAAAACAAATGAACAAATTAATAAAGCGATAGTATACCCTTGAGAAGGCGAAAATATCATAACCAAAAACAGCTCTGTAGGAGTAAGGTATAATAGTAGTGGGAAAAAAGAAGCCATACTAATACTGATAACCAAGTCCTGATTTACAACAAGTTGCACTACATCAATCACGGTATGAAAAATCTGATGTACTGTTGCCTCTGCAGACAACTATGATCCAACAGCAGAAATAAATGATGGATCCTGCAAAGTATTAGTAGAAAAACCACATATACAGATCAGCAGTCAAAAACCATATCAAACTGGCGACAAGACAATAGAAACAAATATAGAACACAACGGCAACAAAAATCGCCTAAAAATAACAGTTATATTATCTCAAAATCAACAAACTAAATATACATTCACACCGAAGCTACAAGACGACGGATCAATAAAAATACCGATATCTTTTGTTCAATGAGAGTTATGATATATAAATCCTGGTAATTATGAAATAAGTATTTTTGCACAACACTACAAAGAGAACAAATCAGACACAAAAAAGTTCTTTAGCTACATATGACCAGTGGAAGAAAAAGAGGTCTCAGAACCAACAACAAAAGAGTGATTTTGTTGAAATCAAATAACAGAATCTACAGAAGAATGTGACTCTTGAAGATACTGTCAGCAATGTATCGTAGAATGATTAACTCAAAAGGAGAAAAAACAAATTGAAAACATCGTAAACGAACTAATAATGAAGAATTCAGAACGAACCGCCAAAAGCTTAGATAAAGGAGAAATACAAAAAATAGCCAACAACTACAAATTTGATAACAACATACAAGAGTTTGCAATAAACATATTTCTAAAAAAAGTAAAGGAAACAACACAAAACATAAAAAAGTAAATATGTTCAAGGAACAGAGAAACTAAATACATGAATCTTAAGAATTTGTAATTATACTTATTCACAAACTGTTAAAACAGTGTTATTTAAAAACAGTGGCATATGTATAAACATATCCAAAAGCACAAAAGCAAAATACACACAGTTCTATTTACAAAACTATGTATCGTCTTAGTATATTTTTCAATACACATATTTAATATTCCGCTACCAAGCATTTACCAAAACCCTATAGCGAAAGCTGATACCATATGTCAAGTCACTGCACCCACATCAGCAGCTGCAGGGACAACAATCGGAGTAACAACATTCACCAACATATCACCTAGAAGTAACCTACAACTGGATATGGGTGATGGAACAATATATCCGTTAACCAATATAGGAAGTAAACTGCATAAATATACTTCATGAGCAGACTCAACCTACAATATAACATTTTCATTTTATGATGACACTGCAGAAGTAGTAAGAAGCTGTTCTACGAACCATCACGCGACCATTGCTTGTGGAGATAGAACAGTACAAGCCTGAGAACAATGTGACGATGGCAATACTGTGCCAGCAGATGGATGCGAAAATGACTGTACAATAACACAAGCAGTATGTTGAGAAAAAGATTGACACTACATCTATGATGTAGATGATAATATGGATTCAGTAAACCAATACAGTACATGACTGTGCACTACTGGAGAAACAGTATCAAATTTTAGTCAATATGGAGGGTATCACTCTCGAACATGGAAATGTAATAAGTGACCTATAAGTGTAGATTGTGCAGCCTATGAGGAACGATGTGGCGACGGAGATATAAATTGACCAGAAGAATGCGAAGATGGGAATACAATACCAAGCGATGGTTGTGAAAACAACTGTATGTTGACAGATGGTTCCTGTGGTATATTACACTGATCAGGAATATATGATTTTGACAACGGTGGAAATACAATTACAGCTTGATCAAGTTGACTATGTCCAGCGTGACAAACAGTAGTGAATTTTCAATTTAATAGCTCTCCTCACACCTGGACCTGGAATTGTAATGCTGCAGGAGGAAACAGTCCACAATGTAGTGCCAATGAACGTTATTGTGGAGATGGAATACTGAACGGAAGTGAACAATGCGACGATGGAAATGGCATAGATACTGATTGATGCAGAAATAATTGTACAGCACAAGAAGTACTGTGTAGTGACCACTTAGATAATGATAATGATGGGAATATCGATTGTGCCGATACAGATTGCAATGGGCAAGCATACTGTCAATACCCAGAATCCACATGTAACGATAACTTTGATAACGATGGCGATGGAAACCAAGACTGTGCAGACACAAATTGTAGCGAAACACAAATATGTGCACAATGCTGAAATGGAAATATTCAATGAAACGAACAATGTGATGATGGCAACCTTACAAACAATGATTGATGCAGCAATAATTGTGTCATAGAAAGCTGATTTAACTGTTATGAAGAACCTTCATACTGTATAGACCAAAATGAATGTCTTTTGTGAACAGACAACTGTAATGAAAACGCTACTTGTACAAATACAATAGGAAGTTTCACATGTACCTGTAATGTTGGTTACACAGGCAACGGAATAAACTGTAATGAAATAATACCAACCTGTACGGACCTAAATTTCACAGTCACCCCAAGAACATGAACAATCCAAACACAAATTCAATTTTCATGAACAATAATTAATCGAATAACAGCACATACCCTACAATTTTGAGATGGAAAAATTTGGGATAACCCAAATCTACAACAGTGAACAAGTCATGTCTACGCAACAGCACAAGTATATACCGCAACCTTGTTATTAGAACACGCAAACAATAGTCTCATTACTGGATCATGCAGTACAGGAATAACAATATCAACACAATGTTGAAACGGAACTGTTGAGTCCTGAGAAGAATGCGATGATACCAACACAAGCAACAATGATTGATGTAATAGCAGTTGCGAACGAGAATCAACAACATACAACTGTCCCGCAATACCCGACAATCATTGAGTGTATAATACGGTAGCTTCCTACACGAGCGTGTGTGCTGCATCAAACGGCACAATATGTACAACACGAAACCCAGTACAAGACACTGGTACAGAATTTAGTGCAACACCAACAACTACCGCATGTACATTCAAATGTGAAGCCTGATATACACGAAATGGAAACCAATGTGCACAATGCTGAGACAACGAGGTACAATCAAATGAAGAATGCGATGATAATAATACAACAAGCGGAGATGGGTGCAGCTCTCAATGCAAATTAGAAGAAATTATCTGTAGCATAAGTAGTTCGGCGAACAAAGTCGCCAAAGGTTGATCCATAACATACAATGTAGGAGGATCAACATTGCGAGCTGGTCTAACAGGGAAAGTATATTATAACTATCCGAACAGCACACCCATAGCCACATTTAATCCAAATGTAACACTCTATACCAATACCTACAGTAATTCTGGAATATATATTGCGTGACTAGAGTTATATCATCCATACACAAATGAATCTGCACTATGCACATGAGAAGTCATAGTATATAATACCGCATGTGATGACATAGATATAAACCGGGCTATTAAAACATGAAATCAAGTATACGTTGAAAACACATCATGTGCATGACACGGTGCTGATCCGTACACTATATCATTTAAAAATCAAAATAATCAAACAGTTAAAACAATAACCGCTGACCCAAGTGCGACGACCGATCCATATGATGTATTAAATCGAAGTATGAGTGGGTGAGACTTCACACTAGATAAAGGATCGTATACAGTACAATGTACCATATGATCAATCACCAGTACATCCTGTCAGACAACAATAAAATATTGCTGAAATGGAGTGATAGACTGAGAGTCAGAACAATGTGACGATGGGAATAACAACAACGGAGATTGATGCAATGAGTTATGTAAAACAGAAGCTTTAACATGTAAAGTATCGGTCGATCCCATATTAGGAGTAAAACCCTTGTTGGCAACAATTAATTTAACCGGCTCTTCCAATTGGGCTACAGTGACAAGTCTACTAGTAGACACACAAAAAAAGACTGCAATAACAACCTCAACAGGAACACGGAAATACAACTACACATACAATACTCCATGAGTATATACAATCACAGCATATCTCAAACACCCTTACAATAATACCACACAAAGTTGCATCGCGTCAATATCAGTAAATAATACAGATCAATGTAACAAATTATCAACAGTACGAAAAGGAACAAGCGATAAAGTCGATATTAGTAATATGACATGTGAAGGTCAATGAGGTGGTGAATATGAAATAGCCGTTTGGTCTGGAGCTATGTCTGACAACGCAACTCCTGTGCGAAACATCAAAAAAATAGCCACAGCTGATCCTGGTTCTATAAGTAGTGATACAGCGATTACGCTACCTCCAGGCAAGTACCAAGTTACATGTACGGTAGCATGAAACAGTAACCCAAATGCAGCATTGTGTAAAAGCGAAATAACCTACTGCTGAAATGGAGTAGTAGATCAGACAAACGAAAAATGCGATGACGGAAACACAAGCAACGGCGACGGTTGCTCACAAGACTGTACTCTAGAACCACTAGCAATCGCACTAGAAACAACACCAAATTCAGGGAAATACCCACTCAATGTAACAGCAGATATTGATTGAACATCGCCCCGAGCCATTATACAATACCTGGATTTTGAATACGATATAGGGAAAAACGCAAACACAAGGCCGTGAGAGACAAAATACAATTACAGTTACTACCAACCAGGACTATATACAGTAAGACTCCAAATAAAACATCCATATAGCACAGAGACAAAATACCTAGAGAAAGAAGTGATTGTCCAACAACAAAGAGATAATAGCTATGGTTGCGTACAAACTGTAGAACTAAACCAAGGAACCATTGGCTCAATATACTACGAAAACAGCAATCCAGAAAGTATTCTTCGAACACCTGGAACAAATGAGAATAAGATACCAAACGACAATGCAAACATCCAAACATCACTACAAAAAGAGAAACTAGAAATAGCAAGTGTAATAACAACCCCCGACAATAAAACAAAGATAACAATTAAAGGAGGGTCGTGAACATACTACATAAGCTATGGTGAATCTATTATTCCATTTACAAAAAACTGTTCGTGTGAAGTAGTACAAAACAAAAACATACAGGTAACAATAAATCCAGATCAAGTAAGTATAGATACAACCGCCATCACATCAGAAATAGAAAACTTATGAGGGACACTTAATAGCATAGAAATCAATGCTATCTCGACAGACTGAGCACCCATATACACATACAAATGAATAGCAGAAAACATAAACTGGTGAAATCCAGGACAAGCAATGATTATACGCAGTAAAGTTACATATACGATAGCAAAAGAAGTAATTTCTATAGGAAATACATCGACACTATGATCATCAGCAGACATTAAGTTATCATGTGAATATTGCGGAAACAGAACGTACAGCAAAGCAGACACAGAAATAGTGAGCGAAGACAAATGTGATGATGGAAACCTAAAATTCGATGATGGGTGTACACCTAGTTGCGAGTTAGAGAAACCTACCTGTGAATTAGTAATCCAACAATTAGCTAACAAACCAACACAAGCAGTAACAACTATAAAATGATCAAGTCGGGCTATATATGACAACTTAGATTTATGAAACCAAGACGCAATAGTACCACCAGAATTAAATAACAATCAACAAGAATACACTATCGACTATGGAAAATTAGGGAGCTACACCAATACGTTAACACTACATAATCCACTAGATGAGGCAGTAAACAACTCATGTGAAGAAACAGTAAACATGGTAGAAGATCCCACTGCCTGCACAAGTTTGTATGTAGAAACACAAAGCATAGGAAACGAAAAAAGAATAGTAGACTTCAACTGTTACGGAAATGGCCCTGGAACATACAACATAAGTATACTACCAGAGCAAGGTGCAACAAGATCCTTTTCAAAAACAATTGATAATACTGAATGACCATTCAAGTTTGATGTATTATCACAAGAAGAACTAGCGTTTATCAGCCTAGAAACAAACAATAAATACAAAATTATATGTACGGTAAACGGAAAACCATCTCCCACAGACAATACACAGTGTGAAAAAATAGTTGACAACACACACAATAGCCCAGAAGAGCTGAATATATGTAACGAAGGCACCAGTGACACTAATCCAAGAATATACAATCAATTTCAATTCAATACCGATCGTGACATAACAATGAGCATAGATGGAGAAGAAACCATCATCGCAATAGATTTTACTGAAATAATAAATCATTTACAAAACAAGGGTTACAACCTAAATTCTCTAAAAGAACAACTATACTTTGTATGAAGGGATGGCAGACTACTCAATAAACAGTTTATAAACGGACAAACAAATATCACTCAACCTCTGCCTACTCAAAGCCTACCTATCACAGTAACAATAGCCTTAGAACTATATGCAGAAGATCAAAACAACACGGATCTTCTACACACTACGGTAGTGATAAATCCCGATTGAAATAAATGAGGAGAACAAGGGACGCTAAGTTGCAAACAAAACGAAATAACCTACTGTTGAGATTATGCAACGCAGTCTCTACTGCCTAATAGCTTCGAATTGTGAGGAGAACAAAACAACGGAATAGAAGAATGCGATCAATGACCAAACTGAGGCGTTACAAACAATTGATATTGCAGTTCTCACTGTACTATAGAACCACTACCCTACTGTGGAGACAATAAAACGAATACAGAAAAGGAACAATGTGACCAATGACTGAATGGTGGCATAATAACTGATCCAACACAAAAATGATACGGATGATACTGCTACGGTACAACAAAGACCAGTAATGCATGTACTGCATTATACTGCGGTGATGGTTTAGTGCCAGTCACCAGTTACAAATGATACGCAATTGATAAAAAGACAGGGGAAAAAGACAGGAGCAATATAACTTTCATCACAGAACAATGTGATCAATGAAACAATAACTGAATAGCAAAAAGCCAAAGTAATTGTGCCAGTTTTGGTCAAATATTAGAAAACTACATAACACAATGACAAGTAAACTCACAGAGAGAACGAGAAAGCATTTATAACAAACAATGCAATTTCTGTGACTACTGATGCCAAAATAGCATCCTCAAGTGACCATACTGTTGAGACAGAAGAACAGACCAAGTTACAATAGGCAATACAAGTGTTATTCAAGAAGAGTGTGACTTATGACCAAATGGCTGAAATCTACAAGACCTAGACAACGCTGGCAACAGAATACATTGTAGCAACACGTGCGAGTTGCAATTTTGTGGAAATGGAAGAATTGAAACTTATCAGTGATTAATAGCGATAGACAGTCCGTCAGGAATACAGTATGTAACAACCACATTTCAAGAAAGCTGTGATGACGGAAATCAAAACAATGGTGATGGATGTGAAAACACCTGTCAGATAAGTCAAGCAAACACAAACATCATAGTAGAACCTAAAAAAGGACGTATACCACTAAGAACTACTGCAGACATATCAAAAACATCACAACGACTGGAACTTATAAGTCTATCTTTCAACAATGAATATACAATAAGACCTCCACAATTAGGTCGAAGAACATTGCAATACAATTATACACGACAAGAGCAAGGAACAAAAACCATCACTTTAACAACAAAAAACCCATACAGCAACGAAATACAAACAGACAGTGAAACGATATCAATTCAACAAATATGTACACAACAAAATCTACGAAACGATGGTAGAGTGTTTATTAGCAAAATATATCAGAACAGCCCGACCAACGACAACATCATATGGTCTGCAGATGATCCTTTAAATTACATGGTATCGTTTGCAAGCACATCAGATCCAAACAGCATACAAAACAACCTAAACACAATAGCAAATACGATAGTGAACAATCAATCAGCATTTAACCAAATCAGTCTAATAGCAACAAACTTCGTAACACAAGGGGCTGATACAACCTATCAGACTAACATATTTATTGAGTCAGATGACGAAACAGCAGTATATTATATAGAACTAGTAAGAGATACGGAAACGCCTGCAGAAATCATAGAGCTCAGAACACCACTAGACTGTGCAGAAGGGGGAGAATGAGAATGTACCATGAACTACACCTATCACTGAAATATCGAAAACCTACCCGAAACGTCCATAATATGACTATATATAAACGGAACAGGAGAGGGAAATCTTATAGCAACACCATTAGAACCAATATCATTATTCAATAGCTCACAACAAGTTGAATTATTTTTCAACGCCATAGGCGGCATTAGCAATACAAACATAGTACAAGGAGCAAACGAATTAAGCATAACATTCTCAGGAAGTCACAGTAGCTACTATATTTTGTACCAAAATCAACGGGGTAGCACAGGTCGAATATATATGAATAATGGGTGCGACAACCCCCTTACTTGTAACTTCATCGTAAACATACCGAGTAATAGCACAGTGATGGGAATATATAATAACATAGCAGGAAATAATATACTAACAACCAACTATGTACTACCCTGAGCAATGCCGGACTTAATAAATTATTTAATGGAAGTACCGACGTTCCACAACAGTGAAGCAAGTATAATTGGTGATAATGCGGAAATACATCTGCAAAGTAATAGCACAAGCCTACGATTCGAGTATGAGTATCAACAATGAGAACAACGAGCAACAGGTATAGTAAATGCCATATCAGACAACTGCAGCAATACCTGTGAAATAATACCCAATCCAACACTACAATACGAACAAAATGCCAACACCATAGAATTAGAAGATCTGATAAACCAAATAGAGAACATATGATGAGCCAACATATACATTAGTGTTACCGCGAAAGATAACTCCAACACAATAAACTTTGTATTCACAGCAAACGTAGAGAATAATATAACAGACATAGCACTACCAGATAATAGCAACAGCGTAGAAGTGATGGTATCCTTCAATGTGAATGGCAAGACAACTACCCTAACAAACACAAGTCAAAGCTTATCACAAGAAAACATCACACTAAGCTGCTGATACTGCGGCGATAAGCAAACAACACAACAAGAAAGTTGTGATGATGGCAAACATTGCATAAATGGAATAACTTGTAACAATGATGAAGAGTGTCAATGATTATGAGCACTATGACAAACAGACCTAAGCTGTATAACACGTTATTTTTGAGATTGTCCATCTGACTGTCAATTAGGGCATGGAGCAGCAGAAAGTTATTGCGAAAGCATAAACATCTTTAACGATGAAAACACGATAACATATCTAGAATGTAGAGGAATGTGAGAAGAATTTGTAATCACAATTCGATCTGGCAATGAAGTATATCAGACGATGACGTGATCGCTTAACACAAACAATTGATTCAATCCTCTCATAACACAAGATCCACCAACAATAACACTAGAAACAGGCAACCACTACAATGTAACGTGTAAAGTAGATGGTGAACCAGAAAATACAGCAGGTACTGCATGCGAAAAAGATGTCGAATACTGTTGAGATTGACACAAAAGCAATCGAGAAGAATGTGATGATGGTAATAGTAACAATAACGATAACTGCAAAAATGATTGCACACAAAACGTATGTGGTGATTGATACATTAATCAAGGAATAGAACAATGCGACGAATGATGAGAAAATAGCGATACACGACGATGTAATACACAATGTGAAAGCGTTCACAGTTGTGAAGGAGTCGCGTGGAACAACCTTAGTTACAGTCAAAATGGCATCGAAATAAGCGATCTAAACTGTGTAGGTATAGGAACAGGTGATTATGTGATCAGCATATACTCAGGACAAACAACAGAAGACTTATATGACATAGAACAACACACATTCGAAGTACCAATAGGAGTATTCCTACGACCAACAAATCCCATTCAACTACCTCACGGGCATTATCGTATAGAATGTGCAGTCTGACCATTACAAATTACATCACCAAACTGTAATCAAATAATTCAGTATTGCTGAAATGGAGTAACAGAATCATATCTCAGCGGAGAAATACTAATAGTAGAAGAATGTGATGATGGCAATGAGAACCAAGAAGATGGATGTAACACTCTCTGCGAAAGTGCTTCTGGACTAAATATAACTAAAACGGGACAATACAACGGGGATACTAACAATACATGAACTCTATCGTATCAACTAAATCTAACAATTAACGAATCTCTCTATAAACAACATGAATGATACAAACACAGAATATATGCGTATGACAAATTCACAGAATGAAGGCAATTTATAGCAAAAACGCAACCAGGTCGATCAAACAACCAAAACATAGTAAGATACCAAATACCCTGATTATGATATGGACCAACAAGTTCACAAATAAAAGGTCGATATGCCAATGTTCCAGAATATACAGTAACATTTGGGTGACCTTGATGATTTTATTACGACAACAGAATACACAACATAAACCGGTCCATATCCTGAGTCAGATTAGACCGAGAAGCAATCAATGATCATCAACGAGAACAGTTCATTGAAAGTGGTATAACCATTACGGGAGTTGAAATATGTAATGAGCCATCATTAATCGTATCGTACATAGATGATGCAGACATAGAAGTTGATAGTATTCATGGAGAAAAAGCCTGTATTCGAGTACCAATACCACCTACACAAGGAGGATGAGGAAACACATGTGACCAATATTGTCACAACACACTAATAAGTCAAAAACGAGATGCAGTTACACTAACAAATAATCAAGCATATCGATCAGGAACATGCGAGCGATCATACAATTGTTACTCAATAGGTTTGGATCAAAACTGAAGTTTACAAACATGACAAGGTCTATCAGGATATTTTTATCAGCAAGTAGTAAAACCAAAAACCTTTAGCGGTCTATATGACAACCAAGTAACAGACCTAGCAACACCAAGTTGCGATACTCAACATTGACCATTAAATATACCACATGATGACGGGAAAATAGTCAATACCTGTTGATCGCGATGCATAGATGCATCATTAGCACAGTATTACGAAACAAATGGGATCAATGAAAGTACTGTAATGATAAACGGGATATGTAACGTCCGGTCTGGCAAACAAACACAAAGTTTTATACCTTTCACCCGAAACGAACCATTCACACTAGTCCCAGGACAAATAAACACCTATAACTGATATTATGAAACCAACAATTATCTAAACCGAACTCGAGGCATATACTGCGGACAATGTTATGCATGAGCTCCCAAAAACATATTCTGTGGTGATTCACAGGTAGAAATAGGGTATGAAGAATGTGATACGAACTTCCAATCATGAGGAGTCTTTACAAACCTACTAAGCTGTAACCAACAATGCACCATAGAAAACAGTAACACCCAATGTCAAACAGACGTAATAGTATTGGTAGACAACTCTTCATCGATACTACCATACAAAACAGAGATTGAACTTGCCGTAGCTAGCATGATAGATTCACTAGCCACCATCAACAACCCAAACAACCCCAATCGTATATCAATAATAACATTTGGTGAAACCGACAACACAATTATACCATTTACAGGAGTAACTGATCAAAATAAAGAAGCACTTAAAAATGAGATAAACATAAGTGCAGACGAAACATCAACCCGAGTGGGTAATGCCTTGCAACAAGCAAACAATACTTTAAATAACAGACCATACCCTCACAACAATCCACTCGTCATAATCGTTTCCCCCGATGCAGAGTTCAGTGATTATTCACGAAACCCACAATACCCTAGCGTCGTAACATACCGGACAAACAATGGTTCTGTAAATGATAAAAGTAACGGCAAAGCTGCGTACATAAAAATCCAGGACATTGCAGAACTAAGTGAGCAATTAACAAATCTGGTCTGATGTGATGATCCAATTGAAGAAGACGACAATGCATGTTTCAATCTCATAACCGCATGACACAATATTCCCAATGACGCAAACGCACGAAACAGAACAGGATATAATATAGACACATTAGCATGTGCATGACAAGGAAGTGGTACGTTTGAAATCACAATAAAGATTGAGGGAGACACAGGAGTAACTCCTTATCGAGAACAGAACCGAACACCAACAACATGAGGACGATATGTTCTAACGGGAGATATCCCAACGTCAGGACTTATATTAAGTATTCCATATAACACAGGAAAAATTACATACGACATAGCCTGTGCAGTATGAGGCAATGATATAAACCCATTATGCAAAGAAACGATAGTCATAGATCCACCAACCAGTTGTGAATCACTAAACTCTACAATGCACTACCAATCGGGTACAGTAAGCTTTGAAGATCGAAGGTGTTCTCTGCTATATCCCGATAGTCACCAAGTTGCATACAGCATTACTAACCAAGTAGAAAACAGTCGATCAGCAACAACGACATACTTTGATACACAAGGTCTGATCTACGAAACAAATCCAATAAACCCCATAGTAGGAATATCAGGTTCGGCAATCTCAACACGATGTTGAATGCCTTCAAATGAGTGAACATATAGCCTCTGTAATCAAGACGTATTCTACTGTGGTGACGGAATACAAGAAAACAATACAATACTAGAACAAAATCAAATATATTTATCAGACGGCATACAAGCATGATCATGAGATAGCGTAACAGAAGAATGTGATCCACAGAGCAGCTCCACCTGAATAGATGAAAAAGGAACATGGTACTGTAATGATGGTTGTAAAAAAGCATACAATCCATGTTGAGACGGTATCATAGATACGGGTGCATGAGAGTTTTGTGATCCATTATCAGAGGAAAATTTAGAGTGATTTAACTGTACAGAGTTTTGTACTTATCAAACAGGTTGTGACTTATATGCGGAACCACTAGTGGGTACAGCAGTCCAGATAGTATCCTTAGATCGATCATGAAACATACCTCGATCAGGATGAATAAGTGCTATATATCCACAATACCCATCATATACCAATATGTTCTATCCGAACACACAAAATGGCATACGGACACAAAATATCCAATACAACCAACCAGGCACATACACAGCTGCGATCGAAATACTCAACCCAAACAATACAAACTTTCCAGATCTAAGTGATGTGTTTATATGTAGCCAGCAAATAAGGATCAATGAACCAGAATGATGTGCAATCAAATTATCATTTAGTAGAGATACTGCTAGGTGATTATCATGATTGTACTTATTGTCTGGTAACGAAATTATAACATTACTAACAGGGTTTTATGACCTAGTCATAACCAATGATCTTAACGAAATAAGGCAAAAACTATTAGAAACAGGACTATTTAATGAAATACTCACAAGCAACGATAGTATAACGATATACTATGAGGGAATAGGAACAATCGTATGACGAATAGCTGACTTTGATCCAAATGGTACCCAATGATATATTAATCGATCTCGACGTGGACGATCAAGTTCCAGTGAATGTCGTCAAACACGATGATGTGAAATAATAGTAAACACATGACCATATTTACCAAATGAGCAAATCCCCATAACGCTCATTGGAATTAATACACCCATGATTTCCAGTGGTGAAATACTATTTGGAGATGATTCAAGTGAAGAGGTAATAACAGTTCCACATACTACCTCTCACTGATATGCTCAAACATGAAATTACATCATTACTGGTATCATCAATCTATGATTCATTGATCCAGCACAATCACTAATATGTACTGGGAAAGTGATTATAGATATACCAAAATACCCCTTTGACAAAGAAGCACGAGCAGACGGAAATACGGCACACTTTTTCATAAGTTGATACCTAGTAAGATGACTAGACGAAATCTACATCGTGGACAATATAAACACTTGACGAGCAACAATAGATACAGGAAGTTTCGTGTTTTCATCCGATGGTGCATCTTTTGAATGACCAAGTTTTGTACAAGACTACGACGGATATATTATTTGATATACAGGAAAAATAATACGTGATACATGAAACGAAAACCTTATTCACTTCACTATAGCATATGACGCAACGATACTGTCAACAGGAACCATATGTAACACAGCATTTATAACCCCTTACCTAACAGGAGAAGAATGATGTTCAGAAAACAGTAATACAACACCAGTAGATCCGAATATCCTCTATATTTTTGAAAACAGTTACAGCAACACATCAGATACCGCATGTGTCGAATTCACATGATGTTTCCAACGTGAAACCACATGAGCAATATTGGAACCCTGAACAGAATGGTCAGATTATGAAATAAGTTTCCTAAACGACACAGTAAGATCTCCAGTATTTGGTCAAGTAGGAGTAAGATACCCAGATGGGTATACAGAACAAAATAACTTTTGGTGACAACAATGAGCAGGTAATCAAAAAGGAAGATTAAACGAGATTGGCGTATGGACACAACAAAGCGACGTATGAAAATGGTTAGGTTTCAGACTATGCAAGGACATACCAGAAGGAGACTATATCATAGGTGTAACATCTGACGACATACCAGAAATAACTATCAATAACGAAAAAATACTAGATTTACCTATATACCAAAATGGCACAAATGAAGAAGGAATATGTATAGACCAAACAGCCGTATGTTGATGATGATATCACTTCCAATATCAAAATCATCCCTTCTACGAATATCACATTAGAACTCTTTCACGAGACTGATGAAAAGCAGATCTGAAATTCCTAAATTATAATTGCATAACAGAGGCCGGAATGGCAGCAGAACTGATATGACCATTCCCAAAAAACTCGTTAGAAAATCTTGGATGACAGCAACTTAACGACTTTATATGGTCCGAATGAACAGAAAACATACCCAGCAGATTCGCTTCATCAACAATAAACTGACCAAAGAAGTGGATAGATAACACATTCTGGAGCACAGCAGAATTGGCATCTACTCCCGACAAAAAACAATACTTCCACATAGGAGAATTTGGCGTATCATGTCCAGAATGATATCATCGAGACGGCTGTACACAAGAATGTTTCAAGCTCGTACCATGTGAGTGAGACTGTAAGATAACTGTAGATCCAACATCACTGGGAGCAGGGAATAGTGCGAACATAAACGTACAAGGTATCGGACTGCCAGACAACAACGTAGAAGGAGAGTTGAATTTCGGTGACCAAAGCTCATTAGAACAATTTACTATAGTACCATATGATACATCACACATATACGGGACGGTATGATCATATACCATTACCGCAACAATAGCAGACCCATACAATGAAGGAGAAAGCTTAACGTGCCAAGCAACGATTGAGGTGACCGAAAAACCAACCTGTACAGAAGTATTTCTAGGAGAAATTATGGATGCACCAACAAATGTAAGCATCGAGAGCATATCATGTGACGGCAATATGCCATGAACATACACAGCAAAGATTACATCTTCAAATCCGACATTCCAAGCCATCCAACTACCACCACAAACAATAACAGACACAACTGCAACACGAGATATAAGTTCTGTATTATTACCCAATTGATGATACTACACAGTACAGTGTTTTGTGGATGGCAATGCAATTCAACCCAATTGTAGCAACAATGTATTCTTCTGTGGAGACGGAATAACTGATACAGCCAATAACGAAAAGTGCGATGACGGAAACGATAACAACAACGATAGCTGTGACAACACATGCCAATGACCACCAAGTGAATGTACAAATCTAACAGTTGATCGATGACAAGCAGGAGAGCAGGAAGACATCATCATTTCAGGGCTCAACTGTATTGGAACAGGAACTGAACCATATCATATCCAAATACGATCAGAATGAGGTGTTGGCAATCCAAATGCATTGATCAACGACTATCGGTTTTATGATGGATTCTCCAGTCCAGCAAACCTTGCAGACAGTCCCTTCGATCCTCTACAGGGTCCTCCATACAGCAATCAGCTTAACCCAACAGGACAACTACATCCCAAATATGGAACAAATCCCAATACACTATACTACGGCAACACCTCCTATGGAGGCTATGATTTCAATCAACCATACATAGCACTACCAGCAGGAAATTATGAAGTTACCTGTACACTGGGCTGAGGAGTAAACCGAGAAGACCCAGACTCCTATGTGGGCGGAACATGATCATGTCACACGGAACTGTATCCATGTGAAGATCCAGCAGATATCGTATTGGTACTTGATCTCTCAATGTCAATGAGAGAAACGCTTAAATGAGAACCGCAAAGTCAGGTAAATGCACAATCAAAAATAACCTACCTCAAGCAAGCAATTGAACAATTTGTAAACAACATTTACCAATACAACCAAAACCACAGAATAGCTATAGTAACATACGCAAAACAGGCACGATTACATGAAATCGGAACCGATCCTGTAAATCCATACTTTTCAAACAACCCAACAGATTTAATGGGATTCATCAACAGTATGGATATAGTACAATCAACCATAAACAATCCAGACGCATGAACCACTAATACATCACACGGAACCTACCTAGCACAGCAACTGTTGAATAACTATAGCGATGTCGAAAACAAAAACATCATCATAGTAACAGACGGCAAACAAACGAAATACTGCGAAAATGGATTTAATGAAAACTCACGAGAACAACAAACATTATACGGCTGCCAAACACCTATCACGCAATGTGTAGAGGACCCCAACAATGACTGACAAATAGAAGACGGTACATGCACGATACAAATGATAAACGAGGTCATGTGACCAATAGCAAACAATAGTAACATAAAGACAGATATTATAGGACTAATCGACAACGACTGTGACCAAAACAATAGTGCATGATGTGCTGAAACAGAGCAAACAAAACAAATCATGAAAAGTCGATTAGCCGGTAGTTATGGAAATGGATACGAAAATGACCATTTTCACTTTGTGAATGATCAAAACGTATTAAATGACATATTTGAATGATTAGCATCAACATGTGCAGCACCATCCTTCTGTCAAAACATACAAGTTGGAATAACAGACCAAACAAACAGCGTAAACATCGAACAAATAGTATGTGATGGAATCGGAAGCTGAGACTATATAATAAAGGTTTACAATTCAACAAATACGACATCAACACCAATACGATCACAGACGTATTCATATCCATACAATTACAATGGAGTAACAATAGATGATTTCGGAAGACTAACAGTAAACCCATGACTAGTAGGATTACCGAATGGCAATAACTATACAATCACATGTACCGTAAACGGCAATGCAAACCAAGGAGAATTATGATGTACACAAACACCTCCATACTGCGGAGACGGAATCGTGGGTAATACAAATGGCGAAGTGTGTGACGATGGGAATGAGAACAATGATGATGACTGTGACAACCTTTGCTGAGACAACACAGAACAAACAATATGCCAAGAGCTACTCATTAACTACAATGCACGACAAGACACCAGCACAGGAATAGTAGCACAACAAGACGGAGCAATAATATGCCAATGAACAAGTGCTGGAGATTTTGCCATAACAATAGTAGGACAGTCACAAAGCAAAACATTACACTATCCCAACCACAATTCATCAACTCTCATAATACCAGCATCAGACATATGATTTCTAAGTAACGATGGGACCTATACCATAGCCTGTAGCGTAAACAACAATACAAATACTAATTGCATGTGAACCATACATTATTGTGGAGATGGAAACGACAATAGTGACAACTATATAGGAATATTTAATGAAGAATGTGATGAACCAAACTGAAGCAGCACTTGTAACCTGTACTGTTATGAAGCACAAGAACAAGCCAGTTGTCAATCACTCACTATTGCAAACATCATAGACAATACACAAAACATAACCCTGCAAGACATAAATTGTTTTGGAGATGGAACATGATTATATGAAATCAAGATACGAAGCGAGGGATCCAATGGCTTCAATCAAATAATCGCAAACTATGAATATACAGCCACATCTGCCAATGACTACTTTCATATACCGACTCTCACATTACCAAATGGCTCACCATATCGTGTAACATGTACGCTTTCAGGTAATGCAGAATCAGAACTATGTCAACAAGATATATACTTCTGTGGTGACGGTTCAGATCAAACAGACGATAATTATTATGGACCTGACACTGGAGAAGAATGCGACCTATGAGAACAATTAGGAAATGATTGTACATTCTACTGTACTCAACAAGAAGATGAACCAATATGTGATTTCGTAACACTAACAAATGTCCAAGATCAACTAGAAAATATCCATATAGGACAAATAAGCTGTATCGGACAATGAGCAGGAGAATACAATATTTCAATTAGAGACAAGAACAACAATGTTGTGCGATCAGATAGCTTCCTGGACCTTGTGTGAGTAGGTCAATTCAACGTGCAAAACATTACACTAGACAATGGAAGTCCTTACACAATCAATTGTTCAGTGAATGGACAAGCAAATACATATTGTCAAAAAGAACTCTTCTTCTGCGGTGATTGAGAATACCCACAGTCACAAACCACCACGCCACCATACTATTATTATCCTGGCATACAAACCATTGAAGAATGTGATAATTGAGCGAATGGAGAAGATGAAAATTGCAACTTGCTTTGCAAAGAAAAAGAAAAACCCGAATACTGTCAAAATATCATAGTAAACGCAACCGACAATATCTGAGACCTCACAATAGACTCTCTCATATGCAATGGTAAATGAGTGGGAGACTACCATATAAAAATTTGGAACAACACGAATCAGACAGTATTTGAAACAATTATACCATACGCCGACATAGTAAACGATAGCATAACACTAAACAATATACCACCACTACCCAATGGCCAAAGCTATACAATACAATGTATAGTGTGAGACAACACAGATGAAATATTCACAGAAAAATGCATACAACCAATACGTTTCTGTTGAGACGGTCAAACGGAAATACTATACGATGATTGATACTATGGGAATACAAACACCACACCAGAAAAAGAACATTGTGACCCATGAAACGACGACCTATCACAATGATGCGACGCGTACTGCCACAGCGACATAGAATGTCTAGAAGGAGACTTCGCAGTAAGTCCAACACAAGGTACAAGTATACTCAATGTCTATGCGAATATAGCCAACATGATCAACAAGATCACCAACTCCCCATATTATACAGCTCCTCACAATGACTGGACAGAGTGGCTGTCACTTGACTTCAATTACGATCAAGGACGATATACAGGACTACAAATAACGAATCCATGACCATATGGGCGAACATATACAATGCCTTGAAATTATCTCGTAACACTAGAAATACAAAACCCACGGTTTGAAAACGCCCAAAGCATATGTACGCAACCAATAAAAGTAGAAGCTACAGGATGTGTTCATTACCTAGAGTTACCTAGAACCGTTACAAAAATAAATGCAATAAGCTATAACGGCATGGTAATAACAACGCACAGCTATGATATACCCAATCAACTAAACAACCTACTAAACGACCTAAAATCACAAGCAATCATAAACGCAGTATGACGATCAGGCAACAGTTTGTATATACGAAACAGTACAGGAGTATACACTATAAGCTATGAGTCTATGACAAATGAAGTACCTATTACTGAAACAAAAGCACTATACACAGAATGTCCAAACTGTACAGAAGCTTCTCACACCGTCATCAAGGCATCAGTAACATGAATAGAGTTATGATCACTGAGTTGTGCTGGCTTTGGATCATGACTATATGCACTTGAAATTTGGAACAATAACCAAGAACTGATAGGATCACGATCAGAGCAATGGAATGGTGCAGGATATCATGTATTTTCTCCAACACTGTCACCAGGCCGAGAACTGCCAGGATGAACAACATACAACATCTATTGTAAGGTCATCTGAACACAAGAAGTCTCACAAGTATGCGAATGAGAAATACTTTATTGTGGAGATGGGCAATTAGATGAGGATGGAATAGATAACATACCAGATACGCAAGATGACGAAGAGTGCGATGACGCGAACACAGACCAAAAAGATGGTTGCCTTAGCTCCTGTATAGCAACAGGTGTTATATGTGAAGAAACCTGCAACTACGAACTAGCGATAACCTGAATAATACTTACAGGAGAAAACAATGACATCATAGAAGCTATCTGTCAAGTAACAAGCAGTTGTGATGATACTATAACACAACGATACACCACAGAAGAGTACTTACAAAGCACAAAGAACGTTTCTTATATAGTAGCAACACAATACAACGATCAAACACTCCAGGCCATAGAAAGTATGGAAGTAATCGTGCACACACAATGAGTAGAAGAACAAATAACGCTTGATAGCATAATAGTAACACACTGCACACCATTAGAAGCAGACTGTATCAAAGACGCTATACAAAATGAGCTTAACAACCACAACAGCTCTTATGACCTACAAGTAATCATAGAAAACAACGAAGTGATCATAACACTCAAAAGTAGAACTAACCAGAGTGATCGAATAGAAATAGATCCACTAGGAGCTTATATACAATGATTATATGGTGAAGAATACTATGATGGAATAGTGGAAACACAAGAAAGCGAATGAAACACAATCAATTGTGAATATGCTCTATGTGAGTGATCATATCTGTCATGATCGATAAGTATAGGAGGACAAGACGAAAATGGTTCTGTCATAATTAATGAAAAAACTTGAATACGAACTGGTACGTGCGAAAATTCCAAGGAGTGTGGTTGTGAAGAAATAACTCCCCTTATACGAACAGGATCAAGTCAAAACTGAGTAACAATTGATAAACTTGAATGTGTAGGTTTCTGACCCTGACTATATGAAATTAAGATATGGGACATCAGCACACAACCCATAACACTAGCGTGGGCAAAAACATGATACTTTTATGGAATGGAACAACACATCTTGACTGGAACTCCACCAAGCATAGCACTTGACCCTTGAAGACAATACCAAATACAATGTGTTGTGGGAACAGGAGAAAGTTGTAATGAAATATTATGATACTGTTGAGATGGGAAAATTGACGAGAATGAAGAATGCGATGATGGACCGTTAAATGGAGGTACAGTATCTCAATGTGACAGCCTCTGTAAATTACCAGTCTGTGAAGAAGTATGTCAGTGGGAAATAGAAACACCAGAAATAAGCTTACATAAATGAGAAACATGATATAACCTCATAATGACGTGTGATGCGACATCAACATGCGGAGAAAATAAAGACACAACACAACATATACCCATAAATATAAAAGCTGAAGACGAAATTAAACTCACAGGAGACATAACACAAGAAGATCGAAGCATATATCAGATAAGCTATACAATAATCTTATCATACAAAGAATGACAAAACGCTGAAACGATGAGCATTGACTGATCTTTTGCACCAGGCAGTTTTACGAGCATAGAAGAATTGGCAGAAGCTGTGCAGACCGCCATCGAACAAATCATAACAGACCAATTATGACGACAAAACGACATAGATTACGATCTTACAGTGACTGCAAGCAATGATAGCGTTACAATAAAGATATCAAAAGATAGCCAAGGAAATAATAAAATAGGGATAGATCACAACAGCGTATTTACACTAACACGAGAAGCAGGAGAATACGCAAGTAAAACCATGACATGAATAATAAATATATGAAACGGCTCACGAGAACAGGATCTTTATTGCAATATCGATATATGTGATGAAACATCTCTCAGCAATTGAAAACATGTAAAAATAACATTAAGCGGCACACGAGAAACACCAATTATACTATGACCTGATATCACAGACATCGAGCACAACAAAAGCATACTGACAGGAGAATGTATTCAAGAGTCACCATGTGACTGTCAGTCACTCAATCCACTAGTTTGGTCATGAAGTAGTAGCGGTGTAAACATAGAACAATTAGCATGTATTGGATATGGTTCAGGTGAGTACAAGATACTAATAAAAGATTGACAAGGCAACATTATACGATCACTTAGCAAAAACTTCACAGGCAATACAAGCCACACATTAACAGGGGCACCCCCACCAATCGGCAATCCTCCACTACAAGGAGGAACACCATACAAAATCGAATGTATAATAAACGGAACAGGAGACATATGTGAACAGCCAATAGAATATTGTGGAGACGGAATCATACAATCGGGAGGACAACAATACAAAACAAACAGCACCAGTGAAGATTGTGACAATGGTACAGGCAATGGTTCTGGCATACCAAACGAGGACTGAATCATATGTAACCGAGACTGTAGTATGGTGCAAGAATGTATATTACTAACATGACAGTGGCTAACGGGATCCAATGTACAACAGCTTACACCACCACGACAGAATCCACATAATTTCCCAATAGGAGATTTTGGTACCAGCGGTTCATACATTCAAATCAATCCTCTCTATTGTGAAACCTCACTACCATGATCACTACACTACGATCTAAAAATAACAAAAATAGGAAGTGGTTGACGATCACAGATACTAAAAACAAAAGATTTCACCACTCCATCTGCTTTACGAACAATTTATACAGGTTCTGACCTACCAGAACTTATACTACCCTACGGCAGATATCAATTGGAATGTATCCCCGAAGGAACAAGTGATCTAGACAAATCATGCACAATGACAGTTGGAGAATGTGTAGCAGACATTGATCCATTTGTGGTCATATTTGTGCTTGATAGATCAGGTTCTATGTGATGAGCAGCCTGAAGTCAGAATCCACACAATTGATACTGCGGAACACCGGGAAATTGCAAAGCAGAAGATGTAATAGAAACCACAAAAACATTTATAGATATGCTACCAAAAGCTGAATTTGCAGGAACGACACTCAAAAAATGATCATTAATTGGATGAGCAAAATTCAATGCAAAAGCAGAGTTTATATACCCCAATGTAACAGATGATTTCAAAAAAATAACAGACGAACTAATAATCGACCCAGATCACATATGACCTATGGGATGAACCAACGCAGAATGATGATTGTTGAGAGCAGAAGAATTACTAACAGAAACAAGCAGAAGAGATAAACCAGTAAGTAACCGAGACCAGATAGATAAATACGTCATATTTGTATCAGATGGAATACCAACAGCAGATGAAATTGGTGTAGGAAACAACGACAGAAATAAAGAAAGAGCACTAGATCAAGCACAAAAGGTGAAAGATATTCCAAACACAACAGTATATGCTATTGGATTCGATATAAACAATGGAAATGGTAAAGATTTCATGGAACAAGTAGCATCAGACCCATCAAAAGCTTATAACAGTCCCGATAAAGCGAAATTACTAGAAGCATTGATCGACATCTATCAAAAGCTAATACAAGGAGATCCATGTTGTTTAGGAAATCAGTGTATTGGTGCTAGTTACAAATCACACCAAGAAAACGGTAAAATAGTAATAGATGAGATAACATGTGCCGGTCTATGACCAGATCCTTACAATATCATTATAAGAAACGGAAGCGGTAATATTGTGTATCAATATAGTGGGGATGTGAACAGCTGCTCTCAAGTTCCTATGACATTAAGTGGCTGACAACTAACATGACTCAATCCACTACCAGCATGAGAATATAGTATCTCTTGTACAAAGGGAAACACAACAGGAGAAAATTGCGAATTAACAATACCTGACGAATACATATGCGATCCAAACTCTTTTTGTGATAATTTTTGCCCATGAGCATGACAAGGCCGAGAATGCAATCCAAACCTATGTCTATGTCAACCAACAGAATGCCCACAATATTGTCCACCCAATACAGACTGATGTTTCAATAACAATGATTGCCCATCAGGCTACAGTTGTAATATGTGTAACTGCGAAATAGCAGAATGTAGCGACCCAAAGATCTGTTGAAACAATAAACAAGAACCTTGAGAACAATGTGACGGCACTGACGATTACGCATGCCCTTGACAATGTAAAAACGACTGCACATGCCCCTGAGGAAACAACCTAAGGTGTGGAGACGGCATACTAACTCCTCCAGAAGAATGTGACGATTGAAATAATCAAAACGGAGATGGATGTAGTGCTGACTGTAAAAAAGAACATCCATCAGGTTGATGTGGAGATGGAGTACTAACTCCTCCCGAAGAATGTGACAATTGATTATGATGCCCAGAAACACGAACATGTACAGCAACCTGTACGTGCACACCACCATGATCAGGAACATTAAAATGTGCCGACACAAACAATGATGGAATCTTTGATTCTTGTAACGGTTTCGGAAACGGCCCCACATGTTCTTCCGCTTCACAATGTAATGGTGTTACCGTCACAAAATGTGCTGATACCAACAACGACGGTAGCTACGATGCCTGTAATGCAAACTGAACATGACCTATATGTTGATCAGTAAATGACTGTAAAGATATATCAATACTAAAATGTGCTGATACCAACAATGACGGTAGCTACGATGCTTGTAATGTTTCTGGTAACGGCCCTACTTGCTATTCACCAAACGACTGTAAAGATATACCAGTACTAAAGTGTGCTGACACCAACAACGACGGTAGCTACGATGCTTGTAATGCTTCCGGTAATGGTCCAGCATGTACATCAGCAGCTCAGTGTTCTGGCGTCACCGTCACAAAATGTGCTGATACCAACAACGACGGTAGCTACGATGCTTGTAATGCTTCCGGTAATGGTCCAGCATGTTGAACACTATGAGACTGCCCCACAACAAGATGTGCTGATACCGATGGAAATGGGTTTTATGATGAATGTAAGCAGAATGGAAATTGACCAAATTGTTCCAATATAGCTGAATGTCTCAATATACAAGTATCAAGATGTAATGATGAAAACAACGATTGAATATTCGATGCCTGCAATCCAAACGGCAGTGGCAAAGTCTGTACATCCGTAATACAATGTAATACAACATGAACAGTAAACACTAAATGTGCTGATACCAACAATGACGGTAGCTACGATGCCTGTAATGCCAATGGCGTATGACCAACATGTTCCTCAGCAGCTCAGTGTTCTGGTGTCACTGTCACTAAATGTGCTGATACCAACAATGACGGTAGCTACGATGCCTGTAATGCCAATGGCGTATGACCAACATGTTCCTCAGCAGCTCAGTGTTCTGGTGTCACTGTCACTAAATGTGCTGATACCAACAACGACGGTAGCTACGATGCCTGTAATGCCAATGGCGTATGACCAACATGTTCCTCAGCAGCTCAGTGTTCTGGTGTCACTGTCACTAAATGTGCTGATACCAACAA
>CAYXZL010000002.1:0-24061 GCA_964469925.1 uncultured Candidatus Peribacteria bacterium | reverse complement strand
GTAATGCCAATGGCGTATGACCAACATGTACGTCAGCAGCTCAGTGTTCTGGTGTAGAGATAGAACCAATATGTTGAGATGGGATACTAGATCCTCTAACAGAAGAATGTGAATTCAACACCCACTGTAATATCGGTGAAACCTGTACAAGTAGCTGTTCATGTCAATCACACTCATCAGCACCAGAAGATGCAGACTTATTAGTAGACTATGTGTGTGGTTGAGACATAACGGGAGAGCTTAAAAACAGTACAAGTAAACTAATAGCAATAACCATAGCAGTATTTAAAGATCAAGAATTAAAATATGAATACTACGTAGAAGCACAAAACAACAGCTTTACTGTACCGTTAAATTACGAAAATGCCCTCAGTCAGTACTATATCACTCCAAACACCTACAAAATAGTAATATCCGCAGTAGACCAAGACTGAAACACAATAGCAAAAATAGAAACATTCAACATAAAATCTCCAAAACAGTGTGATATCCTAAGCAACTGCGGAGACAATAAGTTAGACACAGGAGAAGAATGTGACGATGGCAACAACCAAAATGGAGATGGATGTAGCTCAGAATGTAAATATGAAAAAGGTGCTCCAATATCGAGACGCCCAGTGTGTGGAAATAATGTCATAGAAGCATGAGAAGACTGCGAATGAGGAACAAACTGTACAGCAGAGTGTAGCTTCATAGACAACAAAGAATTAGAAAAAATCAGGCAACAGATTTGTATTATCAACGGCAATTGCGAAACAGGAAAAACAAGTTTTGTACTACCAAATACATTACCATCAACAGGTCCAGACGAAGAATACCTATTATCACAATTAGGCAACAATTGACACAAAATCATCAACAATGCGGCAGTCGATACAAGCACTATTGAATGGTATTACAAAATGGAGCCAACTGATCCAAACTATACTGATCCCATATACTGGATAGAAAACATACTACCAAAAGAGTTCAGAAAAGCAGAGAGCTTTGTTGTATTACCCTCAATTGGAACTGTGTCACCTATAGAAGACATACGCAACCCCTCGGTGGTATCATCGTTCCTCATGGGAATCGCACAGGGCTATCAACCATACTTAAACTATGGAACAGTATTCTATCCAAACACAGCAAAGCCACGAGAAATAGGGAATTCAACAATATTTGGTCATAGCTCAAACATCAAGTCTGAAGAGAACAAAATTGGTAATACATTCAAGCTACTACCGCTTATAAAAAGGGGCGATATCTACTACATCGTACAAAAAAACAATAATGGATACGATGTATACCCATATGAGGTCTCAGAAAAGAAAATAATTAAACCAGAACAAACCGACGTATTACGCCAAGACATCAAATGACACATTTCCACCCTCATGACCTGTTACCCAATAGGGACATTAGATGAAAGACTAGTAGTCATAGGGCAACCACTAATCAATATAGTCGAGAATAATATAAACAGCATAATTACGTCTTTAACAGCACGCGAACAAATAAAGCTCATTCAATTATCCCAAAAGCTATTGCAGCAATACAATGAAGAAAACACCAGTCTAGAATTAGTGATTTACAAACTACAAAAAGCTAGAGAGACATTAGAATGAAGAAAAGACATATCTACTGCTACCAAGACAAAAAGACAGCATATCTGGCAATATATCATACACCAACTACTATTACAAAACAGCCAAAAATAAAATAATAAAACCCAAAACCGCAAAAGCTAAAAAAGGGGCATACTGCCCCTTTTCTGCCTTTTAAGGTTGAAAACTAAATATCTTTAAATCTATATAACTCAATACCATTCATCATCATACTAGCGTCTCATCCGTTATGCTCATTAACCTGAACGATAAGGATTTTTTCATCCAGTGAGATACTACCCTTAAACATCATTCTAATCATTTCCTTACCAACCTTTTTCAAATTATCATAATCGAATCACTGTGATATTTTATATCATTTTACTCACCACAACAAATTGATATATCTATAGGTATCATCATCCTTCGTGAAAGCAATTACTGGCATAGTCGGCCTAAAAGAAGCAAGTCTTGCAGCCGAATATCATGTCGTTGTATAACAGACAATAGCCCTTATAGATAAGTCTTCCAAAACCCTATATACATTATAGAGAATATAGTCAATAACATCCTGATCACTATCTTGATAAAATGGTTTGATCGGCATAACTTTCTCATCAGGAACAAGAGAAAGTAAGGAATCATACAGTTTATCAATTGCCTCCATGGGTTCCTCTTTTTGTGCACTTTCCTCTCACAACATGTAACCATCTATACCTATTGAGACAAAGTCAGAAAGAATATTCTTTGCCTTAGACATGTCAGCACCCAAGTCAGCATCAAAGTGAATAGTAACAAAAACCGGCTTTCCTCTTTCTTTAACAGAAACAACTAAACGCCTAATATCATCATCACTAATATAACGTTGCAACTCACTTCTCACAACAATAATGCCATCAGCATAACTAACAATTGAATCAAAGTTTACCAAGGCATCTTGTGTCTCAATCTTCGCAAATATCTTTTTATTTTCACTACGTTGTTCCTGTAAATAAGCACTAATTTCCTGCAAATCTGATACTGAACTAACAGAAGATCACACCATGATATGAATACCTCATTGCAGTCATCGCTGAATATCCTTTTTGTCTTTCTGATTCAAAAAGGACAAATGAGGATCATATCATTTGAAAAACACAGACTTACCAGAGGAAACAACACCTTCATGGTCAATAGAACACAAAAGTCAACCAGTAGAAGAATGTTCTCTCACACATAACATTAAGTCTGAGTTAGCAAATGTCAAATAGGCTCAAAGAGAAACATCGTGTAGACGTGGATAATCTATATAGAGTATAGAAGATTCCTCTTCCAAATATTCAGAAAAATCAACAACTATCGTTTCCCCCTCTTTCAAAATCAAATCAGAAACATTCTTTACACTAATCCCTCATCACTTAGTCTCCAACATGATAGTTTTAGAGTTGTCTAACTTCAAAATTGTATCAATATACTTTTTCTGTTTATCATCAAAACCATGAGAAAGGTTAATGGTAAAACCATCAACAAAGTTCATCACTTTCGATAAAACCGTTTCTTTAGCCAAAGCTGATCATACCGAAGCAATAATCTTTGGATAATGAAAATTATACATCATGAACCCCTTATTCACCCTGATAAAAGCTTCCACAATGACTAGAGCTGATCCAGATCAACAAACACAAAACCTTTTTTCTCAAGTTTCTTGACCAATCCTTTACCAGCAACAACTATTGTTCACCTAGCATCAACCGTGTAATACAACAGTTCATCATCTGAAAGAATACAAACGGTTCTCTTTACTAAATTATCAGGTAATTGCAATACCAAACGGCTTCATTTGTCGTTAGATTTCATTTGTGCAGGATGTCACACAAGCGGGAGATCTGCAAAAGACTTTACAGAAATACTAATATGAAGTTTTTCTTCCACATTACGTATTTTTTCTCATCTAACGCCGATAACGGCGGGTCTATAACGCTCTGGAACATATAAAATGACCTTATCATCTTTTTTGACAGAAAGAAGAAAGTCAAAATTAAACAACTGCTCAAATTCACGTTGCAAAGAAGCTTTTGCATGGCGTTGTACAGAACTAACAGAAGCTGATGAATTCATAACAGCATCAATAGGCATCACCACTATTTGCTCCCCAAAACTATAAATTTCATACAAAACTTTTTGTTCAAAAAAATCTGAGACAAGAATAACAGGACGTGCCAAGTCTGAAGAATCCATTCAAGCAGGCATTTTAACAACCAAAGACAGTTGATAAATGGCACCCACACCACCCTTATCAATATAAATAACGGTATCTATCATCTGAGGAATGATACCCAATTCTATATGCCCCAAAAACCTTTGGATACTATCAACAGGCCTCGTGGCGTGAATTACTCCCAGAAGGCCTATACCAGTCAATCTGAGGTCTTTGAAAAGTTCAAAGTCGTCAACGTTTCTCACTTCATCAAATACAGAGAAATCCGGCCTCGACAAAAGGAGAATATCCCTAATATCTTCATGGCTACCATACGAAAAACTATATTGAACAATCTGATCAGATACCAAAAGATCACGAGGAGACTCAATTGTTTTCACTATTTTGCCCATATTCATATGCATTTCTATCACAGCTTGAGCAAAGGTGGTCTTACCCGAACCAGGTGCACCAGCAATCAAAACGCCTTTTGCATGATTTTTCAAAAGATCCATAACCTTCTCATCAAGCTTATAATCCTCAAGAGTCAAAACCTTAACAGGCTTAGCGATAGTCATCTCTATACCATCAGACAAGGGAGGATAAACAATCACAATCCTATAAGGTCAGAGTTGAACAATCTTAAACAACTGTTTATCTATCTCCAAAAAGGCATCATTTCTCTGTGATACTTCAGCAAAAATAGCATCAATAAGCTTATACACGTCCTCTTTACTAGTAATGGTGTCTTCCATAACAACATTCCATGCTCAAGGCCCTCCTTTTTTTTTCTGAACAGCTATTCATTCTTTTAAATGTAACGACATAGTACCTTCATCAAAGTAAGCATCTAAGACACTATTTCAGACAATTTTTTGCATAAACGAGCAAAAAAAATAAAATGGTAGCAGACTACGATAATGGTAGCTATAACCTCTATTTTTGCAAGAAATGGCCCCAAATCAAGAAAACACAACGAATAAAACAGACATCTACCATATACGCTGATACAAGCTCATAAATGGTGCTGTACACAACATTGACTGTAGTATAGAAACTTCATTAGCACAACTAGAAGAGTTGATAAAAGAGTTAGGCATATCGCTTGAAACTCAAGAAACTATCGAAGAAAAAAAACCTTCAGACAACATAATTGCAACACTGAAAATCAACAACATAACGCTATACCAATCTCATCAGGACGTAGCAAAAGCTGCCTATAATCTGATGATACTATGATTTCCACTAGCAAAAATTACCAACATAAACAAGCCACTTTCACTCGCACAAAGTGATCGGTTAATTAAGAAGCTTGAAGAAACATTACAAACAACACAATATCAAACAACAACAGAAGACAAGATACAGGAGAAAAACACCAACAAAGCTAGCAACGATGAAAACAATCAAATAGTCACTCCATCAAATCATAACAATGAATCACAAAATCAAGATAAGCAAGAATCATGAAACACCAACGCACGATTAGACACTATCCAAAAACGAGAAGAAACAAATGATCAAAAAGAAGATACCAACTCTCAGGATCAGACAGAAATGACACTCGAAGACCTAAGCAACAAACAAGTACATGATCCAACAACAGAAAAACAGATAAATAGCGACACAGGTACAACACCAAGTGAAGAAAGCAGCAACAATCAAACACTTTCTCCCCAAACAACAAATCAAACACCAGTGACAGAATCAACCACCAACAACACCAACTGGAACCAAGTAGCAGAAAATCTCATCATTGATATACAGGCATTCATAGAAAAGGCCAAAGAGTGCCCATGGTTAAACATAGCCTATTTACAGGAACAACAACAACAATTAAAAAACCAGCTTACAGCCAAAGAAACAATACAACAAAGACAAATTGAAACACTGATGCAACACATGGAACAAAGCGAGCTCGACCTCATAAAGCGACAACAACAAGAAGAAATCACACAAGACATCAAAACAGGGAATTTTAAACAAGAACAAAAAACCAATCAATATACGTCAGAAATCAGCGAAGCGTGATCGACATGAGGAGAAACACCAGAAAAAAAAGGACTATGGTCTTTTCTCACCCATACTATCAAACGAACAATCATTATCGCAACACTTGAAAGCGGTCTCATTACCTATCGATATATGTTACAACAACAATGACTCGAACAATGACCGAGTGCTATGATTATTCTATGACGAATAGGACTATGATACAGCGGACGGACAGTAGTCAAAAAAAACAAGAAAATACCCATACAAATACTTGCTCTTGTGTTAACGATTGCTATCGTGTATCTTATAATCACACAAATTCAGAAACAATTCTAAAACAGTAATGATAGCAATCATCCTCGTAACCCTTTCGTCTGGACTGGCTTGTCTTTTTTTCTACATGATAGGAAGACGACAATGGGGACTAGTTCCACTATTGTTTTTGATTTTCTTCATAACAAACACTATCAGTGTCGATCAAGAACAAGACCAATCACTAAAAGAAGTTCTCGAAAAGTACTGACTTATGATATCGCGAGCAGTGACAATGGCTGGTCTAGCGGGCATCTGACTATACTTTCATATAAATAGCTACCAAGTTCTATCCAGTCTTATGGCACTAAATATAGTGCTGATGATCTGATCCTATATACAAAATTACAAAGACGGTCTCAAAATGTTTCAAATATCTATGCGAATCTTACTAGCTATTATCAGCACTATAGGGTTCAGTCATAGCACACATATTGGACGAGTAACGATACGCTGACTAATAGCAATGATCATGGCGGTCTATGCGTTCACATATTTTGTCTTGAAGCCATTCATAAGCGTACAGTCCAATTCTATCAAAGAAATGCTTATCTTCACGACACACACGACCATACTGATCATGCTTATTAGTTCTCCCCACCAACTATTTTACGGCCTGTTTTTAGCACAGTGCTACCTACTACTGATCTTTAGCGGTATCGCATATATCAAAGATTTTGAAACAAAAACAAAGAAACAAGCAACAATCGATGCCGCGGACATTATCGCTGGTCAAAAAGTGCTTGAACACAAAACAATAAAACTGGCATTATGGCAAAAAGAACTCATCAATATCACAGACAGTATGTCATCGTACACGCAAATGGCAATGAGCATACTCAATGTCGTGGTCATGATAGCAATCATGAGTTCTTTTTTTACCAATGTTGGACAACAAGATGTGCGACGAGTCACACAGCTACTCTATCGAGCATCAGTGGCAATCTTCATTTACAACTTTTTCACGATCAAAAAGATCAATCTTTACTACAATATACAACGTGTCTTCGTTTTCTTCATCATCAATTTTGCAATATATCTCAGTCTGATAAGTGTATTTCATAGCAGTATCGAACAAATTACCGTCCGAGCAATACTACGAAACATAGCCAATAGTATAATCATCTTCTATTCAGATGAGCTTTTACAAAAAGGCGTACTCAAACACGACGACTATTACTACTGGATAGTTGCCAACATACTCGCAATGGTTGTAAACATTATTCTCATCAACAGAATCGAGTCTATACCAGGACAATTAAGTTTTGCATTGATTACCATGTATATCGGGATACAGTGATTCCTCATGTACTACAACCTGCATCACATAAAACAATATCAATAAGATAACACAATCTATCTTGTAAAATAGCAAGCAGACAAATACAACACTCCTATATATTTATAATCAAAAAAAATCATGAATTACAATATTGTCAGTATCATAGCAGTAGTCTTGTGATCTTTAGGCCTCATTGGTCATCATAGCAACATACAAAAAGAAAGTACAGTCACAAACACATGAATAAAAACAAACACTGTCATACCGCCCAAAGAAAACCCAACACAAAAAAGCACAACAACATCAAAACAAATAGAAAAAACACAAAATGGCGAACAAAACAAAAAAAGCTACCCTCTACACAGTAATATTATCACAACGACATTTTGGGTAGGAGAAGGAGAAAGCGACGAAAATGGTTATATAACCAACGTTAGTAGTGCACGAGATGAAAAACGAATGCAACATTTTGGTGGGATCGACGATCCCAACAAGAGAAATGGATACAAGCCATCAACATTCCAACCAAAAGAAAACCCTTTCTATTTTGCACTCCCCTACAACGACCTCGATCACAATGGAAAAAGAAAGAAAAACATAGAAAACATTGTATATTGGGCAACAGAAAAAAAACGGTCAGACAATGAATCAATGCTCAAAAACCGCCGAATCAAAATAACAGCTAATAACAAAATTTCCTATGCACAACGACAAGACGTATGACCATTTCTCGAGGATGATGCAAGCTATGTGTTCTGATCAGCATCACCAAGCAACACACAACTCGAAAAAGCAGGGTTAGACGTATCTCCTGCAGTAGCAGATTACTTATGATTGGATGGAAGCGACACGGCCAGCCGACAATTTGTCAATCAACAGGATGTACCTAGCTGACCACGAAAAGAAATAGTAACAACAAGCCAAATCTACTGGGAGTAAAATCAGCACAAAATTTAGGTTTGGGGAATCTCATTCACGGGAAGTACTACTTGTTCCCCTCAAGGAATACGAGGATAGGGATCAAGGAACTGTCACAAAAAACGAAATTTATTTGCATCACGAATAAGGTCTGGGCAATGGTCACTGACTACTGCATTTTTGTCCACAGGAGAAACAATAACAGCCAAAACATCACCCTTACAAACAATAATCCTAACTTCAACAATGACATGAGTATGCAACAAAAATAATGCGTAATATTCGGTAGATCAATGTACGGGAGCCTGACCTTTCGTATCGATGAGAGTGCGTATATCCCAGCGGATAAAAGGATTGGCAAACAAAGTACGAGCCACCATTTTTTGTTGTGGACTCAAAGAAACTTGCAGAGATAAACTATCACTCAGCGATTGTCACCACCCCTTTACAGACAATGACAGTGTCAAAGTAGCAATTCACAAAGCTCCTACCACAGTATGCCGTTTCATTATACAGCACGACACTAAAAACAACAAACTTACAATAATGAGAAAGGATAAGTCAATAGTTTGTACAAGGACTACAACAACAAACACAATGCCATAATCTATCATAGAAAAGGCTGTTTATGCTTCTTTTGCAAAAAGCGAAAAAATTGTTATAGCTATGACGACTGTTATGGTCTACAATGCAATGTCTCTCCGTTTAAACACACAGCTCACTCATGGCGTCTCTGTTCAAAAAAAAGCTACTTCAAGAAAAGGTACAAAACTATACAATAGCAGACAGAGAAAACAAAATAGACATCATCAAACAACGATACCACACATACAATACAGGCAATCTAGCAAAAAAAACAGAAAGCGAATGTGAGCAAGCATTCAATGACGACTTCTTTAAACAGATCCTCTGATACAGTTCATTTCCCACAAATCCCTACACACTAAACCCCAAAGGTAAAACCGATGCAACGGGACAAAAACCAGACGCTATACTAGGTTATTTTGACCCAGAAAAAGATAAACAGCATAGCAACACCCAAGTCGTTGTAGAAATCAAAGACGCAACTACCCCATTGGACAAATCACAACGCAGAGAAGGAAATCTCTCACCTATCCAACAATGATTCAAATACAAACCACAATACGCAAACTGTAAACGAGTTATCGTCAGCAATTTCATCGAAATCAGACTCTTCAAAGACAACCAGCTCGACTACGAAATACGAACACTAGAGCAGTTACTTAATCCGCACAACGACTACTACAACTTCAAAGTCTTCCACTACCTTCTATGTGCAGATCACCTCATCAGCAAAACAACAACATCAACAACAGAAAAACTTCTCAGCGATATGAGAATAGAACAAGAAAAAATAACCAAAGCCTTTTACAAAGAATATAGAACACTCAGACACGCATTGATTCAAGATTTAAGCAAACGCAATCCTCGTATCTCTATCACAACCATCGTACAAAAGGCACAAAAAATCATTGACAGGCTTATCTTTATTCATTTCTGTGAAGACTTAGGATTGTTACCTCAACACAAACTCAAAGAATATGTCCACAGAGCAAAAGAGTTTGATTTCACGCCATGGGAAATAGTCAAAAAAGTATTTAAAGGAGTCGATGAATGAAGCGAAAATCTATGAATACCAGATGGATACAATGGCTGACTATTCCACCACGATCCACAACTAGATAGTCTCCAGGTCGACGACAAACTATGTCAACAATTTGTCGATCTAGGTGCCTATGATTTTAGCGAAGATCTCAGCGTCAATATTCTTGGCCATATTTTCGAACAATCCATATCAGACTTGGAAGAAATCAGAGCATCACTGCTCCAACAAATAGGATCAAGCAAAGCAGAAGAAGCCAAACAATCCAAACGCAAAAAAGACGGTATCTTCTACACACCAGAATACATCGTCGACTATATCGTCAAAAACTCGCTGTGAACTTGGTTAGACGAACAGTTTTGCATACTGGCAGAAAAAAACTGACTCAAAGAAGGTATTCAGGACAAAAATTATCAAAAAAGACTACAGCAGACCTATCACAGTTACCAACAAGTACTCTCACATGTCAAAGTCCTAGACCCAGCCTGTGGATCAGGTGCATTTCTCGTCAAAGTATTTGACTACTTGCTCGAAGAAAATGTCAGAGTCATGAATATCCTTGCTGGTAGCACGTGATGACTATTCGACCCTTACACCCTCGCCAAAGATATCTTAACCAACAATATCTACGGTGTCGATCTCAACCAAGAAAGTGTTGAGATCACCAAACTCTCGCTCTGGCTCAAAACTGCTCAAAAAGGGAAAAAACTAGCAGACCTCGACAGCAACATCAAGTGTGGAAACTCACTGATAAACGATCCAGCTGTCGCTGGAGACAAAGCCTTTGATCGAAATCAAGAGTTTGCAGAGATTATGAACAGTTGAGGTTTTGATATCGTGGTGGGAAATCCACCATATTTGAGGATCCAAGGACTCAAAGATGCATATCCAGCACAAACCAAATTTTATGATGAGAACTACCAATCTGCAACAGGAAACTATGATATTTACGTTCTTTTCATGGAAAAATCATACAAACTCATCAACAAAAATGGGAAAGTATCATTTATTTTGCCACACAAATTCTTGATTTCTGAGTTTGGCGAGGGTATCAGGAAATTTCTTTCACAAACCAACGCTGTCCAATCACTTGTCCACTTTCAAGAACACCTAGTGTTTGAAGTGACTACTTACACATGCATCATCACACTCACACAAAGCAACAACAAAAAACTTTTTTTCAAACATATCAACCCCTTCGATATCCAAAATCTCTTTCAACGAGAGACGACTAATACCCAAAGACTATGATCCGAAAAACGAAATCTAGTTAGTGACCAAAAACTTGAGTTGTTCGAAAAGCTGTGCCAACAACCTCATACATGTAAAGATATTTTCGCCAGAATATTTACTTGATTACAAACAAGTGCAGACAAAATATTTCTCATCGAATGAGAAAAAAAATGAAATCACATAATATGATTTTCCGAATCCTTAGACGAAGAAGTAAAGATTGAGGAAAAATTCACAAAACCAGTACTCAAATGAGAAGATGTACACAAGTACAAAAAACCCCAAAACAATCACTTTGTTATATTCCCCTATAGCATACAATGACAAGAAGCAAAGATCATAGCAGAAGCAGAAATAGCGAGCAACTACCCACTTGGATACGCCTATTTGAAAAAGAATGAAAAAGCATTGAGAGCAAGAGAAAAAGGAAAGTTTGACCACAAACATCGATATATGTTTGGTAGACAACAAGGGATAAATGGAGTAGAGCAAACCAAAATCATCACACCCGAAATATCGCTATGAACCAATATGACCTTTGATGATGCTGATATGTACCATTCTACAACGGCATATTCATTTGTGCTCAAGGATGCCAATATTGAAAAATACAAATTTTACTTGTCCATTCTTAATTCAAAACTCATGCGGTTTTGGCTAGAAAACACCTGAACTATCTTGAGGTGATGATACTTTAGATTCAAAACCAAATATCTCTATCCCTTCCCCTTACCCAAAGAGCCAAAAGATATTAGCACATACGTACTGAAAGCGGACACCATGCTTTCCCTCAACCAACAATTTCACGATCTTCTATCCTCTACCCTCGACTTTCTCCAGCAAAGGTTCAGCCTTGAAAAACTCTCAAATAAACTCCAAACATTCTACCAACTGGACTTTCAAGAGTTCAAAAAACAACTCACAATAAAAAAACTCTCCCTCACTGATGAAGAAGACCTACTCGACTACTTTACAGAAAAAAAGCAGAAACTACTGGAGATACAAAATCACATCAATACAACCGACCAACAAATAGATGCTATGGTCTATACACTCTACGGACTCACACCAGAACAGATCCAAATAGTCGAACAGTCAGCACAAAAATAGTATACCCCGTCCTTTAGTTACTGTAGCACAAACCATGGCAAAGAATACACCAATCAATCATGAAATTCTTAAGGAAGGATGAGACTATGATCAATTACTTCAAAGAAAAAATAGTGTATTACATATACTAATCGGACAAGGAGGCTTTGGAGAAGCTGACGAAACCGTACGTCCTGTCGTAAAATGCGAGGATCAACGATTCGGACTATCACAACAAACAGCTTCACCAGAAACAGGAATATGAGAAATGGTCAACGCTGGTACAGATTTTAGACGACATGAAAACACCAACGAACGACAATGACAACTATACAATCATAATATTCTCAAACCATTAACAACAGAACCTACCATAGTATCAAAAAGAGCAATCGGAATAATGGATGCAAGTACACCAAGAAAACTACTTCATGCACTCCTTTGAAAAAAGAAATAAGAAAAAACTATTTCCTACAGACCATGACACACAATACACGCCAAGACCTACAAGATATCCGTTTGCACTCACACCTACTCACAACACATACCTATACAGACGTTGCTGAGATAGTGAAACATTACGGCTGCATACAAGCACAAGACACAGCACAAGCAACACGAGTAATTGGATCTCGTCTCCCACACAGCACAGCACAGGACATCAAAAAAGCATGTCAGACTGGAGAGATTGTCCGTACCCGACCGATGCGTGGCACACTGCATTACATGGCACCCGAGTATGTCCATCGAATGCTCGACCTCTGTGCATCCAAAACCCTAGCAAGTTTTGCCAAACGCAGAGACTACCTATGAATCTCGGATCAACACGCAGAGAAAGCCCTACAAATCATAGACAACTCCCTCAGAGGAAATAAATCACTCACTCGCACACAGCTTGCTTGAGCCTTAACAAATGCAGGCATCCCTATGCAAACACAACGAATCTATCATCTCAGCTGTTATGCAGCCACTCGCAAACTGATATGCTTTTGACCTCCAAGTGACAAAGAAGAAACATTCGTCTTACTTGACGAACGAGTAAAGAAACCCAAAACACTGAACCCAGATGAGCAGATCGCAACACTAGCAAAAATGTATTATAGAAGTCACGGACCAGCAACACCAGATGATCTAGCACGACGAACTGGTCTAAGCAAAACACTATGCAAACAAGCAACGCTGCTCATACACAAAGAACTAGACTCACAAGAGTACGAAGGGAAAACTTACTATTACTATCCAACTACCAAAAATCAGGAGAAAAAAGAAATACGACTTCTTGGCTGATTTGACGAATACTTCCTTGCTTACAAAGATAGATCTCTGATAGCAGATACCAAGCACCACAATCAACTCTTTACAAAAAACGGCATATTTTTCCCACTCATTATGCAAAAGGGGGAAATTGTTGGCACACGAAAACGCAATCGAAAAAAGACAACAAAAAAAACACAGCTGACCATCAGCACATCACTATTACCACATCACACTATCGACAACAAAGCACTGAGTGAAGCCTACCAAGGCTATGCAAACTTTTGGTGAGCAGATGAGTTTCAGACTACATAGAAAGTATTTACATACTCACCAAAACCACTAGAAAGACTGCATTGAAAGATAATCAAAGCCAATGAAAGATCATCCCTTTCCAGCAATGAATCACGAGAGCAAAAACCAATAGAAACTAAAGGTAGCAAAAGATAAAACATACAGATAACAAACCACACATTATTCACACATATAATCCATGAACATAAACCGAACAGAACAAGCTGGTGTGATCGATGTCAAACTCACCAACAATAATGGCCAACAAGTTGGCTTTGGTACCTGAGTAGTAGATGAGTGAGAACTATCAATAGATCGAATCAGTGTCAATGAACCATACAGATGACAAGGACTCGCTACCATAATTGAAGAACAGATGGAGCAAATCGCAACAAACATCGGTGCAAAGAGTGCATCAACCCTAATAGAGCCAAATAACGTAGCATCACAAAGAGTCCACCAAAAGGGAGGATATCAAATCAAATCAAATCAAGAAACGTGATGATCCTGACGACCAGAACGATTCAAAAAACTATAGCACATTTTACACGAACATAAGAAAACAATGGGCCTAGAAGAAATGTTTCAAGACTACTTGCCAGACTGATTCGAAAATCGAACCGAAGCACAAAAACAAGATTTCTGGAAAAAGAAAACAGTCCTTTATGAAAACGGAGTAGCAAGTTTAGGTACTCTAACAGACAACGAATTACAACAAATTCTCAATACACCAGTTTCACAATTTCTACCCTTTGGACATAACAAACCAACCCAAAGCTAAAATGTAAATAGAAAAAAACGACTCTAACGGTATCGTTAGAGTCGTTTCTAGAACACTACATCATTATCATTATATTATGCGTCTGCTGTTTCCTGTTTTTTGTTAGCTTTCTCTTTTTTCGCCTCATCCTGAGGTGCGGCACCATCGTCTGATTCTGATTCCACTTTTTTAGCACCTGTTCTTGGAGCCTTCTCAGATCATTCAGCAGAAGAATCACTTCTGAGAGCTTTGACACTCAGACCAATCTTTCTACCTCTTGCGTCCAACAAGATAACCTTGGCCTTCACCAATTGACCGATCCTCAAGACATCATGAGGGTTTGCTCCTCTATCAACGCCTAGCTCACTTAAGTGAATAAGACCATTGATGTCATCATAGACCTTGATAAATACACCATACGGCACAAATCTAACAACCTGTCCTTCTATCACATCACCCACTTTGTAGGTCCTTGGGATAACAACCCATGGATCTTCTTTGAGTTGTTTCGCTGATAAAGAAATCTTTCCATTATCGACACCGATCACTCTAACCTGCATAGGATCACCGACCTTACCAAATCTATCGATACTATTGACGTGTCCATAGGTAATCTCAGAAATATGCACAAGTCATTCGACAGCACCATTGATCGTAACAAAAAATCCATAGGAAGAAATACCACTGACCACACCGTCGTATGTTTTACCAAGAGACATTTCAGCCAAAATCTTATCTCTTTCTTCTCTCAAGGCTTCTCTTTCAGAAAGGATAATCCTCTTATCATCTTCATCAATGTTGATAATCCTCACCTTAAACTCAACACCGATAAGATCCAAAAGCTTTTCAAAAATAGCTTCTTGTTCACCGTCCTCTACCCTTGGGTAATGCAATGGAGCAAGCTGTGAAAGAGGTATAAATCACTTGATACCGTACATATCTACTAACAAACCACCCAGATTCGCTTCTGTTGGTTTTACAGTAAACACTTCATCTGCCCTAAACTTAGCCATAATATCTCTCCATACATCACGCTGCATAAGTTGTGCAACAGAGACGATATAGTATCATTCATCATGTCTGATAGAAGGGTTAACAATTTCAACTTCCAATACAGTCCCAATACTAAGATCCAGACCGCTCCTTTGAAGATCTTTGACTTCCTTAGACAAAATAACTCACGAAAACGCTCATCATGCACATTCCAATAATACCCCATTCTTTACTTTTTTTTGTACGGTTCCCTGAACCTTCGCTCACTCCTTGATCAAAGGAACATGAACCAAATCTACCGTTGCGGAAGATGATTTAGACATATAAAACAGTTAAATAATAAAAACTATGCCTTCAGTCACAACTTTTTAGAAGCGACACTATATCTTTCAATATTACTATTTTTCAAAAACTTGAGAAAGGTCCTTCTTTTAGCTACTTTTTTCAACAGACTCCTCTTTGCATCAGAATCACTACTATGTGATTGAAGATGTGCCTGCAAAACAGTGATTTCGTCAGTTAAACGAGCAATCTGCACTTCGGGAGATCACGTATCATTTGTGTGTCTCTGAAGAGAAGCAGAAAGAGAGGCTCAACTCGCAGCAGATTTTACAGACTTAGAAGAGGCCTTAGTAGACTTGACAGTCTTTTTAGTAGTCGCCATAGAGTAGGATTAATCACAAAAATAAAAAAGCCGAAGCCGACAAGATCAAAGGGCGAAGGAGGCTAATCCTCGTTCAATGATCACCTACAGATAGATCTCACAATCAATATACCCCCACCCGGACTCGAACCAGGATCTACTCCTTAGGAGGGAGCTGTTCTATCCCGTTGAACTATGGGAGCATACCTAGATCACCATAGTTAAATACTTGTAGTAATTCCATTACATATTACAACACAAAAACCTCCCATAGCAACCATATTATGAAAATGTACAAGAAAACTAACACACTTAGAGATCAGTTGAAGAAACAGCTCAAGAAGAAGATTGTTCAGGAGTAGCAGCACCAGAAGCTTCGTGGGCGTTAAGAGAAGGACTAGAGCTGTCAGATGTTTGATGAACTTGCACAAGACCTTCGGCTTTTGTCTCGCTAGACGAAGTATCTCACGACTCTAACGACGTTTCATCAACACCCATACCCAATCTAGCACTAATTTCTGCATCAACAAACTCTCTTTTTCTACCATATTTCTTAGCAGAATACTCCTTGAGGATTGCAGCAATCTTCTTGCTTCTATAGTCACTACTATACACTGATGTCATACTAAAAACACGAGACGTAGTGTTATTGATATTGAGTTTCATATAGGCTTTATAGTTAGAGATCCCAACAATATCCTGTGTAGAAAGGACTGGTGCATATTCTTTTTCCAGAAATTCACCATCCTGGGCACCAACCTTAAACGACTGCATACTACCAACGTTACCAAAAACCGCGTCCTTAACCTTACTTTTACCCTCTCAGATATTATTACCAGAATTAGAGTCTAACTGAGCAATATACTGGTGAGCCATAATCAAAGAAAGTCTATACTTCCTTGCCTCAGACAAAATGTCTGCAAACGTATCAGTGATAAAGTTCTGAAACTCATCCACATATAAATAAAAATCTTTCCTATCTTTCTTATCCAAACGAGCACGTGCCATCGCTCCATTATAAATTTTAGACACAATGACCATACCAAGCAATTGAGCATTAAGTTCACCGATTTTACCCTTAGACAAATTAATTAATAAAATTTTTTCATTGTTCATAACGTCCTCAAAATCAAACGCAGATTTGGTCTGTCCAATAATATTTCTAATCAACCTGTTGGTGTTAAAAGAAACAAATTTAGAAGTAAAGTAAGGGATTATCTCCTGTTTCTCTCTATCACCCATTGCCTCAAAGGTTTTATCCCAAAAGTTCTTAACAACAGGGTTCTGAACCTTTTTTCTTTTATATTCTCTATAGGCATCATCCGTATACAACCTAGGGACATCCAAAAGGGTTGGTCTGTCGTCAAAGTCCTCCAAGATAGTAAGACTACCAAACTTAAAGTATTCTTGTATACGTGGACCAAAAATCTCTGGACCAAACATCTTGATAAACATTTCGGTAGCATCATTAACAGTTCTATCAGCCTGATCAATACTGTTGATTTCATAGAGGTTGAGTCCCATTGGCCTATCCTCATCTCAGGCATCAAAATAGATAATATCTTTCGCCCTCTCCTTAGGTATGTACTCCAACATTTCTTCAACCAAATCACCATGTGGATCAATAACGCAAACACCATCACCATTCCAGACATCCTGTCTTGCTAGATTAGCAATATACACAGACTTACCAGTACCTGATTTACCGATAATATAATGGTGTCTAGTTCTGTCATCCCTCTTCATATACACGGGTGAAAAAGTATTTCTATATACATTAACTCAGACAAAGACTCACTCCCTAAAAAGCTTATATCCATATACCGTCTTATAACGAACAGACTCAACATACTTTCTACCATTTTTTTCAACTATTTCCTTACCATCCAAGTCCTTAATGCGGAATTTTTCAATTGGCTCTAACACAGTTTCAGGAACATCTTTTTTATCGACAGCCCAGTGTCAAACATAATCGTCATGCAAAATCGTATCAAGCTTTCATCACTTATAATCCTCTGCAACAACTCACGACATAATATAGCCATTAAAATCGCTCATAATAGGAAGTTCACCAGGAGGTGGAAGAATTTTATAATCCATCCGTGAAATAATAGGAGAACGATTATAGACACCGTCGGGAAGATGAAACAAGGATGCTAAGGCATTAGCAGTAAAAATATTGCTTTTGAAAAAAAACGAGGGCAGACAAAAATAACTGGCCAATTTCCACAATGGCTTAAAAAAGCTTCCAGCAATATCAGATTTAAAATTATCTTTAACAAACTCATTATTATACTCGTCCCTATAAATACTACAGGCTGCAAATGCATTCAAAACATTTTGTTCAGCTCTTATAGGATCATCAGATGAAGAAATGAACATCAAAGAACTAAGAAAAGCCTGCGATACAGCTTCCTCTCCCATAACATTGATAGAATCCTCCTGGGACTTTAACATACGAACAAAATCCTTTCAGCCAGACTGATATTGCGACTCCTTACTGGCTTTATCACCACCATAGTTACCAGTAATGAATTTGAAAACATCAATAGGAAAAGAAAGTATTTTTAAAAACAATGATCTTGGAGCAACGTAAGTTTTATCGTTTCTATAAAGTCACTCGGCTCGCTTGGTGGCTTTCTTATTAAACCATGAATCAACAGGCTTGCATGACATCAGTATATTGAAAGTATCATTATCGGGAATTTTCGCCATCGAATCAACCAAGTTGTTCAAGGGGTCATCCTCCAGTTGTTTAAATATCCTAATAGGATAAATGGGGTCCCTTTCGGGCTCGAGTGGAAGAATATCAAAGTGTCTTTTGCTATAAAAGTTTGGCTTAGCGACAATCTCTAAAGAGACTTCTGGATATTGAGCAGATAAAGCACCCTCTACGACCTTTCTATACTCAGGATATGTTCCGATAAAAAACTCCAAATTACCAGACTCGTAATGAAGCAAAAGAACAAATTTGGGTTTATAAAACAAAAATCACAAAATCTTTTCGTTAAAGGACAAGTCTCACAGGTGATAAAAACTTCTATATACTTGAGACATTCTCCCTATTTTTTCTTTCATATCTTTTGCAATCTCCTTTTCTTGCTCACGATCAAGTTTACTATCTCATCTAGGAAGACTAATTTTTAGGTATTGAAGTCTATGAGTATTGATAACATCATAGATAAAAACTAAAAGGTATTTAATTAATTTCCAAAAAGCAAAAAGGACAATAATCCAAATCACAAACCACATACCTCAACGCAAAAATGATCAAACATGATCCAAACCAATTGCAAAGTTATGAGATAATTCAGAAGTTTCAGCAGTAGAAATAGAAGGAGTAGAAAGATGTGTATCACCAACCGAAGGAGATCCAGAAAGAGCAAGAGATGACAGGTAATCATTCAACACAGTAACAGAATTGTCAAAAAAAGAAAAACAATCTTTTTTAGAAACTCACCAAGCTTTCTGAGTAAGTTGAGAGATATTGCTCTGCAACTGAGGATATTGAGCATACGCTTTCCCTAACTGTTGCTGGCAAAGTTGCAAATCCATAAAAAAATTGAGAGTAAAGACAAGATACAGACAAGTATAAGCAAAAACACAAAAGAATAAAAAAAGCACACAGAAAAAGCACCAGACTATTGCTTTTTTCAAAAAAAAGTAGGAAATAATTTTGTTTGCAAACAGCAAGATATTGTATACAGTTTAGCATGAATTTTACCCAGTAAACATAATGTCAATGTTGTTTGACTTTCAGTGATATCTAGCAGAATTGAGAGAAAAGCAGGACAAAAAACAAATAATTGAAAAATATGAAAAAGCATTCTGACCCGTCACAGGAAATATAAGAGATCAAATACGATACAAAGAATACGTCATAAATTTCAAGGCTCTTTGACTTGCCGTACCAGAAGAACTCAAAGAAGATTTTGATCGAGACGTATTGATTCAACTCATCGCTTCATCATTCAGTAGCGAATGTGTAATAGAAAAAGATAAGGAAAAAGAGACACTAGATCTTATTATATCCGTCAAAAGCTGAGACCAAACAGTAGTTAAAAAACTATCGGAGTTGTGGTCATTTCAGGTACTCAGACTCTATGAGATATACATAGAAGAACAGATGAACTTACAAGTTCTGGTTCAGGAAGACGAAAAAGAAAAAGCAGCCATCATAGCACAAAGACAGTCAAGAATTCAAAAACGAAAACTTATGATAGAAAACCTGAACAAAGAAGAGTTAGTACAAAAAGCCGAGGAAGAAAAAAAAGACAAACTAGAAGACTTATACTCCCAACTATAAAACTAAAATAACATACAACAATAAAGTAAAAAGCATGAGTATACAGCAACACTCATGCTTTTTGTTTTTCTTGTTATGTAAAATAAGAAAATAAACAACTGTCAAAGCATTCGCTCAAGAGACACCACCAATAATAGAATTTTTTTAAAACGACGAATAACATGACAAAATGTTTAAAAATAACCGTGTCACAAAACAATGAATACAACACTAGATCAATTGGAATACATCCTCATATGAAATAGAAAAAAAGTTAACCGACGGATCGAAACGAGGAACTTAAGTATCGTACTAATAAGTGCTGGGATCATAAGCTATGGAATAATAAATCTCGACCTACTAAAAATCTATGCACAAGATATACTCTATACCCCAACATACCAAAAAATAGAACCATTAGTAGAACTAAGGACGGCAAATATAGAAACAAATACAATTACAAACACTCAAAACATTGAAAAAACACTAGAATCCTATAGCAACCAACACAAAAATCTAGCACTAAAGCCTGCCCCAGACCTACAAAACGAATTACAAAACAAACGCCAAAAATACCCATTTCCATTCAACACACTAATTCCTAAAAACATACTAAGCATAAATGAAATAAATGTACAAGTACCCATTGTATCAGACTTCAACAAAAGCTTTGATGAACTAATAAAGTGAGATTTCCAAAACGAACTCACAAACTGAGTTGCATTATTCCCTTGAACAGGAGAACCGTGATCAAAGGGCAAACACACATTGATATTCTGACATTCAAGTTCCGAATATCGAAAACATAATGAATTTGGCACAGTATTCGCCAAATTAAACAACGTGGAAATAGGAGAAACATTTACCGTAAGTCGAAAAGGCAACTTGCACACATATAAGGTAATTGATAAACAAATTATCAGTCCCAAAGACATAGCAACAGTATACGAAAAACGGAACAATACAGGGAAAACAAACTACTTATCGCTGCTTGCCTGCTATCCGCCAGGTAGCACAAACAAAAGAGTAATAGTGAGTGCTATTGAGTTAGATGTTTAAACAAGAAAAATAGGACATGAAAAGAAAACACATCATAACAACCATAATGATAACATCAGTTGCAATAAGTGGACTATACATGGCATCATACGCACAAAATAAGGAAAACATAACACAATTTGACCAAGAAACAGCACTGATACACATAAAACAATTGAGTGAATCATTAGCTATAAGTAAACAAAAAGTAGAAGAGTTAGATAACGAATTATATAACGACACAGATTACTACGACAACATAAGACCAGTTATCAATGGGTTAATCACAGAAATGGGGCAGACTATAGAAGAATTAACAAGTGCAATTCAAGCAGTAAAAAATTATGAAACACAAATAATCGAGCTAAACCAGTCACTAAACAACATAATGACTCACAAAGAACTGACAAAAGAAAAAATAAGAGAATTCACCAGACTACTCTATCAAATACGCAACGAAATATACAATGAAACCAATATAGACGAACTAAGTCTACTTCTGAAAGGATGAGACACATCTGAGATCATATCACAAGAATTATACCTAAAGATTCTTATAGAAGATCTCAAAAAAATAATAGAAACATCAGAATCAGAACAACAAGAACAAGATAATAACCTAGATACAGTACATCGTCAAAAACGAGAATTAGAAAAAAACATGCAGACCTACCAAGTCAAAATCGAAGACCTAGACCAGAAACAAGCATATTTAGAAGACTTTATAAGATTATACAAAGACAATAAAGAGCAACGAAACAAACAACAAAAAGACTTATTCAAAACAAAAAACGATATATATAAACAAATAGAAACCATAGTACAAGAAATAACCAACAACACATTTCAATCAACAGAACGAGATCGACGAGAAACACGAGAAGAATTTAACACATTAGAAGCAAGGGGGGCAAAAGAAGATTTCACAATGTCTTGGCCAATACTACCAGTAGATGACATACAACGATATTTCAATGACCCAGAATATCAAAAAGAATTTTGAATCAACCACAAGAGCATACATATAAAAACCTCTCTATGAGAACCAATACATGCCCCTCTAGACTGAGTTGTGATTAAAAGCGTAGATAACTATTGATTTGGAATAAATCGATTAGTCATTGCACATAAAGACAAAATTATCACAAATTACCTATATCTAAGTAAAAACAGCGTACAAGAAGGAGAAATAGTAAGGCAATGACAAGTAATAGGTTATAGTAACGGTGACGAAGGAGACAACATACGATGATCATCAAAATCAGCGGGTCTAGATTTCGGGATAAGCAAAAATAAGGAACGGCAAGACCCATTACAGATATTAGACTTGAGTGTAATAGAAAGAAAAGAAATTATCCCAGAATCATTACAAATAAAATACCTAAGAGATAGGGAAAAAATGGAAATAGACCTAACAAACGTTGTGTTTATAGAATGAGACACAACACAAGAAAAGCGAATACAATTCCTAAAAACATATGCACAAGGGATCTACAGATCTCCTACCATTCGAGAAGAAGCTGGACAAGACCATAACATAGACCCGATTTTTGTAAGCTGCATCGTGATGGCAGAAAGTTCATGAGGGAAAAACCTATCATCCAAGAACAATCCCGGTAATGTAGGGAATCCAGATAACCCAACAATAAGAACAAATCTTAATTCCCCTATTGATTGAATAAAAGTCATATATGACACTCTTGATAACAAATTCCTACGAAACCGTAACACAATAGACGAACTGTCAGGATTTGGGGAAAACAATAAATGATCTCAACTATATGCAAGCTCTCCCTTCAACCGACAAAACAATATACAAAGATGCTTAAGTAGTATTTACTGATACCATATCCCCAAAAACCGACCGTTCAGGACATGACCCGTTAACAAGATAACAAAATCATTTGAAGCAACGCCCTACGTAGAATACGAAAATAAACAATAAAAAAACAGATCCAGTAATTTGTCAAAACTACTTATAGGTTTTATCACCTAAAACAGTGACAATAACCGCTATAGGAACAGCGAGAACAACTCAAATAAAGCCCAAAAGCCAAGCACCCAACAGCATCGATATGAAAACAACCAGCGCATTAACTCACAAAACCTTGTTCATAACAACAGGGACTACGATGTTGTTCTCTGTCCATTGGACAATAAAAAATATGACCAACACAGAAAATCATCCAACTACACCATGCGACAACGTGGCAACTAATACAGCTGGTATACCTCACAAAATTGGTCACAAATACGGAATAATCTCAGTCACGCCAGCCATGATAGCAAGTAACCATTTCTGCTCAATACTAACTCCAAACAACTCCAAAACATACAATCAAACAAAAACGAGCAATCAAACATATAACATCAAAAAAAGCTGACCCTTTAACCACAGTTGAAGCTTACTATAAACAGTCACAATTCTCTCATGGACATGAGAAACATCAGTCTTTTGCTTACTCAAAAAAGAAACCCAAAAAGATAAAACTCTGTCTTTTTCAATAGAAAAGAAAACAGCCAAAACAAGTAATATAGAGACCTTAGAAGAGATAGTCAAAAAAGAAGTAAGAGTTTTA
>CAYXZL010000001.1:0-163326 GCA_964469925.1 uncultured Candidatus Peribacteria bacterium | reverse complement strand
TCTGATCCGCTATATCCAATCATATCTTCTTCAGAAACACGTCAAACACGCTTTCGTGCACAAAAAACTGCTGCCGTAGCATAATCAAAATTAACAGTACGTTTAGATACTTCTTGATGTAGCCTAAACGCTTAGTGGAAAATGTCATCGTGAGAGAGAGGGATTAAATTTTCTCCTCAATCATACGATCCTCACTTTTTGATATGAAAAAATGAGCTCTTGAAGTCACCAGTCTAGTTGACTTTTCCCATTATCCACTCGCAATATTGATCCTTGCTATTGTTTTGACTTCATCCCGACTCAGTTCTTCTAATCTCTTACTACTTAAGTTTACTGGGATCTTTATCATTTTTTTGTTCTTGTTTACTATTTTTTCTATTTTCCCCAAGGTCTTCCTTTTAAATGGCGAAAGGTAGGATAGTATTGCCTTTAACCTATCCCCATCCGCATAACTACATTCCTCCTTTTTCACTATACGAATAACTGCTGAGTCAACTTTGGGGGGTGGCAAGAACGATGTGGGCTTAACGGTAAAAAGATAGTCAACATGATAATCGTTATTGACTAGCCACCATAGAAATGATTTTTTGCGGGCATCTGATGCAAGCTTTTCTGCTACCTCCTTCTGGATCAAAAACACTCCTCACCCCATATCTTTTCTATCGACAAAGAACTTTGTGAAAATAGGCGATGTAATATAGTAGGGCAAGTTCCCTACCACCACGGTTTGTTCGTATCTATAAGCGTGATCCTTTTGTAGTAAAGCAAGATCGTATTCTAGTACATCACCTCGTACAATTGGTTTTGTTGTTACTGATAGCAATTTTTTTTTCAGCGTTGTGTCTTTTTCAATTGAAAGGAAATGATCTGTGATCGAATCGATGTACTGCGTCAACGCTCCTTCTCACGGTCATATTTCTACCAAAAAGTTTGCCTTGCTAGTAACACACACCTCTCTCACTGCTTCTGCAATGCTGTGCAATACAACCTGATCGTGAAGAAAATGTTGGCCAAGATAGCGAGACAACCTGTTGTTTGTAGGATATAAACTGATGCTGATAGTAATAATCCACCATTTTTCTGCAAAACAAAAAACTCCCCCCGAAGGGAGAGTTTTCTATTCTTCTCGAATGGATCGAGATGACTCGCTATACTAACTATGATTAGTTAGATGCACTAGCAGACCAAGCGTTGGTAGGTAGTACTTCGACGAATGCATCAGTAAACCAGTCAGTAGAAGATGTTGTTGTAGGTTGATCAGCATTGTCAGACCATACAACTGAAGCAGCCTTAGCCACAGTGTTTGCGAAAGTGTCCTTGGTTGCATCAGTAGAGATTTCGTTCAATCTTACTGATACAGAGTCACCTCCTGCAGCAGCACCAGCAATCTGAGCCCTTAGAGTGAATTCTTGTGTTGAGCTAACTTCGAAACCATTAGCATAGGCTCCTGTGAAGTTTACGATCAAACAGTTTGAACCACCCGTTAGAGTAACAGCAGCTGAACCACCAGTTGTAGTAGTACAACTAGATCCTCCTACTTCTGTGAAGTCTACTTGTGAAGCAGAGAACTTTGTATTTCCTCTGTAGAACTCGTAATTAGATGTTCTTGCACTTCCTCCTAATTCGACGCTAAATCTGAATTGTCTTACCTTAGCCTTTTCAGAGTTGTTGGTAGCAGCTTGGAACTTGAAGAGCTCAAATCCAATACCGTTAGTCAACAATCTTCCTGTTGGAGCAGTTACATTTCCTATAACAAGTGCAGTCTTTCTTACGTATTGTGTCTTGGAGAGAGCGTTGCTAATAGTAGCAGATGTAATCTCTTCTCCGTTAGCATCAGACGTGATGAATGTTCTCAATGAACTTCCAACTGTATTTCCTGGCTTAAGAAGTACCAATCTGATAGTTGTGTTAGATGCACTAGCAGTTGTGATGTACTTAGGCATAGCCTTGATCACAAATGTTGATCCACCATTATCTCTTGGCAATTCTACAGCAGTAGCAAACGTGAAGTGCAAGACACCATCTGTCAATGTAGCAGAACCAAGTTGGTTACCATCTTCGTCGTAGATGTACATCAACGCACCATCAGCACTGCTAGAACCAGTCAATCTAGATGTGTAGTCACCTGTGTATGCATAACCAGTTGTGAAGGCAGAACCTACGTTCAAGAACGCTAATTCTTGGATGATACCATTATCATCCTTTGCCTCCAATTGGAATGATGCAACTTCGTACAACTGACCAGCAGTGATCACTTGTTCGTCTGGACTATCAGTGTCTAGATCAGCCAACAATGTTGCAGATGAGATGACATCAAACAAAGCAGATACTACGCTTTGGCTTGTAGATAAGCTATTACCCTTATCATCGTCTACATCGAATGTGTTAACTGTGAACTCAAGAGCTTGATTACCAGCTGGGTAAGATGAGTTGATCGTAGCCAAAACAGTAACTTCTGTTGTTCCTCCAGCAGGCACATTGATACCGAGACTAGAGAATGTAGCAGAACCACCATTGATAGACTTTGTATCAACCAATTCACCACCTACGTAGACAGCTACTTGAGATACATTAGATGCACTTCCAGAAGATACTGTTACTTTGAAGCCATTAACTCTCAAGTCAGTTACATTGTTTGCTTGGAGCACAAATGTAATTGCCTCGAAGTCGTTAGCACCAGCAACAACCTGCTCAGAAGCACCGTTTGAATCAGTTCTTGTAACAGATGTCAATGCAGGAGTCTTGATAGTCATTGTACCTCCAGCTGCTTGACCATTAAGATCAGACGTTTGGACAGTGTTTTTAGAAGCAACATATTCAGCGTTAGATGTGAATGCTATAGATTCAGCTTTGATAGTAGCCTTGAATGTGTTACCATCATTAGCAGTGTTCACAGTATCAACCTTTACGATGAATTCGTTAGATCCTTGTAGTGTATCGAAGACTGAGAATTCATAGTAACCTGTTGGAGATGTACCTACGTAGGTAGACGTCTCATCAACCTGTTTACCATTGATGTACAATCTTACCCTTTCGATATCACCAGAAGCGATACTATTACCTTCAGCATATACTCTTACTCTATCAACATCGATAGCAGCAGAAAGGAATACGTTAGCAATCAAGACATCTACGTAATCTGCATCATTAGGAATGAATGTAGACGCTGGAGAGTCTGACCTTCTTGTGATCAAACTGTCACCTTCTTGGATAGCATATCCTTCAAGATACTTTTCGTTAGAATTGATAGCGATAGATACAGATGCATTGGTGTCTACTTCAAAAGCAGAAACATCAGATGTTCTGTCAAGGTAGAAGTTAACAGTGTCATTCAATTCTCCACCAACAACGTCAGCGTAGATGTAGAATGTTCTGCTATCTCCGTAGTTCATTACAAAACCATCCTTGAAGATGAATGTAACGTACTTACCATCGACGATCACCTTTTGTACTACGTTGCTTTCAGCACCCATAGCGAGTCTGAAGTTATCCAAGACACCTTCTACAGTATCAACACTTCTCAATGTAACTCTATTGACAGCAACATTTCTGTTGTTTTGACTACCAACAGTCAATTTGAATTTACCAAATTGTGCGTTAGTGTTACCGACGTATCTGTTTTCTTTAGATGTGTCAGCACCAGTGAAGTCAGCATCGAACGTCAATGTTGTACTTGAGTAAGAAGTTGTTTGGAAACTGTTTGATCTGATTGGGAATGGTCCGCTCACATCAACAGTATTAGCTTCAATATCCTCAGCCATCATGATACCAATATTGAACACTTCGTTTGTAGAGTTTTGTGTTTCTACATACAAGTATGCAGATTTTACACCATTAGCTGGTACCACAAAATCCTTTTCGAAGACCAATCTTGCTTTGTAATCTGATGTGAAAGATCTTTCGTTTGTCAACTTAACGCCATCTTCATCAACCAACTTTACGTTTGCAAAGTTGTTTCTAGAAGCAAATCCTTCTAGTGTGACAGATACTGCATCAAGTCTGATTGGATCCTCACCAGCCAAGAAGTCTACCTTCATAACTGAGATGTTTGAACCATTACCTGGAACAAAACCACCTACTGGAGTAGCTGGAGAAAGACTCACGTGGAGATTTCCCTCAACTTCACCTACTGGTGCGTCTACGTCGTCATCAGTAGTGTCATCATCAGTAGTTGTGTCATCACACGTACCGAGCAACTGACAAAGGATGTTATCCAAATTGTCATCATCAGACACAACACCGTCTTCCATACCCATCTTGACAGCTATTCTGTACAAAACGAGACCTAGCTCGTATCTCATAACGTTGTTGAAAGCATTTTCGATAGTGAAAATACCATCAGCGTTGAGAAGAGCGTAGTAGTTAGACCAGTATTGAGCTGGTTCTGGTTGCTGACCGTAGAGAGCTCTACCCAAAACAGTCATTACCATAGCTCTTGTCATAACCTCAGTTGGCCAGAAGTTTCCTCCGTAACCCTTGATGAGACCATAACTACAAGCTTCGTTAACAGCATCAACCAATGTTGGGTCGATCTTGTTAGCGTCACCAAAGCTACAGTTAGCATTTGGATCAAGTGTCAATTCAACACCTGCAGCCTTCAATGCTCTCACAATAAGAGCAGCTCCTTGCTCTCTTGTTACAGCGTTGTAAGGCATGAATGCATCTTCCGTAGACATCGAAGTGATGTTCTTTCCTTTCATCCACGAATAAGCCGCGGTGAATTCAGCACTAACGTTCTGTGCAGAGACGATAGCACCAAGATTTGCAGACGTAGCAACTACTGCCATAGCAGCGACGCTTGCAAACACTTTCTTAAATAAATTTACCATGTTGTACCATACAGATAAAATGTAAAATGGTTTTTGCACTTTTGCAGTGCGAGGATAGTAGCGATTGCTACCGTAGCATCTCATGTCTCCACATGAGTTGACGATGTGCAGTCTATACATTGTCTACATAAGATGCAAATACTTTTGCAATGCCTCATGTCGTGTTGTCCCGAAGAACTTCACGCTAAAAAAGATCATAGAAATGTGTAGACACTTCCACAATCCGCACTGTTAATGATCTTTGCTGACGTACGAGCAATGTATGCTACTCTATCCTACTGTGTTGCTATACGAGTAGACATGTCATCGTGTGACATCTTGCACTTCCTAATGAGAATAAATGTGATATAGTATTAGGTCTATATGTGCTGGTCAAGATTGTGGGCTATACTCTTTCGCTTTCAATAGTGTACATAATTGCTAGCATGGCGAGTATGGAAGGGAGTAGTGTCAATGGTAACACATCGGTCTCCGAAGCCGATATTGTGGGTTCAAATCCCGCCTCCCTTGTACTTGCATTTATTGATTCTTCTGGTATCGTACGATAATACTCCCTAGTAACAAGACAACTATCAGCACCAATAACACAAGAGCAAAACTCTCGTTTTCCACTGACACATATAAGCCATGGCTACTTACTCGGTCACTTACAAACATAAGGTATCAGAGAGCATAGCCTGTCCGGACAATGAGCCGTGATCGTCAACTCATGATCATTGCAACTCACACAGCCATTGTCACTGGGACAAATGGCAATACTACCATGTTGGCAATGACACCAAAAACATTGTAACTACTGGTGAAATATAAGAGAAAGGGCAAGACGCCGCATGTCGCTGCAATGGTAGGTACACAATACAGATTTCGACAATATAGTAGGTATTTTTTGTATACTGCTTCTTGTTTTACTGCTATTTGCAAGAAGGGCTGCATCACAACTAGCCCCCCGACACTTGCAAACGAAAATATAAATCAGATATCTGCGATGAGAAAGCACGGATTCCGGATCAGCATGACTATCGCTGCATAACACAAAGATCTCCAAACAGACAGGGGTCTTCCTTGGAGAAGTGCCATATAGGTAATTAGTCACATAATTGACGCTCTGATGATACTACTATCTGGTCACACCAAGGCAGCATACGATATAATTACTATCATCATCGCACATGTTCTAGCATACCAAGGCAGTCGTCGCAACAAGAGCATTGCGGCTGCTACAACCATCACAATATTACCGCCGCTTACCGCTATGATATGCACTAGGCCGCTATCAATAAAACTTTGGTACTGTTCTTTGTCCATTAAGGACTTGTCTCCTATGATGAGTCCTAGGAGCAATCATGCCTTATTCTTGTCTGATAGAAATTCTTTGGCTCTTTTTTCTCCTTCTACCCTGAGTTTTTCTAGGGGTGTTGCTTTGGTTTGTCCTATCACTATTCCATTCTCCTCATATAACAGACCATACAGTCACTTCATGTACAGCCAACTATTGTAATCAAACCCCGTATTCGCTACCCTTTTTTGAATGTTTTTTATTGTTACCGACCGATCGAATGTGAGCGATGGTGCCTTTGTTGGTTTTGCGAATGCAGTAAATCGTAGTATGTCGCCCACTTGGTACTCATATTGTGTGTGATAACGATAGTCTTTGTTGTCACTATTGATGGTAAAAACACCTTTGCTTACACGTTGTTCGACCAGGCCCGTTGCGACTAAGGTCGCAGGATAGCGTATCGTTTGTTTATGAGTAAACATGTGCTGCCTGAGATAGGTCGATAATCCAGCGACCACGCAGATCCCTAGCATGAGCCATATCCTTGTATATGTTTTGTGCAATAGAAACATTACACTTGATACAACAATCCACACCACTGTAGGAAGAATGCTCTCAGTTCGCGTTGTCGCCCACACAGCAAACACAAAAACTCATGTCACGAACACGAGATTGTGCATGGAAAGTGATGTTAGTTTCGGTTTTTCTTTTGTCTTAGTCAGAATCGCGTTCATTGGAGCAATGCTGATGTCAGATGAAATGCCTTTCTATAGCCATTGGCATAGATGACTATTTTGTAGATAAGAGCCAAAGTATGTAGTCGTAACCCTAGTGCGAAATACTGTCGTTTTTGATATGGCTTCGCGTTTTTCCTCACAAGAACAACTCTGTTTTTCCCCTTTAAAAAAGCTTTTTCCTCCGTATTGATATATGATATTGCTAGAGGAGTCCTTTTTTGGATCATGTGATGAACCACAACGCGTGTTAGTACAAAAAGGCTTGTGCCTTGCTTAACCATACGCATAGTGAGATCATAATCTTCGTATATAAAGGGGAAGTTCTCCGAATCATAGTGTAGTGACTGAAATAGCTGTCTTGGTCACCGCAAACAATTTGATGAACAGTAGGCTATTTCTTGGTACTCTTTTCTTTTGTCCACGGATAGCGAGGGTCCCCGACCACATCGATACATAAATCTCGAGAATCATTGTGAACGAATGGCTTGTGTATCTCTATACAGTTCTGTGGGCATGCATATGATCTCTTGTTTCTCCTTCAAACTAGCAATCTTGTCATAGTACGAAAAACACTGTTCGATGAAATGCTCGTTGAAGCTGTTGTCGTCGTCAACACAAAGGAGAAAGTCTGATGATACTTTTGCTATACCTATATTTTTTGCATAACTAGCGTTTGCTTGTCACAAAAGACGGTCATCATGAAGGTTGTTTACAAACACAAGAGGCAGCACGGTGTCGCAGTAGGAAATCAGTCTTTGCTCATATTCATCTCGATCTCCTTGAGTGGTAAACTCTCTATCAACTACTATCACCACCTCTTTGGGCACGAGCGTCTGCTTTGCTAAAGAATCCAATGCATAACGGATCGTATCATCAGTCCTGATTGTTGCTATCACCACGCCGTAGCTCTGGTCCATATAGTAAGCTCATACAGGTTAAAGAGATTCTAACTGCAGTACTTTTCTCACCTTGTCATGATACACGAGTGCTTCAAAAGGTACTCACAATAGTTTGAGAAGTAATAGGAAGTGAAGCCTTGCTCCTATAGCAGCCTGTGCAGACGAAAAAAAAGTCATGATGCTTGGAATATCTTGTTTTGTTCGGTCATAGTACTGTAATGATGGTATGTTGGTCTTCAGTTGATGGTAGCATGCTGTATCGTGCTCTGTATCACAGGGAACGAACCAGAAGTCGGACACCTGCTGCTTTTGTATAAAATCCTGAATACGGCCTATGGTTTCCTCGTTGATCTTGGAAGGATGCATATTAATCAACACATAGCTTTTCTTCTTTCAGTCTGAGCTCCTCTTTTTTTTATAGTGTTCGATAATTTGTATGGCAAAATCTTGATACAGTTGTGCTTTTTTGTTTTTTGTATGTGCTATCTGCCGAGACGATCCGTCTCTTAGGATCAATGCTTTGGCGTTCTTGATGAGAAAAGAAGCTATCAGATCATTGGTGCTACGTAGCGTTATCCCTCACAATACAATGTACTTACCTCTCAGAATGTTTCCTCGGTACTGAGCAATGTAGTTTCGACCATTGTGTGGGAAGGACTCAATGGCGTTGATCACTTCTCCACCTCACAATACCAATAGCGGAAAGCAACCACAGGCAGACTGTAACATATTTTTTAATTGCTGTCGCATCCTAGGCCTTTTTACTAAGGTATAGCTCAGGTCACTGGGAAGCAGGTCTTGGTGTTTTTTTATCCAGTCCTGTATCCAACCGAGATGATCTCAGCACTCTATCATACAGTGGGTTATGCCCATGTGTTGGTGACAGTATTGTAATACTCAAAACAGCAAGATCTCATCTCATAGGTTTTGGCGTCCATAGTATCATTTCAAATATGCTTTCATGGTTTATTCTTTTAGGGATAATGGTTTACAGGCTCGTTTGGTTTGTGGATTGGTATTGTATACGCTCTACACTCTTGACTGCTCGCTCAATGTATGAATCGATTCTTTGGTCCTCTACAATGTTTTCGAAATTATTACTTTTATACTCTTTTCAGCCAATAGCAATTGTTTTGGATCAGGAGTGCAGTTGCTCAATAGCAAGGTCATACCACTCTTTGTAGCGACCGATATCAGATTTGAAATATAAACTTGGTCGATTGTGATATAAATAGCTATGCAGGGAAGCAATGTATGATTTGTAGAAAGATTCTCATCACACACTTGTACGTCTTTGTTCTTTCTCCTTACATGAAAAATGTTGTCACTGTAGACTCAGACAGTAGGAATCTTTTGTTTCTACTAATGCTATAGTATTGATCGTGGATGCAATACGTGGATCAATACTGATACTATTGGACTCAGGTGTTAGCCGTTCTCATTCTCTAGGGTTGTAATAGCATCGTTGGTCTTGTATGTCATCGTTTTGGTACAAAGACACGCAACCAAACGTATTGGTCAATCACAGAGCTCATTTTGCTTGGAATAGCCCATTCCCCAACACCTCTCGACCAACTCTTTTATGCTTTCCGTTACTATAAACCTCTACATCGGACAACATATCATCTTTCCCTCCATAAATCCGTATCAATTCATTGCCATCATCTCTTCCTTGAGGATCTGCTAGGAGTTTGACAATGCGTATGCCTGAGGACTTTTTTTTGTTTTCCGTATCATAGCAATAACTATCATAGATCTGATCATGTATTACAAGATCAACACATCCTTTGGTGTTGGGAAATGCAAAGTTGCCAGCAAAGGTTGTTTCTGTTCAAGGAGAAAGTAATCAGTGGAGTGATTTTTTACGGTCGTTGACCATCAAATAAGCCTCTTGTCACAGATCAATTGACCCCCTACCCTCAAACTCTAAGCTTATCGACTCATATCATAGATCTGAACCTGGCGGATCATATTGCAAACTCGCGATTCTTGCCTTTTGTATCATGGCTATCTTTTTCTTTGACCTGTTTCCATAACACCAACTATCGTATAGATGGTTCCCATACATTACCGATATACAAGCACCTGCGTTTGGGAAATGAAATGTCCCTGTCCATGTTTTCTGTTTTCCCACGGCAATTGTGCCCGACAACACAAACTTTTTCTTATTAACCGCTATCTGTATGGTAGACATATCGATTGCTTCCTCTCCGCTGTTTTTTATCGTGATGGACTCTGCGTTTTCATCCCTTCCTGGTGGATCATATTCGATATCGTGGATAACTATATTCCAGTCTGGAGGTGTTTTTTCTGTTAGTTTATTTTCGTGAGGATTATAACAATAGTGTGCATATGCCTTTTCTTGATGCATTAGTGTTATGCACCCAATGGCGTTATTGGCCAATCACCAAGTTTTGGTAATAGTCAGGGGCTTATCGTCCGTCAGTATTCATTCTAGTGTTCTTTTTCTCTTGCCAATGAGAAGATAAAAGTCCGACAGATCTATCTTTCTGCCCTTTTTGAGAACAAAAGTGATGGATTCTCTGGATGCATCATTACCCTCTGGATCATAGACTACCCCCGTCAACTCTATCTCTACCTTTGTCAGATCATTTTTTCGATAATCACGCTCCTTTTCCTGCTCTTTACGATTCGTTTTCTGATCTTGGTTTGGGTCGTAACAGTAGGTGTCCAGCAAGGTTGTTCCATGCATCAAACTTACGCAACTCGCTTTGGTGTTTGGCAAACGATAATTGCCAATAAAAATTTTTTCTTCGTTGGATCGTAATCAGCCATACAAATACGTTTTTGTGTTTTTGTCTCAGACCTGTAGCCACAGCTCTTTACTGTCATAGCTCATATTGTTGTTGTTTTGTAGCTTAATGCTTTCGTTATTCATGTCGTTTCCTGGAGGATCATAGACAATCTCCACTATAGTGACATTAGGTTCTTGTTCATCCGTACCGCTATTGTCAAGCTCCGTCATCATAGACATATCGCGATAGAATCACGCCGCAGTCTCTTTGGAGTAACATATATCGTCGAGTGCTTGATCACTTTTGTCATACAGCGTAACACACTCGGCTCTTGAGTCGGGGAAAGCAAAATTTTGTTCTATGGACTGGGTAACCCCTTCCGATAATTGGCCCTTGAGATACCTTTTTCTTGAACCAATCATGAGATAATACCCTTCTAGATTGAGTGTTTCTGCTCAACGGTCTAGACGTAATAGTATTTTTTCGCTATCTTTGCCTTCAGGATCTGCGACAATTCATCTGATAGAGATGTCAATGAATTCAGGTCGCGCTGCACAACCCCCAACGGATCACTGTTCCTGTTCATTTGTATTAAATAGAAAATACGATAGCACCTCATGTGATAGGCCTGGAGTTGGTTGATCTTTAGCCTGCATGTACTGGATACAGGACTGTCTAGCTCATTGAGGATAATAGCTCACATTAGATGATAATTCCTCTACGTACATGTTGTCCAAAAGTTGTCCACTTTGTCCATACACAAGCAGTTGTCCTCATGATAACAATTGTATATCGCCGCTCAAAACCTTTGTTCATTGAGCAAAAGCTCATGTGTTACTCACAACAAACCATCTTTGCTCACCTGGTGATGTTGCTGGAATCACTATGCTCAGTGGAGATGTAAGCAACGATCAGGATAGCACTAGGAGCATTTCTTCATTTCCGCTTGCGTATAACTCAATAAATGGCGGTAGTCAGTGCATTCACTTACTTAGCTCTGATATCAGAATACTTTCTGTGTTACTCGGACAATCTCTAATCATATCACCTCATATAAGAATCTCTGGCATCATAGAGAGAATGTGCATTATCCCTGGACTAGCATAATAACCAGACATGACATTGCTCGTTCTTTCCTCTGTCGTATAGGTCATCAGCAGAGCTCAATCGTAGAAAGCTTTTTCAAACGATGTTTTCTGATTATCAAAACGTTGTACATCTTCTTCTGACACATAGAATGTATCGAGTATTCTTTGTTCGTACAACATACGAACATACAATTCCTTGCTATCTAACATGCTTAATCCCGCACCGCTCACTGTCACGCTTGTTTTGTCATCAAAAAAATCTGTTTTGTCTGCAATTATTTTACTTTGTCCTCAACTTATATGCAGGTGAACAACCAGTGGTGATGACTTGACTCCCTCTAGGGTTAGTATTCCACTAAAGCTTCCTGTCCCCCGATTTGTTATCTCTATTCGTTCATCGGTGCCATCCACAAAGACTTCTGATATCATAAGCTGTCGTGAGGGAGCAGAGACTTCTCCGGATCATTGCAATCCAGTCTGTATTGGGTCCTGTGCTCCTGTGTCCACTGCACCAGTGATGAGGTCCCCAGTTCCTGCATCATTGCCCGTTCCACCATCTGATCACGATCAATTGCTTGGAGGAGAAACGCTGTCTTCTCGGGATGGTAATACAAGTCCTGGACTAGCACAATATCCCGTGTCTACTCCTGTCGAATACTGAGCCGTACACGCAACAATATTGCCACTCCCCTCCCTTTGAAACGATGACTTTGTGTCATTGAGTGCTTCTACTAATCCTGTGTCTATACTCAGACTATCTTGCACTCATCACTCGTAGGAAAGAGTAATGTTTATGGACCTCGTATCCGCTATACTTAGCCCCTTTTCTCGATATCAGAAAACAGTCCTGGTTATATGTGATCCTTGATCGCCAATAATGATAGACTGGCCGGATGCGATCACCAGGTCAAGCAAGATGTTCGTACTCTTGACACCAAGCACTTCTACAGATCAGCTCATGTCTTTATTCGACATATTTGTTATCTCTATCCACTCATCGGTGCCATCAAAGAATACTTCTGTAATCATTAGATCGGATGCTTGTGCATATCCACAGTATAGAAAAATCATGGCAGTCAGTGCCATCAGGCAATATTTTTTCATCATAGTTTCTCACGCAACTAAAGAAGAGACGCTTTCTGTAGCGATTCTGCGATAGTTTGTTTTGTTTTGCGGGCTTGGTCTTTGAGCATTTCGTTTCGCTGAGCTCCCTTTTTGTAATCTTGTAGAAGCGTTAGCGTTTTTTGGAAAGCGGATGCGGTTGTTTTGTTTTGCTCAATTAAGATATCTCCATACGTATCAGCATAGTAGCGACCATTATTGAGCTGGTCGTGGGTTCGAGGTAATGGCACAATACACAGCAAAAGATTGTGCAGTTTGAGTTCTGCCAAGGATGTTGATCAGCCACGAGTGATGGCAATGTCTGCTATCGTGTACAGTGCATTAAGCTCTTTGGACGACAAAAAGTCATAGATCAGACAGCCCTTTTGCTTTGCAAAGATGGCTTTTAGGTCTTTATTTGCTAGTCATCATACAATTACAAACTGGATCTTCTTTTCTAACTCGGGTGCTTGCTCTAAAGCCTCAACTAGAGAGATATAGAGTGTTTTTGCTCCTAGAGATCAGCCCGTCACGACAACTATTGTTTTGTTAGTATCAATACTATCCAGTCACAGATGCTTGATTGTTTCATCTGTGGGTTTTTCTAGCATATCGTCACTGATGAGCTGACCTACTAGCGTGGCATTATTGGCAAGATTTGGATAGCAGACAAAGAGTTCTTTGGCGAAACGTGCTGCATAACGATTAGTCAATCATAGTGCCGTATCTGATTCATGAACATAGAGGGGAATATGGAGCAATTTGGCAGCAATAACTGCGGGCAGAGCAACATAACCTCCTTTGGAAAATATAGTCGAAATGCGGTATCTCTTTATAACATAGAGGGATTGAACAACCCCTATCAGTATTTTGATAGTGTCGAGGATATTGGTTACTTGTGCTCCAAGGTCTTTTTGTCTACGTCGTTTACCTGCATATATTGGCAAAAAGTAGATATTGTCTGTTTGTGTCTGCAATTCTTTACACACGCTCTGCTCTAATGATCACAGCTCCCCTAATCGATGCATTTTCGTCTTCCTATCACTATATCTCGCCAACAAAAACTGTATAAGAGTTTTGATTGGGAATACGTGTCAACCTGTTGATCATCATGCAAAAAGGATGTTGTGTGTGGACATACCCAGCTTTGGCATAAATCTATGACCTTGAGCATAGTCAGAACAATACTTGTTTCAAGTACAGATAGACAGCAGCCGACAGGACACAAGGCAGAAAAAGGTTGCAATATCTTGCCCTATCACTAGTCTAAGCCCACCCCTTGGGGTAATGGGTGGTTAGCTCAGTTGGCGAGAGCGCTACGTTGACATCGTAGAGGTCACTGGTTCGAATCCGGTACTACCCACCATACTTGCCAGAAACAATGAACACTATCACTATGATATTTGCGTACAAAACAGTAAGAACCCGCGGGGGTTCTTTTTTTGTTCGGCGTTATTCAATATTTTGATTGGACATCAAGCTTTTTACCTAGTCAGTAAAGCTTAGAAATCGCGAAGTTTTTTTGTCAGTAGTGTTTTTTGTGACTGTCTTTCCTCTACTTCTTTGTTTTCAGTGTCTTTTTTGCTTATTTGCTCTCCTGCAATCGACTGCAGAGGGTCCTTTTGCGCTTCTGGTTCTACTTGTAGCGTTTTTTGTTCTTTGGAATCAATACTGTTCTCCATGCTATTCTTTTCTTCGTCTGCTTTTTTATCTTTTTCTTGTTCTGTTTCTTGGTCGATGGGGGATGGTTCAACAAATTTTTTTTGTATGGTCTCCTCTTGCTCAATTGCTCCATCTTTTTTATTGTTCATCGTTCATGACCCGAAGTCTCCCAACACTTCACAACTGATCTGATGCGGAGAAAATCACGGCAAACTTTCTTGTCGTTGGGTGTCTATACTAGTCAGTGGCAATACCACGACTCTACGCGTTTTTTGATCAATACAGAACTGCCATCACAGAACATTCTCGCTTTCTAATGGGTATTTGTAATAACCACCTGCGATATGAATTTTTTTGACGATATGTAATTCCTCCAATACCTGCAATATTCTATACACCGTGGCACTATCAAGTTTTTTATCCGCAGAGTCTTGTTGGATATCCTCTGCTGTCAACACTTTTTCTGACGAGTCAAACAGCATCAAGATCTGATGACGAGACTGTGTCATCCTATGACCGTGCTCTTTGAGACGTACTGCTGCCAATTCAACAAAGGACATTTTTGGTTTGCAATATAAGTACTATTGCAATTTTCTTGCAATAAGACCCACAGTGAGCCTAACATGACTAATCTTATCGCACGAGCACTGCAATTGCAATTTTCTTGCAATTGTAATGTTATTGCAATTGACCTTTTCTTGCAACAAATCACAATCCGTCTTTTTGCATTTCTTCTTCTATTGCTTTTTTGCTACTATTGCAATTTTTTCGCATTTGTTATTTAATTGCAATAAGCTCCTATTTAATCATAGTGGAGATCGTTTAGTGAATTAGGCTACAAATGGCTAGGAAGAAATATTACGTGGTCTGGAAAGGAAGAAAACAGGGTGTGTTTGACAATCGAGAAACAACCCAAAAGAGCGTTGATGGTTTTGCAGGTGCTGAATATAAATCCTTTTTGACACAAGGCGAAGCTGAGCAGGCTTTTGCTTGATCGTATCAAGATTACAAGGGATTAAATACTACTGACACTATTTTATCTGCAGCAGAACGTGTTGCCTATGGTGACGTAGAACTCAATAGTATCTGCGTTGACGCTGCTTGTAGCAACAACCCTGGTATTTTGGAATATAGAGGAGTTTCGACACAAACGCATGCTGAAATCTTCCGCTATGGTCCTTATCAAGATGGAACCACGAATATTGGAGAGTTTCTCGCCTTGGTTGCGGGACTCGCCTATTTGAACAAGCAAAAAACTTGCAAAACCCTCTATTCTGATTCTAAAATAGCGATCTGACGAGTACGCAAGGGGAGCTGTCGTACCCAGCTCAAGAAGACTGCAAAAAATGTCTGACTTTTTCAGCACATAGTAAAGGCGGAGGAGTGGTTATCCTGTCATGACACCAGCCATATTGATATAAGAAAATGGCACACGAAGGCGTGGGGTGAAATCCCTGCTGATTTTGGGAGGAAATAAGAACTTGTTTTGGTTTTGATGATTGGCATATTGGGTTGTGGATTTCGTATAGAAACGAGTTAGCAAAAGTAAAATTTGACGACATATAATCTATTAGGTAAAAGTCTTTAATTAGGGACATAAAAATATGAGCGAATTTATACAAGGCTTACAATTGAGTAGAATGTATTATGATCAAGTGATAAAGAAAATTATAAGTAATTTTTTTCCAGAGCTTCAATATTCGGCAGGACTTATCGATTATGGTTCGGATGTGTTGGGCTTTGATACACTAATTTCTAGGGATCACGAATGGGGACCTCGTTTGTCCATTTTTCTGAAGAAAGAAGATTTCGATCAATATGCAAATAAACTTAACAAAGTTTTGTCAGAAAATCTCCCATATGAATTCAAAGGATACTCTACAAATTTCTCTGGAAAAGTAAGTGATGGAATCCAACGTTTAGAAAATAAAAAAAAAGGAACGGTTAATCATAAAATCAGAATTCATACAGTAGAAAACTTTTTCAAAGAACACTTGAATTTACATATTCATGAAAAAATTCAGACAAAAGATTGGCTTCTTTTTCCACAGCAAAAACTGAAAACAATTAGATCTTGAGATATTTTTTATGATAATCTTAAAGTTGAATCGATCAGAGGAAAACTACATTACTATCCACATGATGTTTGGCTCTACCTCATGGCAAGCGAATGGTCTCAAATTAGTCAAGAAGAGGCTTTTGTTGGAAGATGTGGTGATGTTGATGATGAGCTCGGATCAAAGATTATAGCATCAAGACTTATTGAAAGAATAATGAACCTTTGTTTCCTCATGGAAAAGGAATATGCTCCATATAGTAAGTGGTTTGGAACGGCTTTTAAAATACTGAAATCGGCAGAAAAATTCTTACCAATATTTGAAAAAATACTCGAATGTAAAAATTGGAAAGAACGCGAAAAACATCTTTCAAAAGCTTATGAACTATTAGCCAAAAACCATAATGATTTGAAAGTCACAGAACAAATGAATGCGAAAGTAAGAGATTATTATGGAAGACCATATCTAGTAATATTCGGAGATAAATTTGCAGAAAAATTACAAGGAAAAATCACTGATCCTGAATTGAAAGAAATTAGTTTGTTGGGATCTATTGATCAAATAACGAAGGTATCAATAATACTTGAAAAGAATGATAATATTAGGAAGATGAAAGAACTGTACGAATAGAAACTTTTGTTCTCCAAAAAAACAGACGCCGTCAAAATTTACTCTCCATTATCGCTCCGCCCTTCGGGTCTGCTAACAGCTGGTGTGAGGTTCCGCTCCCGATGATCGCAACTTCTCATATCCTTAAACGTTGTCGGAAATATTTATTGGCTACCCTTTTACTAAAAACGAAGCAATATGAATAATTGGAACATTCCTAGTTGGCTTGAAGCAGAAGTTCGCAAAAGAGATACACATTGTATTTATTGTGGAGTTAAGTTTAATAGGAGCATAAAAAAGGATTCAGCATCTTGGGAACACATTGTGAATGACGCCAAAATTATAAATAAAGAAAACATAGCATTATGTTGTTGTTCCTGTAATGCTAGCAAAGGTGCAAAAGGATTATCAGATTGGCTCACTTCTGATTACTGTAAAAGTAAAAATATCACTATTGAAAATGTCGCACCTATAGTAAAGAGGTCCTTGGAAAATCCGCCAACCATATCCGAATAATACTTATAGAACCGCCAATAAACACATCATATAACACGTATACAGGGTTCATAAAATTTCACTCAAAAAATCTAGGTAATTAGAAGCAAACGTTTTTCGCTTCCTTTTTATCTCACACACTACTGATGATCGATCTTAATTCAGTGCATAATCTACGTTTGCCCATATGACAGTTTGCAATCTTTGGAAGTGGAGTATTGGCAGTCAGGAATATAAGACAGTCGGATGATATTGATATTTTGGTAAAAAAAGAATTGCGGGATTTTTTGTCAACGCAGTATCCTGTGATCGATAAATGATATCTTGCTATAGAAATTTGAAATATCGAGATCATGAAAGATTGGATTCATCTCTACGGCAAAGAATATGAAATGATTGACACTGCAGATATCATTGATTGACTACCCTTTGTACAACTCAGGTTTTTTAAAGAATGGAAACAACAAATGGGTAGAGAAAAAGATAAGAAAGATTTGGCATTATTGGCTGAATATGAACAATGAGACATATAAAGAGCAATGTATGAAACGCCTATAGTATCGCATATCATAACATGTGTAGGTGTGTTTTATTCTGTACCCCCTTTGAGCAACCATGCAGAAACTCACACTATCAATTACCTCAAACAAACTTGCAGTATGCAGACTGCAGTCCAATGATGTCATTCCCTCTTGGGTAGTCCGTGATCCTTTTTTTTCTATTACCAGAACCAGTGATGAACTCTCTCTTGTGTGTTCAGAAAACAGTGTTCCTGAGAAGGTGCGCTCTGAAAAAGGTTGGAGATCAATCAAGGTAGAAGGACCCCTCGATTTTTCTCTAACAGGCATTCTTGCTTCATTAACAAGCCCCTTGGCTGCTTCGGCAATTAGTATTTTCGCCATTTCTACTTTTGACACTGACTACATTTTGGTCAAAGAAAACAAACTAGATGATGCAGTGAAAATTTTGAGTACGTTTTGCAATATCGTAGCGTAATTGCTATAGACGTGATTGTTTTATACTTGTTATAGTACAATGAAAACAATTTTGGTTGATGCTTGGAATACATTTTTTACTCAGAATGGTATGTTTCAGGACATGTATGATATGCTGGAGCACTATCCGAACCCCAAAATCGTTGTTACCAACGCAGATGATGAACAGTTGATAGAGTTTGGCATAAACAAATCACCCTATGAGGTCTTTACGATGAAACACCAGCCTGACAAAGTAGAACCACTTTTTTTTGAAACATTGCTCAAACACTATAATCTTACTATTGATGATGTCATCTATTTTGAGCACAACCCTGATGCAGTACAGAGTGCACAGTCTCTCTGAATCACCGCTTTTCACTACAACAAAGACACAAAAGATCTTAGAGCGGTGAAAGCGTTTCTTGACGCCAATCTTTAGTTCTATCTAGCATATCTTGTATTACTTTCTATGTAAGAGAAAAAAACAATCGACATAGCATTTATTAGACTTGCATTAGCTCACAGCACCATGAAAGAAACGTTTGAAAAAATAAGATTTAGGGCACTCGAAGAAAAAGATATCCCGCTTGTGCGGCAGCGACTCCAATATGATTACGTCTCACAACGATATCATGCTGAAGAAAGCTTTGATCTCCAAAAGACCAAACTTCTTCATTGTATCCATGGTATTAAACCCACACAACCGTTTGTTGTTCAATATGATGGTATAGACATTGGCTATATGCAATTTTATAGAAACTCTGACTATCCTGAGTATCAAAAAGAAATAGACTATTATGATGATGCGTGTGGGATTGATATGTTTATCGGAGAAAAAGAATACCTGCACAAAGGTATTGGTCCTTTGATGATTATGAAGTTTCTTCGCGATATAGCGTTTCCTCGTTCAGGCCTAAAAACATGCGTCCTAGGTCCTGATCCTAACAACACGGCTGCTATCAAAGCATACGAAAAAGTCGGTTTTGTCTATATCAAAACTGTCACAAAAGATGATGGTAGGGAGTATATTATGACAGTGACCGCAAAAACTATTGATGAGAAAATAGCCTCTCTCTTTTCTCGCTAGCACCTTGAGATTTACTCAACTAACACACTGATGACGCTGACTTTGGCAGATATCGAACAGAATCCGAGCCTCCTTTCTTTTTCTCTTCGTTTTCGTGATCATGGAGACTTTGTTTTACGTCCGCTCGAGCATAGTGATGTGGCAGTTTTAACTACCTTTCTTGAAAACCTTTCTGAACAAACTCGCAGATTTTATACACTTGATAGCTTTGATGAACATATGGCTCAAGAGCTGTGCGATGCCATCAATCGCTATGATAAATTACGTTTCATCGTTGTAAATACGTCTAGCGACGAATGCGTTGCTCTGTTTGAATATAGCCTTGATATGCATGAGGACGATATAGCAAGGTTTGTTAATTATGGCATCCAGCTTAGTTCAATAACTGACTGCAGAATGGGGCCGTGTATATCAGACGCCTATCAAAATCATGGTTTGTGATCTTTTATTTTCCCCTACCTTACCACTATCGCCAAAAAGCTTGGTAGACAGAGAATGATTTTGCGATGAGGCGTGCTTTCAGAGAACCATAGAGCAATTGCTTTCTACAAAAAAAATGGTTTTTTGAAACTTGGGACTTTTGTTAATTCAACGAACCAAGAGTCGGTCGATATGATTATAGCTCTGTAAGGCATGGTTTTGTGGAATAAAAAAACCCAACTAGGAAAAAGCTGGCAAACAATGCCAGCTTTTTTTGTTATTCATGATTTGTTATATTTTGTGCTTAGTTTGTGGTCTGATTGAGTTTTTCTTGTAACTGTTCGAGCGTCAAAACATTGCTTGGTGTTGTCACTTTGATGCCGTCTATATAGTCGATGCTGCCTTCTGAGCTGACCTTAAGGGTCAATACTTGGATATTGTCTTGTTCTGCTCCGATAGTCAGTGTCATCTTTTCGATCTTTCCTTTTTGATAATCAAGCTCTATGGAAACCTTTGTGCCATCAACATCAATCGTTCCAGCACCCGTGATCTTGTCTTTGGTTACTGAAGCAACGAAGTCAGTTGATTGTTGGTTTTGATTATATTTTACTGTCAGCATATCGCCTTCGTAGTGTAATCTATCATTGTAGTTATCAGAAAGCTGTGCGTCGATGACATGAATCTTTTCTTTGTTCCAGTCGACGATTGGTTTTCTCAAAAGGTAAGTTGGCAATTCGGTGTCTAGGGTTGCGTATTTATCATCAAGCATCAATTGGTAACGTCCCGCTTCTTCTTTGAGGACGATCATACCCTTACCGTCTGAGTGCAACCTCATGTTATCTACCGACTTGAAGCAGTCATTGCTATTTGCACCAAGGCTTGCGAATACATCACAGGCGTTATAGCTCAGAACACCATAGTAGGTAAATGGATTTTCTTGATGGTAAAAGTCTATCATAGACTTGTTGATGAAGTCAAAATAGAAACTATTCCACAGACCAGCACCGTTGATCGTAGAAACGCCCAATTGTGTCAAGTCTGGAGAGAAGGGGAGTTTGAGATAGGAATCACCCAATGCTGTTTGTATTTGCTTGAGCGTGTCTACGTCGACACTACTATCTGCTCCAGCTGCTGTGACGTTCAATCATGCTAGAGACAGGTACATTGCGTCCTTGTCTAGCATCTTGATCGTAACAGTGCCCTTAGCTGCTATGGAGTTTTTTTCTTGCGTTGGAGATGTCATGGACACTGATCCATCAAGAGCTGCCTTGCTGTCAACCAATCACTTGGTAAGATCGTACTTGCTATCTGCTACGATGTCCACCTTTCCGTTGAGCGTTCCCAACATTGGCATGATGGTCGTGAGATTGATTGTTGTAGTACCTTTTTCGTTGATTGGCCTAGTGAGATCATATCCTGCTGTCATGATTTTGGCTAGATGCTTTTGGAGATAGACAGTGTCTTTTGCAGGCTCTGCATAGGTCTTGTCTGATAGTGTGTTGAGTTTTTGATTTGCTGCCTTCATCTCTAAATACGATTTGACGTAGTCAGCGAATTGTTGGACGATCATGTCATAGCTATAGGTCATGCACATATCACCTTCACAAGTGAATGCTTGATCCAAGTAGAGGAGGAATCATTCTCTGAGTGCTTGTGCTTCATCGTGCATATACGCTCTATTGGCAAACTGATCATCGAGTTGTGTACCATAGTCTGTCAACGCTTTGTGTATAGCTTTGAGCTTGGTTGTTTGTGACATTGTCAGGTTTGCGAAACTTGTCGACACCATCAACACAGCTATGACACATCAGCTGAGTATTTTTTTCATGTGTACAAAAAGGTGGAAATAAAAAGAATTGGTATCCAGTATGGTGGTAGCTATTGCATGAATAGTTGCAAGAAATTTGTCTTGCTGCTCTGGACAGCTATACTTAATCATCTTTACTTGTCTAGCAAAGCATGCACAACGACGACATCATCAGATACATTATTGAACACCACGTGAGCTATGGACACAGCAAGAGTAGTGGACACGGTGGTCAAAACGTCAACAAAAGGGAAACCAAAGCAGAATTGTATTTCCACATAGACAATTGTGAACAACTCAGTGATGAGCAGAAGCATCGCATCAAGTCAATTTATCATGAACGGGTAAGTGAAGAAGGTGTTTTGAAAATGAGCTGCCAAGAAGAAAGGTATTTACATGCTAATCATGAGATTGTCACCAAGCACTTTCATCGTCTCTTAGAAGCTATCATTGATGGCAACGAACATCACATCTTTGGGCGACATGATAGCAAACACTATCATAAGCATCACAAACATCATTAGAGTGCGTTTTTTTGCATATTACGTTTGGCAGGTCTTGATACAGACCTGCCAAATAAACACCTTTGCTCTTTCTCCGGTTCAACTGTAAGCGTCCACTTTTTCTTTTCTGTGTTTTATGTTCATCCTTTTCCCGCAGATACAGGTAAACCGGCTTCCCACATGGTAATGTTGCTTATGACAACCTGGACACGAAAACTCGTTTTTAAAAGCCCATACCGTTACTCTGGGTGTACTTGGCCTGGGACGATTTCCGAACGCTAACCGATACGCCTTAATGCCACCGCGACGTAACTTCTTGCCAGTCTGCACGCATCGGTACCATCCCCGAGCTAATGGCTTGAATGTTAGGGTTATCACTTCAAGGTACTTAAAGACTTTCTTCATGTTTACTTCCTTTTTGTTTTGGTTAGTAATTCCTTTTACTATCCCCAATCTCACCTTCCATATCAATAGAAAGTGCTTCTTTTTTTTCTTACTTATTCATATTTAGATATGATGTTGCAACTCAACGCTGTGTTGCAATACCGTATGGTCGATAATGCTGAAGTCTTGTGCGAACTCTTTGGTTCTCTTACTATAGTTAGTTGCTGACACGACCTTGCCACTCAGCGCGATTTCACCCAGAAAAACTTTGTCTTTATCGACTTGCTTGTTGTGATACTGGCTCATAATAGCTGCCGCGATCGCAAGATCCAAACCACTATCTTTGAAATACCGCTCGCCAGGGATATTGATATAGATGTCGACATACTGTAGCTTGAGCTTGGAGTATTTTTCGAGTATAGCAACAATCAGATCCACCCTTTTACTGTCAACGCCAATTGCACGTCTCGTAGGAAATTTTCCATACGACTGATTCAACAGTGCTTCTACCTGAACAAGGACGGGCCTGCCATTGTCTATCGCTACTGACAACACACTGCCTGGCGTACTGGATAATTGTGAGACCACGCGATCTTTCATATCATAGACAGCTTGTAATCCAAACAGTGTCATCTCAAAAATCGCTACATCGTCAGCTGGTCAGAACCTGTTTTTTTTAGATCTTAGAAATCTCAATTGTCCGTCTCTTTCTCCCTCCAAATACAATACGACATCCACAATGTGTTCTAGATACTTAGGTCATGCTATTTCTCATCACTTGGTTACATGACCAACGATACATACTGCCGTGTTGCTTGACTTTGCTAATTGGACTACTTGTTCGCTCGTATGTCTTACTTGATTGGGCGTGCCTGCAGCACCATCGCTCTCATTGCTGGTGATAGTCTGTATCGAATCAACCACTATCATAGCAAAATTATTGTCTCTGACCGTAGCAATGATATCCTCCACCGTGTTGGTGTGGTAGACATGGAAGGGGAGTGTTGCTTGGTTTGTAAAGAGTCTTTGATATCTTTGGACGATATGGTCGCCATGTTCTTCTGCTGAAAAATACGCTATCGACGCTTGTTGATTGTTTTGATGGATTTCGTGGATGATTTGGAGCATAATGGTCGATTTACCAATCCCTGGCTCACCTGCCAAAAGATAGACGCCAGCCTGTCTTATGCCTTGATGTAAGACCCTTTGCATCTCTCCTTGCGATAGAGTTAGGATAGACAAGGGCCTGGCTGATCATGGCGATGTTGCACTGAGGCTCTGACCCTCTCTTTTGGTCTTGGCACTTGCGGTGCTTTTTTTTGATTCATCAAACACAAAACTTGCGAATGTGCCACAGGACGGACACTTTCCCAATTTGACTGAAGAGCTGTAGTCACAGTGCTGGCAAATATACATCTGCTGTATCGCATGACAAAACGTTTCGTTTTCCTATTCGCTTTTTTTCTGGAGTTCTTTTCGCAATTTTTCTTGGTCCTTTGAGAGTTTTTTGGGTATAATGATCTTGGGTTGTATAAACAAGTCTCCCCTTGATTGTAAAATTCATTTTCTACCAAAGCCTTTGTTGGCTACCTTGATCATGTCGTCTGGTTGCGTTCCTTTGGGGATCGTGACGTCAAAAACTCATTCTGGATGTTTTATTTTGAGCTTTCAACCAAGAACCAAATCAAACAAGGTCATATCTTTGATGATATAGAGGTCATCACCATCCCTTCTATAGTCTGAAGAAGACTTTATATTGATCTTGATATACAAGTCTCCTGCTCAACCACCTCACAATCACATATTGCCTTTGCCTGTGTATTTGAGATACACTCACTCCTTGATACCTGCTGGGACTTCTACATCGATCACTTCGGTAGTCTCTTGCAATCATCACTGACCAACTCTTTTCCCACTTTTTTCGTAAATCGATCCCAGTCATCCACATTCCTGACAGGTGTTTTGTACTTGCATGACGCCAAAGGGCGTGCGAGCCTGTTGTGTTGTTACGCCGCGGCCATTGCAACTTGGACAGGTTTTTTGCTCTACTCACTCTGCCATCAGCAATCTGCTATATCTAACTTTTTTCTTTACTCACAAATAGGCTTCATCGAAGTCTATACTGATACTCACTTGGATATCGTCTCCTTTACGTGGTCATTTTTTTCTTGATCATCAACCAAATCAACCAAAGATGTCCCCAACAATATCACCAATATCAAAACCACCAAAATCACCCCCACTAAATCAACCAAAATCAGCTCCGCCAAAACCAGAAAATCAGCCCTTCCTATACGCATCATATTGTTGCCTTTTGGATTGATCACCGAGTACTTGGTGAGCTTCATTGACTTCCTGGAATCTTGCCTTGTCGCCTCACTTGTCAGGATGATGTTGTATTGCTAGTTTTTTGAATGCCTTTTTAATCTCATCTTGACTAGCATCTTCTGCCACTCCTAGGATATCGTAATAATTTTTTTGAGGATCAAAATCCATAGTTTTGGTAGCTAACGATAAAATTATTTTTCTTTGCCTTATAGAGAGAAGTAGCACTTATGTTTTTTGGGTGCTAGGTGTGTTTGTAGAAAAATTGAGATGGTTTGCAATGGAAAGGGTGACAGATTTTTAGCTATTGGGTAGGTCGGATGGCTGGCCAAGCTCGTCTATCCCTGCTTGCTGATCGATAGGTAGGTCTTCACCAATAGTTCCACTGTCTTGGAGGTCTTGTAAAAATTGTTCATAGTCAGCACTATTCATCATGCCTGCGTCTTGGATTTTACTTTTTAACATCCATCCGAGACCTGCAACTACTGCCACGATTACACAATAGAAAACCACCATAAGAAAAACAATAAAACCAGACCTGTCCATGAGTTTTTTGAACATTCCTCTTTCGGTTTCTGTCAGCTTGGAGTCATTATCAAACCAGCTGTTTGCTCTGATGCCACCGTACACAAACCAAAATATCCACACGAGTGCCATGAGTGTGAAAGACGCCTGACCTCGCTGTTGTGATAGGAAAAATGATGCCCACACGACTACTGCACAACTTACAACGAGAGCGACAGCTCACCAATAATTTCTTGCGAACAGCATCGTAAATACAGTCAAGAATGCTCAACCTCGAGATCGAGTTTTTTGTTTTTTTGCCATTGGTCTAGATACTCTTACAGATAAAAACTGAACCGACATTAGCCCTTGTTTCCTTTGATATACTCTACAGGATGTTTTTTGTATCGAAACAAGTATATGTTTATACCAAAAAACAACAAGGCCATCATACTACAAATAATTATCTTATTGGTCCTATTGACGCCTTGAATAAGAATCAGGGTCATCATCACCAAGGACCAGATCCATGTAAAACTACGAGCTTCAGCCTTGGTTCGGCCAAGATTGAAAAGCCTGTAATATAAGTGCGTGTAATCTCCCTTCATAGGGTTTTTTTTCATGACGAATAACCTATGAACAAATACCCATATTGCATCAAATAATGGTAGCGACAACGCTACTAGCATGGTCCCTATTTTTGCTCAGCCTAATAGCGACAAGTATCACAAACCGAATCAGTAAATCAAGACACCTGCGTCTCTCACCAGACCATAGGGTTTTATTTCAATAACGGTATACACAATTGCACTGACTGCCAACAGCAGGCTCAATACCTTTACATTATTCAACAGTAACAGCTTCTCGGTTGATATGCTCCCATAATAGGGAAGCACGACTCGTTGAACGAGGATAAAGATTGTCACGAAACCGATAGCAGACAATCATGATGATTGCCCATGAATTCCGTCAAATCGATTGATCGCATTGATAAAAACCAGTATTCGCACGGTTGCCATGGCTATTCCCAACAACTCGGGCAGTTGCCGATCCTGTCCGTTCCATATAATACTGATATCAAATACTCAGGATTTCCGAATAACTGCTATGATGATGATGAGTTGGAGCAGCAACCTTAACCAACTCGGAAACACATCTTTGAGTCAGCGTTTATTTTCTTTTTGGGCTGCACGCATACTCATATATTCATCTATCACAGCTAGGAGGCATAGTCAGCCTGCTCCTGCGATGAAGCTTCGTATCTCTTTGTGAGCGAGGATTTCGGGGGAAAAAATAGAAAGTACTGCTAGTAGACCTAGATACGCAAAAACACCCTGCAGCGTAGGAACTGGCTTGGTTCTCTCTTGGTCATGGCCGGGCCTGTCTCGCCGATTCCGTTTTTTTGCACAATACAATCATAGCAATGCCACGACTATGATGAGCATTGATGCTCGTACACTATTGTTCATCGCTATTGGTCATAAAAGATACTATCTATGATCTATATTGGGTGCACCGCAGGCTGCACAATACGCATAACTACGTGGTAGGGACTTTTTACACTGTCTGCAGGCCATGACCAAATGATCTCCGCAATGGTGACAATGTTCCGTTTCTTTTGGGACATAGGACTTACATCATACACAGATAATAGTCTGCTCACATAATGCTTTGTGCCGATCATGTGTTTGATTTTTGTAATGTGTTGGCCTTATGAGGCGATAGAGTGGTAGTCCGATGATGGGCGTACTAACTACCATGATAATGATGGCTATTAGATGCAAAGCTGTTTTGTCTGTCCTTGCATGAATATCCTTCGCAACTCGTATGATTGCTCGTATCCGCCATCCTATCAATAGAGCTATGATGACCAAAACCGCTGTCTGTGTTACCGCTCCTGTCTGATCTGTTAGCAATGCGTTGAGTTGTTCCATATGTTCATGACGATAAAAATAGGTACTTTCTAACTTATGGTTGTTCTGGTGATGGTAATGAAATTTTTATGCTTTTTCAAGGCGTTGAAAAGGTAATATATTTTGCCGGGATTGGAGTAGTCAGAATCTATCAATACATAGCCATCACCATGTTCATCATTTTTGATCGAGATATTGTCCATCGGCACTTGCAGATCTGCAAAGATACCAATAATAGCAGCCAGATTTACATGTGTGTTTTTCATGCTTAGTTCCACTGATACCTTGTATCTTGTTGTTTCCTCGTTTCATCGATGGGCTTCTAATAATTTTTCTGGCGATATTGTCTTGATTCACCTACACGTGAGGCTGTGTATCTTGATCCCATCCTTGCCTGATCTAGCAATGATTTTTGTTCAAGGAGCTGGTTTGCACATGTCACACAATGTGTAGGGTAGTTTTTTGTCATCATCAACAATCACTTCAGTACGTGGATATGCTGTCTGTGGTGCGTCGTATTTGGTTTTTGGTTTCACTCGTTTTCACCACTGCTTTGGGTATGCCTCTCTGAATAAGGTCGCATATGACTCCTGCTTATCTAGCATTAGGAGTAATCTTTTTTCCAGCTCTTCTCTCGGATAGAGTCATGCAATGTTGTCTCACTCCTGACCAAACAGAGGTAATTGTCGCTCTTTGAGTTTTTTATTTAACTTAGTGATCGACTCTTTTATGAGCATATCTCTTTGTTCTTTCTTGATATGTTTGAGCAGTTTGTTTTTACCACTCGGTGTGTGGAGAAAATCCATCCAGTATTGTGTTGCTACTATCTTATTTCTAAACGTATTGATATCTATGATGTCTCCTGTTTTGGGAATATATCCGATAGGCTTGATGACGCCATTGACAATTGCGTTCTTGAATCTCAGACCAACATCCGAGTGTATTCTAAAAGCAAAGTCTAGTACTGTACTACCATGTGGCATCTCTACAATATCCCCCTTGGGGGTGTAGAGAAATTTGGTTTTATTGAGTACCTCTATACTCAGCTCGTCTGTAAAGCTCTCTTTATCTTCTGCATTTTGGTAGTGTTCTACCACTTCTTGCAGTCTTCTTATCCGTTGTGACTGACTCTCTGAAACAGCCATTTCTGATCATTCCTCGCTATACTCAAAGTGTGCTGCAACTCCGTACTCCGCTATGTCATCCATTTCTTTGGTCCTAATTTGTATCTCTACGGGAAATGAAAACATTCAAACCACGGTTGTATGGAGACTTTTGTAACCGTTGACCTTGGGAAGGGAGATGTAGTCTTTAATCTTGTTGATGAGTGGTGTGTAATGACTATGTATCACACCCAACACATGATAACAGTCTGGTATTGTCTTGGTAATTACTCTAAACGCCACCATATCCATCACTCTCGATACGTCTGTTTCTTGGTATTTTCTTATCATTTTTTGGTAGATTCTATAAGGGCTTTTAACCCTTCATTTTACTACGACCCCTTCGATGTCTCCATCGTGCAAAACTTTTTCTATTTTTTTGGTTCATGAAATTATGTACCTTTTGTCTGATCAGAAATTTTTTTCCATATATTTTACTATCCTGAGACACTCGTAGTAGTCTTTGATAAAAAAACAACCGTTTTCAAGATAGAGCTGATAGTGATACAGTCCAAGCCTTTTGGCTATAGGAACGTAAATTTTCATTGTTTCGTCAGCTATTCTTAGCCTCTTCTCCTCATCAGGGTGATATTTGAGCGTCTGGATATTGTGAACGCGGTCTGCTATCTTCACAAAAATTACTCTCAGATCACTAGCCATCGCCAGAAAGGTTTTTTTGAGCGTTTCTAATTGTCTATCTTCTCACTTATACCTGACCTTTGATACCTTTACCAGTCACTCACACAGTGTAGCCACATCCTCTCCAAAGTCCTTTTTGATCGCTGCAAAATCTGTAGTCGTATCCTCTATCACGTCATGAAGAAGGCATGTTTGAATTGTATTGATGCCTGGTTTCATATGCATGAGAAACTCTGTTGCCCTTACTGGATGGACAATGTAGGGCTCGCCTGACAATCTTTTTTGTCCATGGTGAGCTTTTTTTGCGTACTCATAAGCAAACTGTATTTTTTCTACTTTTTCAGGCGGAAGATAGGTCGAAGCTTTCAGTTTGATTTTGTCGACCAGGTATTGTGGGTCCCGATCAAAGGTCGGTTCATAATTGAAATAATCTTGTATGGCTTGGAGATTCATGAACGAGTGGCGAGAGCTAGAGGGATAGGATTGCAAACGATGTGATGATTCGTAGATATGTACTATATTTCCTTTGTGTTCATTTTCTAGTAATTTGCTACAGAAAATATTTTATGTGTTCCTAGCCTTGGCTCATGCTCAGTCTGTTTGACGCAGTTACCCTATGATCACTCCTGGTAGTTGGTGTTTTTGTGTATTGGTCAGGGAAGGATAGAATGTTTTCCTTTACCATTATCAATTACTTATTTGTTGTTTTTGGTCTTATGGTGCATCGGTCATTGGATTACGCATCGACCTATTTGCAGGCACTCTGATCTGGGAAAACCGCCATCGGCATGACTTACTTTTCTTTGGGTGAGTTATTGCATACCACTACTCTCACTATCGTTATTGTTCTCTACATTGTTGTCATCTACAAAACCTATCGCCAGACTCCTTTGACTCTTGCACCCTTTTCTCGTGATTGGATAGAACACATAATGAGCCTGATAGTGGTAGTCCTTTGTAGCTACAGCTTTTTGTTTACTGTCTGAAGTTTGTTTTTTTGAATTGATGGTCTACAAATATCTGCCTTGGAAAAAATCGTCTGACCATTGACAGACAATCTCTATATTTATGGATTCTTTTCTTTAACTCCTCTGTGGATGGCACTGCATGGTGCTGCCACGTTGGGGCTTTTGTTTTCTGCTCGTTTACCGACTCCTTCTTTGAGTAGCATGATGGACGAAGAACACCACGATCAGGATGGAAGATGATTGATGTAGGTTGGATAGAAGGCGTTACTCCAGTATTTTAGAGGCTTGTCGTAGGACATGGAATACAAGGTTTTTGGCTGTAAAGTGAATAAGTTTTACCTCAATAGGCGGCTTAGTTATTTTTCGCAACACAAAGCCGACACCACAAATACTGTCTTGGTTGCTACCTGTGTAGTCACTGATAGAGCAAAGGCGAAGTGGGTCAAAGATGTCTTACAAAAACTCAGGGCATGAAAATTTGTCTACCTCACTGGATGTGGTGCCTTTGACAAGGGAGACGCCATGGACTACGAACGTTTTTGGTCCTTGTATCCCTCTCTCAGACGCTATCACGACAAGCTTTTTTTGTTGTGAGAAGACCCTCAGACCTACCATGAGCACCTTGATATCGGAAGCTACGAACTCAACCAAGAGCGTGATGAGGGAGACGTATTGCCGAACTATCACACTACTAATCTTTTTACGAAGAAGTTTGTCGTCATCCAGTCTGGCTGTGACACCTTCTGCACCTTTTGTCTTACTATTTACAAAAGAGGAAGTACGAGAAATAGGTCTCAAGCTGATATTATCGATGAAATCAAACGCTTTGTCGATATGGGGGGTAAAGAAGTTGTGTTGACATGAGTAAACCTCGCTGCCTGGTGATCAAGTCATACCAGAAAGCCTGAGGAAAACAGATTTGCAGCATTATTGTCAGAGATACTACAACAAACAACTATTGAAAGAATCAGAATATCCAGCCTGGGTCCCGAGTTTTTGACTGATGATTTCTTTGCTGTAGTGGAAAATAGACGTTTCCTTCCTCATTTTCACTTTTCTATTCAGAGTTTTTCCGACAGTGTCTTGCGTCTCATGAATAGAAATTACGATAGTGTTGTCTTAGATCGCGTTCTTAGAGCTATTAGAAAACTAGACAGAGAAGATGCAGAACACATTAGTATTGGAGCTGATATCATTGTTTGATTCCCAGGAGAAACAGAAGACGAATTTCAGAAAACTTTCGATGCACTGGAACACTATGGTATTACCAAACTTCATGCCTTCCCCTTTTCTCCTCATCAAAAAGGAGAAACGGTGCCTGCCGGAAAACTACCGTGACAGGTCGATCAAGCAATCAAAAAAGAAAGAGAAAGGCTCTTGTTGACTGAAGGCGAAAGGGTGAGAGAGCAATTTCTTGCAACCATGAAAGGGAATGTTAGTACCGCCCTCTTGGAATCGACCAAGGATGGTGTGTGGCATTGATGGTCTGAAAACTATATTGCAGTAGCGGTCAAGGGAGACTATACGAGGTGAGATATTGTCTCTGTCACTCTATAAACAACACTATGACATATTTTCTGTCATCTCATTCTTCGCTCTGGTCTGTACTCGCACTTCTTCTGTTTCACTGTTGGGACTTGATCCCATGGACAATTGTCCTCCCATGATGTAACTTGTTGGATCATAGTACTCTTTTGTTAAGTTACCGTTTTTGTCCTCTGTCACTAACATATTATATGCATGATTTCTGTGTGGATTGAGGACGAACACCATCTCTGACTCTGGTCGATTAGGGTAGCTCGTCTCGATGATATGATTATACATAGCCTTCATCATGGCAGCATAGTCTCTACACACACCCACGCCATAGTCTAATAATTTTTCAGCACTTCAAAGACTGTCAAATTCTTCCATTTTTTTTTCTGTTGTGATATCGATGTTTGCATATTCTTGTATGAACATTAGAAACGTTGGATTGGTTATGTTGTCAACAATATAGTCTTTTATCTGCCCTATAGCCTCTCAGTCCTCCTGCAAACTCATTGTTTGCATCGCTACTATGTGAATCTGTATTTCTTGTGGTAACCCATTCAGCCTGTCTTTATTGGTTTCGAAGTATTTACTATTGGCTCTCAGTACTTCTAATGTTTTGTTAGATACTTGTAAAAAATTAGTTCCACATAGACCTCATAACAACACTCCTTTTATTACATTTTCTGCTTCCTCCTTTGTTGTGGTGGCCATGAGTTTCTCCCTCACGGTTTCGTCATGTATTCACTTTTTTTTGAGTCATTGTCGCACCTTTTGTTTTAGCTCCTCACTGATTAGTGGATCAAGTACATTCGCATCGTCTGGTGTCTCTTCTATACCTGAAGAAAGTAATAATCAGTGGATATTAGAAAACAATGCCGCAAACTTTATGTATACAATTAGATCGTAAGTGAAGTTTTTTTTTATGAAGTTCCCTATATCCTTTGCCAACTCCTGAGGTGTTGCATATGGCCCAGGGAATTCCGATGAAAACCTAGAACATACTTTGCCTATATCGCTATCTAATCTAGTAAACACTCCCTCTATTTGTTCATCACTTCGCCCATCTCTTTTTAAAAGCGACACAAAACTCTCTGGATCCACAACACCTGTTGTAACCTGTTCACTTCCTTCTGAGGCACCTTCTAGTTTCGGTATGTTTCATAATCTTTTCAACTTTTCGCTATTTAGCTTTTCTTGAAATAACGGATCATTTTTTTGTACTTCAACTCACATTGCAGTATCGTACGCTGTATAAAACTATGATTTTACATTGTATTGTTATGACCTTGTATCGTCAAATTAAAGGTAGGCTGCACGCACTTACTCATTACCTGTTTCCTGTGGAGTGTGTTGCATGTTACAGACTTTGATCCTATCTTTGTGCTAGCTGCAAACAAATGTTGCGTAGCCACTCTGATGTGTGTCCCTATTGCCATAGGGCTCAAGAGCGATGACAGCGTTGTTTGGACTGTAGTTTGGACAAGAACAAGGTGCTTGATGGGATTATTATCTGATTTGGCTACGACGAGCGGGTCAAAAAATTGATTTTGCAACTCAAGTACTATCACAAATCTGATATTGCTCGTTTTTTTGCGGAACAACTGGCTTGGTTGGTTCGTAGTCACCAGCTGATGCAGCACTGGAATCGTCGCAATACTATCCTTTCATCTGTAGCTAGTACCCAGTGGAGGCGTCTTTGGTTGAAGTGATACAATCAATCACAACTCTTAGCTGAATGACTCTCTGCTGAGCTTGGTCGAGACTATATAGCGTTAGTCGACAAAGTGAAGAAAACCAAAAGGCAGGCTGCACTCTCAAGAGAACAAAGACTAGTCAATCTCCAAGGAGCCTTTGCATGGAAGGAAAATATGGCTCTAGATCCTCGTATAGAACATATTGTCTTGGTAGATGATGTGACAACTACCGCTAGTACGCTCAATGAAGTAGCTCTTGCGATCAAACAACGTTACCCGCAGGTTGCTGTATGGGCGGTAGTGGTAGCAAGGCATGGGTAGATTTGTTTTCTGAAAAGCCTTTTACATGAGGCCAGTATGTGTGTTTTTCTAAGGCAAGGTTGGGGGAATACCCCCATTTTACTATTACCTCCTAAGCAATGCGGAAGTAGTGTCGTGAGCAAAAACAAACAGTGGATAAGCCAACTTCATTGTGTTGCAATGCATAGCCAACCTATGATGGCTATTATACTTAGGACTATACCAACACAGCACATGAACAAGGCTAGGCTACTTGCTCGCAACCAACCGACAAAAAGATCTGGCGAGCTTTTTACTTTCCATTGTTCTGCTTTTGCCCTTAAGAAGAGGAAACAGCCCCCTCCTATTGCGGTGAACGACACACCGAAAACGGTCACTAGTACGATGATGTGCATATTTTTTTTATATTTTTATATTTTTTATCAATATATGCTTTTTTTTCCGCTTGTCAATATGCTTTTCTCGCCCGCGATCTTTTCGTGTTTAATAAAAAAAGGGCGGGCGATACGCCCGCTTCCTATTTACAGCAGTACTGCGACCACGATCACAGCAGCCGCCCCGATCCCGATACCTATCAAGATCGTTGCAATCGCCATGGAAACGCAGTGTACCACTGCAATCTCTTGGTCTCCGTCTGCGAAACGCCTTTTGCTTCGCAGGTTTAGCAACATTAACAACCCCAGCAGCAACGGCAGAGCCGCAAACCCCAATAAGATAATAATCGCTTTCATAAGGTACCTGTTTTTGATTGTTGTTACACTATTATTTTTTACTATTTTGTCAATAGGTTTCTCTTGTCATCCTCTGCTTGTTTTTTCTTGCGGGACCTATACAGTTACTTTGCACAATATAGTTTTTTTCTCATAATACTATTATGGCCGCGCAATTATTTCTTTGTCACTAAAGGAATTTTAGCACTTTCCTCGTATGTATCTAACCGACTTAATCGACAAATATCTCGTCTACATGGAGTATGAAAAAAACATGAGCCCCAAGACCTTGGAAAATTATTCGCTATGGTTGAATAGACTGGTCGAGCAGGTGGGTGACATCGAAGTCCATCTTCTCAATAGGATGCAACTCTTGGATTGGAGGATGAAGCTCCACAAGCAGGGATTGAGCAAACAGACCATAAACTATCATATCATAGCAGTCAGAGCGTTTTTGAAGTTTTGTCACAAGATGGATGTGGATTGTATGGCTCCTGACAAGTTGGAGTTGGCGAAGACTCCTGGCAAAAAAGTTTCTTTCTTGACTCAAGACGAAGTAGATCGTATCTTGGCTGCTCCCGACCTGTATGAAAAGAACGAACTCAAGCAATGGAGAGACAAGGCCATCTTGTGGACACTGTACGGAAGTTGATTGAGAGTGAGTGAATTAATCAATGTCAGGATCGACCAAATACCCACTGACTCTGACCAATTTTCTTTGGTGGGAAAAGGGAATAAGGTGAGGTCTGTGTTTTTAGTCAAAGAGGCACACCAGGTTATCATCGACTACTTGAGACATAGGAATGACGACAATCCTTACTTGTTTATTAGCCTCTCTAACAACAAGCTATGAAGTGCCGGACTGACAAGAAATGCGGTAGAGGACTTGGTGAGACAGTATGCTGTACTGGCTGGCATCGACAAAAAAGTCACGCCACACGTCCTCAGGCATAGCTTTGCTACCAGTTTACTTAAAAAAGGAGCTGATATCAGAGCGGTACAGGCCCTACTAGGACATTCGTCTATCACAACTACGCAAATCTATACCCATGTTGATGATCAACACCTGAGGAAGGTACATGATTTGTTGAATGAAAAGTAGTCTATGTTTTTATTATTGACTTTTCTTCTATATTTGATTGCTGTTTCATGTAGTTTATCCTCTTATTTTTTTTGGTTATGGTTTTGAGTTTATTGGGGAGGTGTTTATGATTAGGAACTGAGAACAAAGCAGACCTACCTGATACTGCAACCCTTGGGACGATGGAAGGCGTACTGAGAGAGGAAACGCTTAAACTAATACAGTGACTAGAAGCAGCCCGTGATGCCATCAGAGAAGGTGACTTTGATGCTGCTGATACGCTCTTGACTGACGCTTCCGCTGGATTTAGAAATTGACCCTTCTATAAGGTCTCTCCTGAAAATCCAAAGTGACTCACTCAGGGCGAACTGTTTCAGACCTTAGAAGATTAATCAAAAAAACAACCCCTACTTTCACTGACCTTGTATTAATTGATATTGTTGGTACAGTCGCAGGTTAGGGTCGATACGACCTTCAAAGAGCTCATTTCGTCATCGTTTTTTGATTGTCTCTGTTTGTCGCTGTGTCGATGCAACGATAGGATTTCGTCTGTTTTCTGTTTTTCGAATAGATGGATAGGGGGTATTGCTTTTGTCTATGGCTATACGGGAGAGAAAGGGTGATATCAACAATGGTGGTACGAGTGATTGGTCTGTTTGCCCCTGTTGCAGTAGTGTGTTGATCAAATGTTGCAAGGCCTGTCTATGGTTTGTGTGCTTACTGCTATATCGTCACCGCAGTCTGATAGGGTAGCTATGTGTGCTGTTGGGGAATGCCAATAGCTCGTAATCGTAGCTTTTGAAACCACTGTTGTAGAGCTCCCAGCTAGTGACATCGCTTGCACTAGCAGTAGCAATCCCTGATTTGCGTGATGCGAGTAGACATCATGCAGGATAGGTATTGCAGTCATCACTATCATCTTTGTTGGTCGCCAACAATGCCCTCATGGTAGCATAATTTCGTGTTCCTGCTATGTGCGATGATGTGGCATCGATAAGTTGGTCAAGGAGCTGTCTATCTTGGTCATGGATAGCAGTGGAAAATAATTGTTGGATCGAGATGAATTGGTTTGGATACGACTCTCGTCATTTTTGGAGAAGTTGTCTATCTGTCTCACTTAGTCCTAGTATCAAGGGGAGTGGCAGTGTCGTGCTAAATATCGTACGAGCTAAAGACTGCAATTTTGCTAGGCTAGGGTCTTGCACACTATCCCATAAACCTTTACGTATCACTGTCATGAGCGGGTCGATCGCAAACGGGATATAGGTCGCTGATGGGTTGGTAAGCTCTGTATAAAACGACCTATGAAAGACTCCGCGAAGACTGGCATCAATAGTGAGTGCGAAAGCCTGTTCCTGATAGCTATGCAGTCGGTCACTTGGGATCAGTGCTAGGTCTATTGTTTGATTTGTTAAGAAATCGTTATCTAGACTTTGCTGGTAGGTATTTGGGCTGTCACTAAGCACCATCTCTACCTGCACTTTTTGTTGTTCTTGAAAATTACGGATTAGTGTCTGTAGTGTTGGCGTATAGAGCCACTTCGGCATTGCGACTCTCAATACTGGCGTCGTGGGGTTTGGATCATCGGTTAGTGTCGTGCTCGTACGTGATACGTGTCCGGTCGCTATACGTATCTGAGGAATTTCAAGATTTGCGTCCTCCGATTCTGCTGGAGCTTTTCATGATCAAGCAAAGAGGAATAGGCTTGTGATTGCTATCCCTGCTCAACCCACAATGATAATCACAACAGCTCTGAGTTTGTGCATATGATGAGGAAAGACTAGAGCATGGGATGATTATACTGACTCAAGCACAAAAGAAAAATTATTTCTACTCCAAAACCACAGTGGTGAGTGCATTTGGATAGGCGTTATGTCCGATCAGTCCAATATCGTGCGTCGTCTGTCGGAAATTGCTTCCCTGTCGACTTTGTTTGCTTCTGCTGTTGTTATAACTCCCAGCTTCAACGATGCTTGTATGACGTGTGTATCGGGTGCAATGTCGATATACTCACTATGAACTAAGGGAGAAAAGGCGTAACTCTGTATGATTGACGATCGATAATGAAAGATTTTGGGTCAGGATAGATAAGGAAAAGCTTTTTTGTATTCTGACTGGATCAAGGTCTGTAATCATAAAAAGTCTCGCTCGGCAGCATTGAGCAGTCATACACACGATCACCACTGTTGAAAAATGCTCGTTGCTATTGTTTTTCGCGTATTAGTATGTTTGTTGGGCTGGAGAGCTAGCTTGTAACGTAACAACAGTGACCTCAGCTCATCGTCATGAGCGTTTGTTACCCATTCCAGATCGTATATTTTTTTGCTTTCTTCATCACGATAACTTTCTAAGGCTGACTGCCGTAGTTTGTAACTATTTCTTTGATAGTTGAGTGCCATGGGCAAGGTAAAGTAACGGAGAGCTTGCTCCCTATCATGAGCCGTAAATCAGGGGTTTGTGTCTTCTGGCATTTGCATATAACCAAGCTTGCCTTCAGAACATGCTGATAGCAGCTGCTTACAGTATGACCATACTTCTTGTTTGGTTGCCATCGACTTGTTGACGTAAAATTACTCTTCTACAAACATTGTTTTGCTTCTATAATGCAAGGCCTCTGCTATATGTTGCATCAAGATAGCCTCACTTTGTTCGTAGTCGGCTATGGTTCTGGCTAGCTTGATGGTTCTATGAATCACCCTAGCTGATAGATGAAGTGATTCTGCTGCTTGCTTGAGAAACTTTTTGCAGGTCTGGTCAAGCTGTATCATTGTATCAATATGTTTGGCCTGCATGTGTGCATTGGCGGTGAGCTCAGTAGACACGAAACGTTTTTGTTGTGCTTGTCGTGCGACTATTACCTTTTGTCTAATATGATCTGAATTCTCTTTTTCCTTACTATCAATGATCGTATCTATGGTTTCTCTTGGCACTTCGAGGATCATATCGATCCTATCCAACAAGGGTCAGGAGACTTTGGACTGATATTTTTTGATTTCATTGAACGTACAGGTACAGGATTTTTGAGGGTCTTTGTAATAGCCACACTTGCAAGGGTTCATGGCTGCCACAAACATGAAATTGGCGGGGTATTGGACTGTGCCATTTGCACGAGATATGTTGATAATCTTGTCCTCGATTGGTTGTCTTAGTACCTCTAGTACCTCTCTTGGAAACTCTGGGAGTTCATCGAAAAACAAAATACCTTTGTGTGCAAGTGACACTTCTCCTGGCGACATACGTGTACCGCCTCACACGATCGATACCTTGGATGCGGTGTGGTGGACCTGGCGAAAGGGTCTTTGTGTAATAAGTGGTGTGTCCTTATCTAGTTTACCTACCACTGAATATATTTGGCTCACCTCTACGATTTCTTCAAAGCCAAGTGGAGGCAATATGCCTTGTAATGCCTTACTTAACATTGTCTTCCCTGTCCCTGGTGCACCGATGAGCAGTACATTGTGGCTTCCTGCTGCTGCGATGCTCAAAGCCCTCTTGAGGACCATGTGTCACTTGATATCTACAAAATCAACCGATGCACTATGGTACTGATAGAGATCATCGATACTTTTGATCTCTGATGGCGGGCTTATTGGTTGCTGACCTGTGAGATGATCAATAACTTGTTGAAAATGAGATACAGGGTAAATGGTGATGCTGGGTAAATACTCCAACTCGTATTGATTATCTTCCGGGACCACAAAATGACGATAACCCTGTTCCATGGCAGCTATCACTGCTGGCAATAGTCCATTAACCCTCTTGACCGAAGCATCTAATCACATTTCACCAAAAAACAGAACCTTAGTCAGGCCTTGTTGTGCTTTTTGTGTAATAGGTGTCGTTAGCAAAAGCAGTGCTACTGCCATTGGCAAGTCGAAGCTTGTTCCTATTTTTTTGCTGTCTGATGGTGCTAGATTGAGAATGATCTTGCGAGGAGGAAGGCTCAATCAACAGTTTCTAAATGTCGCTCTCAGTCTCTCTTTTGACTCTTTGATTGCTGCGTCTGGCAAACCAATAATCTCAATGGTTGGTAGTGACTTAGCTGAGTCTACCTCTACTACGATTTCAAATCACTGAAGACCTATTGTTGTATAGGTTTTGACAAAGTGAACCATACGAAGCGACAAGGTAGTAAAGTGGGACAAGTCCAACTCCTACTATACAGTGCTGTAGATATTGTTTTGTGTATAGCGATCGTTAGTATGCATACAAGACAATATGATTTTATGATCCACGACAGCAATGTCTAGACTGGAATATCAGCAACAGAGAGAAGAAAATAATGAAATACTGTAAGAAAAGCACTTTCCCCACAGAGTGCTCATGCCTAGAACAACTCTCAAAAGCTTGTCTTGGTCGACTTTCTTCTTGCTTGTTTTGTAAAAAATGATAGAAGTGGTGTGGTTTCTTTTTGTGTCATTTACCTGTTTGTAGTGCTGTGGATAAAGCTACCTACCTCCATAGACTGAGAGATATATTTCCCGACTATGAAGTCTACCAGGACAGTATCATAGAAGCAGTAGATTTTTCTATGCGTGCACACAAATGACAAAAAAGAAAGTATGATAATCTGCCCTATGTCACACACCCCATGGCGGTGTCGCTCGATGTGGCCGAAAAATACCAAGACATTGAACTTATCCTTGCGGCTCTTCTCCATGATGCAGTAGAGGACTGTGAGGATGTTAATATTGCTGATGTTGTGACTATATTTTGACCAACAGTTGCCTTTTTGGTCGAGTCAGTCACCGAAGATCCCCTCTATTTTGTTTCTCATCCTGAGGTCGTATTCAATGACAAGATAGAGAAAATCCTAGCTGGGGGCATGAAAGATGTCAGGGTTTTGTTGCTCAAAATTGCAGACAGAGATCACAACCTTTCTACTCTTGGATGACTCAAACCAAACAAACAAGTGAGGATGACTTTTGAAACTCAGGCCATCTATCAACCACTTAGGGAGATTCTCTCACACAAAGACTTTGATATAGAACAGATAACGCAACAATTCCAAGGATATCTTCACAAACACAAGCTACTTTCTGTTGCGGACCTCAAACACGACCTTTTTAATCAGACGTTTTATAACTTTGATCATAACACCTACCTCTTAGCATACAAAAACACTAATGCAATTGTGTGGCAATCGGAAGACAAACAATGGTTTGAGAAACTCGTTTCCTCTCCGAGATTTAATTCGTGTATCGACATTGTCTCAATGCGAACTGATGGGGAAAGATTTTTTGCAAGATTTGTTTTCAAGTCTGGCGTCGTACTCACTGAGACTCCTCATGACAAGTTTGAACTCTATAATTTTTTATCAGATTAAGCTTTTGTAAATGAGTGTTTTTCAACAGTGGGGCTCTGAGAACGAGTCATATGACGAACTCATACAACACTTTAAGAAAAGATGACTTGATCAGAAGTTTCTTTACTTTTGGTGATGAGCAGAACAGTATTATGGTGCTCGTCCCAAAAACGACCCCTCTCAATCGTTACTTTCCCATAGTGATCTCAAAAAGGGCTTTGACTATGTTGAACGCTTTGAGGCGAATCTCATTGACATAGTTAGGGGAAAACATTTTGCACTTATTAGTCTTGGTTGTGGGAATAGTTGCCAAGAAAAGCCTTTATTGATAGAGCTCACCAAACAGGGACTCGACTTTGTTTATATCGGAGTCGACAGCTCTCAATCCATGCTCGAACTGACGCAGGAGAATCTCAAAGACATTACATGACTCAAAATACACTTAGTATGTGCAGATATTTTTAGTCTACACTTTGTCCGCAATATCAGAAACATCACATCACACTATGAAATGAATATTTTTTCTTTTTTGGGCCGCACTTTTGGAAATCTCAATCAGACAAGCATTACTGATTCCCTCTACAATATCCTGAGACCTGACGATTATGTCCGATTTGACGCTCTTTCAAGAGACCCCAATGATACACAGATGAAGATTAGGCTTTTTGATAGGTATTCCTCTTATCTTAGAAATGAAAACAAAAATGACTTTTATCTTACTCCTTTGCACAAAGTCGGTGTACCAAGCGATCATTGAAAGATGATTTTGGAAACTTCGAATGAGCCTTCGACATGAGCAATGGTTTTTGGGTTTTACTTTTTGTTTACTAAAAAAACGGTCGTAAATTTCAGGTGAGAGGTTATTCACTTTCTTCCCGATGAAAGGGTGAACTTGATAGACATCAGAAATTATGACTGGCAAACCTTGATCGACTTCTTTGAAAATCATAATTTTCAACTCATTAATCATGAAAAGGGCTCTATATACGACCATTTTCAGATGTCGCATTTTATCTTTAAAAAACCCTCTCACTAGGCATACTTGTTGGGTTGTGCCCTCTGTGCCTTCTACCACTATTTATTGCACTTTCATTTATGATTACACACAAGAGCCTAGCAATTGAAACAAGCTGCGACGATACCTCCGTTGCCGTTGTTGCCAGCGATGGTGACAAATTTTGGGTCGAAATCATGAAATCATATTCCCAAGTTAGCGAGCATCAACGCTATGGAGGGGTTGTGCCCGAGTTGGCTTCGAGGATTCATAGCGAACAGTTATTAGCAGTCATCGCATCTGTTGGTCGGGATGCCGTAGAAGCAAGCGATAGTGTGTCTGTAACCGTAGAGCCATGACTCCCCTGATCGCTCCTGGTTGGCAAATCCGTAGCATCCACTCTTGCTCACCATTATCACAAGCCCCTCATTAGAGTCAATCATATTCATGGACATATCTTGTCTCTTTTCCTTGATAGAAGCGTTGATGACATTTTACTTCCCCTTGTTGTCTTAAGTGTTAGTGGTTGACACAACGACCTTTACTTGGTTGATACCAAAGACCAGTGCCAAACATGAGATGACTTCTTTTTTATTGATCGCTTTGCTATCAAAAAGCTTGGAGGAAAGTTGGACGACGCTTCTGGTGAAGCTTTTGACAAAGTATCAAGAATGCTGGGTGGACCTAACCCGTGAGGACCATGGGTTAGTCAGCAGGCGGCAAACTACCATTGAGCTTCTCAGCAACTTTTTTCAAGATCCTTTTTGTCTAAATCTAGTTTTGATTTCTCCTTTTCTGGACTGAAATCACAGGTATCAAGACAGGCAGAAACCATGAGAACATACAACAGTACTCATGGAATGGCAGGCACCACTCTTGCTGCTGCTTGACTTACACAAACACAAGTGGATATGTTGGCCTATGAATTTCAGGAGTCAGTAGTAGAGGTTTTAGGCAAAAAACTTATTAGGGCGGCATTAGCCTATAACGCTAGGAGTATTGGTGTCGTCGGTGGTGTATCTGCTAACAAGAGACTAAGAGAATACATACAGGAATATGCTGGTAAGCACCTGTCTAGTAATGTCTCATTCTATGTTCCTCAGTCATTTGCCTATTGTACTGACAATGCTGCCATGATTGGTCTTGTCTGACTGCTCTTGCAACACCAAGACACTGTCTAGACCTAGCGGTCAATGTGTCGCATGATCCCCTTGACTTCTCATCAGGTTTTTTGTATAAGGTAGTTTGCACGCTAGTGCCTTTTTTTGTATCCGGCCTTACATCACGCAAATCTTGTGCGGACATGATGTAATTGGTGTAGCATAGCAGACTTCAGCTCTGTTTGCACGGGTTCGAGTCCCGTTGTCCGCTTTTGAATTATTCCGTAACGCAACCGCAGTGACATGCAGAGCTTTTTCTTGGGAGTGATCATTGTTGGTATCGGATTCGCTATTGTCTACTATTCCTCCTACTTTATTGAATGGTTTGGCACCAGTGAATGGATGGAAACCCATCTTGGAAGCACGAGGGTTGGCTATATTCTCTTTGGCTTTTTGGTGATGTTTGTCGGTTTCTTGCTCATGTTTGGCCTGTTGAGTACGGGTTCTACTGCCGATGTGGTTGAACTCAACTTGTCCGCTGGGACATAGGAGTCCTTAGTTATGTATCGAGTACTGTATATGGGCAGATGGCAGAGCGGTCAAATGCAGCGGGCTGTAAACCCGCCGCTTCACGGCTACGTAGGTTCGAATCCTACTCTGCCCATTCTTGACATTTATCTTGTATTCTTGTTTGGGATATATAAGGTGAGTGTTATGATTTGGTTTTGGGTCCTTAGCTCAGCTGGCTAGAGCGCCTGCTTTGCACGCAGGAGGTCAAGGGTTCGACTCCCTTAGGATCCACCATCATTACAATTCTGGCGACCTTTTTGCATTGCAATGGTTGGTCTTGTTGATAAGACAGTTGGCTTTCACTGACTCCAAGTAAGAAGCATTGTGTTAGGGTACTCGTCATGGGTACTGACTTTCTTTTTGCTTGTTGATGAGCTCCAGTAGCTCAATTGGATAGAGCAACGGCCTTCTAAGCCGTAGGTTGATGGTTCGAATCCATCCTGGGGTAAACTTGGAACAAGTCGGTTGGTCCCTGGGCTATGCTCTCGTGGTCTAGTGGTCTAGGACGCCTGCCTCTCACGCAGGAGGACGCGGGTTCGAGCCCCGCCGGGAGCGAATCTCATTTGGATAGTTGTATGCTTGTGTCTTATCTGCTAGCTTTTATCTTTTTGTTTGTTATTTGTTCCGCGTTTCATGGCTTGATTCCCTAGAAAAGATTGAAAAGAAAGAGAGGAAACGATCTTTGTCAATGATCAAATTAAGGCACCAACTATGTTATTGGTTGATGAAAATAGCAACAAGATTGGGCTTTTCCCTAGACAAAAAGTGATTGATATGAGTCAGGAGCAGGGCATGGATATCGTCCAACTACACTATGATTTCAATGAGAAAATCGCAACTGTGAGACTCGTTGATCTAGGTAAATACCTATACGAGAAACAAAGAACAGCTAAAGAGAGGAAGAAAACGCAAAAAACGACCCAGATGAAACAGGTCAAGTTTAGCTACAACATTGGCGAAAACGACTTTGCACTGAAGATGAAACAAATTAGAGCGTTCTTGTCTGAGTGAAATCCAGTCAAAGTTAGTGCTAAGCTTAAATGAAGAGAAAAAATATATGCACAGAGAGTAATCGATAGGATTATGCGTATGCAAAATGAACTAAGAGACGTAAGCAAGACGCGAGACCAGAAACCCAAGCAAGAATGATGATGATATCTCCTGATTTTATTCCCTAAGGGAAGGTAATACTCATGGCTACGAAGTTTAAAATCAAAACACACAAGTGAACACAGAAAAGAATCAAGGTCACTGGTGCCAAGAACAAAAAGAAGTTCCTTTTTGATAAATCATGTAACAATCACCTTCTTTTGAAAAAACAGAAGGGTGGTACACACAAAAAATCGCCTTATGGCAAAGAGCTCACCGACACTCAGTCTCACAAGCTCTCTCGTTTACTTCCTTATGCATCATAGACAACAATGGTAAGAGTTACAAACGGTTTGCAGAGACAAAGAAGACATAAAAAATTTAGATCACTCGCAACGTGATTTAGATTGGGAAGAAAGAATGTCTACAAGCAGCTAAGAATGGCTGTCACCAGACAAGGTCAATACGCATATGTGCACAGAAAAACGAAGAAAAGAGACTTCAGAAAGCTCTGGATTGAGAGATTGTCTGCAGCACTCAGAGAAAAGGGCAGTAGTTACTCTCGCTTTATGGGAACACTGACTCAGCACAATGTTCGCATTGATAGAAAAATGTTGTCAAACATAGCGATTGCTTTCCCAGCTGTTTTTGACAAGATTTATGACGCTGTTACCAAAGGGGAAGCATCATAAAACTTGCCTTTGTACTGTATACTGTAATCCGGCGTAGATGCCGGGATGGCGGAATTGGTAGACGCAGCGGACTTAAAATCCGCCGGAATAACATTCCGTGCCGGTTCGAGTCCGGCTCTCGGCAGACGCCACGCATACCTTTATCTTACTATACTCATCGTTTACTATGGGCTTTGTTATCTGGAGAACTGGAGATTTGAATACCAATGAGAGGATTGTCTCTTTCTACAAGAAAGAATTGTGGGCATCTCAGACATTGGATAGAGCGAAGAAGCAGAGACACTATGGCACAAAATGGTACAGAAAGTTTGTATCTTTTGACTTCCCTGGTGCGAGAAGGTATCAGAGGATTAGGGCTATTGTTTCAGACTCTTATAGAAAAAACAGAAAGAAATATAATACACTGTCACAGCTTGGTAAAATTGTGTAGTTTGTTTTGAGTATATTATTTATCTACTTCATATATGCATCATGTACGCAGTGATAGAAATTCAGGGACATCAGTATATTGTCGAGAAAGACAGTGAGATAGTTGTGGATAGAATAGAACACGAAAAAGGCAAAAGCTTCTCCGTTGATACTGTATTAGCGGTTTTTGATAAAGATGCTCAAACTGTACATGTTGGAAGCCCCTATGTGTCTTGAGCTCATGTGGAAATTGGTGTCACAGAGCATAGTCAATGAGACAAACTTCATGTCGTTAAATTTAAGAGGAAAAACAGATATCAGAGAAAAATAGGATTTAGGCCACAACAAAGTGTTTTAACTATCAAATCAATCAAAACGCATGGGTAAGGATGAACAAACCATGGTCTGTGATGGTGAGGTTCTTGATATGCTTCCTGATGGAACGTACAAAATCAAGATCCAGAGCCTGGATTTCGAAGTTAAGGCATACAAATGATGAAAGATGAAAAAGAATCATATAAAGCTCCTGCCTGGTGATTGGGTACAGGTGGAGCTCAACCCCTACGACATTAGTAAATGACGTATTGTGTATAGGTATAAAGCTGGTCCCCAGTCGATACCGCATTCTGATACATCAGATACAACGCCTACTCAATAAGCTCCTCACAATTGGTTTAGCTACGAGGCGGCTCTCTTACAGTTATTTATGCACCTAATTTGTTTAGCACAATGAAAGTTAAATCATCACTTAAGGCTAGAAAAGGATATGTTGTAGTGAAGAGGCGAAACAAGTCTCATACTGCATGTAGACTTTATTTGGTCCAGAAAGGGAGAAAGAAAGAGGGCAGAAAAGATGCTAAGATCAAAGCAAGACAAGGATAATTTTATTCACTTAACTATGTAATTAGCGATGTTAAGAATTTTGGGGCACGTCATACCAGACAACAAATCACTGTGGATAGGTCTCACCATGATCTATGGTATTGGTAGGGTTCAGTCCATGCGTGTGATAACAAGTCTTTGACTAGATCCGATGAAAAAGGTTAAAGACGTGACTGATGATGAGCAGAAGCTTATTATTGATACTTTCAAATCTATGGTCTTAGAAAACGATCTTAGAAGACAGGTGATGGCAAATATAAAGAGGCTGAAGGAGATCAAATGTTACAGGTGAATGAGACACAATCTTGGATTGCCTGTGAGAGGTCAGTCAACAAGAAAGAATGCTAGAACCGCGAAAAAACTCCTGGGCAGATCCAAGGTTAGGCCCGTCTTGAAGAAATAATACGTAGCATAATATAACTCTACATAACTACTTTATCCTTATTGGAAGTCTCAATGGCAGGTGTAAGAAAGAGAGTAAAGAAGAAGAAAGATATTAAGCTTAGCTCTGGTGTGTTACATGTCCAGACCACGAAAAACAATACTATCGTCTGTTTAACTGATGATCAGGGCAATAAGGTTTTTGGTGGTGGGACTGGAATGCTTGGCTTTAAATGAGCCAAGAAAAATACCCCCTACGCTGCTGAGGTTTTGACGAAGCAAATCATGCAAGACGCCCATGCAGCTGGTCTCAAAACTGTTGCTATCGTCTTTAGAGGTGTTGGCATGTCTAGGGATGGCATTTTTAAGGCAATCAACGAGATAGGTGTAGTTGATATTAGCTATATCAAAGAAAACACACCTATACAGTTTGGATGATGTAAGTGAAAAAGACCCAAGAGAAACTAATTGGATTTATCTTTATATTTACTAAATTACAGCAATGAAGTACACGTGACCTAAGTTTAAGCTGTGTAGGAGAGAACAAGCAAACATATTTTGATCTGACAAGTATGACGTTAGAAAGAGGAGGACGTTACCGGGGCAACCAGCAAAAAGCGGAGGTCTCTCTAGATTGTCAGAGTATGGTAAGCTTTTGAGGAATAAACAACTCTTGAAGAGGATGTACTTGCTAACTGAAAAACAGTTTGCAAAGATCGTCACGCAGACAGCCCAAAAACATTCCAAAAACAATGATGTTGACCATGACAAGGCATTGCTTCAGTTCTTGGAGAGTAGGGTCGATGCGATTGTTTTGAGGTCCTGATTTGCTAACACTATCATGCAGGCTAGACAAATGGTTAACCATAGTCACTTTCTTTTAAATGGTCATAAGCACAACATACCCTCAGCCTACCTCAAACCAGGAGATATTATCACCGTAAAAGATAAGCTTAAAACATCAGCTTTATACTCGAGTATCGCGGCAAAAAAAAATGTAGCATCCGTGTCATGGTTGAAAATTGATGTGCACAACCTGACTATTGAAGTTCTTAGAGAGCCTGCAATAGAGGAGCTGGCTGTGCCTGTTGATCTACTCAAAGTCGTTGAATTCTATGCTAGAGTCTAGTTAACTATATTGTTTGTCTTTTTAACTTGTTATCCAAAAACACCCCATGTTGGATATCCAAAAATACATTGGTGCACCAAAGATTATCGTAGACATGATTGATGACAGGACCGCGATGTTTGAGATAGAGTACTTACCAAGAGGATTTGGGCATAGCTTGTGAAACGCAGTTAGAAGGATTATGCTTTGATATGATATCGGATGATCTATTACGGCGTTGAAGATTAAGTGAGTGCCACATGAGTATCACGTTATTGATGGCGTTAAGCAAAGCGTTATAGATATGATGCTCAACTTCAAGGCACTTCGCTTCAGGATAGACGAGAATATTGACACGGAGACCTGGGTTAGTCATACGTTTTCATGAGTTGGTAACTTTACAGCGGCTGATATTCATTTCCCGTCTGGCATCTCCGTTCTTAATCCTAATCAGGCACTGTTTGATGCGTCTGACAGTTCCCTTTCTGTTACTATTGAGATGAGAATAGAAAAAGGATATGGCTATTATGGTATTGATTATCTCAAGGCACGCGAAGACAAAAAGGATGATGGAGAAACCAACATTTTGCTCTTGGACAACGACTTTAGATTGACCGAGTACGTTACCTACGAAGTACAACAAGTGATAGACGACTTCAAGGGATGAGTTAAAGACAAGTTAGTAATGACGGTAAAGGTCGCTCACCAAGGAATCAATCCAAAAGATTTTCTTGCTTTCGCTGGTGAGGTATTGGCCTCTTATGCGAAGCTCTTCATCTTTGATAGTGCTTATGTCGACAAATCTCTCTTGATCGATTATGACGACCTACATAGTGATAGAAAAGAAGAAAAGGACTCTCTTCAGATCAAGACAATGCCCATTGATGCTTTGCCTCTGAGCGAAAGAACAAGGAACGCCTTGATCAAAAACAATATCTTGTACGTTGAAGATCTCGAAAAAAAGAAAAAGGGCGAATTGCTCTTAATGAAAGGAGTCGGTAGAAAGGCTATTGATGAAATCAGTAGTGCACTTGCGAACATCAACAAGGCATTGCAAGGTTAATTATGCAGACTCACTAGACTACTTATTTACCCATTCTTCCCAGAACAATAATGAGACACAGAAAAAAGAAGCTTATACAACTGAGTACTGGCGTACAAAAACGCAGTAATGTGGTCAGAAACCTCTTGACTAGCTTGGTTGTACATGGACAGGTGATCACTACAGAAAAGAGAGCAAAGGTTCTCAAGTCTACAGCGGATAAGTTTTTTTCTCGCTTGGTGAGGTCCTATGACCTGTACACAAACCAAGCTGATGCTACAAGAGAAAATATTAGGTTCGTAAAAGCGACTATTTATGGTGAAGATGCTGGCAAAAAAGTCATGAATGAGTTGCTACCCAAATACAAAAACGCTGGCAAAGGAAGTTTTGTCTCAGATTATAAAATTTGATACAGACCAGGAGACGCTTCTATGAAAACCATGCTGAAGCTTTCGTAATCCTTATTTATGTTATTACTTCTCGTACGATGAGATTTTCTAAGAATAACTTGAACAAAACTCTTTGGGTCAAACCAGAACATTTAACCAAAGAGAGAGCACGATATCATGTTGATGCTGCTGGCAAAACCCTTGGTAGATTGGCGGTAGAGATCGCAAAAAAAATACAGGGGAAACACAAGGCTCACTACTGTGATTTTTGGGATACAGGCGATTTTGTTGTCGTAACCAATGTTGATAAAATGACCACTACTGGCTATAAAGCTGGTACGAAAAAATACTTCAGCTATAGTGGCTATCAAGGTAATGTAAAATCCAAAACTCTTAAAGAGATGATGGAGCAGAAGCCTGATAAGGTTTTGTGGCTCGCTGTGAGGTGAATGCTTCCTAAAAATAAACTCAGAGATTCTAGGATGAAAAGAGTGAAGATGTATGTTGGCGATAGCCATCCCTATACTCATTTACAATGTAAAGACTTAATCAATGACAAATAAGCAACACTATAGCTATGCTGTATGAAGAAGAAAGTCTGCTACAGCTACTGTCAAACTTTATGCTGGTGGTAGGGGGCAGTTTACGCTGTCGTTGCCTGGCGGTAGCACAATGAGCTTGGCGGAGTATTTTGGTGGCAACGTCTACCTTTTGGACACAGCTTTGGCTGGCTTCTATGCCATTGATAAGGACTTATTCAGGAAGTATGATGCTGAGATATCCGTTAGTGGTGGCGGTATTGCTTGACAGGCTGATGCCATGAAGCTAGCTTTTTCAAGGGCTTTGAAAGAAGGAAGCCCCGACCATAGATCTGCCCTTAAACCTCTTGGTCTTTTGAAGAGAGACTGAAGGATTAAAGAGAGAAAAAAACCTTGATTGAAGAAAGCTAGAAAGTCGCCTACATGGTCAAAGAGATAACATACGATAGCGGTCTTTTTACATATATCACGTGCAAAAAAGTTCTTCCAATTCGAGGAACTTTTTTGTTTTATGCTACACTTGATTGTTTTGGCGTAAATCCTACAAAGGAGGTTAGGTTATTTTTTATTGTACTATTTTTGGCAGATCATGAAGGATGTTGTGTTGTTTGGTATGCCTGGTGCTGGTAAAGGGACTCAAGCTAGCATGCTGGCCTCTGCTTATGGAAACATCTATAAGCATTTTTCTTCAGGTGACGTGTTTAGGGCTTTGTTTTCACAACCAAATCCTATTGGAGATTACGTTAAGAGTCGCATGCATGCTGGATTTCTTATTGATGATAGAGTTACGATTAGCATTTTTAACGCCTACTTTCGGTCCGTTGTTGATGAAGGTGCTCGCATGTTGTTGGATGGGTATCCGAGAACATTGACGCAAATGGATGCCTTATTTAGCATACTGGAAAATAATACAAGAGAAGTCGTCGGTGTTTATTTTGATTTACCAGAAGAAGAGGCAATACAGAGGATGCTCGATAGGGGACGCGAAGGAGAAACTCGTGAAACCATTGCTGTCAGGATGAAAGAATACTACCAAAAAACACAACCTATTATGGATGCATTCTCTCTCAAGGCAAGACTGATCACTATTGATGCCCGCCCTGACGTTGATACTATTTACCAGAACTTTGCTAGCTCGCTTGGCTTGTCTGATTAGCTTTTCCCCTTGGACTCATGAATTCTATCGTACGAATTGACAAGGTCGCCTGGATTTGTATTAGAGATAAAAGGGTTTTGTGTGTCCGTAGCAGGTGAAAACACCAGTTTTTTATGCCAGGCGGAAAAAGAGAGTGAGACGAAACAGATGCTCAAACTCTTAGTAGAGAGTTGTTTGAAGAACTTGGAATCATCTTAGATCCGTTTACCCTTTGTTATTATGGTACTTTTGAAGCTCAGGCTGCTTCTGACCAGATTGCTGGAACTATGCTGAGGGAAACGTGCTACACTGCTGAATATGTATGAGAACTATCACCTCAGGCTGAAATAGAGGAGATCGGGTGGTTTGATTATGATGCCAAAACCACCCTTACTCCTCTTGGACAATTGCTATGGGATGATCTTCGTACAAGAAAGCTCATCTAGCTTTATCTCCCTGGTGTGTATGTATATTGATAAACTAGCGTTGCTTTACCTTCGTAGTGGGAAGATCCTCTCAACACGCAGTATTGGAAAGGATAGGTATTATATTCCTTGAGGGAAAAGAGAAGGGCATGAAACTGATCATGAAGCACTTATTAGAGAAATCAAAGAAGAGCTCAGTGTAGATATTGTTGTAGATAGCATTAGCTACTATGGCACATTCGAAGCACAGGCACATGGCAAACCAGAGGGGACGATGGTGAGAATGACATGCTATTGTGCTGAGTTTTTTGGTGATTTACTTGCTGCTTCAGAAATTGATGAAATAGTATGGTTGCAGTATCGTGACAAAATGAATAGTTCTCTCGTTGATCAACTTATCTTTGACGATCTCTATCACAAGGGTCTTATTTCGTATTAAAATTCTCATGATCATAACGATTGACGGCTATGTCGCTACTGGCAAAGGCACTACCGCTAAGCTTGTTGCTAAGGCTTTGCAATATGTCTATATGGACACTGGATCCATGTATAGAGCGGTGGCACTTTATCTCCTACGTCATCGTGTCGACTGGACAGATCAAAAAGCAATGACTAACCTAGCATTGGAAACGACTATGTCCTATTCCTATAATGAATCTGTTGGCCACTATGATATCATTATGAACGGTGAAAATGTTGAAAGACTTATTAGGGATACTGAAGTATCCAACAAGATACCATACTTCACTTTCATAAAACCGATCAGACAGCATCTTGTCTTACAACAACAAAGCATTGGGTATGTTGCACAGCCATGACTGGTTGCTGATGGTAGAGATCAGGGTACTGTCGTCTTTCCGGATGCTCCAGTGAAAGTCTTTATGACCTGTGAGGTGGAGACGAGAGTCGCAAGAAGGTATAAACAGTTAGTCGCTCAATGACTTGTGGCCGACGAGAATTCGATACGTGCTGATATTGTTGCGAGAGATAATGCTGACTATCTCTGATCAAACGCCGCATGTCGACAAGCAGACGATGCACATATTCTGGACACTACCCACTTAACGATTGACGAGCAAGTAGATTTTATCCTTGCCCTTGTTCGTAGTATTCACCACCCATTCCCCTAATACGATACTCCTTGCAGATATTCTCCATAGATATCGTATGAATAAACACTCGCATGGAGATGATATTCTGACTTTGTTCCGTGATAAAGGTAGATAACCACATACTTTCTTCCATCTGCTGCAGTAATTTCGGTTTTCCCCTTTTTACCAGGCAAGACTTCCTTCATAGCAACAAGCTCTTGACCAGCAAGGCGTATATCTACTGTCCAACCTGACCCATGTGCTTTCACTGCACCCAAAGGAGCACTATATCACGGTTTTATCATCCCCGCTAGTATCTTGTTTCACAGTGAGTGGCCTTTTTCTGTCCCGCCGTTTATTATAAGGTGGTATGGTCATGATCGATTGGTTTCTTGTTTAACTGCCTGTATGAGAACTACCAAACCGTCAAGTGTTTCTTGGTGGATTCACTCTAACCCCGTACGACTGTACTCTATGCTACTTCCGTTTTCTTTTTCTCTCAATGAGCTTGACCATAACATTATTCCATGTTTTTGTAGAAACGCGTATGCAAGACTTCGGGGGTATGACCTGACTGGTATCTTTTTGTCACCGAATAGCATCGTTTCCTCTCTTATATCTTTGCGAAAGGTTTTGGAATCAGGGTACCATTCCGCATGTGGTTGTTGTCTTTCTCCCTCTTCATCCTCGGATTGTTCCCCGTCGCTCAGATATGTCCTTAGGAGATAAACCATATCAATACCATAGTATGTCGCTTTTTCTTGCAGTATGTGATACCGTTCTGGTGTTAGTAACACGATAGTGTTGTGTGGCAGACCGTATTTAGTCCGTATTTTGTAAGATAGTCACTGATGAAGCGAATAGGCTTCTGTTGTACTATAACCATACTGTTTATATCGAGTTATGATTTTATCCTGTTCCCTTATCCGCTGCCTGTCACATTCTGCTCTGAACAAACAAAAGTTGATGTAATAATTCTCTGATGGTGCTAGATTTGTTTTGAGTTGTTGTTTTAGAAATGTTTGTGTTACTAAGGTAGCCCTGGATAATGGGGCAAAACCAGACTGTTCAAATGCCAATCCTGGCAATAGGAGTGAAGCCTGTAGTAGCTTGTTTTCCTTGGTGTATGGTCATGAGATAAGAGTATCAAGTGATGTCGGTTGGTAGGGATAGGTCTGTGCTAGTGATGGACTAGGAATAGGCTTCTCCTCTTCTGTTTTGGCTGGATTGTATGGCTTTTCTTGACGTGATTGTGCTCTCACTTGATTTACACACCATAGTAATAAAAATAACATCACAGTTATTTGAACAATGTTTGCCGACATCCTGCTCTTGGGAGTAGTCCATTGTCATCATGGGTATTGAACCAATGTCATTTTTTGATGGTAAGAAAAACATTCCTTGTTTGGTCCGTTATATAGTTATTCCCTGTCTGATGGCTAGTGGTTTTTAGAATAGATTAGTTAACAACTTGACAATAGCGTATGAAAATACTGCTATCAGTATGCCTACCAGAAGGCCCAATAGTAACCTGCCTGTATCCTTCATCTTTTCCCCCCCTTGTGTAATCAATCTGAAACCACCGTAAATCAATACAGCTAAAGAAACTATGACAAGTGCTATTCGCAGATACTTCACTACCAGCTGTATATAACCTATAAAGTTGGCATCGGTACTGCTGATTTGCGGTCATGCTGATACGCTAATCCCTCAATGAGAAGTAGGAACTTGCAGACTCACATCTGAGTTTGCATAGCAGGTAACATAAATCCCTGAAGAGATTGCCGCCATTACCATCGCATATATGCACTTTTTTCGTGACATTGTGGGTTTTATACAGAGGTAGAAGGGAAGTATGACATTAATATGTGTTTTTCCACATGGTCGCTCTTTGTGGCATTGTATATATCCGCAGAGGCTATGGGAGTTGGTTCATCAGTAATAGTTGACTGTGTTATGGACTGCAAAAGGTTGATAATAACCACTGACAGTAAAGACATCACAATTCCTAGAGCGATATAGCCTATGGTTTTGGCAATTGACGTTCGTTCGGACTCTTCTCCCATGGCAGCAACAAACCTAATGCCATTTCGGATAATCATCACTACGCCCAATATCATAGTCAACCTCAATAGTAGCTTGGTAATACTTAATAAGAAGGAACTTGCAGGCTTGAGGTCTTGCCGCTTTCCGCCAGCAGCACTACAAGCTGTGCTATCTGTGATAGAGCTATCGACTGCTCCATTGATCAGACATTCTTTTTTGAAATCAAACTCTATTCATCAACCAAAAATATATGATCAGACCGATCTTTTGTCATTACCCACATTGATGACGTTGCCGCGATCTACTGATGGCTCAAACCCCTTTTGGAGTAGATCACCTGCATGCACAACAGCCGTACTGGCAACCACCAGTCATACTGCCATTATTAGGACTATCCTTTTGAAAAGAGAAGAATACATGATTGTTAGCATTCTTTAGGGAAATACAGCTTAGAGGTTTTGTAAGAGACTGTCTGCTTCTTGGTTTTCTACTTGCTGTGCCTGTGCTTCTTGTGCTTTGATATCTTGCACCTTTTTGACATAGCCCATATTTTGCCGCCTGAGTAGATATTTCTTTTTGATCTCAATCTTTTTTTGTTCGTATTTTTGTTCTATCTCTTGTAACTTCTGCTTTTCCCTTGTTAAAATATCGTTAAGTTTTGCTATTTGTTCATCGTTCATCATTGGCATCAGATTGAACCAACTTTGTTTTTCCTCCGCCTTGTCCATCGACCTGGACTCTAAAACCAAAACAATGAGGTCTGGCATTTGCGTAAGATATTTTTCTGGTATAGAAAATTGCTTTGCCTGCTCTCGCAATCTTTCAGGAAGACTTTTCTTGATCAGGAGCTCGTAGTCTTGGGGGCTTAGTGCTGGCATGGGTGGTAGGCAAGATAGATAAATCTAGGCTCGTTTTTCTCGTATCCACTGAAGAACTTGTTGTCGTCGCTTGAGTGACTGCCCTCATCATTGCGTTTGTGGATCTTCCTCTTTTTCAGGCTCTTTTGATTGTAATTGTTTTACCTGATTTTGTAAAGATTCGTCTGCCTTTTTTCCTTCTTTCTGCTGTAGTTGTTCTGCTTTTTTTTGTATACGAGGTACTTTTTGCATATTTTTTTTGATTTCTTCGATTTCTGCTTTGGAAACGCGTATTTTTTTTCTACTTCCTGATACAAATGGCTCTATACTAAACATGGTTTTTGTCGCTAGATTACAAAGATCAAAGCTTTTTTTCTGCTATTCTTTTGTATGTCTGTTCATCGATAATGTTTTTTTCGTACAATCTCTCTGCATACTTAGCCATACCGATCATACCTGCCGATGAAGAAGTCTCTATAATAGAGTTTATCTGTGGAATATCCCTTTCTCTTACATTATTTCTGATAGCAGTTGTGTTAAACATCACCTCATAGATACCAACCCTTTCTTTCTGGTCCCTTGTCTTGACGAGGATCTGGGCCTGTACACCCAAAAGCACTTCAGAAAGCCTATCGCCAATACTATGCTGTATATCTGGTGGGAAAAAAGAGATAAACCTATTGATCGTCAATGCCGCGGATGGCGTATGGAGTGTGGTAAATACTACATGTCAGCTTTCTGTGATCCTTAGTACTGCCTCAGCTGTTTCTTGATCACGCACCTCTCACACAAACACAATATCTGGATCCTCACGCATTGCATACTTGAGTGCAGCATCAAAGCTGTGCGTATCGTTGCCCACCTCTCTTTGAGAAATTAGGCACTTGTCGGGCGTAAATATAAACTCTATTGGATCCTCGACGGTTATGATATTCTCTGTTCTGTGTTGATTGATGTATTCCAACATTGCTACTAACGAGGTACTCTTACCTGATCCTGTAGGCCCTGTTACAATATAGAGTCACTTTTGCTTGGGCAAGATTTGCTCTTTGATTGCTTCTGCGATATCGCTAAACATCATATCTTCGAGTTTTCTCGCATACCTATTTATCTTTCTCATGACCACACACATTTGACCCATAGAAAAGTAGGCGTTTACCCTAAAGGGTATCTGTGACGATGATACGTACGAAAAGTCGTATTCTTTATGTTCTATGTAGTCGTGATATCTTTTTTCATCATGATCAAGCAACTGCATGACGATATCCTTCATGGTACTTGCGTCTATTACTCCTTTATCTGTTAGCTTCTGAATATCTCCATTGATCCTTACACTGATGCACTTGCCACCTGCCATATGGATGTCTGATAGATTCTTGTTTTGCTCAGCCAATTGCGTGATTTGTTCGATATGCTTGAACATGCTGTCAATGTAATAAAGTGTTCAGTGTAAGTATAGTAGATCTCCTATAAAAAGTGGAAAAAGGATAAAAAGTCACAGTAGAGTGGTGGTGACTTATGTTGCAATGTATATATAAAAAGCTAGAACGTCTCTGTATGTAAGAGCTCACTGGATGTGGCTTAGCCATATGCACATCATATGGGTGGTGTGTCGTCAATTTTAGTTGTTTTGTATCTACTGATGAACTTGTACAAAGATTTGCCTGCTTATTATGATGAGGAAAAAAAGTATATCAATGTCGTGGTGGAGATCACTAAATGATCACAGAACAAGGTAGAGTATAAGGAGGAGGAAGGTTATTTTGACTTAGACCGTGTCTTACACCACAGTATGTTTTACCCTTTTGACTATGGCTTTATCCCTGGCACAGCGAGTGGTGATGGCGATGCTGTCGATGTCGTTTTGCTTGTTACACAGCCAACCTTCCCTGGTTGTAGAGTCAGGGCAAGAGTTATTGGTTGTTTGAAGACATCTGATCAAGATGGATTGGATCACAAGGTGATTGCCGTACCTATTAGCAAAGTTGACCCACGTTGGGATGATGTAGAAAGTGTTGGAGATTTGGGTAGACACTTCCAAGAAGAACTCGAGATTTACTTTAAAGAATATAAAAGGCTAGAAAAAGCTAAATACGACAAAATAACGATCGATGGCTTTGGTCCTATCACGGAAGCCTATCAGATTATTGATGAGGCTATAGAGAATTTTAAGGAGAAACATTAAAGAAATCGTGGTCTTGACCCAGAGTTATTTAATTGACAGGATAGATATGGGGTTTGTATGAGGGAAAACAATACTCCTGCTGTCTAGTGGTAGCTTTCTCGAAAACGATCTAGAGCATGTTATTGGGAACCCCTTGAGTGCCTAGTGTGCTTCACATTATCCCTTGAGCCAAACACGATATTGCACAAGGCGAGTATGTCGCTGCACTCCGCATGGTGATCGAGTCCGTGCTGTAGATTTACCTCATCAATATTTCAATGGGCTACTCAATTGTACAAGCGAATATAGACGATCTTGAACGTGTTCAGTGCCTCAACTTTTCACTATTTAAAAAAGAGTATGACGAATATGATCCAAGCTTTGATTTGTCTTGGACAATGTGACCCTTGTGAAAGGCATATTTCCGCTCAAGTATTCTTGATTCCGATGCCTGTTGTCTCGTTGCAAGATACCACGATACTACTATTGTGTGATATCTTGTTGGCTGGATCAAAAAAACACAAAACCCATGCAGGACACTCAACAAACAAGCAGAATTAGAAAACATGTATATCATGCCGGATCATAGATGACAGCACGTTTGATCTCAGCTTGTTTCTTTGTTTATAGAATGGGCCAGAGAGCATGGTGTCGACAATATTTGTGTCACAGCATCACAGGCAAATAAAGAGGCGATTGCTTTTTATAAAAAACAAGGTTTTCGGGACTACGACGTGACTTTGGAGCTGCATCTATAAGATGCTGTCTTCAGGTTATATTTTCCTTTCAAATAACCACTGTATAAATAGAGTCATGGTATCTGTTTTACTATTTGACGCTTCTTCATGAAAAAAATTATTCTTACTCTTCCTTTGCTTGCCCTCGCTCTAGCTGGTTGTAACAGAGTACAAACAGTTACTCCTGATGATGACGCTGCATATTTGGACAACTATTTTGTCGATCAAAACCTCGGTATACAGTTTGCGTATCAACAAAGTGTTTTTGATGATGTTAGTAAGGGTAAAGCGAAAGTGACCTCTATCGACAACACTATCATATATGATAGCCCAGACCTAGACAAACCTCTTTCTATCTCCGTTTTCACCAAAAAGGAAGATCAAAGTATTGAAAATGCTATCTTAGATTTGATTAGCCAACAAGGGAAAGACCCTAGCAAGTGTGTTGTTGTCAATCGTGGTGATTGGCGAGCCAACACTGACTATACGAACTATATTATTGATTTTTCTGATCCTGCTGTGACCTATACGCAGGCTGAGCAGGATGCTATCGATGCAGCGGCAAACACGGAGGGAGGAAGCGACATGAAAAAGAAAGAGATTTACAACCAAAAACTCATAGAAACATGTTCTCTCTATGCAGACCCTAGGGGCATATGAGCTGAGACAAGCTCTGCTAGCGAGTTTGTCTACAATAGAAAACAAAGCTTTGTTTTCTTACCTGGAGTTACAGGAAAGCCTTTCTATAGACCAGAGACACTCAGTTTTCTTCAATAAAAACAGATATGTCTAAATCTGTCATGCTGTGACCGCATTATAAAAACCACCAGATCAATTTCACTTGTCTGGTGGTTTTTTATTTTCTGAGATTGTTATCTTTAGCCTGGATTCGATTCTCATCAGGATGAGTCACTACTATTTTCTTCGGACTTTTGTGCTAATTTTGCCTTGATAGCAAAGATTGCTACCAATGTCCCAAACACAACCCCTAGTACCACCACTATTATGAGAATTACTTTGAATACCTTGCCCCAAACCGATCATCAGCTTGTCGTATTTTCTCCGGTGTTTTGTGTATCAGCATTGCTTGTGTCTCCATCTTGATTATCACATGCCTTGGATGAGATTTCATAATAATTAAGAATTTGGCATATTTTGGGTAGCACAATCAGATCTAAATCGAGGGGGTCTATTTGTCACTCCTGATCTCCGGCATTATTTTTTACAATATCAATGATGCTTTGTAATGTTTCCTTGATAAGATCCTTGTTTCCATCTGCATTGTCTATTGTTAGAAATAGTGGAACTAGTTGCTGTTTAACCTCGATCGGCACAAGCAGAAGAATATCCTGCTTTGCTTGCTCATATGGCGTACCCCCTAAGGCCGCCGTGACTGTGCTGTCTGATAGGGCGTATAGTATAACATCCAAACGATTTATTTCTTGTTCGGTCAGTTTGTTTTCGATATTTTTTACATGATCTCTGATACTGATAACCTGTGCTGCAATGCCAACTCTATCGCCCAATTGATTTCTCAATCCCAATAGAAGATCCTTGAGATACTGAATATCTGAGTCACTAGCATCTAAGGATAGTATCAGACTACTGATATCTTTGTAAATCGGGACTAGTTTTTCATCTAACTCTAGTGTTTTATCTAAAAATGTAATCGTAAGGTCGACTCTCTCTAACGTACCATCTTTTTGATAATAGATTCTGCCAGCTTGGGAATCAAACAAGGGTTCATATTTTTCACTTACCAGTGTATCACAATCGAGATTTCTATCCTGCTCAGCATCGCCATCTCCATCACTATCGATTGTAATATCGGTATCTACAAAGCACTCTCCCTGTAGTGGATTCGCTATATAGTAAACGATCGTATTATCGAGGTTGCTACCAACTGTAACACTATAGCCACCATTGAGGACCTGAGCCTTGGGTATTGAAAGCAGGGCTATGTCTTCGAGATCATTTGCCGCATCATCAATCACCAACACTCCTGTCTTAACCGCCTGGTTGGCAAAGTCATCGACAACAGACATTTCATAATCATACTCGCCCGTTCATGGGTAAATAAAACTAAAGACTTTGTCCTCGCCGCTTAGCACCTGCATATACTGAGCATCTCTCTCTGCCTCAACTTTGTCGCTGCCACATTTTTTTGTATCCATACACAATACCGTGTGGACATTTGTCCCCAAACTCACATCTCTGGCGATAACGAGTGGTCATAGGTTTTCTAACAGAATTATCGGTTTTATACCGTCTTCTACGACGATTTTTTCTCCTACTGCACTACCAGGAATACCCCTATAGACTACTTTTACTCTCGGGGTATACTGACCCGCTTGTCTATAGTAGTATGTTACCTTGGAATCCTTGGTCGTTAGGTCCGCTTCACCATCACCATCAAAATCATATTTGATTGATCTTGTTGCCTCAAAGTCTGACCTATCGGACAGTATCTTTGCTACCGCCTCAAAGGTGATTTCATCACCAATCCTTGCATTTACCTCTGACTGTCTCAACGTCACGATGGGTATATCGATGTTCGTTGAATCTGGAGGAAAAAACACAACAGGACCATTGCCTATTAATGACCTACTCTTTTGTTCCCCACCATCATTATCTACTAAGGTTACCCCGAATTCATATTCTCAGGGAATTTTTTGTAGGGAAAAATATGCTTCTGGAACATTTGCAGGAGTGATCTTGGTTTCTAGTATTCTATCTGGATTGTCTTTATTGAAATAATACCATTTGAAAAACGCAATGGCCCCATCTGGGTCTCTTGCATTAGCAGCTATTACATGCACGATGAGTGGATCGATGGTTGATCAATCAAACACTTGTTTTTCCTGACCCTGACTCAAGCCTACACCTACTTGGTTACCAAACTGTGGAAAAGTCATTTGGATATTTTGCAACACTGGCAGATCATTGACCACCCTAAACCACACCTTCTGTGTATGAGTTGCATGTACTTGTGTGTCTTCTATAGTAATATCTACTCGCTGACACCCTAACTCTGCAAATTTATAGTTAAAATTATTGCTCTTATAAATGTTATCATTTTGTGGCTGAAAATAGTATTGTAGGTTTGCCCTTTCTCCTTTTGTGTTTACCGATTCCGCCACATCGATGAGCAGGCTCTGCAATCTTGGTACACGATAGGCTGGTATCTCTACAGCACCATCAAAACAGCTATCTTCTTGCTTGAGAATAATGTTTGACCTACTTTTTACCGTATAGGCAACGATTGGTTTGCCTGTTTCTCCGATGTACACATTTCTTGTAATACTGTTTTTTTCATCGTCAGGACCATAAACCGTCAATGTCACTGGATATACTCCCACTTTGTCATATGAATAGATGAGCTTGTTTTCTAAAATTGATCTTTTAGTCCCATCTCCCAGGTCCCGTTCATAATTTACTACGGGCTTGTTTGCTCTCACCAAGAACTTCACATTATTTCACCAAAATCCCGCTACTGGACTGATATACATTTCAGGTCTTAGAGACGACTTTACCTCAAGCTTTTTGGTTATTTCTGATAGCTTTCCAAACTGATCTGATACTGTCAATTTAATATCATAGTTGCCTTTCTGATTGAAGGTCACAATTAATTTTCTACCATTATCTATGATTTCATCAACTTTGACATATTCTAGTGGAGAAAAGTCCCGTTGGTAATCAAGAAAATCATTCGCCCCCAAAATGTCTACATCATTACTCAGTCCTGCATCTAGCTCAAACTGTGATGGAGAGCTTCGGTCTTGTAATGGGTTAATGGCAAATTGAGGTATAGGCTCAGTAGACTCTACAAACAACTGTTTTGTTTCTGTATTCTTTCTGCCCTGTTCGTCTTCCACCGTTAGCTTAATAGCGTAATTTCATGGCTGAGAAAACCTTTTGCTTATCTGTTTTCCCTGTATCGTATCTATCCTCTCTCCTGATGGATCAAAAATCTCCCGTGTGTATAACCTCAACTTAGAAATTAATGAATAGGAAGAAGAGGCATCGAAGCTAAACGTGGTGGAAGTGTTTCCATTTTCTGGATTGCTCCTAATCAATGCTAATGGATCTGCTATCACGATTGAAAACACTTTCTTCACGGTATTATTTTCGTTATCAGTCGTAGACAATGCAACAGAGAACTGACCTTCATCAGGGAATTTTACCTGGATAGCATCTGGTTTGCCATTATTGGTTTCTTTGAGCAATGTGTTATTTCCTCACTTCACTTCCCATGTGTGACTTTGGATAATCCTTCCTCCCTTGGGCACCGTTGCTGATGCGTCCAAGAATACTCCTTCTTGTGCTTCAGCAGTTCATATCTTGGCTATATTATCTTCTCTCAGCCTCTGGCCATTTGCAAATACGACAATATTGGCCGCCTCTGGTCATACGCTGATCGTGGTTGATGCAGAACCATCTAAGGTACCCTTAACTGATTGGTTTGCACTTCTGACAGTAAGATGGACAATGTAGTTTCCTTCTTTACTAAATGTATGATTTACTACTGCCCCCTTTCCAATAACTTGATCTATACCGTTTGTATCCTTGTAATATCGATAATAGTTGTTACTTGGCAAGGTTTCATTTGATGGATCGTAGGAATCTCTTGCATCAAATGTTACGCTGAGCGGTGCTGATCATAGCTGAGGATTGGTTTTCATCTTTGCTTGAACACTGTATTTTGCATTCATGTCTTTTATGTCTCTGTCCAGTGCACTGAAACAGCTATCAAGAAACTGCCCAAATTTGTTGAACGTATACTCTTGTGACAAATTGTTTGTCAAAATACGGCATTGCTCATAAGTAACCTTGAATTTACTCTCCTGTGGTAGGCGTGGGAAAACCTTTTCAAAATTTGTTGCTAATTTTTTGAAAAAATCCTCATCAAGGTCTAGCCCCGTGTTTTTTACTGCTTGTATTTGCACGAACATATTTAGTATTTCATTTCGTTCTTTTGCTATTTGGTAGTTTGGTATGTATTCTTGCGGAAGTTGTGTGTTTTGACCATAGACGTTTGAGGAAAGTTTTGGTGCTAAAGGGAGCAAACCTATCAGAAAACCACCTATCATCAATGTTGTGTATCTTCGCAATAGCTTCATGATGTCTGCGTTATTAAAAGTAGATATCTCGATTATAGTTATTACGTCTAATTTGTCTTTTTCGTTTCTATTTCCCCTTGATACACTATCGACAATACCTAAAAAATGTATATTGTTTTAGATATTCATTTAGTCCTCGCTCATGACGAAAAGTTCAACTTCATCTGCAAAAAAACAAAAGGTCACCGGCTCTCAGAAAGTCAAAAAAGCTCAGAAAACTACTGAAGCTCTCACTATAGAGGTTTCGCAACATACCTATCAGGCACTAGATCACCTGAAAACCATGTTTGCAGCAATGGCTACAGACGAACGTGATATCAGTTTTGATGATGTCATCAATGTGTTAGTACAAGGCTTTGCTGAATCACTCCAACATGATGATGGGTGCTGTGGCGGCTGATGTGGATGTGATCACACACATAGTCATTAGTTGTGCTATCTCTTATTGTTTAGATTTTTTTTGATCATGAAATTGAAGATCGCAATGATCTGAATTGCTTCCGTACTGCTTATTGTAAGTGGCTGTACAATCGGCGATCCCAGCACCAAAAACACTCTTGCTATATCTGAGGTCTGCAGCCTGCCCGATAGTTACTATCAGGACAAGGGTATCGATGAAGCGAACAAACTTCATTTCGCTATTGATAGGTCAAAGCTTTATATTGGTTGAGTTTTAGACACCTCCTTGGTGTGCCAACTTGCCTATATACTAGACAAGAATCCCGAGATCAGAACCTTGGTTCTCACCAACATTCCTGATAGTGTTGATCTTACACAGACAAGAAAGGCAGCACGTTTTTTGAGAAGTAAATGGATCACAACTATTCTGTCTCCTGGTGCTGTGGTTCGTAATGGTGGTGTAGATTTGTTTTTGTGAGGCGTTAGAAGGCAGTTGAGCGATGACAGCGATTTTACCATGACTTACCAAATAGGAGACACAGACCTGGCGACATTGGACATGAGCAATCCAGCTCACGTTAGTCACTTGGATTTTTACGCGACCTTGGGTATCCCGACTGGTTTTTATCGGGATATGCTCCAGAAAGCAATCGGAGCTCCCTATCAGATCACGCTACAAGACATGAATAGCTATGGTTTCTTAGCTGACGATATTGACGGCACTTCCAAATAACTTGATAACACTATTCTTTATCGTTAGTATCGCTTTTATGTTAGGCAATGGTTTTCTCCCTTCCAAAAAAGCACTCCTATTCAGACTTTGTCTGATTGTTTTTTTAGTTGTCTTTGCTCCTCATACTTTTGCAGCAGAACAAGGAGAGCTTTCTTCGGAGGCAGTTCCTGGACAACTTATCGTGAAATATAAGAACCACGCCACTCCTTATATCAAGAGTAGTATTGGTTTGCCATCCCAACAACTAAGGGGCTCTTCTGTCGCGTTCACGCCTATCACAATAGATTATGTTCTACCTGAAGTGGGCGTAGCCCTTGTTAATTTTGACACCGGGCTATCTTTGGAAATGGTTGCTGAGACTTTGCGTCAGTCGTCAGATATAGAGTACGTCGAACCAAACTACTGGCGCTATCCTAGCTCTTTGGATGTTAATGATTCATTGGCAGGACTCTTGTGGTGATTGCACAACACGGGACAATCTGTCAATGGAACTGCTGGCAGTAATGATGCCGATATAGACTTAGCTGAAGCTTGGACTATTAGCACTGGAAATCACTACCCAGTCATTGTTGCTGTTATTGATAATGGGGTAGCATATCATCATAGTGAGTTGCTTCCTCGTATGCGAGATGGTAGTAGCTGTGTCGATGAAAATGGCTCTCCTCTCGGCGGATGCATCCATGGCTATGATTTTGCACAAGACGACAAAGACCCGCTTCCTCTTCACTATCATGGGACTCATGTGGCTGCTACTATTGCTGCGGAGGTCAACAATAACGAAGGCATTGTTTGAGTTGCTCCTTCTGCAGGCATCATGGCAGTAAGGATGGCTTTTACTACTTTATCAGCAGCACAGGCGACCTACTTTGCCAAAGCCAATGGAGCACAGCTCATCAATGCAAGCTATGGCGGTACAATCTTTTCTCAAACGGAATATGATTCTATCGAAGCATTTGGTTTATCAGGATGACTGTTTGTGGCTGCGGCTGGTAATGATGGTGTTGATAATGATAATTCTCCCCACTATCCCGCAAGTTACGATCTCGATGCTATTATCTCTGTAGCTGCAACCACACAAAGCGACTGAATCGCTTCTTTTTCTAACTATGGTGATATTACTGTCGATATTTGAGCTCCTGGTTCCAATATTCTCAGTGCTTATCTATGATCAAACACACCTTATAGTCAGACCTTTGAGTCAGTCACCCCACCGACCCTGCCGACCTCCTATACTAGCTCTTGAAGTAGTGAACAATGGGTTACCAAAACCGTAGCGAGTAGTCAAAGACTTGCCACAACGAGCGGTAACAGCTACACAGGCAATGTTGTAGCAACTATTGAAACAAGTGGTTTTAGCCTTAGCGGTTTTGATAATGCACGCATCGAGTTCGATACTCTATGCGATACGGAATATCTCTTCAATAGTTTTCAGGATTATCTTCGTTTATCTATCGCTACTGGTAACAGTATTTTTTCTCCGCTTCTCTTACGAGATGTGGGACAATACTATGCATACAACTATTTTTACTTTAGCTATGTCTGACCCCATTATCGTTTTGAGGTAGATCTACCCCAATCCTATGTATCGGATGATCTCCAGCTTCAATTTAGGTGGCAGACAGACGGAGACAACAACAATTATAGCTGATGTTGGCTTGATAATATAGCCATTGTTGCTTTTCGTGATGGTTCAGCAGATGATTATGCGTACTTGAACGGAACATCTATGGCAACGCCTCACGTGGTCGGTGCGGCTGCTTTGTTGTGGTGAACAAGGAGTGACTTAAGTGCTACACAACTCAAAGCTGCACTATTGAATTATGGAGATCAAATATCTGCTCTCAGCTGAAATACTGTCAGTGGAAGAAGACTCAATGCCTATCAATCCTTGCTTAGTGTCTATGATGTTGTTCCCGATAGCTTTAGCTTTCCAAGTATTACTGGTGCAAGCCTCAACACACTTGTCTCCGGCAGCACGACAATTAGCTGATTGACCTATCAATCGATCATCTCAGTGAGTGGCGGTTTTTTCACTATTGATACAGGTAGTGTCCTCATGAGCACTGGCTTTATAAATAATGGAAATACGCTCGTTGTTTACCTCAGCTCCTCGGATTCCCTCTCTGATATACGCAGTTTGTTTGTCGATATCGGTTGAACTACTGGGTCGTTTTCTGTAACAACTGAGGGTGAGGACACACTCCCCAATGCATTTAGTTTTGGTCTGCGTACTGGCGTCGCTCTTTCAACCCCCATCAGCTCTGATCCCTTAGTTATTGCCTGAATCAATACAGGTAGTGATATCGTCGTGAACAATGGATTGTATCGTATCAATACTGGATCGGCTAGATCAAGCCCTGGCATTGTCTATCCATGAGATAGTATTGTGCTTGTTGTTACTAGTTCTGTTGACTTTGAAACCGCCACTACGTGATTGCTGGTGATTGGTGGTGTTACGGGGAGTTTTGGGGTCGTCACGGAAAATGAGGACACAACTCCGTCTCCCTTCTCTTTCGCTGCGGTGACTCATGCAGAGCTAAATAGCACTTATAACTCTCCTACCGCTGTACTCACTGGCATCAATACTGGTGTTAGTGTTGGTATTGTTGGCGGTCTGTATAGTATTAACTGAGGAAGCTATACTGGTTCTCCTGGTTCTGTGTGGTCGTGAGATACCCTGAGTGTACAACTCAGCTCTTCTTCTTCCTACAGTACCATTGTGTCTGCAACAATCACCGTAGGGTGAGTGGCTGCTAGCTATAGCGTCACGACGAAGGCAGCACCAAGCTCTGGTGGAGGAGGTGGTGGGTGAGGATGATGAGGGTGATGAGGAGGTGGTGGGTGAGCAAGCACAAGCCTGCTCAATACCGCTAGCGGTATTGTCACCTGATCTACAGAGACGGGCGGTCAAAGCCTTAACTCGTGAGATCAGACCACTACTGCTCCTGACACAGTCAGCTCCTATATCCTTGAGCAAAAAAAAGCGATTCTCAATGGATGGAGAAAGCCTGTAAAACTAATATCTATTCTAAAGAAGTATGAGGCACCCATTAGTGAAGCCATGAACCTTTTTGTCCTTTTTGACAAGACAGTGAGAAACAAAAAGATTACTGAAATAATTTGAAGGATTGTTTTGATTAAACCTAAACTTGATACTGGTTCTCTAGCAGAAAATCTAGTGCTGTACTTGGAGGATAGGCTATTGATTATCTATAGTGCAGATTAATTTTCCCTGTGACTATTTTGTGTAGTTTATATAGAGACTTTTTGTGAGTGAGTTGTTTGACTCAGATGCTTCGTCAATGGATTTTTTGTAGTCGATCATAAAAACAAACTGATAAAATAACTTCGATGTGAGTCATCGTTTTAGCTTTGGGTCTATTGTTAGCGTGTCACAAGAACCGACGGGGATAGTTTGGTCTATCAACGTGTCTGTCACTCGATTAGTAGAGCTATCGACTATGTCAAAACCATAGGATAGGTCTTGGGAATTGATAGCCTGGGGTCCTTTGTTACAATAACTTGCCCTGAGTATCACTCAACCAGAACTCGCTGTATGGCCAACAATCTCCAGTGATTTTACATATAGGTCTGGTAGTGATGTTATGGCTGACGATGACGAAGGCGATCCCTTGTTGTCTATTGTAACATTTTCCTGTCTACTATTGTTGTCTTCATCAGACTCTATGACGCCTTGGTTTGGGTCTATGGTCGCTGTAATATCATAGTCGTGGTTGAGCGAGAGTCCGATATCTCTATATGACATCTTGACGTCCTGGCACGCATCCTGCTTGATGTTTACGTAGACTCAGAGTGTTTTTCATGAGCCATTATCAGCCTCAAATAGCACATGATTGTAGCCAGCATAATCTTTGTTCGATACACAAATACTTGCAATCAGTTTTTGTGTTGTGCCATCATACGAAACATCCTTTACCGAAAGATCTACGTTTTTTTCAGTTGAAGAGGAAGAAGTACTTGACGATGTAGTAGTTGTTTTGTTACCTATGAGGACATACTCTGTATGTACATTGTTGTCTTCATCGCTTTCTTGTATGTTTCTTTTGAGGTCCGTCGTCGCAACGACAGCGTATCTTACTCCGTTTTTAAGATATAAATCGCTTCTTGCAATAGACTCGGTATAGCACCATGTCTGATTTGTCCTTACTATAACTGGTTTTTTGAACAACTTACCAATACCGTTCGCCTCTATTTTGGTGTAGAGATCTCCATCATAAGATCATCACTCATGACATACTTCTACATCAACAGTGTCTTGCTTGCTATTGTGTTCTATTTTGCTGATGAAGAAATCTGGATCTATCATACCGTCTGCAAAAGAGATAAATGCGGGTATGAATAGCGTCGTCTTCATGTAGTTGTTGTTTTCGTTTGGCTCTTTATGTTTTTGGAGTGGATCAACTCTTGCTTCAAACACATAGGTCCTTCCTGGCACAAAAAGGAATTGGAAACCGTCTACGTAGAACTCAAAACACTTTGTTTTTTCTTGTTCGTTAATCTCATATCTTTGTACATTGAACATCCTATTGTTGCTATACAATCTTGTTACTACCATATCATTGTGAGGTCAATCCATGCAAACGGTTACGATGATATCATCCGTTTGAGGGTATAGCTCTATCTTTTGGATTGATAAATCTGCCGATCACTTTCCTGAGTAGGATGGTGCTTTACTTGTCGTTGCACTGATTGTTAGAGATGTGGTTTTTGTATTGTTTGTTAGGTCTGGATCACTACTTCCTGTCTCAGCTATTTTTAGCTCTGCTGTAAATGTTTGTTTTTCGCTCGCTTTGTCTGTAAAGAGACTTTGTGAAAACACTGCTATTTCGCATGCGTCTGCACTATGATTGTTTGGGTGAAGATAGTATCTTCGTGACTTAGTTACCCTTCCATTTTTTAGTATAATATCCACAAATCATTCGTATGACTTTTCAGTGTCACAAAACCTCACCTGTACTAGTGTATTTTTGCTTTCTATGCTTTTGATGTTCAGGTCTGCATTACTAGGAGCACCATGGCCCTGTTGCTTGTTGAGCTCATCGTATATGAGTGGTACTATTTTTGAAAACAGTACATATCATCTCGTGTCTTTGTTACTCGCCCCCAGTAAATACTTATTCAATGTGTTGTACAGTACCGCACGCTTCGGTTGACTAAAATCTTCTAGCTTTCATTGCACACGGTCAATGATTTCCTGATCAGTCGATGTTAGCGAGTAGGCTTCTCCATATGCTAACGAGAATGTTACTGTACACATTATGCATAGTATTATCTTTTTCATGAGGAGAATTGTACTGCCTAAAGCCTGCTTTTACCATTGTATTTCGTTGTTCCTCGTATTGCAAACCACTGTCCTGTTGTATTGTAACCAGCTTTGACAGTTATTGGAAAGTGTATGCTTGTATTGTTTTGTGATGCTGCTTACTTATCATTGGTTTTGTGTCTTCATTTCTTGTTTTCCTTGTATGGTAGTCATTTGATACTATCTCATCATCGTCAATATCGCTACTTTTGTTTTGTTTGGAATAGATAAAAGGAGAGCTGTGACCCAACAGCGACGTATCAGTGAAAAAAAGTTACTGACAATGAGTGTTTTGGGTTGATTTTTTGGTGCGTTTGTTGGTATGTCCCTGTTTAGACACAAAACCATCAAGTCTTGATTTCTGTGGAAATTCCGACTCATTGTTCTATTGTGGATTCTCCTATTGGGGAGACTCCTGATGCTAGGATACTCAGTGCATTAATGAAAAGGCTCTTCTATTTCTTCTGTCTGCATATGCTCTTGTAGGAATCCCAACACTTTGTTTCTATATTTTTCAGGATTGACAAAGAAACTGTTTACATGACCTGCGTCCTCTGATCTTCGTACTCGGACAGGGTTTGGTGCAATCTTTGCTATCTTTTGGGCATTGTCTGCCGTTACCAACTTATCGTTTGTTCACTGAATCAAGAGTTTTGGCGTGTGGTGAAGTCGCAACATTGATTTCATCATTTTTTCGTGAAAGAATTTTCCTCATGTCAGCAGCAAACAGCCGACACTAAAGAAAAGTCGTCCCATTACTGGTCCTAGCACCATTCATAGTTTTTTATTAAGCATTTTGTTAGCAACTTCATAGGCGTGTGCATCTATGCCCTCTAACACCATTGCCTTGAAAACCTGTCATTGCTCGTGGTCTGGTGCACATACCATAGCACAGCCACCCATATTGTATCCAATAGCTCATAACAGATCTTGGTTGATATCTACAATGGTCTTAGCATAGGCTATTGCACAAGATAGATCATCTCCTTCTTCTAAACCGTATGTGATGATCTGACACTCACTATCACCGTGTGACCTTTGATCATAGGTAAACACATGATAACCACTGTCTAAAAAGAACTTTATCTGCTCGATGATTGTTAAACGGGATCATAGCCGCTCATGGAGAACGATTAGTGTTTTGTTGTTTGGGTTGATATTGGCTTTGATGAACCAGCCACGCAATAGCTTTCCTTGTTTGTTTTTGAATGCTATATCTCTATAGTCATATCCAGCTAGTAGATCTGTGTACTCTGACGGTTTCCTCTTTTTGAAGAGATCGTTTAGTAGTAATGCTCTAGCCGTTAGGTAACTTATACCCAAAAATAGAGCGATAATGATAATATACCACATGGTATAGAAAGGGAGTAAACGCTTGTATTATAGGTTGCCTCTTGTTTGCATACAAGTTTTATCACTAGTGCATCCGTTGATGCTTTACATTTTACCAACACCCGTCGGAAACATTGACGATATGACGAAAAGGTCTATGGATGCAATCCAAATGTTATCACACCTGATCTGTGAAGACACCAGACACACCAAGAAGTTGCTGAAATTACTCGATATAGATTATCAGAAGATAAACTTTTACTCGTTAACGAGCTTTACGAACGATTCGAAGCTTAGCTTTTTTGTCAGATTATTGCAAGAGCATGACGTTGGTCTTGTTAGCGATGCTGGCACGCCTGGACTGAGTGACCCAGGCAAAAGACTCATTGAGCTTTGTCATCAGCACTCCATATCCTATACTGTATTTCCTGGTCCAAACGCACTGATTCCAGCTGTAGTATCTGCAGCCTTTGATACCTCGAAGTTTGTTTTTTTGGGTTTTCTACCGACCAAAAAATGAAGACAAACAGCCCTCCAATCAATTATCAACTCTTCAATGCCAGTTTTTGTCTATGAATCGGTACATAGACTAGAGAAAACCCTTGAACAAATCTACAGCTTGTGATTTCGTGGCACCGTCAGTATGAGTAGAGAGATTAGCAAGATGCATGAACAAATCATTACTGCACCGATAGCCGAAGTTATCCATATGATAGCAAACAAAGCGATTCCTCTCAAAGGTGAGTTTGTGATTGGATTTAGTAAAAGTTAGCTAGTTTTTTGTCTCCTATAAGACTTGGGATGTTCAAAAAAAATATCCCGGTTTTTTTGTTTATAAAAACATATAGTCAAGCCTTAGTTATGCGGTCGTCTTGCATTTTGTGCAATATGTCACTCAGTATGTTGTTTTCCAATTGTGATTTCCTCATTGAGGACAAGGAGTTTCTCATGCATGTGAGGCTTCGTATTTTTCGGAAAGAATCTGAAACAAACCATAATCGCCAGCTTTTCAAGTTGGTCCATCTTGCTCTAACACTAGAACATTTATTGTCATTTTCAACCTATGTTGTAAATAAAAGTAGAGGATCAAGGGAATGTGAGAGACTACTACTCCCTAGCACCATACTCCCTTTCTCTTCTGAGTCAATACCTTTCTTGTTTTCCCATTCCCCATTTTTCTTGTTTTTCAAAAATATTACATGAGCGATGCGAAGTAGTCTTCTTTTTTCATATACTCAAGTCTCAGTCTTATGGACCTCGCCAATAACTCAGTCAAGATCCTTTCTAACCTTTGTTTAACATCGTCTTTATTGAGCGAGATCTCTGCCATTTTATTGATGACGATCAGATGGAGTGTATCGTTGCTGATATCTTTGATTATTGTGTTTTTCTCCATCATGGTCGCCAAAGACTTACTTTCTACGTTGCTAACGAGTTTTGCCTTTATGGCCTCGTAATCACTCACATCAACAGGAACTGACAGGTCAGTTTTTTCTGTGTCTGTTTTCTTTTCTTGCTGGAAACTGTCCTGATCGTCTGCTTTAGTGATTTTGTTTTCTGTTTTTGATTCTCATGCTAGGGCTGTATTGCTTGGTTTTACTGGTGTGTTAGTACTGCCATCTTTCGTGTTTGTGCCAGAATCAAAGAGATACTGATAGATGTGGGTTTTGTAGGTCAATAGCGGTTCTGGATAATATTTGATTTGCATAATAATATCAGAAAAAAGTGCCGTCATGCGTGCATAGAATCCTGGATCATTGAGGAAGTGATCATTGAGGTAGGATAACATTTGCTTAGCAAACTGGGATAGTTCTACTCATCACTGCTGTAAACCATCGACAATGCTCAGAACATTTTCTCGCTGCCCTGACTTGATTGTCTCCAACAAATCGGATAGCTGCTGGTCTCCAGCAATTCAAAGATAATTAGTCACATGCTCGACACTGACATCACCAAGAACACTTACCTGTTCAAGGTATTTGTTAGCGTCACGCATAACGCCGTCTGCTAGTTTTGCTATCAGACGTAAGGCTTCCACCTCTGCATTGATATTTTCTTGCTGTGCTATGTATTGTAGTCTTTCAACTATTTCTGTGACGGAGAATTTTTTGAACTGGAATATCTGACAACGGGAGATAATGGTTTCGGGAATCTTATGTATCTCTGTCGTTGCGAGTATAAAGGTCATATAGCTAGGTGGTTCTTCCATAATCTTCAGTAAAGCATTGAACGCGCCCTTTGAGAGCATGTGTACTTCATCAATAATGTATATCTTTTTTTTCAAGGTCGTTGGATGATAGAGTGCTTTTTCAATAATCTCCTCTCTAATATTGTCTACTCCCGTGTGCGACGCTGCATCTATCTCGACAAAGTCGAGCGTCCTAGTCTCGTCTATCAACCTGCAACTGACACATTGATTACAGGGATTGCCGCCGTGCAAGTCGGTACAGTTAAGTGCTTTAGCGAGGATTCTTGCTGTGGAGGTTTTGCCCGTTCACCTTGGTCAAAAAAACAAATAATTAGCCTTATTATTGCGATTAAGTACTTGTTGCTTCAAAATAGTTTTGATGTGATCTTGTGCAACGAGTGTATCGAATGTTTGAGGACGGTATTTAATTGCTCGGGACATATTTTGCGTGTTGTTTTGCCTAAAAACTTTGTTATTCTAGTGATACTAGTGATCGTAGTATCTATTTCGAGGAAAAAACGAAGAATCCACTTCCTTGTGTTTTTCTTCTGTGTTTTGAGACCCTATCATAGCATGACACTCTCTATTAATCGCAATACTCGTTTTGTTAGCATTGACTTCGAAACAACCTGATTGGACACCCAGAAAGATGAACCAATTCAGGTTTGACTTGTTATTGCTAATCCCGATTTCCTTATTACTGATGTCTACGCTCAGCTCATCAAGCCAAACAAGGATATCAAAGAACTTAAGCATGTGGTTGGTTACATCACCTGACTAGAGCTTCAACAGCTTTCATGAGCACCAGAAAAACAGGCCGTTGGTAAACATTTATCAACCTTGTTAAGTCCGAGCGATATTATTGTCGGGCACAATGTGATGTTTGACTTGGCCATTCTCAAACAATGCCTAGACATAACTTTCCCTCGTTACGCAGACACATTCTCGCTTAGCCAGGCACTCATCCACTATCCTCCAAGCTATGCTTTGGAGGTTTTGTGCGAAATAGATGCCGTCAAGACTCATACCGAATGTTTTGAACAGGAGTTGAAAAAAAGAAGCCATGATTTAACTGGTCCTCACGATGCACTGCATGATAGTGTCAAAGCTCTTTGACTGTTCCGCTATCTCATTCATCGTATCATCGAATTATCCGAGAAATATCCTTGATTAGATGGAATTGTATTACAATCTCCTTCTTTTCCCTTTCTTTTCGGGAAAGATCATAGCACCCTTGAAGTACCCATTCTCCAAAAGCCTATCGCCCGTCCAAAACAAAAAATACTGGTAGATCCCTCTATCGTTTTTGATATTACAAGTCTTAATTCTACTGACAGCTTATACTGTGGCAACCAATCACTTCCATCTCTCCTTAGTCTCTTGGTTTCCAACGAACCCTGCATTCTTGCCTTTCACACCAGACAAAAGGTTGAATTTGTCAAAGCACTACTGGACAAGCAAGGCTATAACGATGTTGGTTTTGCAAAACAAGAACAGTACATCGATCACGAACTTTTTAGTCAACTAGTCCACTGCAAGGATCTGTCTGATAGTGAAATAAGCTTTGTCCTCTTATACCTTTCTCATCACCACCAATGACTTCGCGTTCTTGATCTCCATACTAGGTGAGATTATAGTGTCTTTGGATTAGTAAAAAAAGAGTGAGAACACGGCATAGCCACTCGCATATTATGTACCCACTGATGACTATATAGCCTCTTAGGCGATGAGAGGTACCGCAAACACCGTGTTTTTTTCTTGGACTCTGATCGGTGGCACTATAGCTATAATGGATATCATTCACAGACTTTGGACTTGGATTATGTAGTTGACCTCATTGAGGCTGCACACTACCGCTATCATAGGCTTATGGAGCTAGAAAATAAACATGTTTACAAAACCGTTGTAGACTCACTTTATGAGCTCAAACATTGCTTCTTGGTGTTTTTGGGTAGTTTGAGCATTGAAATAACGAAGCATTTTGTTGGAAAGCCAAACAAAAAGCTCGAACTCTGACCCATTTTGCACGACAGTTCTTTTTTCCAAACACAGCAACTCTGGCCAAGACTTGCTCAACTTTTCAGAAGCACTATTGACCTCATTGATACCGATGCACACTATCAGCTCGTTCGTGAGTATAATACACTGCTAGAAATCGTTGACCATATCGTTGTTGTAGAAAAAATCATGAAGGACAATAGATATCTTCATTACAGCTTTTGCCTTGCAAATACTTATATTGATTTTCAAGAATTCAAAAGTCTTTTCGATAAACATTTTGTTCTTTTCTTATCCAACCAGAGAGCTAACTTCCCTCCACTTAGCCCTATCAGCAAAGCAAATAGCCAAAAAGGCTGAGATATCGTCACACTTAGGGATATGCAGGCTATAGCTCGTGGCATTAGTGACTGATCAATCCCATGAGACTGCATCTTTCTCCTTAGCAACATCAAGGAAGAATCCAGGCGTTTTTTTGAAGTTTACTCCCAATGAGAACTCTCACATTACGTTTTTTTTGTCGAAAATATTAACGGCTGAGTTGGGAAAATCACCTATCTGGCACAATCCCTGACTGGCAAAAAGATTATCATTTGATGATATTACTTTCTGCTGCACTTGTTTGCAAAGATGGTAAAACTTGATACAATTGTGGTGTATAACGCATCTGGTCCTATGGAAAGGGTTGTTTTAGCTGACGTAGACTATTATGGACAAGCGCGCACCTAAGGTCAGTTTTTCTCCTGTCTTTTTCCAAGTAGTGATTTTTATACTTGGTTTTGGTTTGTGAGCTCTCGTATTTTTTGCCATTATTGCACCCTCACTGAAAAGGACTGACTACGCTACTAATCCAGATCTTACTGAATGACTCATGGAGAAGGTTGGTAGTGGCAACCAAGAAGCAATTAATAGCTTGATGCAGCACATACTCAGGGAACTAGAAGAGCCTCAGTCTCACGGAGCAGCTCCCTGAGCTCCTGACTATCAAAGCGTACTTGACAAGCTGTGTCGTGCGTATGCCTCCTATTGTAGTATTGTTTCGTTACCTTCTTGACTGTCTGAGCAAGATCGTTTTTTTTATCAGGGCATGGGCGTTTTGATTTTGGCCAGGCTTGATAGATATCTTATCAGCCCGCATAAGATTAGTAACGTACTCAACAAACTTGCTCTTACCACTAATGATGGGAGGAGAGGGTACGCAGTGAAAGATTCTCTCACCATCAACCTAGGCTCAATCAAAAGCTATAGAGAATATATGGAGATTTTGATTCATGAGCTTGGCCATGTTGTAGATTTGGGTGTGATTGTTGGTAGTTCTAGCAAAAAACATGAGACATTCACCGAATTTGGTAATCAGGTTTTTAGTGTCGATGATCCATCACTCAACTTTTACAGATTGAGTTGGGATGCTGAAAGTATCAGAAAAGCGGGTGTTGGACAGATGGATTTTTGTAGTAATTATGGACAGACAAACACCTTTGAGGACCTTTCGGAATGCTTCAATCTCTTTTTGACTCACAATGCATTGTTTCGTTATTTCGCTACTAGGAGCGAGGTCATGAAAAAGAAATACAATTTTTTGGCAGAGCAGTTAGGTGCAAAGTATTTTTTTGATTGAGAAGACGATCTTCTTTTGGTCAAAACAAACCCAAATCTTGTCTTTTTTGATACGACGAAAATACCTTAATGCTAAGGTTCATTAGGCTCTTCTCTGTTGTTAGGTTAACTGCATTACTTTATGTATTATTTTATTTTTGTTCAAGTTCCTCATTGATATCCTTTATCTCAGACTCAATATTTTCAATTCTTTTTTCTAAATATTTCATATCGGCTGAAACATGAGTAAGTATTAAAGCAATTCATCAAATTCATGCAATCATTCAGATCCTTAACATCACTCATTCTGAGAAAACTTCTTGAAACCACAATATTCGAACCAAGATACATACTCAATAGAACAGATAATTAGTGTTGGCTTTTGTTTTTTGAAAATCCTTTTTTATACACTTTAAATTTTCGTTAAAATCGCTCATAATAATTTGGTGTTTTTAAAAACAAAATCAGTATCTTCAAGCACGATCCTTTATCATCAAGTCTTTAGTTTCCTAATTTCAAAATCAATTCGTCTGATTTTTTATTTCCATAGATATCTTCTACACTATAGGTTATTTTTTGACCAGGGACGATGATAAAACTTACCAAATTGTCTTTGAAGCTTGTCTCTACTCCGTCTATAAATATTGACCCTCACTTCACTACCGATTCTGTGTCAGAGAAAAGGAGGTAGACCTTCAGCTTCCCATCTGGCTGTTTTTCTATTTTGATCTTATCCTCTAAGATAAAGGGGGGATTGATATCTCCTAGTCACAGTTTAACAGGAATGGACTGCTTATTGTAATACCCATCTTGGTCAACCGCTTCTATTGTGATGAGTTGATCTCCCGGTTGTATTCCTGCATATCACACAATAGCCTTGATATCTGTTAGACTTGTTTGTCCGTTTTTATACTCTTGTTCTGCCACCACAATATCGTTTAAGTAGATTCTTACGTGCTTGAGAGACCTTTGACCTGCAACATTGTATCGTACTTCAAAATTTTTGGTAACACTAGCCCCTGCTTCAGGCTTCAAGATATCAATCTTAATAGAACTATCTTCAGCTGCCACTCTTCACTCACACATTGTTTCTGGTTCCTCCAAAAAGAAACCTGTCTCAGCCTTTATTCGCTCTTGGATTTTGTCGATATCTCTATTGTCTGGCATGATACTATATGCTGGGATGACATAGCCCTCTGCCGTTTCCGACTCTGGTAAGGATGGTGCCCATTTACCGTTACACATTGTATCATACTTGATAATCTTTCATTTTCGTGGCTCGGTAGCAGGCAGATTATACACATATCCTTTCGTGTCAACTCTCAAGGGCAAAGGCACATCATCCCCTGCGATCAATCATGTCATCTTATCGATCGTGAGTGTCTTTATTTCTGCTAAAGGATAGGACTCTTTTGGCAGAAAGCCATTATCTCTTAACTTTGCAAAGAAATCTTTCCAGACAGCACTATTGAGTGTAATACCAAAAGCCTTCTGTCACATTGGTGCTCCATTAGTGTTTCATGCTCGGAACAGTGCTACTCTCGAGGGGGTATAGGTAGCTATCCACCCGTCTCTTGGCAATATTTTAGTCGATCAATCTGGTTGTTTGACCTTTACATCGCTTGTTCCACTCTTGATAGCATTTGTTATACCAGATACTGACAAGAAACTGGTCCACCCTGGGGGAGAGTTGGAGCGATCAGACAAAATGGATCGAATCAAACTGGCTATACCTGCTGGGATGACTCTTCTTTGTTTTTCTGTCTGTTTTTGGTAGACAATAGATCCATCACTTGTTCTAATTTCTAGGATTGGGTTAATGACTGCCGGCTCTCCTCATGAGCTAAGATGCATATACGCATTTGCCAACTCTAACATCTGCACCTCTCATGCCCCAATAGATAATGGGTAGCCATAACTAATGCCTTCTGACAAGCCCTTGAGTCATAGTGCCTTCAGGAACGGCTTCACCACCTTTTCTCCGCCAACGGAAAGGAAAAATTTGATCGTTGGCAGATTCCTACTAAACCCTAGTGCCTTTCTGACTGGCATCAGTCACATAAATTCCCCGTCAACATTGTTTGGTCTATCTCCCGCTATCTGTAATGGTGAGTCGAAAATAGGACTATCAAGTGTCAGTGGTAGTTTCTCAAAAGCTAATGCGTAGATCAAAGGCTTGATCGATGATCACGGCTGCCTCAGAGCCCTTACCATGTCCACTTTCCCATCAATGTCTTCGTTAAAGTAGTCTGCTGATCAGACATACGCTAAAACATCACCATTTGTGCTGTTGATGTAAACCATAGCTTGATTGTTTCCTCAGTGTTCTTCGACTGATCTGTAGTTTTTTGCTATCGCCGCTTCAGCTCGTTCTTGCGTCTGCTCATCAAGGCTTGTCTTCACGATTAAACCACCCTTTGTCAGTACATCCTCATCATATTGTTGTTCTAGTAGCTCTTGAATCCGATGGATAAAGTGGGGTGATTTGATAGAAATTTTACCTTCTTCAAATTTGTAGTTGAGTCCCTCAACAAATGCCTTCTTCAGTAGCACTTGATCTATATATCATTCATCAAACATATTCATCAATGAAAAGTCCTTCCTCCCTGGCTCGTAGCTTACTTGGTATGTTTGTGAGTCTAGCGTGATGGAAAAGTCTGTCAATCAAACAATGACTTTCACAAAAGAACCCGCTCATTTCTTGTCGAAATTGATGTTTTTGAGGTTAGACTCAATCCTTGCTATAATGCTGTCTACTAGTCAGTCGGGGGGATTAATTGACTGGTCGCCCTGCCTGATAACGATCTGTCCCATCAACAAATTCTTGTTTTTGTAGGGATTGAGCTTGGTTGGTGATTTTGGCAAAGATGCTAGAATTGCTGACTGTAAGGGAGTTAACTTGTCTGCTGTCGTATTGAAATAGGTCCTAGCTGCTGCCTGTACTCAATAGGCATTTTGCCCAAGAAAAATATAATTCAGATACATTTCTAATATTTTCTCTTTCATTTTCTGTTGCAGATCCTCATCTGAGAGTTGCTTATACTCCTTCTTCAACTCTGTTTTGATACTCGTATTTAGTCTCCCTGCAAGTATCCATTCTTTAAGTTTCCTCTTATATTTATTTTCGCTCGTGTCTAAAAGGATGTTTTTGAGTAATTGTTGTGTTATTGTTGAACCTCATCCTCTACTCGTATCTCCGATTACTACTCATACCATACCACGCAAAATACCTCACAGATCGATGCCTGCATTGGTCCAGAAACTCTGATCTTCTACAGCAATGATTGCACTGATCATGTTGGTAGATATATCTTCCAGCCTGACGTATTCTCTGTTTTCTTGAAAGAGCTTATATAATTCTTTCCCTGATCTATCGGTAATAACTGTTGATTCGGAGAATACAATATCCTCAACACTATTGACATCTGGTAGTGCACTAAGAATGTTTGTGTACAATCGTCCTAAGCCAACGGCTACGATCAAGACTCCTCACAAGACAATGGCTTTCAGGTAGAGGGGTTTCATAGCGAACCGTTTGCTTTTTGAAGGTTTGTAGGGCTTAAAGTGTCATCAAAATACTTGGTGGTGACGACGATATGACATTTTTCTATTAACAACATAAACAGATACTTGCGTTGAGCATAGCTATCTTACTACTTGAAACAAGAAGTTTCATTCATTACCTGATATAGCCAGAGATATTGGGGTCATCCATATCCACCCAACGTTGTGTTACTACGTACTTCCCTGCGTTATTCATATCTTCTATCAGAAATATTCTTTTGTCTCGATCTATTTTCTGGACGATACCCACGTGACCATACGATACATATCCTGGTCATCATTGTTGAAACACCGCTATTGCACCTGGCGTAGGAGTTGATCCTGTTGGTAGCCCTGCTGCCTGTGCATTAGATAGCCACTGCCTTGCATTACCGCCAAACGTCCTTTTTTGCGATGTTTCACTGATATAAGGGAAAATGTCTGGTCTTTTTCTTGCTGCCCAATAGGTGCAATAACCTGGGTAGAAACTATTGTTAACGATAGGAGAATTATCACGTCGTGTTGCGACCACCTGTCCTGCATAGGGGCCACTATCTTCTATAATTTCTTTGGGTTGTGCTTCTTGGATAGCCGCCTGAGTAGGGCTTATTTCTGCCACAGTAGACGCCAGTTCTTGAGCCGTAACTGTGGGTCTTGCCTGTACCACAGGCTGAATCACTGGTTTTGCTACAGGTGCCTTTGCTACTGTTGCTTTAGGAGTAGCTGGTTTTGCTACGGGTACTGTATTTTTTACTATCACTCTCTGTGGTTGGGGTGCAGGCTTTTCTTCTATCCCTAACTCATAGGCTTTCTCTATTGTTATAGGCAAAAACACCTCCGTACCCTTGGTGATGGTTGCCTCTTCTTGTGTTACATAGTTTAGGGTCATTAAATCCTCCAAATTGAGATTATATTTGTTTGCAAAAACCAAAAAATTGGTATCTTGCTTCACTGAGTGGATGATACCTGGAACGTCAGTAACAAACAACTCTTGTCCAACCTTTAAACGGTCTGACGATAAACTATTGATTTCTTTTATTTTGGTAGTTGTGGTTCCATATTTTGTCGCAATGCGTGATAGGCTTTCTCCCCTCTGCACAATATGTTTGGTTACACCATCAGAGGCTTCGATAGGGACCAAATCGATATTATTAAGCTGAATGGCAGCATCACGGACACTGGAGGTCGCAATGAATTTGCGATGAATGTTGAGTGATTGCTCTGGCACATAAAATTGGTCTGTGCGAATAATGACGTATCAAAATATACAAATAACTATCAGCGAAAAAGTAGACTTTGTCAGACTAAATCTAACTGGATACATACTAACATATAGCTAAACGTCGGAGAGGTTGGGAATTGATTCCACGACAAAGACCCCCAGCATGCACATGAAGTCAATTATGCAGCTTCGAGATCTTATGATAATCCTACTTTTGCAGGCAAACCGTCCTTTCCGCAAAATACTTTGATGGCGGAAGAGGTGGGATTCGAACCCACGGACCGTTAGACGGTCAACGGTTTTCAAGACCGCCGCATTCGACCACTCTGCCACCCTTCCTTGTTATTATTGGTCGATCGCACAAAGATCTCTCTGTATATAACTCCTCTCCATTGGGTAGAGGATCACTATTGCGATTGGCGGTGATGATAGGACTTTGCTGTTGATTTTCAAGTATAAAATGAGTACAGGGGAAGGGCTCTGGTGATTATAGAGTGCCATCCTTATAAAGCAACGATATCCCCATCCATGACCAAACGCTCAAGTAAAAACATATTGACAAAACAATATCCGCTACAGTATGGTATTGCCAACCCTATTTTAAGGACCATTTGTCGTGATATTGAAACTATCGATGAACATGTTCAAGAATTTGCCTATATTTTGGCTGAATTGATGCGAGAATACGAAGGTGTTTGATTGTCAGCACCCCAGATAGGCGAGACTGTCAGGATCATTGTTACAACTGAGTGGAAGAACAATGTGAGATGAAGTAAGTGTCTTGGTCAGACTATCATGATTAATCCTGTTATCATTAAGCAATCAGAAAAAATGGTTTCTTCAGAGGAAGGATGTCTCTCGTTGCCTACACAATTCGGGAAGGTGTTAAGACATGACTCTGTTGTCGTTCGTTACTTTGATGTTGAAGGAACCCAACATGAAGAGAAATGTAAATGATTCAATGCCGCTATTGTACAACATGAGATAGACCATCTTGATGGAATACTTTTTGTTGATAAACTTATTTAGTCCCACAAAGGAAACTCTTGTCGTTTTCTTGTTCACTTTATTCTATATTGCAATACAGTACCAAAATACTACATTGATCGTTGCGGCACCGTGCTAGAGTGGTCCAATAGACGGGTCTGCAAAACCTTGGTTCGCGGGTTCGAATCCCGCCGGTGCCTTACCACGCTCTAGCGATATGAACCATGAGATCTTACACCTTTCCCGTCAAACAATCATGAACCTGCCTCGGCAGGCTTTTTTAATTACAAAAAACGCTTTCTGATTTGTCTGTTTGTTTTTTTTTGCTATACTCAAATTAGCTATATTTTAGAATATCTTCGCATATGCAGCTCAGATCTCTTGAAATCATTACACCCAAACAACTCGTTGATGATATAAGGCAAACTATTGAGGACTATGGAATCTATGAAATCCGAGAGCAAAGTATGGGAACACAACAAAAAAGCATAAGGTTTTTTACTGATGCAGAACACAGCACAAAACTCTTGGAGTATTTTGATCGTGACTATAGTAAAATTGCAGGATTTAGGATTATTATTAGTGCTGTGGAGGCAACCATCCCAGCCTTGACTGATGAAGAACTACCACAGAACCCCAACGACTCTTCTTCTGCTGACAATAGTGGGCCTTTGGCACATTCTCTTATCACTATACCCCTACAGGAACTATATAATTCTGTGTCTTCAACGACCTGACTAAACACCACTATGCTTATTCTTTTTGTTTTATCTGCTATTGTCGCTGTTATAGGACTTTTGGAAAATAATGTCTCTATTGTGATCTGATCTATGGTCTTAGCTCCTTTTTTATGACCAAATGTTGGCTTGGCACTAGGGACTACGCTCGGGGACAAAGCCTTGATAAAAAAATGATCTCGTAGTCTTTTGGTTTGATCGTTGCTTGTGTTTTCCATAGCCTTTGTGTGGGGACTATTAGACACACAGACATGAAACCTTAGTGCACTCCCAGGTATCTCTTATTATTTGATCATTGTTGCTTTTGTGTCGGGAGTGGCAGCTATATTATCGATAATGAATGGTGCTGTATCTGCTTTGGTTGGTGTGATGGTTGCTGTTGCCTTGTTGCCACCCCTTGTCCTGTCATGACTTCTTCTGGGGGGTGGCTTCTGAATTGCGTCTGGTAATGCCTTTTTACTTTTTGCTGCCAATATTATTTGTCTCAATCTTGCGTGAATTCTTGTTTTCCTCTTAGCTGGTGTTAAGCCCAAAAGATGGCGAGAGGCTAGCATTGCACGCAAACAGACTCAAAAAGCCTTAAGTATTTGGACACTTCTGTTGGCGATACTAGTAGTGATTACCTATTTTTTGACTCACTAGTTATGATTCGTTGTTTTCTTATGGGAGGACCGCTTGATATGCACTATGACGACAAGCAATGACAGTGGGTACCACGCAGACACTCTTGCATCCCTCATTTTGTTGAGTTACAAGGAGTTAGAGAAGAGATACAATACTCCCATATCTGTCTCAAAGATGCTAGAGATATTGATGAAAATGACCTACAGCATCTCACGTATTCGATCACAAAACCAGCAGAACGTGCTGTCGTCATTCAAGGATATCAGACCATGGCAGACAGCATGGACTACCTCACAATGTACTTGAGACCCATTCCTTGTCCTATTATCTTTGTGTGATGAAAACAAGCACTTTCTTCGAACAATAAGCATGCGGGTAGAGACCTCTTATTTTCCCTCAGTGAGACTGTTCCTAAAGACATACTAGTGTCTGCCCTCATTAATGGTGTTTTCTATGATAGTCATTGAGTGCGCGCATTGCGATACAGGGGTGAACTCTTATCTGATTATGCTTTTTAACAAATAGCTCTTTAGTACGCAGTGGGTGGTTTTGTTTTCTTTCACAGTAGTGACAACTTTAGTGTTTCAATAGACATTTCGATCCTCTCTTGATAATCTTTGAAGTCCCTCATGTTGACTCATTTTTCTTCTAATACTATGTCAACACCCTTCATCGTGGCAGAATAATCGTTTTTGTGGTGTGTGTTTATGTCTTTTCGTGCTATTCACCTCAATGCGTTTCCATAGACACTCTCATAGTCTAGATAGCCACTTAGCATGAGATAGGCAATGGAGGGATAGCCCAGATACCCTTGTCGGTACGATCAATTGTCGTTAGACATTATTGCCATTTTTTCTGGATCAAACGTAACGGTGTAATATTTATTGCCCGATGAAGATCGTACTGTTGCCCTATTTTTTTCAACAGCGATTCTTTGGTCGGCGACACAACCAAGTGCTTCATATATTTTTATACGAGGTGGTGTTTTTCGTTTCATGATAGTTCATTACTGCTAAACTACCTATCACATACTCATGCTACTCAGTGCTACAAAAGCTAATCAGTTTATGAGCATATGGAAAGCCAAACTATAATACAAAGATCAGGTCTTTGTGTAAATATAATTGAGAAATAGAGAGAGTATAAATAGGTTTATGACGACTGTCCGTTCTCCATGGGAGCATGCAAAGATAATCGCAGACACGATAGATCACGCTCGGCGATATTGGTCAACTAGTACCTGCGTAATATATCATCTATAAATCACCTCTTCTACTATTGGACCTAGTGCTACTACCGTCAGTCAAACGATCCCAAAATCTCGCCGTGAGTGCATAGCGATTCCTTGTATCAAACTTATCGCTGACTGCTGTCCGTACAAACCTGGTATCTGTATTGCAAACTTTGTGACAAACAACGACAACAGGGCGTTGATAAGCAGATATATAGCCAATCATCCTATACTGTAATGCCATAGGAACGACCAACCCTTCCATTTCCATTTACTATGGATGTATTCCCGATTTTGCTGCAAGCTGTGTGTTTTATATACTATAGAAGAAAATGTCGCTAAGAGCAGAAACAGCAATATGGCATTTTGGAGCATAATGCCTCGTGCTAACAGCAGACTTGGACTTATTTGATTAGCTATCGTATCGAGCATGTTCGCTAAGCCATTGGCTCAACCCATAGACAACATGACAATAAGGGTAGCATATATAAGACAATATACCACGACCGCATAAACAGACTTTTTCATTTATTGTGATGGATAAAGACACACAACTTTCTGTTGTAGAATTCTTACAACAGGTACTTGGTTATGTCTCGTTTTTATGACTACTAACTTATTTTTTCGTTGTGGTTGGAAGTGCTTGTGTTCTGTGCTACTGCTTTCTTTAGTGTTGTTTTTGTGGACCAAATCAATGACATTTACACTAACATTTACTTCTCTATTGTCAATAAAGATGAGAAATTTAGTGTGAATCTTCTGTGTGGGTGTTGTGCTGTTGGCTGGTTGTAGTACGCCAAGAAGCTTGTCCGATGGAAACAACTGAATAAACCAAAAAAACTCGTGACCAATTATGATTGGTGTCATCACACCTCTTTCATGACCATGAGCTAGTTACGGACAAGATGCATTACACTGATACCAGTATGTCGTGGATAAAGCAAATGTATCAGGCGGTATTGATGGAAAACAAATTAAACTTGTGGTTGAGGATGGTAGGTGCAATGGAAAAGATGCTACTGCAGCGGTGCAAAAACTTATCAATATAGATAAAGTTGCTGTTATCGCTGGTGGCGCTTGCTCTTCTGAGACACTTGCTGCCTGAAAGATAGCACAAGAACAGTGAGTAGTTATGGTTTCAGCCCTATCTAGCTCTCCTGACATCTCACAACTATGAGATCATATCTTTAGGTATTGGAATGATTTGGACGCAGGCAAAACTATGCTAGCATATCTGACCAAAAACAAGGCGCAAAAGATTGGTATTGTTTATGAGAACACTGACTACGCCAGTGCTTATGCAGCAGTTATTAGAAAGTGATTTGCAGGTAGCATTATCCTGGACCAAAAATACCAATCTGACGAAAAAGATTTCTCTCTTTTGGCTAAGAAAGTTGGAGAGTATGCCTCCACACTTGATGCACTAGTCTATGTCCCTCAGACACCCGATACGGCCATACCGTTCATCAAGGCACTTAATGACGAATGACTCTGGAATAGTGTCAGGCCAAAGATTCTTTGAACAGAGAGTGTTTCTACAGAACAGGCAATAACAGCTTTATGAGAGCTTATGAATGGCGTCACTATTGTTAAGTTTGCATGACTTGATGAGCTTGGCGATTCCGCTCGTGACTTTGCCCAACCTTTTTTGGATAATTACAACGTACTATCTGCTGATATATTTGTCGCTTTATCAGCAGAAAGTATGCAACTTATTATTGATGCAATCACTATCGCCGGCTACGACAGCGCTGGTATCCAGTCGTATCTTGCTAGCATTACCCAAAAGAAACCTAGAGCCACCTTTTTTGGTCCATTGTACTTCAATGAACAGTGAGATGCACAAGGATTGTCTTTCTCCGTTGGAAGAATTACTAATGGCTCTGTCGTTGCAATACCGCAATAGTCTCAGAGTGCCTCTTTAACTCACACAAGAGCTATGGACTGGTGATACATTTTTCTCAATACGCTGATTTATGGTATTTTGGCGATCGCATTATCATGATTTTTTGCCTATAGTAAATTCCTCAACTTTAGTGTCGGGTCATGATTAATCGCTCTGTCCTATATCATCACCGATGTCTTTAGCCATGGGGTTGGACGACATACCCTTATTTTATTCTTTGCTTTTATTGCACTTTACTACGTAAGCACTTGGGTACTATGGCGTTTATTTCCCCATGACACACAAAGAGATCATGCCTGACTTATTATTACCCTTGCACTAGGATGATTCTTAGAAAACCTTATTAACTATCTGTATGGTCCAAGTAGCATTAGCCTCAGTATCGTTAGTTTTCCAGGGTGGTTGATGGGCTTGATAGTACTTATTCTCATTGTGTTTTTTTACTACTTATTTGCTCGTAGCACTATTGGTGCAGTATTTACGTGATTGTTTGAACAATCGTCTGTTATCCGCAGCATATGAATACATAGCATGATGCTTCTGCAATCTTACTATACTTTTGTTTTGTTTTTACTTGCTGGTGTGTCATTTGTTATTCTCAATCAAAGCTCGATTAGATCATCAGACAATCTTTTTTACCTTATCAAGGGGATAGGCATTATGATACTGGTGGGTGTCAACAAAAAGGAATACATGATAATATGAGCTTTTTTGTATGTTTTACTCGAATACTTTTTGTTTGCTATATGGTGACTGCCACTTTCCTATAAAGAATCACTCGTGCTACTAATCATCCTTTTGGTTTTGGTTTTTAAGCCTGAGTGACTTTTTAGTATCTGAAAAAGGGTATTGTAGTATGGAAGCTTTTTTGTTACATATTGGCATTTTTTCTCTCATCATGGGGCTTTTAGCATTGTGATTTAAGTTTTTTATTAAACTCAAAGCTACACTGGATTTTTCGTATGTAGGGATTGTTATCGTTTCTGCTTACAGTTCTGCTTTGGCACAACTTCACTGGGGGCGATGACGGTTGATGGCAACGCTTTTTGCTATGCTCGTATCACTTCTTTTTAGTGTCCTCATTGTACGCCTAGCTTCCAAACTATCTGAAATATATTTTGCCATAGGCAGTTTTGCTATTTACATGATTTGTTTTCAGTTGTCTTGGAACTTGGAGTGGCTTACCGGCTGAGCCCTTGGTCTATCTGGTTTACCAAGACAAGTTTTTGTTTCCGTGTCTCTTCACTCACTGCAGTCATTTTTGCTTTTTACCAGCATAATCGCTTTGTGTATTATTCTATTTTTGCGTTGGTTTCTGCAGAGTTACTTTTTTAGGGTGCTGCAATGATGGGGAGAGCGTCACCTTATTATCCAATCTCTCGGAATATACAGTAGGCCCTATGTTTTTGCTATGCTTTGTATCACAACGCTCCTGGCAGCACTCGGGTGAAGTCTTTTTGCTTTTTATTTTTCTTACATTGACCCCAACAGCTTTAGTATATACTTGATTATGCTTTTACTCATTATCGTGTTTTTGTCTTATAAATCAGGTGTTTGGGGTAGTATCCTCGTGTCGTTTGGCGTTATCTTTGTATATGAGTTTTTGAGGTTTTTCAAACTAATTGACCCCAGTCTACTATGATATACAAGGGAAATGATGATGGATGTCTTCGTGGTGATTGCTGTGCTCTTTGTGTTTACCCGTATTCACTTTGCCAGAGGACACTAATTTTATGATCTTAGGCGCATTGTTATGCTATTATTAAAAAATATTTCTTGGTCTGTCGGACAAGTACCAATCCTTAAGGATATTAGTCTTAGCGTAGAAACTGGGAAGGCGATAGGTATTGTGTGACCCAATGGGTGTGGCAAAACATCATTACTTAATATTATCAATGGATTTCGTTTACCTAACCATGGAACCCTTTCCTTTTTGTGAGAGGACATAACCAAGCTCTCGGTAGAACAAAGGGCTCATCGCGGTATTGGTAGGGTTTTTCAGTCTTTTGGCATCATAAAATCACTTACTCTTTATGAAAATCTTGCTTTGGCTTTTGTTACTAGACTCAGTTGGATACAGCAACTAAAACCCACTTCCAAACTTCCTAAACCCATGAAAGACGAGATTGATTCTATTCTGCATGAGCTAACCTTGTACGAGAAAAGACACCAAAAAGCAGGAGACCTTTCTGGTGGACAAATGAGACTTTTAGAACTTGGTAGACTCTACCTTCAAAACACGCAATTATTTTTGCTTGATGAACCAACCGCTGGAGTAGCACCCAAGCTCAAGGGAACCGTTGTTAAGCTTCTGAATAAAATACTACAGACCGGTAAGACGGTTATTATTGTTGAACATGATTTTCGTTTTTTGGCGGAGTTCGTTGATACCTTTTTTGTTATGGACGATGGGCGCGTTGTGTTGAGCGGGGACCATCAGTCGATAAAAAACAGTGACTTGATCAAAGAGATTTATTTTTGATAATGGACATTTTCGTATTCTCACCTTTTGAACATTGCAATTTTCTTCATAAAAGTACATTGAAATTGAATTTTTAGTTTTTTGTCATAGAGTGGATCTGTTTTAGATTCTTTTTTTAGCAATGCTTATTTCTCACATACAAGCAGGGCTTGTTGGCAATCAAATAACCCTTAAGGGGTGGATCAGCCATATTAGGTCATCCTGAAAGATCTCTTTTGTCGAACTCAGAGATTGATCAGGGTATATACAGTGTATCGTTGAGCAGAACACCGTGGGAAATGACATGTTTGACAAGCTTAACTCGTGTGGTATTGAGTCTGCTATTAGCCTTAGCTGAACTGTTGCCAAGCACCCAAAAAAGGAGGAGTTTGAGATACAAACAACAACTGTTGATATCATATCAAAAACTCAGGATTACCCCTTGTGACAAAAAGAACATGGAGTGGAGTATCTCTTTGACAATAGGCACCTTTACTTGAGATCAAAATCTCAATGGGCTATCCAGAGAGTAAGGGACACAATCATCCATGCGACCTATGACTGGATGAGAAACAATGATTTCACCAAGATTGATTCTCCTATCTTTACACCTACCTGTGCAGAGGACAGTACGGAACTTTATCAGGTGGAACATACTAATGGAGAAAAAATGTACTTAAATCAAACGGGGCAAATGTACATAGAAGCTGCTATTGCCTGACATGGAAGAGTATATGACTTTGGTCCGGTTTTTAGGGCAGAGAAAAGCAAGACAAGGCGCCATCTGAATGAGCTCTGGATGATGGATGCAGAAATTGCCTTTGCAGATTTCCATGATAATATGGCTATTCAAGAACAGCTTATTTACTATATTATTCAGCAAGTACTTACGCTCAGGAGAATAGAATTAGATATTTTAGAAAGAGATGTTAGTAAACTTGAGAAAATCACCCTTCCTTTTCCTCGTAAGACACACGCAGAAGTTATCGCAGAACTTCAATCACTTGGTAGCGATATTAAAGCGTGAGAGGACTTGGGTGGTGATGATGAAGAACTCCTTATGAACAAGTATGACCAGCCACTGTTTGTTAGCAACTTTCCTCTTGCTATCAAAGCTTTTTATATGCCTGAGGATCCGGAGCACCCAGGGACAGCCAAATGTAGCGACTTACTCGCTCCAGAGGGTTTTGGTGAAGTAATTGGAGGGTCTGAAAGGGAAGGAGACTATGAAAAACTCAAAGCAAAAATCATAGAAAGAGGGTATAAGATTTCAGACTACGAACGATATTTGGACATTAGAAAATATGGGGGAGTGCAGACAAGTGGTTTTGGGTTTGGCCTCGAAAGACTCGTCAGACGACTATGTGGTTTACATCATATTAGAGAAGCTATTCCTTTTCCAAGATATGCAAACAGGATTACACCATAGAACAGGGACACCTCTCTGCCTTTATACAATTTACCTGCAAACATGCTTGATCAACAAAAAAAAGCGTTTTTTTTGATCCAACAAGCTGCTAGTCTTCTTCAGATGCCTAGAGCACACACAAGGACATTGTGAACGACTTTTGATACTATCGCGTCACACAGTTACCATGTTGCCTTTATAGCCTATATATTATGTAAGCTTGAATGACTATCTGACCAAGAAGCCCATAGGGGTTGTACTATGGCCGTCTTTCACGACCTGGCTGAGGCAAGGACAGGAGACCATGACTTTATCTCGAAGAAATATAATGCGTGTGATGAGAATAAGGCTATTCAAGACCAATTTGTCGGAGCCCCTTGAGAGACCTGACTGAAATGACTATTGCATGAATGGGAAGAGAGGACTACACAGCTTTCATGGTGTGTGAAAGATGCTGACCATTTGGCACAAATCTATCATGAGTGGGTCCTTATGTGGCAAGGGAATAAGTTGGCAGAGCAATGGTTTGTGGGAGACCAGGAAAAGCGTGTTCCGTTTTTAAAAACAGCATCTGCACAGTATCTTGCAAAACTTATGCTTGCAAGTAATCCTAATGAACGATGGTGGCATGAATTTGTAGACAATAATTATTCACAGAATGATTTAACTGGTGAAAAGTAAGTTTTAGCATAGTTAATAGCATGCATTCTTTTTTCCTTAACAAGGTTTGTATTGTAACATGAGCCAGTGATGGTCTCTGAAAAGTCGTTGCCGGAAAACTTCTCTGATATGGTGCTACTGTTATTTGAATAGGAAAAAGTGAGGACAAAATATCATCAGTCCAACAAGAGCTGTGAGAAAGATTCTTTGGATACCATGGTGACTTGAGTGATGCATCTTCACTCGATGAACTGTATAATAGCATTATCGATGCACACCCAAAAATCGACATACTCATCAATAACGCCGCTAAATGGCACGAGGGTTCTGTTGAAGAACATGGACTTGCTACATTACAGTCTCTCATCATGACGAACATCTTTTCTGTTATGTGATCTATCTATAAGATTTTCCCCATCATGAAAGCTCAAAGGACATGACAGATACTTAACATAAACTCGATTGCTTGAATAGACATCTGCAAAGAACGGTCTCCTTACGCATGAACAAAGTATGCAGTTGACGGATATACCAAATGACTATCCGAAGAGGCTGCGGAATATCACATAAAAGTCATGCAGATTTATCCCTGAGGAATGGATACCAATATATTCGAAAGTTTTCAGCCATGATATGGTAAGCATTCGTGGATGATGAAAAAAGAGAAGGTCGCTGACCTAATTGTCAGTATGTTATCTCAACCGGAAGACATGATTATTGACAGTCTCGTCGTGAGAAAATTTAACCACTAATCGCCTATACTATCTTGTTTCTCGATCCAACATGCTTTCATGATCAGTAAGACACTACAATCCGGATACGTAAGAAAAAACGATTTTTTCTGACGAATTTCGTCTCAAGCACAGATTACTTTCGGCACTTCTTCATGTGCCTAGCGATCCAAATAAGCTTGAGTACTATAACTACACTCGCTTACCAGATTCACTCAAAGAGTATTTCCCTTTGACAACTTACCATGAAAACAGACTTTTTATGACTCCTGTTCGTGAGATAGACTGATCAACATCTCCTTCTCTTGAGCACTATGTTTGACTGCATGGAAAAATATCAGAAAAATGATTTTGGGACCACATCGATACTATCTGTACTCTTATGAACATAGAGGACGTTTTCCTTTTCGATTTTGTTGCTCAAAATATTGTGGTACAGACGCAAGCAGATTGAACACTTAGACCCTGGCTAGTCGACTGTAAGCGTGTATGAATACATTTATTCCCTCGACAAATACCATTATGGTTTCATAGCCAAAGAGTTGCCAAGTTACTAAGGGCAAAAAGAAGATTAGAAGCTTTCGCCAAGGGTTAGGAGTCTTTCTCTATTTCACACCCCTATACACTATTTCTTCGTGGTATGTGTCGATTGTTTGGCAATCATTTTTTGCCTGCTACTGGGCGCTAAGTTAACACATTGGCATTTTTCACAGTGTATGTGCCATTGAACTGTCTTACTTAATAAGTAGGATGGTCGTGTGTTTTTTAGTCGTATTCTTATGTCACATGTCTGTTTCTGATCTTATCAAAAAAATAGCTGTCATTCTACTCAATGGTGGACTTATTTGATATCTTATCACTTTGCTACTAGGTTGACAGATGATTGTGCAATCTGAATATGCAAGTAGCAACCTAGCCACCGTCATCATTTTGATTGTTACTTCAGTGTATGTGTTTATTAATTATAGCATACAACAGTTTCATGTCACTTGGTCTAGAACGACCCTTTCTGTTTTGTGACTTTTTCTCCTTGTCATATGACATTATATTTTGGCAAACAACGCTGAAGCGGGTATTTACATCGGTGATATTGTGAAGGTACTCTGAGTTGTTTTTTTTATTGCTTGACCAGCAAAACTCTTTGTTAGCAAAAAGATTGAGCAAAAAGCTAAGGAAGCGAAGATGGAAGTCATAGAAGTATAGTATTTATTCTCGCGTTCCCTCTTATGGACCGTAGTGTTTGAGATGATGACAAAAACTCTCGTCAAGAGCATGATCTCTTTGTTGTTGACAAAAGTGAATATGACCAAGCAAAGCAGAAAATCGCCAAACTCCAGCAACTTATCGAGCAACAAGAATGATTTAGCGGCCAAGAAAAGAAAGAGTTAGACAAGCTTATTGGACCTCTTACTTACTAGCAGCATCTTTTACAAACTGATAATATATCGCTGGTATCACAAATAATGTCATCAGAGATCATACAAAAAGCCCGAACATGATGGTGTATGCTAATCATGCAAAAAATTCGTCTTGTCTCACAATGGACATTAGACCAAGTATTGTTGTAATAGTTGTTAAAATGATTGGTTGTAATCTGCTTTTCCCAGCTTCTACGATAGCCGCGTATGTATCCATACCCCTTGTTTTATTGCGATTGATCCTATCTATCAGGACAATAGCATCATTTACGACGATACCTGTCAGTGCAATAAAGCCAATTCCAAAAGCCATGCTGTATGGGTTCCCTGTGATGAAAAGTCCTATGTTTGCTCACAACATGGCCATCAGTACCGTATACATAATAAATGCTGGCTGCTTGAAGCTGTTGAATTGAAACACTAGGATAGAATATATGAGCAAAACTGCTATGATGAAAGAGACTCCCATAGAAATAATTAAATCGGAGTTTTCATTATTTTCTCATCCCATTTGATAGGAAATACCCTGTGGGAAGGGGTAGCTTTCTGCGAATGATGCTAATGCAGCTTGTGTTGATGTTGGTGGAAGATTGTTTTCAAGATCTGCCTCGACTTTAATGACTATATCACCATTCTCTCTGCTGATTGCGTTGATGTTGGTTGCGAAGTTGTAATTGGTTATATCTCACAAACGTACCTGTCCTATAGGCGTTGTAATCAACAAGTTATCTACATCCTGAGGGGTCAAATCACTAATAAACTCTTTGTATAAAACTCTGATATCGTAGTCGTCAAATCTTCATGGTAGCGATCAGGCATTGATGCCGTTAATTGCGGCCACGACCTCTGGTATCACTTGCCCTGGTGTTAAGCCCAACACCTCTAAAGCGGCCTTATCAAAATCAAATACAAACTGTCATGGAGTGCTTTTACTAGAGTTTGCTGTGTTTTTTGTATGACTTTGTGACTTTAAAAACGCCTCAAAATCTCCTGATACCCTTTTTAGTTCTTCAAACTGATCTATTGATCCCGCCACTAATTTAATCCCTACTGCTTTACCCACTGGAGGACCTCAAGACTCTACCTTTGACTCCACGGATAGGCCGTACTGTTTGAGAGAAGAAAGCTTTTCGTTAATTTCTTCTTCTACTGCAAAACTATCTCTCATGCCACGAGATGCCCTTTCTTCTTTTGTTCGTAATTCGATAGATGCACTCAGAAGGTTGTCTTTGATACTGTAGTAGAACTCTTTGACTTCTGGGATGCTTGATAACGCGTCATCAACCTGTGATTCATATTTTTGCAATACTGTTTTACTCGATCATACTGGTGATTTAACATCAACAAATAAATATGGATTATCTCCCGACGGGAAGAGCTTGAATCCGATCTGGGGTGCTAGTAAAGGGAATGAAACAATAAGAATAATGATCGGTGCCACTATCGCTCTTCGTCTTCTTTTTTTGTTCACAAGAAACTTCTCCAAAAAATCATGGTAGAGATCACAAAGTTTATCAATGGTCCTATGACGCAGAGAACTCTCACTAGCTTCCTTTTCTTCTTTTCACTCTCTTTCTAGGAGAAGAAGCTCTTTTTCGTCATCTTCAAGAAATTCTTCTTCCTCTCTATCTTTAACATAATAGTTCTTTCTTTTTGAGCTAAGATAATAGAAGACTGGGTTGAGAGTCAGTGAAATAAACAATGCTGCCACAAGGGTAATGAAAATCGTAATGGGTATGTAGGCCAGAAACTTTCCCGTCACTCAGGGGAGTGTAAATAGGGGAATAAATACAACGACGGTTGTTGCTGTTCACGAAATCAGTGGTCGTTTGTAGTCTCTGACAGCCAAGAGTACTGCGGATGTTGCTTCATGTCAAAGTTTGATTTTCTCCGCTGCGGCTTCAATGATCACTATAATCGTGTCGATAGCTATACCAAAGGTTACTATCAGACTAAAGTTTGTGAGAAAATTGAGTGACAGTCACATTTGTTTGAGTACGATGAATGTAACAAAAAACGCCAGTGGGATTGAAAGTGTTGCTATTATACCCTCCTTTAGTCATACAAATAGGAGGACTGCAACAAAAACCAATATCATGGTCGTTAGTCAATTTTTTGCCAAAGACTTATAATCGTCTTGGATAAAACTCGCTATATCTTGCACATAACTATATTGCAGTCAGGAAAATTCTTCTGTTTTCATTAATTCTTCAATAGCACTCTTTGCTGCCTCAGAAGATGTAAATATATTTGCTCCTTGTTTTTTATTGAAGGTAAGACGGACATATTTATATCCTTTTTCTTGATACTTTCCCATCTTCAACACTCTTTCATCCTTGTACTTTTTTTGGATTGTGGCAATATCGGCAAGACGAATCGCTCCTGCATTACTAGGAATAATTATCTTTCATAAATCTTCTTCTTTATCTACTGACTTTGTGATTCTGTAGTCGTAATTTGTTTCGTCGATCGTATAATTTCCTAGAGGAACCCTTGTCACAAAACCACGGATTGCTTGAGCCAAAGAAGCCAACCCCAATTTAATACTTTCTACTTTGCTCTTGTCTACTAATATTTGAATATCATAATCGCTTGATCAATCTATGACGATAGTTGAGATTTTGTTTTTCCCTTCTAATAAAGCTTTTATTTTTTCTGCTTTCTGTTTTAGTTCTCACTCACTTATTCTGTTCTCTGGTGCATAAACAAGGATATCAAACATTTGCTTTGTGTCAGTAGATATCTCTGTCACGATCGGATCTTCTACATCTGTAGGCAATACTGTTTTATCTATTTCATCTTTTATATCTGTTAAGACTTGGTTTGTGTCTGCTTCATTTTCTAAGGTTACTGTAATATTTGATACTGAAAGACTGCTGCTTGACTCGACCTTGCTTACGCCCTTAATATCTAATATTTTTTTTTCTATTTTTGCTGTAATGAGTTGATCGATATCTTCTGGTGATGCTCAAAGATAGATTGTGTTGATCCCAATAATACCAAACTCTATCTTGGGACTCGACTCTTTGGGTATAGTAAATAGGGCATACATACCTAGTGCCACCAACACAACAGCAAACAAGAGCGTAATTCTCCGCCTTCTTACCCAAAAGCCAAAAAAATCTTGTGAGAGTGTTTTGTAGAAATTTTCTATCTTTTGATTCATCAAAAAAACTTTTTTATTATAAAGCTATATTCTAAGTTTGTACCTTTGATATGCTTCGTATAATAGGATCATTGTATTGCTGTCATCTATCTCTCCCTTTTTCATTATGGTATATGCTTGTTCTAATGGAATCTTTAGTAATGTGATATATTCTGCACCGTCTAATGTCGGTTTGTCTTTAACTGTTCCGTGTCCAATAAATAAGTTGGTCGGTCCTACAACAAATGATTTTGCCACACAGCTAGTAGTAATATACTCAAGAGAAGATAATTCTACACCCAACTCTTCTTTTACCTCTCTTCTTGCTGCTTGTTCTGGTGTTTCTCCAGACTCTCTCACTCCACCAGGACATTCTATACTATACTCATTCGTAGCTATTCTGAACTCACTATTGAGATATACCATCAAATCATCGTCTAATACAAGCACCCTTACTCATGGTTTGAAGTAGACGACGTGTGCATTGAATTCTTTTTTCTTCTCTGAACTCATGGTTTTTTCTGTCACGTAGAAGATGGGGTTATCAATAAAAACCCTTTTTTCTGTGTAAACTGTCCGCGGAGATAGTTTTTTTTGTGTCATGATTTAGGCAGTTTCTCCATAAAACTGTATCACCCTATCTTCTGGGGGGAGTATATCATAGTTTGTGTAATCTTTAGGATTTATTCGTGTATAGTTTTGATGATCTAATCCTAGCTTCACGTCACTGGTGCTTGGTATGCAGAGAAAAAAAACTCCTAATATCTGTCGTTGTTCTCATCTTACTTGTGGATATCGTTCGCCAACGTAGAATGGTTTGTGGTCAAGAATATCTAATCATGACTCTTCTTTTACCTCTCTAATCAGTGCGTGATCTCGGGATTCCCCTATGCTTACCCTACCACCGGGCATTCACCACTTATTCTTAGAATATTCCGTTCCATCTTCGTATTTACTGGACTCACGCAGTAATAGTATTTTATTGTCGCTATTTACGATAAGTGCCTTGACCGCAGTGAACTGTCTGTCTATGTGTATTTTTTTGCCTTTGTTCATCAAATACTTTCTATTGCTGAAGTTGAATAGTGTTCACCGCAGGGTCAAAGTTAGACATATCAGTGAGTATAACTATAGTTTCTGATGGGAGGTCTGATGTTACTTCTATCTTATCTCACCATACCTGTCATAGTTCGACCGATACTTGCTGAGGTAGTCAATTAACCAAAGTATAGATTGTACCCCTATTCTTACCTATTAACTTGACAGCACTGAGTGGCAATACTCTTGCTTTGCCACTCAGTGGGATCATAACAGTCACTGATCAACCCAATTGCCCTATTGTATCGTTTACCTTTACTGTTACTGGATAGCTTAACGTTGCGTCTGCCACTGATCATACTGCAGTGATATTACCCGTGTAGCTATTGCCCAAATAAGTAACTTGTACTTCTTGACCTACTGAGACGCTTTCTATTTCTTTTTCATCAAATGATACTAACACTTCATTGTTTTGTGTTCACACAATTTTTGCAATAGGTGTTCCTAGTCATACCTCTTGCCCTTTATCTACGATAATTTCTTGCACAACAGCATTGATGGGTGTTGTAACCGTTAATTTGTTGTACTGTCTCTGTGCATCCTTGAGTGCTACTTGTGCGTCTTTGATGGCATTTTTTAGGAGTGCTAGTTGAAGATCTTTGTTTTTTTGTGCTATTTGCTGATTTTCTTTTGCAATAGTGAGTGCTAAGCTAGCCTGAAATAAACCGTCCTTAGCCTGTGTTGCTGCTTGATCATAACCCAACTGTGCTTTTTCCAATCACACTTCGGCGTTTTTCTTAATAATTGCTATTTGCTGCTCAATTGTTGTATCAATAGCGTTATCTTCTTTGTCAGAAAAAATACTGTTTGCTGTATTTTCGTAGCTAATAAAGAGTCAATATTTGGTCTGTTGTGCTGCACGTAAGGTGTCTATCGAAGCTCTAAATGTTGCTATATCTGTTGATGTTAGAGAGTTTCACTCTAGTGAACTATCAATAACAAGCCTCATCGTATCCAGAAGACTCAGGAGATCGTTATATGTCTGTTTGATTATTTGTATTTCCTCTTTAAGGTTATCGTCTGTTACTGGAAAACCTGATATCGTTTCTATAGTGGAGTTATTTATCTTTGCATACAAAGCTTTTGCTTCATTTTTTGCTCCAACATTTCTTATCCCCAAGTAGTCATCCCACCTTGATACGGTACCCTTATAAATACTACTCATTCACAAGATACTGTCTACTTTATCTAGCACATCTTTTTTTAGTTGTACAGCAGTTATCTTTTGTGATTGAAAAGAATTTTTCAGACTTGTAAGCTGATTATCTAGTTCAGTTTTGAGTTTATCGATTTCCAAGGCTGTTGCTGTGAAACCAGAAAGTTGTGCATTATTGAGGGATATTTTGGCCGAGCGGACAGCCTGCTCAAGTTTTTCTTGCATCACAACATAATCATTCTGTGCTTTTTCTAAACTATTTTGTGCATCCACAATCGATTTTGATAACTGCAATTCTGATTGTTGGTAGTTTAGGTTTGCCCTCTCAAGTCATACTTCAGCTCTTTCTACTTGAATACTATAATTTCCAACCGTATCAGAAAGTAACACCAATACTGATCAAGGACCAATATATTGTCACTCTCTGACATTGATTGCTTCTACACGACCATTAACTTGTGCAGTAACGGTAATATTTGACGATCCCATGAGCTTACCAGCCTTTTGTACTTGGATATCTTGATTCACATCTTCCAAGTTAGTTGTCTGAATCAGGAAAGCTTCTCATCAAGACAAAGGAGCAACAATACCTGACTGATTGTACTGGTTTATGAGTTTTTCGGAATCGGACTCTTGGTTTGGCGTTTTTTTCCCGCAACCAGCAAGTAAGGTTATTGCAAAGAAAAATATTATTGCAATATATCACATTCTCTGTTTCATTATTAGTTTATTACGGTCGTATAAAAAGAATTACTTGTTTATTGGTCGAGGAGTGTTTGCAATGTTTGTATGACCACTTGTTGGTCTCATACTCACAAAAAAAATTCTTGATCTTGCCTATATACCTCTGGTCATGCTTCTTCAAATATTTTGATACCGGCACTTGTTATACTACTATGATAGGATCTCAGGTCTTTTTCGTTTCTATTTCTTTTGATAAATCATTTTTTTTCTAGGGTTCTTATAACTTTGGATGTCATCATTACTTCTAGCTCTCCCTCCTGTGCAATCTGTGTCTGAGTAAGATAGTTTTGAGATCATGATTGATGGTGGTGATAAGCATACGCTAGGATTATGAACTGAACATGGGTTAGGTCGAATCTTCTCAGTGTATCATTTATTTTTTTTTGTCGGAGATTTGATGATTTCCATAAGAGATAACCAGGAGGGGGGATACACGATCATCAGTTTTGCAGGCAAGTTTTTGTTTTTTTCATTCACGTTTATTTTATATATTAGTAATCGAGGTTACTATCTATCGTTTCTTATAATAAAAACAAGAGATAATTGACTTATTTAAAATCTTATTTCAATTTTCTCAATAAGCAGTATGTGGGTTTTCAACAATGTTTAAAACTTGTGTAGTATTTATAGCACAAATTCAAATTTTTGTTTCCGTTTTTTCACAAGCTTTTGTTTTTTACATTCTTTCAACAAGCTAGTAATCTTTATATGTAAGAGTTTTATTTGATTTTTTAACCATTCTTTCACAAGCTGTTTTATTATTATTGTTATTATTTTATATATATTATATTAGTATATATAAGTAATAAGTGTGGCTGCTTGAAAATGATTTGAAAAGATAGAACAAATGACTATATGGGTGAACTACAAAATATGCGGAATTAGCTCAGTTGGCTAGAGCGCAACCTTGCCAAGGTTGAGGTCGCGGGTTCGAATCCCGTATTCCGCTCCATCAAAAAATCAACCCTTGAGTCTATCATACTAGGAGATTTCAATTGAGACTAACTTTCATAGTTAGTCTTTTTCTTTTACTCTTGATGAACTAGGTTAATAGCCCCTCTTATTATTTATTCAAATTTTTCTTTGTATCGCCTCACTGAGATTTTCGATTCATAGACTCTTTACGAGTATTGCCCAAGTAATTAATACATCCACTAATTCGTTTTCTAACATCTCATCGGTGAAGTTTTCAACTTTTTTTTTGCTGAAAGACATTTTGAGTTTTTTTCTTAGTTCTGCAGACACTTCTCCGCATTCTTCTAGCAAGCAGGCTAGATTGCCTAATATTATTTCATCATTACTTGGATGATCTTTTATTGTCAGCTCTTTGCTTTTATGAGTGATGTTTTTTACATAGTTATGTAGCAAACTTCGTGTATCTTGATTTATCATTGGATATGTGTTGTGAGTGAAAAATTTAATCTATTTTTGGTCGATGAAGATATTTTGAATATTTTAACTAAACTTTCAATGATCAACGAAATCCTCTAGCTGTGTAATATGATTCTGCTCCGTTGTGATAGAGAAACACGTGATCATAGCGACGATCCATAAAAAGAGCACCTCCGAGTTTTCTTATCGGAAGAGGTGTTTGTATCCAGCTTGATGTTTTTGTATCGAATTGTCCAAGTGCTTGTAGTTTTCTATATTGTTCTTCTGTTAAGATCATTATTCCCATGTTTTTTGCTACATCGATGGCATTATTTGATGGCTTGTGTTCTTTTCTTTTTTCCTGTGCATCACGATCATAGCATAGACTTCTACGTCATTTTGGACTTTCTGGGGAACAGTCGTAAAACACGTATTCTTTGGTTGTGGTATCGTAGGTTATTAGGTTTGGCTCTCCTCCAGTTTTTTCCATTTCATACAATGACCATAGTTTTTCTGGTTTTTTTTTAAGTTTTTCTTCTATTGGACTCCATTCAAGATTTTTGCAACGATTCATGTTTTCATTGAAACGTTTTTGTAGGGTTGTTAAGAGATCGCCTTCTTGTTGTTTCGTTATCTTTTTGGTTTGCCTTGTGGTCATATCTTTTTTGTTTTTACTGAAATTGGTAAACGGGTTTTTTGCTTTAGTGTTGTTCTTCTAAAAACTTTTTTGCTGCCTCTTCTTGAGCCTTTTTTTTACTTGGTCAAAATCATGTAGCAACAAGTTTTTGTTCGACATACAATTCTGTTTTGTAGGTAATGACGTTGTTTCCTTGATCTACTTGATGTTCGCTATCAACATAGTTTGGTAATGTTTTGTGTTGTTTTTGTATCATTTCTTGTACACGAGATTTGTATGATTTGACTGGAATATACTCTTCTATCTTTTCGATTTTACTATAGATATATTTTTTTACAAAAGTCTCTGCTGCTTGATAATTATTGTCAATAAAAATATATCCGATCAGTGCTTCGAGACAATCTGCCAAAATTGCTTCTTTGTTCCTGCCATCCGTTTTTTCTTCTCCATTTGATATGAAAATATGTTTGTCTAGACCTATTTCTTTGGCTGTAGCTGCTAGTGTTTCCTCTCTGATAAGTGCTATTTTGTAGAGTGTTAATTGGTCTTCGTTTTCTTGTGGAAAATTTGTGTAGAGCGTGCTGCATACAATTGCACCCAATATACTATCTCCTAAAAATTCTAACCTTTCGTTATCATGTACTTTTTCTATAAAATCTGCTGCATAGGATTTGTGAACAAAGGCCTGTAACATGAGGTCTGGGTTTTTTATTGCACTAACCCCGATTGTTGTTAGAAATGCCTTAATAAAGTCTTTTTTGCTTTGTACGTATTCGGTCAACATAATTTTTTTATTCTAAAAGTACCGTAGTTGGTATTTTTACCTCACCACAATAGTAGGTGTTGATAGGAAGAACCTGATTGTGTTAAGCACTAGTTTGTTGGTTTTTGTTGTTATGTGAGTGACTTTTGTTGTCCTTGTTTTCCGATCCTTTTCCTGTTTCTTTTTTTTATTTCTTTCTTTTATTACAGTCGCTTTTTTTTCTGTGATGTTTTTCTTTTCTATCATTATTCGCTCCTACTAAAACTATTGCATGAGTCTGTGTGTTTTGTTTTTGAGCTGATCAATAAAGTTATTACCTAGGACTATTTTAATGTTCGGTTGTTCTATGTCTAGTGTTTCGTTTTCATCTCTTGGTAGTGGTATTAGTTCAAAATCGACGAATAATTTGAGAGCCTTAATGGTTTCTGGATATAGTTGTCCATAGGTGTACACTTTCGTTTTTTCTTGTGCGATATCGCTATTGTCTATTCATGCTATGTTGAAACCATACTGTCTCAATGTGGTTGCAACAAAGTCTGCCTTTCATTCTCTATAATTTCTGCTTTTATATGCGTAATTTTTTTCTATAGCATTTTCTACTTGTATGGAGGCCTTTTCGATAAGATATCACTGGTTGTGGGCCACCAAATAAACAAAGTCGTGAATCTTGGCGTAATTTGAGATATTGTAGTTATTTGCTCCAATGGGTATTAGGACGGACATTCCCGCAAAATCTGCTCTATTGGGAGTGTATAGTAGACATCAAGGAGACATGAGTTGGTAATTGTTTGAACACTCATAGGTGAGGACGAAAGAAAAAAAGTGTTCTATTTTGTTTTTATATTGTCCTATATATAATCCGTTTTTGAAACTAATATTGGTTCGTACTATTTCTTTGATCATAGCAAATAGTTCTTCCATTTTTTTGATTTGTGTTATTTTTATACTTGCTTTGACTTGGTCAGCTAGTGCTGACAATATTTGTTGTTGTCTGTATGATCTATCAAAGTCTGAAGACGAGTGTCTGGACCTAGCATATTTCAGTGCATCGTACCCATTGAGCGTTTGAATTCCTGCTTGCAATACCAGAGGGTCATAGCCACGAGTTTCTCTGTCTGGGAACGTTTGATCATTAATTGATTTGGGAACATTTATGGTTACGCCACCAAATTTGTCAATTAAGTTCTCAAATCCTGCAAAACTAATTCCTACGTAGTAGGGTATCTGTAGTGATGTTATTTCTTCAATCTTTTCCTTGAGAAATACTGCTCATGAGGCGAATCTTTCAGGTTCCCCTATGTCCCTTGATTGTCTATTCATACTAAAGGGTAGTAGTGCGTTGAGTCTCGCGATGTAGCCATCTTTGTTTACATAAAGGTCTCTGGGTATTGAGACAAATGTTACTGCTCCCAGCTCTGGATTGAGTGATGCGACCATCATACTGTCAGTTAAAAAACCTCATCTGTGTGCTGAACCTCCAAATCCTATCAATAACATATTGATGTTACCAAATTCGTCTTTGATCATTTCCTCTCCTATTGTTTTGCTTACTAGGGAAATTGTTGAGTTTTGTATGGGCCTAATTCGTTTTGCTGCTTGTTGTATTCCTAGATATCCTACGACAACTACGATAGCAATTCCTAGTATGGTTATTCCGTTCTTAAGTAATCTTTTCCATGACCGTTTTCCTATTAATCACTCAGAGACGCTTTTGATGTTTTCCACCTCGTTTAATTTTTTATTTTCAAATTTTATTTTTTTCATGTGCTATGTGTTGTGATTATTTTAAAGAGTGGTGCATTCTATCAGTCCCTTTCCCTTGATTTGTATGTCTTGATGTGTTTTGAAGACATCTCCTGTAGGAGGTGGCAGACTTGCTTTTATAACAAACTTTGCCTTGTTGTTTTTGACCAACCTTGCATCGACGTGTATAGTCATATGTCTTTCATCATCAAATCTCTTATCAATATTGATCTGCATATGATTTTTTTTGTGATATCGCTGCTGTGACGATGGATTTTCTTCTAATGTATTTTCTCCATTATTTCAATTTACTTCTACTTTTTGTAGATCAGTAAGTATGTTTTTTTGATTTAACAGATTAGCTAATGCTGTTCCCCGTCATGATTTATTGCTGTATATAGAGGTTTTTGTTTGTAATATACCTCATGAAAGTTCTTGGTACAGGGTTCATGATAACTCTAACTCTTCTTGAATCATTTTGTCTTGTGTCTGCAGTACAAGATCGTGATATAGTGTTGTTTTTCTATCTTTTGTTAGTTCGGAGCTGCCTAGTATTGTAAAATCTATTTGATTGTTTGAACCCTTTAGTTTTCGTGTGCTATGACATTTGTTGTTTGTTTCCTGAAAATCTCGTTGATAACTAGGTTTTTGCACTAGCACCATTATTGTTACTATAGCTATAACTACTATGATTGGAAAGTATTTCATAGTGTTGGCAATATAAACCTCTTGTTTTTATATATAAATTCGTTGTTATGTCTACTATAATTTGTCTGGTTTATTTTTTTGTATGTGGGGAATGCTCAAACGTATTGTTAGTATTGGTAATGGGACTGGACAATCTGCTATTCTCAAAGGACTTATTGAGTTAGAGGGTGTTGATATTACTGCTTTGGTAACAACTACAGATAATGGTGGCTCCAGTGCTGTTATTAGAGAATCACTTAACATACCTTCTCCTGGAGATGTTCGTAATGTTATCAATGCTATCAATCCAAAATCATGACTTTTATCTCAACTTTTGAATTACAGATTTGAAGAAGGTAGTCTTGCTTGAACCCATGTAGGTAACCTTATTGTGTGAGCATTATCAAGAATACAAGGTAGTTATTTGGAGTGAATAAAAGCACTAAATAGTCTTTTAAACTTACCAGCACGCGTCTATCCTGTCAGCAATCATAGTACTCAGATATGTGCAGAGTTGGAAGATGGTAGTGTCTACTGTGGTGAGTGGCAAATTATTAAGAGAGAAAATAGCCATGTTCCCGTTAAACATTATTTTCTTAAAGATGAGCATCCCGCAATCAATCAGTGATTACAGGCTATTGCTGATGCAGATCTTATTGTCATTTGTCCTGGTGTTCTTGGGACTGGTATTATCGCAACTTTGTTGTTCGGATGAATGAAAGAAGCTATTCAACAATCATCTTGAAAACTCTTGTATGTGTGTAATGCTATGACCTATCCCAGTCAGACTGATCATTTTTCTGTTAGTGACCATGTGTCGATGCTTGAGTCGTATATTGGTAGACCTATTGATATTTTGCTTGCTAATACGAAAGAGCCACCCCATGCTATTTTGCAACATTACTTGGAGTCTGGTTCTGAGTTTGTTTGCTTAGATAGGGAGAACCTCCGTAGTGATATGCGTATCGTTGCTGATAATCTTTTGATGGATTATGAACACTGAGAGGCAAATGAGCTTGAACGTGCGAAGGGGGAGGGACAACATGTATGACTTCATTATATTAGACATAATAGTCACACTATTGCTCAGCTTATTCAGTCTGTGTTGTAGTTTTTCTTCTTCTTACTATATTTGTGGAGACAGATATTATTTATTTTTTGGATACTTTCGATGTATCAAGAATTTTTGGATGTGTGATTAGAAGCAATACAGTGAGCAAAAGCTATTACTATGAAATACTATGGTAAAAATGAAGAAATGATTACTCTTGGTGAAAAAGAAACTGTAGATCGCAACAATAAGCATTTTAATAACCCTGCTACTGTAGCAGATGAAGAAGCTGAAGCTTATATAAAGAGTTATATAAAAGAATATTTCCCCGATCATAATTTTCTGGGAGAAGAGGAAGGGAAGGAAAATGTATGATCTTCTTATACGTGGATTATAGACCCTATTGATGGGACAAAAGCATATGCAAGATGAATAGATGAATGGGCTATCCTACTTGCATTACAAAAAGATAAGGAAATTGTTCTGTGAATTTCGTGCATGCCTGTTATCGACGAATTGATTTGGGCAACCAAATGAGGCGGTTGTTTTTGTAATGATAAAATATGTTGTGTTTCAAATCGCATTATGTCTGATGCTTTTCTGTCTCATGAGAGGTACAAATATTTTCAGAGAGAATGACTGGTTGATCAACTTGAGTCTGTTCGTTCTTGTGTTAAATATTATCTGTGAGCTAAAACACCTCGTTGGTTTCATTATTTGGTTCAATGAAAGGTAGAGATGATATTGGGTCCTACTAATATGTACTTGTATGATATTGCACCTTATATTGTTATGGTGAGTGAGGCGTGAGGGAAGTTTACAACACTAACGTGAGAAGATGTTGTTGATGAACGTACAAGTTTTTTGGCTAGTAATGGTGTTTTTCATGATGAAGTGGTGAGTCTTTTTAGTTCGTAAAATTCGCTTCCTTGTTTTAGTTTAAGAAGACTTATTGTTATATTTTCATGGTAGCTGTAGAAGATATAATGTTGCAATGCACTGAATTGCTGTCATAATTATGAATAATATTGTGAAGGAGGCGTATGTTGTGATGATTCCTCCTATTACTATTGCAACACCTGTTATTATCTGTGCTTCTCCTCACGCAAGTCATCGTTGATAACTGTCGTGATTCTTATCTTTGTATTTAGCATAAAGAGCGTACCACGTTGGCGTTGCTAGTGCTGCAGCAATTCCGAGTCCTGCTTGAACTAGAAACAACTCTGTGGAAGAGTTTACTCGTATGTATGCAGCTGTGCAGATGGTGTTCAGTACATAACCGCATATCATTATTTTTTCTTTGTTGTTTCTCTTATCTGTTGCTTTCCCTATTATTATATAAAAAGCTCATGTCACAATTAGGTATATTGACCAGGCTCCTGTAATGTCTAGTATGTCTCCCCCAATTTTTTCTGTGAAGATTGCAAATAACGGTCACAACATTCATTCTCCAAAATACCATAGATTGGAGGCATATAATAGTACTTGCAAGTTTTTATTTAATTTCATTTTGGTTGTGAATTAATTTTTATTAATTTCTATATCTTTATGATAATTTCTGCTAATTTGTCTGGGTCGTGACGGATGAAGCTACGAGGCACAACATCTGACTTTACTCTTTTGAATTCTTGTCCTTCTAGTCGCAGTCTGTCTCTAATGACTGTATATTGTTCAGATCAGTTACTATCATCTTCTACCATATGTCGGTGTTCTGATTCGTATTGTTTGGTATCGATGCCTGTAGGGTTGAGGTCGTTGTTGATTATTACATAGTCTGGATACGAACCAAGGTATTTGTGTAATTCATTGATAAAATTGCTTGCGGTAAATCCATGAGTTTGATTGTATTTTGTCATCAAGTTACAAATGTATATTTTTTGTGCTTTTGATTTTCTGATAGCTTCAGCGATCCCATCTACAATAATATTTGCTACTACGTTTGAATACAGATCTCCAGGTCACAAGACAATCTTATCTGCGTTTAATATAATTTCTATTGCCTTTTCATAGGCTTTGGGCGAGGGTTTGAGATAAGTGTTGATGACTTTTTTCCCTGCTTGATCTCGAGTATTGTCTATTTCATTTTGGCTTTCTAGTACACTACCGTCGTCATACTCACATACAAGGTCTACTTTTTCTGTTGTGGATGGGTACACCTTACCCCTTACCCTGAGTATCTTGTGTGCTATATCTAATGCCTGTGGAATGTCTCACCCTGTAGCCTCAAACAATCATAATAAAATAATATTTCAGACGCTATGGCCTTTTAGATCTGTACCTTTTTCGAAACGGTGCATGAATATTTTTGCAAGTGCTTCATTTTCTGCTAGCCCCACTAGGGCATCACGAAAATCACCTCCAAATGCGGGCATGTCAAATTCTTTTCTCATGCGTCCGGTACTTCCTCCGTCGTCTGCCATCGCCATGATGGTTGACACATCTACAGTATCTGCATATTTTCTTAGACCTGTCAGCAACATCAGTGAACCTGTTCCTCAACCTAGGGTTACTATTTTTTGTTTGGGCATTGTGCTTATGTTATAATGTTAATAATTCTGTCTTGTATGAAGATAGTTTTTTTAAACACTTTGCTTGTTAGATACTGATCTCGTTTACCGTCTGTTTGAATTTTTTGTATCAGTAATGCTTCGTTAATACCAGGTTCTACGGTTATTGTTCCTCTCATTTTCCCATTAATTTGTACTGCCAGCTCTATATCTTCGGCAATAATTTTATTTTGATCAAAATTTGGTCGTGGATTATACTCTATGTTGTCTGTGTGTCATAGTTGTTTTCGTAATGATTTAGCTCATTGTGTGGCGAAAGGTGATAACATAAGAGTTAGTGCTGTTAGTTGTTCTTTTGTGGTTGAACCGATTTCATATATTTTGTTTACTAGGATCATCAATTTACTAATGGCTGTGTTGTATTTGAGTTTTTTCATGTCATCTGTCATTGTTTTGATGGTTTTATGCAGTACTGTTTCTATTTGCTTGTGAGCTGTTTTTTGTTGTTCTGGTGTTAGTTTTTTAAAATCAGCTGATTGATACAGTCAATCTTTCGCTGTATAGAGTTTCTCTACTCTTTGGAGAAACTTGTGAATGCCCTTGACCCCGTTATCATCCCATGCCTTATCTGATTCGACTGGTCACATAAACATGAGATACATCCTTAGAACATCTGCATTGTATTGTTTAATCACATCAAGAGGGTCTATAATATTTCCTCGTCTTTTGGACATTTTGCGACCATCTGGACCTAATACCATTCCTTGGTGGACAAGTTTTTGGAACGGTTCGGGTGATGATACATACCCTATGTCATAGAGAAATTTGTGTATAAACCTTGCGTACAGTAAGTGTCAGACAGTATGTTCTTTTCCTCCACAATAGAAATTAACAGGAAACATCTTGTCACGCAATTCTCATCTTATAAGTTCATCGGGATTGTTTGCGTCTGGATATCTGAGAAAATAGAACGAACTGCACATAAAGGTGTCCAGTGTGTCACATTCACGGCGATACGTTTTCCCGTCTTTTGCTTTGTATTCTGGGAAGGTGGGATGATCTTCTAATGGTGACTTTCCTTTGGGTTTATAGTTTTTTATGTCCAGTGGTAATACTACAGGCAACTCATCTTCTGGTATGAGGTGAGGAGCTTTTTCACTATCGTAATAAATGGGGACAGGAGCTCATCGGTAACGTTGACGTGATACTGATCGGTCGCGGAGTTTGTATGTGATTTTTGTGCGTCCTTTCTCCATGGATTGGAGATGTTCGGTGATTTTTTTGATTGCTTCTATTTTGTTTAGTCAATTCAAGATATCGGAGTTTATAAGTGTCCCATCTCCTGTGTATGCCTTATTTTCTTTTTTGTCTTTTTTATCTTTTGGTTTTATGACTTCGATGATTCCTATATCAAACTTGTTAGCAAATTCTCGATCTCTTTGGTCATGAGCTGGGACTATCATAACTGCTCAGCTTCCGTAGTCTGCGAGTACATAATCTGCGAATCGAATTGGTATATCTTGATTGGTAAGTGGGTGTTTGGCATAGATCCCGCTGAAAATTCCTGTTTTTTCTTTGGCTTCTTGTTGTCTTTGGACTGCTGTTTTGGCTAGTGTTTGTTGTCTATATTGTTTGACCTCTTTTTTCTTTTGGTCATTGAGTAGCTTATCAATATCTGTATTTTCTGGTGCCAACACTAATGCTGTTACGCCATATATGGTATCTGGACGAGTTGTAAAACAGGTAATTGTCACCTCTTTTTCTACTGTAAAATCTATTTCTGCTCATTCTGAGCGTCCTATTCGGTTTTTTTGACCTATTTTGGTTTCCTCTGGTCGGTCAACTAAGTCTAAATCTTTTATCAATCTATCAGCGTAATCGGTTATTTTGATAAATCGTTGTGGGTGTTTTTTTTGTAGGATCTCTGTGCTACATCTTTCGCATTTCCCATCTACTACTTGATCGTTTGCTAATACTGTTTGACATTCTGGGCATCGATTGACATACAGTTCGTCACGGTATACTAATCAGTGTTGATATAGTTTGGTAAATATCCATTGAGTCCATTTGTAATAGTCGGGATTTGACGTATAGATTAGTCTGTCCATGTCAAAGCTCATATTGAGTGCTTCGATTTGCTTAAGAAACATATCGGTGTTTTCTTTAGTTACTTCGTATGCAGGTTTTCCTTGTTTCATTGCATAATTTTCTGTTGGTAGTCAAAAACTGTCAAAACCAAAAGGATTGAGCACTATTTTCCCTAACATGCGTTGAAACCTTGCATTAACATCGGTGATGGTGTAGTTTGACGCATGTCAGACATGGAGACCAAACCCTGATGGATAAGGAAACATCACAAGATTGTAGTAGATGTCTTTTTTTTGAGCTGAAAGCAGGTCTGGATGATGGTTTTTTTCGGTCATTTTTTGATACAAGGAACATAATAACACTAGCTTTGTGATTGGGTTGTAGCTTTTTCTCCTCAAAAAACAAACCGTCTTTGTCTTGCAATTGACATTTGTAGTTGTATATATCTGTGGAAATTTTGACCGTTTTTTTATATTGGCAAAAAACTTTATGTCATTGGTTCAGAGAACACTTGTTGTATTGAAGCCTGATACTGTTGGACGTTCTGTTATTGGTGAGATTATTTCTCGTTTTGAAAGGGCTGGACTTCATTTGGTAGCTATGAAGATGGTGAAACCAACAAAAGAGTTTCTCCACCAGCATTATGAGTGAATTGGACAGCTATGAACGAGGAGATGAGAAAAGATACTACAGGATGTTGTTTCTATGATGATGGCGTTGCCTGTTGTGGCATTGTGTTTGGAATGAGTAGAGGCAGTTGAGTATGTCAGGAAGATTGTTGGTAGTACTGAGCCCAAATCTGCTGCTCCTGGTACTATTAGAGGTGATTATGCCCATATTTCTTATGGCTATGTTGATGCTACGCCTGAGGCAGCTTTTTACAACCTTGTTCACGCTTCTGCCGATTTGAATGAGGCGAAACAAGAAGTTGCTCTTTGGTTTTCTCAAGAAGAGCTTTTTGATGACAAACCGCTTCATTGTAGATTTACCAGATAGTTATCTAAAATCATATATCTCATAAATTTACCTTTATATTTTGTATCATTACATTTCATGCCAAAAGATAAGAAACCTGCTGATGAGCAAGGGAATGGAGTTGCGGGGACGTTAGTAAAGCATAATGATAAGAAATGAATTCATCCAAACTATTATCAAGAAGTGACGGTTGTTGATATTAATGGTCATGAATTTACTCTTAATGCAGCGGTTCCTGGTCCTATTAGGGTAGAAACCACACATCTGTCTCATCCTGCTTATAATCCCGATAAGAAAATTGAGAAAGTTTCTAAATGAAGAGCTGAACAATATCAGGAAAGGCTGAAGAAAATGGAACAAATGAAAAAATAGGCTGTTTCACAATATTTTGTTTATGTTGTAAGGAATTGCCATGCTAAGGTGGCAATTTTTTCTTTTTTTTGTGAAGTGCTTCTGTAATATCATGGGTGTGTTTCTTATTTCTGTTTTTCTATGCTCAGACATTATATAGTGAAAAAGCATATTGATGATCGTGTTATTGATCATTTGGTGTGACATCATCGGATTGTCTATACACCTCCGTTGTTTAAGATGATGTTTTTTTTGCTTATTCTCTATTTGTTGTTTGTGCTGTTGCATAAATTTGTTGATGCCTCCTTGTTGTCCTTGATTTTTGCTATGATTGGGATGTTTTTGTATGGCAAGGGAGTTATTGATTTTCTTAATCATTACTTAGATTGTATTGTGTTAGGCTCTAGGTGAGTGGTTGTTTTCAAACGAGAAGGGCTTCTAGAATACAAAACTGATACGTTTTCGTGGGAAAGGATAGAAACAGTAAGTCATACTCAAGATTCTTTGGCGGATAAGTTGTTGGGAAAGTGAAACCTACTCATTTCTCTGGAGCATGGTGTTGTTTACCGTTTTCATAATGTACCTTCACCAATGGATTTGGCTAATAAAATATTGGCTGTCAGAGACTCTTACCTCAAACCTCTAGAAGACGAGGATGAAGAAAATGATAAGTTTGGTTTGTTGGTGGAAACATTGTGAGAGGTGATTCAGGATTATATGAAGGGGAAGAGAGTTGGCGTGTCCCCTGAGAATTATCGTTGATATTAAATTGTATTTGTTGATGTTGATGCTCGTATGATAGAGAAAAAAAGAAAAACATTGTACCTTCGTCTTCTTAGACCTCTTTTTCATGCTGCTTTCGTCTGTGTTGTATTTTTTCTAAGTTATAAACTTCGTCTTATTACTGATCTTATCCCTGGTTTCCAGTTGAGCATTCCAGCAATCGACATCACTGAACTTCAACTGTATGCTGTTTTTTCTGCGATGGCTTTTGTTTTTTGTGGTTTGGTGACGGGTCTTTATGATTTAGTTAAGCCACTTTCCTGATATCGAAAGAATTTTCTCCATAGTCGGTTTGTCTGGTTTGTGCTTATTACTTTTGCTGCCTATTTTGGGTTTGGAATTATTTTTTCTGGTGGTATTTCGAGGTTGATCATTTCTTGGTCGGTTGTCGCGGTTTTTGTTCTCTTGTTTTGCTTTGATGTTTTGTGGAATCAGCTCATATGTTATTTTCAACGTTTTGAACCCTATCGTGTGTTGTGTGTTTATGACGATATTGCTAAATTTGATCGTGTAAAAAGTTATTTGGATCAGAGCTATTATGATATTAGCTGACTTGATGTTGGTCATTGGAGTAATGTTGACTATCACCTCTATGATTATGTCTTGGCTGTTGGCACTTTTGATTTAGAGCTTTTGCAGCAAGAATTTGACAAGATCAGACTGGCACATCATATGTTTTTGCATGTGTCTGATGGCTTATTTTTGGATGATGTTGTCTATCGCACTATCGATTTTGGTGAAATGCAAGTCATGGCTTATAGTCCTAGTACCTTGGCTTGATGGCAAGTAGTTTTCAAAAGGTTGTGTGATATTGTCGTATGATCTGTGTTATGCTTTTTGCTTCTTCCTGTTATGTTGGTGGTTGCATTGTTGATCAAACTTGACTCTTCTGGTCCCGTTCTTTATCTGCAACAAAGAATTGGTAGAAACGCTCAAGCTTTCACTTTTGTCAAATTTCGTACTATGCATATTCAGTGGTGCGTTGGTGATCGTTATGGTGGTCAAAAAGCCTGGAAGTATAAAGAACAGCTTATGAATTCTTCTCTTAACATACGCCAATGAGAGTTACAAAAGATTGTCAATGACCCAAGAGTGACTCGTATTGGGCGTTTTTTGCGTAAGACATCATTGGATGAGCTTCCTAGTTTATTTTTGGTGTTGCGGGGTACTATGTCTTTGGTTGGCCCTAGGCCACACGAGTTGTTTGAGGTTGATAGATATAAATCTTGGCAGAAAAGATTGTTAAGCATGAAACCTTGAATTACTGGTTATGCTCAGATACATGGCAGGGATAGGCTTAGTTTTGATCAGGAAGCGAGATATGATTTACACTATATGCAGCATTGGTCCTTGTTTTTTGATGCATATATTTTGTTGATGACGGTGAAAGTTATTTTGGCTGGGAGATAATTATCCATCTTATATATCTGTTTGCATGAGTGCTTGGTGTTGTATTTCCACTTTCTTTAGGGCGTTTTTTATTTGTTTGTATATTTGGTTCCGAGTTAGCGTGTGTTGGTGGGCGTTTTTGTGTTCTTTTGCTATTTGTACCAAATGCTTCGCATGTTCGAATAGGATTGTATAGGCTTCTTTGGGAGTGAGTTTGGGATCGTAGATGTGTGTTGGTAACGCTGTTATACCATTTACTTCTAAAATGGTGAATTCTCCTTTTTGGAGTCCTTGACTTGATCGTGTCTTTACGTCCAATCTTCCGTAATTAAATCATGGTGTCTTCTTGCACAACTCTTCTATTTTATGTACTAAGTCGGTTGTTATGAGCTGTGATTCGTCGGTGAAACAGGACCCTAGTGTGTGAGATCAGATAAAGGATATTTGTATTTTTTCTCCTTCCTGTGGTATATAAGATAGATCGTTATAGTGCAATCGAGAGTATCGGTGTTTGGAGAAGCGTTCGTGTTTGAGAGCAAGTTCTTTGATACTGTGTTGTCCATCACCTGTTACGAAGGGAGGATGTTTTGCGGTTATTCCTGTTATTGTTCGTTTGCCTTGTTTTCTAACCACAAAGATGCCGTATTCCAAACCTCCAACAAATCATTGGCATATGTAGTTTCCTTTGAGTTGTGGAATAGCGTTGCGTAGTTCTTGTGGAGTGTGTATTTTGATGATGGCTTTCCCCTTTAGTCCATAATCTGGTTTGCATATAATGGGGAAACCATAGTTTTGTATGATGGGTTGTATTGTTTCTCGCTTAGTGCCGTAGTCTCGATCTTCCTTTATATATATGCTTGGTGGGAAGTAGGATTGATCAAATAGTGTCTGTATTTCTCGTTTGCTTCCTATGCCGATATCTCCATGATCTAATTGATAGTCAGCTTTCATTAGTGTTCTTATGTGTATTTTGTGTTTACAACATAGAAATAGTATATATCCGTAATATGGCAACTCTACTCGTCGTGATGGTCGAAACTCGAAGGGTTTGATTCGCCTTTTTATTATATGCATTGTTTGTTTGTGTGTTAAAACTGCGGTGTCACTATATGTAATTCCTTTTTGTTGTGTAGTGTCTTTATGCTCTTCTTTTGACTTATGTTCTGTTTTGTTTTGGCTAGTGTATAAATTTGTTGTAATATTTGTTTTTATATGTATACTTCTTTTAAGTCGCCACATTGATGAGTACCTAGTTTTCTTTTTCGGAGAATAAAGGAGTACGAATTATTGGGACTACACCTATTGCTTCTTGTCTTACATAGTCGAGTAGCGAGGCTTTTATTCATACTGTATTATCATGGAGTGAGTAGTAAAGTTTTTTAATCACCAAAGGTGATTTGGTTTTATTATCCCTGATGGAGGTGGAAAGGATTTGTTTTTCCATGTTACTGAGTGTCAGGAAGGATACGAACCACAAGAAGAGGACAGAGTAACTTACGAAGTAGGTGAAACTCCAAAGGGTCCTGCTGCTAAAAAGGTTGCACCTCTTGGTGCTGGATCTGCAGCTTCTGATGATGAGTAATTCATCATTTTATAAGAATCCGGATTGGAAAAAGTCTCTTGCTTAGGTGAGAGGCTTTTTTGATTGTAGTCTTTTTTCGTATGACTATAAGCAACTGGTGTTTTTGTGTTTCTTTAGCTATTTGCTACTTATATGTTTTTTACTAAATCTTTGTTTGTTGAGTTTTCTTCTTGTCCCCAATGGGCTTGGCGGCATGTGAATAATCAAGCTATTTACCAAAAGATTAATGATTACTATTATGGTTCTATGGATGGGTTTGCTATTGGTAAGGCTGTAGAAGATGTGGCAAAGAAGATCTGGTTGGACAGCACTATAGTCAGTGTTGATAAGACTTCTTTTGTCTCTGGCAAACGACATGAGTCCTATCATCAACAAACAACTACTCTATTAGATGGCTGAACCCCGGTTATTTATCAAGGCGGTTTTTTGTGTGACAACCTTTTTGTTATTCATGATTTTTTGGTTCTCAATAAGGAGGGACGCTATGATTTGTATGAAGTGAAGAGCAAAAATAGTATCAGAAATAATGGTAGTGAGAGTAGGCTGTATGATGATATTAGGGCTGATGTTAGTGTTCAATCGTATGTTTTGCATGAAGTTTTGGGTGAGCGTTTTTCTGGGAATTGTTATGTTGTTTATTTGAACAAAGACTATGTCTGTACAAACGGAGACTTTGATCCATCTGTTTTACGTATAGAGTTTGTTTCTGCTGATCTTTTTGATGGAACTGTTGTTGTTGATCGTCTTTTTTCTATGAAGAGGGATTTGTTTTTTTCTAAAGAGGATTTTGATGCTTTGTATCCGTGGAAGGGACAAGATTATATGTTGTATTATGGTGAGCCTCCTCCCAAGGGTAGTATTTGGTCGATACCCAGTAATGTGGAAGAAAGAGTGGGATGGGCTCAATCAGGCAAGCGTTTCTTGACCGATCTTTCTGATGAAGATCTTAGGTCCTACACAGATCGTGTGTGAGATGAGGATAGAGGATGTCGTTATGTTCAGTTGTATCGTAGCGGAGAAGAGTTTGTTGAACGTGATAGATTGGCTCAATTGTTGGGTTCCTTGCAATTTCCTCTTTATTTTTATGATTATGAAACTATTAGCTGGCCTGTTCCCTTTCTTGTTGGAACTAAGCCACGACAACAAGTTGTTGTGCAGTATTCTGTTCATATTTTACACGAGGATGGGCGTTTGGTTCATAGACAATGATTGATAGATGCACAGGCTTCAGATAATGCGACACTTGTGCTATGTTTGCTTGAGGACCTGGATTATGGACGTTGATGATCCTATATTGTGTGGTATCAAAACTTTGAAAATCAAAGGAATGAGGAGTTGTCTCTTTTATACCCAGATACTGCAGCTTACTTTGATGCTATCAGGGCCCGCACCTTTGATCTAATGGAGGTATTTAAGTCTTTTGCTTACTTTCATAGGGGTTTTAATGGTTCGTGCTCTCTAAAAAATGTGTTACCGGTGATGACGGATATGTCTTATGCCGATTTGGCTGTAGGTCATGGTGGGGTTGCTAGTGATTTGTTGCTTAAGAGATTGCGTGGTGAAGTTTCTGAGTGGGATATCCATCAGATAGAGCATGATCTCTTGGAATATTGCAAACAAGATACGCTTGCTATGGTGAGAATTTATCAATCCTTGTTGGAGAAACTTGTTGTTTAGGTCTGATGTCTTTTTTTGGTCGAATTTCGCTGATTGCTTTGGTGATACAGACTGTCGAAAAGAATGTGATAGCAACAAAATAAATCCATATGATAAAAACGATGATACTACTGGTTGTTTCATAGATATTGCCTGCTGTACCTCGTGAGAGGTAGCCCTTGAGAATTCGCTTGAGAGGGAGGAAAATGATAGCAAAAATAGCTGATCCGATAAGCATATGTCTTTTGGCTATTTTTTTTTGCATAAGATAACTGTAACACAGGTAACTTAGCAATAGGACTGCTAAAATGATGAGTAGCTCATTGGACCTTTGAGAGATCTCTGATATGATCCTGATGTGTGACCTATTGTGAGCCAGTTCTATCAAGACATTGACGACGAATAGTATAATGGCGAGGATCGCTGTCATGGATATCATGACTAGTGCTTTGATATGACTCAAAAGATAATTCCATCCGCTCACGTGTTTTTTGTCACTGGTCTCTCGAATATGGTTGATGGCTTCGTCGGTGGTGACGATGGCTTCTGTAGCGATATAGATGGTAATGATGATGGCGAAGATCAATGCAATGTGGCTACTTGAGTAGCTCATGTAGCTTTTTACTACCTCTATAACACCGTTTGCTATGTCAGGGCTGGTGAGATAGGCAAGGGATGACTGAAGTTGGTTGAGTAATTCGTTATTTTGGATGATTTGTTTGGTAAGGGTGAGGATAATCAGTGTAATAGCTGGGAAAGAAAAAATCGTATAGAAGGCTGCTGCAGCACTATAGGTGAAAATATCTTTGGATGATCGTATTGTTCGTGATCTGGATATGAGATGTCAAAAACGTGACATGATGTATGGAGTATAAAGTATGTTACTAGGTTAGTGTAGCAAGTTGATTGCAAAAGGGAATGGGAAATGCATTGAGGTCAGACGGGAGGGGGGAATTTTGTGTAATGTGTGACGCCTTATTTGGTATTTTTTATTGTGCAGTGAACTGCTTTGGTTTTTAATTTTCCGACTTGTATTTTACTTCTGATTGTATAGTCTGTGCCCACTGTTTTAGTTTTTTGTATTGTGTAGATGAAGAAATTATTATTGCTCATAGCTGCTTTGTTCAGCGTTGTAGTTTTGGCTGGTTGTATGAAAAAGCCAGTTGCTGATGACGTTGTGATTGAAGGTGAAGCTGTTGGTGATGACGCTGTTGTGGAAGATGATGCAGCAGATGTAGAAGATGGTAGTGATGCTGTGGATGCTGATGAGGCTGATGCTAATGTTGTGGTTGAAGAGCCTGTAGCAGACGACGCAGCCGCTCCTACTGAAGAAGCACCAACTACTAACTAGTTTTCCAACTCTTTTGAGGACAGACAAAAGACTTAAGCTTGAAGAAGCTTAAGTCTTTTTCTTATATTTCGCTTTTTTGTTTGCGTTATTATTTTCGGGATGACTGGACTCGAACCAGCGACCTCAAGACCCCCAGCCTTGCACTCTAGCCATCTGAGCTACATCCCGACTTTTTGTAATATAAGGGGTATGGGGAGAATAGTAATTTTGTCCAAGTCGTCAAGGAAAACGGTTTTTTGTTTTTAAGAAAATTTGATATTACCTACTGATGTTTCAAAATAGTCTAATGAATCCTCTTCATCGTCAGTATCTATTTTGTTGAGACAATCGTAACATAGTTTGGTTAGGGGTTCTTGAAGCCCTATTGCTTGGACAATCATGTCTTCAATATCAATGATTTGGTTTTCGTTGATGGGGAATATCTCTTCTTCAGTGTCGTCTTCAAATTGACTTTTGTCGGAGCTAAACTTGTTTTCATAGATATCACACCGTGTTTGTCTGACATATTCTTTTCCACAATGGTCACATATATCGCTAATTTGACATTCTAGGTTGGTAATGGTGGCATCGATGGTGTTTTCGTTTATTGATTCTAGGCTTATTGTTCCTGATACTCATTCTTTATTGAGCCCAGCGATTTTGCTGGTATAGAGTTCGGAAAAGTCCGTTGTGTCTTGTTTTCCTGTTTCTTTGAGGAGATCAGCTACTTTGATAGTAAAGTCGCTTTTTTTCATCAGTGGTAGGTAGGTTTGGGGTGTAAAGCTTTTTTTCGTTTGTGTTTTGTGTATGTTTTTAGTGTAGTCAGACCTTTCTTAATTTCAATCATTCTCTATGAAACTTGTATCTGATCTTGCTAAACAACAATTTTGGTCTGAAATCGGTGAGGCCTCTCTTCCGTTTTTTTCTTATTATAAAGCATGATTACCTGTTGTTGTTGCTGTTTCCTGATGACCTGATAGCATGTTATCTTTGGTTATTGTGTGTTCTATGGTTTTACATATTTCTGGCAGCTTGGATGGTGTTGTTGTTGTACATTGTAATCATCGCACGAGGGAGGCTACGGATGCTGAACAGGCTTTTGTTTTATCGTTTTGCGAATGACTGACTTGTCGTGTTTTTGCGTATCAGGGAGAGGACTATCGTGAGCATGTGTTGAGGGCTTGGAGATGGGAATGCTTTTGTGACGTATTAGTAGGGTATAACTCTTCTTTGTTGATTACGTGACATCATTTGTCTGATCGTATTGAAACTAGTTTGTTACATTTGTATCGTGGCTGTTCTGTGTTTGGCCTATCTAATATGAGTGTGTATGAACAAAAACATGGTGTTTTGACCCATTCTTCCCTTGCCTATTCTGTTTATAGACCCTTGTTGGGGCTTTTGAAAGAGCATGTTGTTTCTGTTTGTGAACAGAGTGCTATCCCTTTTGTACACGATCCGACCAATCAGGACATTCTTGTTAGCAAAAGAAATTTTATTAGACACCGTGTTGTGTCGCAACTATTGCATGATTCCTCTTTTGTTACTACGATGACTTCTTTGTATGCTCTGATTGCTGACTATGTTCAGACACTTTCTTTATTGTTGTGCCTAACCCCTATTACTATCAGTATGTATTGGCGTGTTGACTTTGCTTTTTTGCGAGATGTGCCAGATAGACAAGATATTGATATTGCACTTCTGGTTTTGCTTTTTAAACAACTGTGCCGTTATTGTGATAGTAACGAATGATGATTGTTGGAGTTGTGTGTGTTTCTTCGTAGCAACACTTGTGGTTGGAAAGTGTATGCAGGGACTTTGTTCCTTATTGCTCATGATCGTATTTATGTTTTTGGGGCTGATCGTTGTTTTTGGGGCAATAGGATTGCAACAGTTCGCGAGATAACTACTTTTGTTGCTGAACCTTTTGGCGACTTTTCTCTTAGCATTACTCCTGATTATGAGTCTTGTGTTTTGAGGTTTGGTCAAGTAGGTGATTATTATCATGGTAAGCGTTTGCATAAGTATCTTTTGGATTGTAAAGTTCCCATTTTTTGGAGGAACTATGTCCCCGTACTTGTACGTAGTGGACGTATTGTGAAAGTTTTTCTTGATGTATTGAAGGAACAAGTAGTCTTTTAGCTTTATTGCTTTGTGATGTTGCGATTGTATATTGTTATTTATGTGATTGTTTTGCTGTTGTTGGTATCTCAGTTTCATCGCGTTCGGTCTCAGTATGCGGCCGTTTTGAAGGATTTTGAGCGGCGTATTGATGAGTGGTTCTTTCTTTATGCTAAGACGCTGTATGAACATAAGGACACTATTTATGATTATGAGGGAAGTGTAGATGTTTTGTATGCGACCAAACGCCGTATTATGACCGGGCAACACAAAAGTTATGTTGCATATTTTGAAGATATCAAAAAAGACTTGGCTTATGCTGGTGACTTGTTGTGAAGGCAACTTGTTGATGAAGAAGCTCTTAGATCTGTTGATCTGCTTTATGCTTCTCTTATGAATATTAGGCAAAGCTATCAGACATGGTATAGTTTTCTGCTTGTATGGACTATCTGATTATATAGTATTTGGAGGAGACCGTTGCTAAATTAGGCGTGTTTTATATTATTATATGTGTGGTGTATCATGGATACTGGTCCTTATAAACAACGTATGCAGAAGGCTATTGATCATCTTTTGCATGAATTGAGTGGTTTTCATGTTGGTAGGGCTACTCCTAGCTTGGTTGATTCGATCATCGTTTCTGTTTCTTATGGTGTGATGAAGCTTAATCAGCTCGCTAATGTCGTGGTTATGGATTCTCAAACTTTGAAAATAGAGGCTTGGGACAAGTCAATTGTCTCTTCTCTTGAAAAAGCTATTTATGACTCAGCTACTGGGTTAACACCAAAAAACGAATGAGATTATCTCTTGGTAAAGGTTCCTCCTTTGACTCAAGAAAGGAGACAGGAACTTTGCAAACTCGTTTCTAAGTTGGGAGAAGAGGCTAAGGTTAGTTTGAGAAATATTAGACACGATGCGATGAAGGATGTTAAGCATGATTTGGATGCGAAGGTTCTGTCAGAAGATCAGAAGAAGTGAGCGGAAGCCACCATAGATACATTGACAAAAGATATGTCTTTACATGTTGATGATGTGGTTAAGAAAAAAACTGAAGAAATTATGAGGGTGTAAATAAGACTTTTTTGCTGTGTGTTTGTCGGCCTTTCCTTTTTAGTCGTTGTTAGTTGTCGTCTAATGTGATTGTTTAGTCTATTGTGGTTGGAGGTAGTCTATCGCCCCATTTTCAACGTTTTAATTGTTTTCCTTAGCGTTTTTTCTGGTAACCTCTGATGGGCGATTGTTGCACTTACCTTGTTAGTGAGGTGACTTTTGTACAAGACAAGTGCTGCTGGTGCGATGATGCAGTCTCAAATGGGTGATCTTCAACCTAAAATGCAAAAACTTCAAGAAAAGTATTCTGATGATCCAAAAAAACTTCAGGAAGAAATGATGAAACTGCTTAAGAAACAGTGAGCTGGCCCTTTAAAAGGATGCTTGGGGATGCTTTTGCAATTGCCTGTTTTTTTGGGATTATTTTTGGTTATTAGAGATTACGCCGACGATAAAATCCCTGATTATGTTTATAGTTTTTTTCATTCGTTTGGTTCACATTATACAAATCTGTCTACTATCAATACTCATTTTTTTGGTATCGACTTATTAACGCCTAATAGTGTGATTTTGACTATTCTTGCTGCTGTTCTTATTTTTTTGCAGACAAAGCTTACGACCTTAGCCAAACCCCTTACTCCCACTATTCCTTGAACTAATGCTCCTGATATGTCAAAAATGATGGGATTTATGAATATTTTCTTGGTTTTTATGATGGGTTCTTTTGTTTATAGCACTCAGGCTGGAGTGGGTCTTTATATTGTTATCACAACATTGTTTAGCGTGCTTCAGTATGCTTACCAATATAGGGTTCTTTTGCGGGCAAAATGGCAATTGCTTTGGAAGAAAAAAGGTAGTCCAGAAATAGTTGAACATAGATAGGGTTCCCCCCATTATCTGTCTATGTGGAGCACGGTCTTTTGTTTTTTTTGTGTTCTATGTCTTTGGATGAGTTTGTATCGGGCTATTCTTTGGACGATATTATCGCATTGGAGTTTCGTGATGAGCAATTTCTCTGTTTACATAAGGCTTGGAACGCTATTGTTGGTTTAGAGTTTTTTGATGTCACTTTCCATACAGAACTCTTTTTGTATCTTGTTATACAAAATGCCCTGATTTCTTATCAAGTTGCTGGTAGTGGTGTGTTATGGTGGCAGGAATTTGCAGAAACAATAGTCGAAGATTTTGCTACTATTGATGGATTGATGCGTCAGTGAGTAGGTCTTATTGATTGGCGGTATGAATTTTTAGTTCAATCTCGCTACAATAGGCGTTTATATAACTCTAAACGCTCTAGACTTGTTGTGTTTGATTCTCTTTTGTCGTCTTTGTTGGTCTCACACTCTTTAGGAACATTTTGCGTTCGTATGGAAGAATTATATAGTTGTTTGTTGTCTGTTCGCTCTTCTTATGCTAAGACTTGTTGTTTTGCTATTAAGATGTATGGTTATGCTTTTAGAGCTATATCTGGCAAGGTTTACGTTTATCCTTCAACGGTTCCTATTCCTTTAGACTCCCGCCTACAAAAGATTTATCATCAGTCTTATGGTGTTGCTCCTCTTTCTACGATGATTGCCTATTTTTCTTCTCTTGCTAAAAATCATTCTCTTGCTCCGTTGCATTTAGATTCACTTCTGTGGTTGCAATACCGACCTACTTATGTGCAGTAATATGAGTTATATGTGTTGTTTGTCTTTTTCCCATGCTTCCTTCTTTTTTTTAATAATATGTGCTTCTCGTTGTTCTTGTTCGTTGCTGATTTGGTTTGGTTTGGGCTGCTTTGTCTTTTTGTGTCGGCCAAATACTTTTTTCATTTCTTCTAGTCCTGCCCAGAGGTGAGAGCCGAGTGTTTTCTTGATGTCATTTTTAGTATCTGCTACCATGGTTGCTGTTAGGGGTGAATGATACTAGTGTGTAAGATCATTTTATATAGTTTGTCATATTGCTTGAGTCAGTGTTTTTCCACCATCATTTGTATTGGATCTTGTGAGTTGTTTTCGTCTCCTGTGGGGATCCAAGCGACACTTTGTTGGTTTTTTGTATCTATTATTAATAATCCTTCTGTTGTGGGATCCAATTCCTTTGGATCACTGATTGTTTGTATAGCCAAAACAACATCGCAGCGTATGTAATTGATTTTTTGTTGTACGGGTTCGATGAGTGAATGGTATAGGATATCGATTGTTTTTGGTATTTCTTTGTCTGTTTGTGCCACCCCTTTGCTTATGATTATTGTGTTGTTTTGGTCATAACACGTAAAATAGATTCAACAAATAGGAGTGTTGTGTTGTATGTTTTGTATTTCTTTGTGTATGTGTTCTTTTCGCATTAACGTCTTTTTTTGGATAGAGTATATTTTATTAGTTGGGAGAAACGAAAGATTTCTGTTAATTGTAGTCCTGTGTATCTTCCTATAGATATGACGATGATGATGATGAGTAGTATATATAGCGGTTGGATTAACATGGCGTGTTGTATGTTGGTGTTGTGAAATATGCTGTATACAATACCTGATATTACGATGAATTGTATAATAGCTTTACTTGTTGTTTTTCGTTTGTGTGTTTTGCCGCTGATTTTGTTGCTTATTAGGGGTGTTGTGATGTAAGCTATGATAAATAGGCTCTGAGAAAAGGTTATAAAGCTTTCAGGTCGATTTAATAGCTTTTTACTGATTCGCAGGGCGATTATTGATAGCATAAAATAGAGAATAAGTGTTGCTCCTAATTTAGCACTCACCAACAGAGTAATTTTTTTGTTGAAAAAGTCTATTATTGTTTGTGCCACCATGGCGATCAATAACAGTGCTATACTTGTTTTCGGTCATAGTAGGTGCAAATATAGAGCGAATAAGAGAGGATAATATACTCCGTATGCGTTGAGTCCCAATACTTGTTTCCAAAACACGATTACTGCGATTGCTAGTGTTAGTGCCAATATGATACTCATTAGCTCTATTGGAAATCATTGATAGATTAGATTATCAATAATTGAACTCAATGATGTTATAAACCCTACTCATTCATAGGATATTAAAAACTGCTCATAGTTTGGGGCCTTTTGGATTGACAACTCTACCATTACGTTTGTGAGTTCTGCTTCACTTAATAGATATATTTTTGTCAGATATGATTCTTTGAGAACTGGGGCTAGTATTTTTTTGGTAATCTGTTTCGCTGTGTTACTTACTATGATGATGTCTTTTTGTGTTTCATGTTCTTGGATAATGTTTTGTATGCCTTTGAAGATATCATTGTAATTGTTGTAATCTATGATGATTGCTTGCGAATCTTTTATTATTTGTTGATTGTCTTTTAGTTTTTGGTTTACACTTTCTTGTTTTGTCATTGTTACTATTCCAAACCCATTGTCCTTTTGCTCAATGTTGGTAATGAGGCTTGTGATGGTGTTGTTTGGCTCGTTTCCAATTCGTGTGTATAGGGTACTAAAGACCTTGATGTCTTTTGTGATTTTGTATGTGCATTGTGGATGTTGTATTGTCGCCTGAACCTGATATTCTCCTGGTAGTTTGAAATTGTAGAGTAATTGCTTCTCATAGAAGCGGTTTATTGTTTTGTTGTTAGTGATAATGTCGTATTGTATGCTTGCTTCTTCTCACAGTAATGATTTATAATCTCCTGTTGCTAATATACTTTTTGTTCCAGTTTGTTCACCGGTATTGTTTCCAGACTGATAGGATAATTCATAACCGTTGGCTGCGAAGCTATAGTCTTGATTGAGCAAAGCTTTCTCCGTACCTTCAATGCTGAAAATAATGTTTTCACAATTGGGACTTGATTCTTCTGCATTTATGTGCAAGACTCCTGAGATTGATCGTATTGCAATTGCTGTGGCTATACCTGTAATGGTCGTCCGTGATTGTTTCAGCATTGTCTTTAGTATAAACGATATAGTGCTATGTCTAAGTTGAAATTTAGGGTAGTAAAACAAAGAGGTAATGCAAGAGCAGGAGAACTTACGCTCAATGGTGTAACTTTGCAAACACCTGTTTTTATGCCTGTTGGCACCAAAGCCACTATTAAAGGAATGATTTTGGATATGCTTCAAGACCCTCATTATATAGGCGATCTTCCCGCTATACAACTTATTTTAGCGAATACCTTTCATCTTTATTTGCGTCCAGGAGCTAGGGTGATCAAACAGGCTTGAGGTATTCATCGTTTTGAACATCGAAATAGTTTAATTTTAACTGACAGTGGTGGTTTTCAGGTTTTTAGCCTTGGTCTTCACACTACTCGTCATTCTCGTTCTCATCAGACTCACGAGGTAAGGGTGAAGCTTCATGATGATGGTGTAAGTTTTTCTTCTCCTTTTGATGGAAGTAAACATTTTTTTAGTCCTCGTACGGTTGTCGATATACAATCTGCCATTGGGTCAGATATTATGATGATGCTTGATGTCTGCTCTCCCTCATGATCTTCTAAGGATACATATGCTGCCCACATGTCTCTCACACATCAATGGGCAGAAGAACAAAGCATGTACATGGATAGGATTTATCATGACGTGAGAGGGGTGCTTTTCCCTATTGTACAATGATGAAGCTATTTGGATCTGAGGGAGGAGTCGATCCGTTTTCTTTCTTCTTTTGCTTGTGATGGTATTGCTGTGTGATGAGTGAGTGTGTGAGAGGAAGAACATGTTAAGCGTTCTGTTATTGGCTTTTGTGGTCCGCAATTACCAGACAGTATCCCAAGGTATCTCATGGGGGTTGGTACACCCGAAGATTTGTTGTATTCTGTAGAACAGGGTTTTGATATGTTTGATTGTGTATTGGCTACGAGGCTTGGGAGGCATGGAGTTGCATTTAGCGATCACGGCAATATAAAGTTAAAAAATGCTTGTTTTAGAGAGGACTTTTCTTTGCTCACTGATCATTGTGCTTGTTATGCCTGTAAAAGCTTTTCTAAGTCTTATCTTCATCATCTTATCCAAGAAAAAGAGATGTTGGCGGGCATCCTTTTGTCTCTCCATAATATTGTATACCTTCATGGTCTCTTGTGTCGTCGACGTCATGATCTTGTAGAATGATTGTAGAAAAGGCACTCATTACTCCTTGCATTGACAGATGTAATTGGTATGATGCGATGTGCGGTTTTTTCACTTGCTTTTTTTGTATATACAAAAATGGTGGGGTATTGTCTAATGGTAGGACAGCGGCCTTTGAAGCCGTCGGTCTAGGTTCGAGTCCTAGTACCCCAGTGTCTTACTAATCGCTTCCTTGTTGTTTTTGTATCTTTGTATGGTCGGGAGTAGCTTAATTGGTAGAGCACCTGACTCTGAATCAGGCGGTTGTAGGTTCGACTCCTTCCTCCCGAGAGTCTTGACTTGGTTTGGATGGGTTCTGTAATAGTTTGTAGATGCGGGGTGGAGAAATGGTATCTCGCCGGGCTCATAACCCGGAGACAGGTGGTTCGATTCCATCCCCCGCAAGTGTATTTGACTTGGATTTTGTGTGATAAAAAGCAATGGATCTGTGCCGGGGTGATGGAATTGGTAGACATGCTTGGCTTAGAACCAAGTGCCGTACGGTGTGTGGGTTCGAGTCCCACCCTCGGTAGACTACGATTGTAACTCTGCAAACCCATTGTTTTGTCTGCTATCGAGTATAGGTTCCTTGTTGATCCGAGGTAGCTCAGTCGGTAGAGCAAGTGGCTGTTAACCACTGGGTCGTGGGTTCGAGTCCCACCCTCGGAGTGTGAAGTCTTCATTTAGAATTATCTTTGTATTATGCCCGTTACGAAATCAGCAAAAAAAGCTCTTCAAAGGTCTCATAAACTTCGTGAGAGAAACCTTACTTTCATTACTCCTATGAAAGATGCGATTAGAAAACTTCGCCAAAAGGCTAAGAAGGGAGAAATAATAAGTGCTGAGGAAGTAAATAAGACTTGTAGTACAATTGATAGGGTACTTAAGAAGAAGATTATCCATAAAAATACTGCTGCAAGAAAAAAGTCTGGCGTTATGAAGTTGGCACACAAGTCTGCTACCAAGTAGTGTGTACGGTTGCTAGTTTCAAGGCTAGCTCTTGGGCCAGCTTAGCTCAGCAGGTAGAGCATCCGCCTTGTAAGCGGCAGGTCGCGAGTTCGAATCTCGCAGCTGGCTATCTTGATTGTATTTGGAGTATCTGATTGCAATATTATTGATCTTTATTAGAATCCAGTCTCTTTTGTGCATGTCTTTTGTGGAGCGGTAGTTCAGCTGGCTAGAACGCCTGCCTGTCACGCAGGAGGTCGCGGGTTCGAGTCCCGTCCGTTCCGCCACTGTTTTTTTGGCTTGCTTTAGAAGATTGGGAGTCTCTGGGGCAGTTGTGACAAAGAGAGCTTTTGTCGGTTTTGTGATCACCTGGTGTGCTTGCTCAAAGCGACTTTGCTGGGTGATATGTCGTCTTGAAGAAACAGGAACCACTGAAAAAACAATAATTGAGTTTGTGGCCTCATCGTCTAATGGTTAGGACACGGGACTTTCAATCCTGCAATCGGGGTTCAATTCCCCGTGGGGCCGCCATGTGTGTATATAGTTTTGTGTTTATGGGTGATTAGCTCAGTTGGCGAGAGCATCTGCCTTACAAGCAGGGGGTCGTAGGTTCGAGTCCTACATCACCCACCATCTTACTTATTGTTGTATAGCCGTAGCCAATAACTTTCTGAGCTGTATGCTATACCTTGTTGTTGGGGCCCGTAGCTCAGTTGGTTAGAGCAACCGGCTCATAACCGGTGGGTCGTTGGTTCAAGCCCAACCGGGCCCATGTCGTTTTGTTTGCGGGTGTAACTCAATTGGCTAGAGTCACAGCCTTCCAAGCTGTTGGTTGCGGGTTCGAGTCCCGTCGCCCGCTCCAGTGTTGAATGTTATGAAGTGGGAAAATATTGCATGGACTTAACTATTTTTTGGTGACTTAACTATCCTTTCCTTAGTGGGTGGTTTTTTGTTAAAGGGATTTTTTATTCCTTCTGTGGTTTTAGGTCAAACACAACTATTTCATTGTGAGATCAGATCCTCATTTTCGGTCCCCAAAGTCATGCTCCTAGTGTGGTATATATATTAGTGTTTTCTACTGTATGAAAACCTTTGCTATGAGGATATATTGCTTGGGTGATAAGATTGAGAGGAAACAGCTGTCCTCCGTGTGTGTGTCCGTAGAGCATAAGATCAAATCATTTTTTCACTCATATAGCAATATCTTTTGGTTCATGGTAGAGAAGTATAGAGTAGTGTTGACTGTTTAGTGATATGTCTTTCAATGCCTCTGATAGTATGGATCCCCCTTTTCCCTCTTTAGTTTCTCCTTTGTAGTCTATTCCGATTATTTCTAGTTCTTTATATGAGACTTTTTCGTTATCTAAGATGTTTATCTTTGGATATGCTTCTAATAGTTTGATAAGCCTCGGATATTGGTGTAGATATTCATGATTGCCACTAATAAAATACAATGGGACAGATAGTTTTGAGAAAACCAGAAAATTGTCGGGACCGTATTGCGAGGTGTCCACCAGATCTCCTACAAATACGATGAAGTCTGGTTTTTGTTCTAAAGCTAGATTGATTGTTTTTTCTAAATGTTTTTGTGATGTTGAGCCGAACTGGATGTCTCATATTTGTACAAATCTGTAATTTTGGCTTATTTTTTGCGATTCGATGTTGATGTGTCTGACCTGGATTCCCTTTTCAAAATTATAGACTCATAGAGCGACTATTCCGACAATGATAGCTATTAGGAGATATCCTACTAGATGGGAGGCTATGTAGTGCTCATTGTGTCCTCGTTTACTAATTACATAGAGTATTCGAAATGTTGTACTCACTAGTACGGTGTACAACAAAATTCATAGATAATAGTTGAGTACTCTCGTTATTTCTAGAGATATTTCTCCTCATCACCATATGGTTAGCGTCATAAGAATCAGATAGAGAGTGTTTACTATCAGTGATAGACGGACTACTTGTTTGATGTCACAAGAAAAAAATATGAAATTGAGGGTTTGAGCACCGACAAAAAACCCGAAACTTAGTATGGATAAAATTATGAGAAAAATTGTTAGCATTATTAACCACGACATGTCTTGGGGAATAGTTAAAAGTTTGTTTTTCTACTTTATGATGTCGAAATGCTTTAGTACTTGTTGACATGGTCGCTTGTGGCGTTTCTTGGAATCAATGAGTGATGCTTTTGCTTTTTAGCACACACAAACTGATGCGTATTGTAGTAGATGCCTATATATTATCAATAAATTACCTTAGTAAAGCGAACAGCAGACGGTCCTTTTGTTCGCCTTATCATTGTCAGTATGATCTATCCTTACGCTCTAGGAGCGATATACTTCTTCGATCATGATGATCTGCCCATCGACACTTATTGATATTTCAAACAGCGTATCTTGTCGCTGATGTCGTCCGTTTTGATCACGTTTGTTATATATGTTTTTAAACTTTTCAAAACTTATGTATTGTGGTTCTTGTTCGATATAACCGTTAGGTGATAGTACGTTGATTGTTGCTGTTGGTTTGACAATAAAGGTTCTGAGTTTGTTGCTATTATTGATGACCGGTGCTACAGCACAGTTTTGTCAACAAGGTCCATATTCGATATAATCCACTTCGAGTTTGTAATCTCCGTAGGGGTCTATGTAGACCTGTTTGATGTAGGCGGTTTGCTTTTCTGCCTCTTGTGTTTGTGTTATTTGTGGGCTTATGTTTTGTATTGTTTGGCTTATTATATAGGTGATTCTGTCGTTGCTCATGTATATTTCTTTGATGGCTAGGAGTTTGTCTATGTAGTTTGGTCTGTGGTACTCGCCCTTTACTTGTAGTATTTGGTTGATGGCAGAGGTTAGTTTGGTAACAAAATAGTAGTCAGAAACGGTGGGTGTGTACGCATAACTTATGCCCGTCATTGCTACTATTATTGCAAAAAAACTGATAATGTGTTTTTTCATGATTGTGTTGCGATACTAAAGCCGTGGTCTACTTATATAGAAAAATGTTTTTTTTAAAACCTTAGTTTTGTGTTTGATCTAGCTTTTAATTCTTTTGTTTTTTTGTATGTATACTTTGATTTTTTGTTTTGTGCTTTGATTATGCATTCCCCTTTGCGTTTTGTGTATTTTGGTAGGTTGTCTGTAGAGAAGGGCTTTGATATATTGATGGATTCTTTGCTTCGTTTGTCTCAACAGGCATTGCCTTTTAGGATGGACTGTTTTGGGCAAGGTGAACTTGAGTCCACTGTGGTTGAGTTTGCACGTCATCATGAATGGTTGCATTATCATGGGCGACAGCCATTTTCTGTTATTGCCCCTTATCTGTCCGAAGCACACTTTTGTTTGATTCCTTCTCGTTTTTTGGAAACATTTGGTTTAACAGCATTAGAAAGCTTGTCTTACGGAGTTCCTGTGATTGCTTTTGCTCGTGGTGCTCTTCAATCTTTCGTCTTGCCCGCTTTGTCTATTGATTCGTTTCCTGGTGATGACGAAGCGACACAGTTGACGAATTGTTTAGAGTCTTTGCTTGTAGGTTTTGATATGAGTGTGTGGAAGGAGTGGTCGCAACAATCTCGTGCTATCGCTTCTGACTATGATGTTGATCAATGGTATCGTTCTTTTCTGTCCTATATTTCCCCTACTGCCAAGAGGATTTTGCTCGTGTCTGACTATTCTACCCCTTTGTGATGAGAAGAAACGTATTTGTATAAATTACGTGATGTCTTGGAATCTTATGGGTTTGTTGTTTCTATTCTGGGACATTGTGTTGGTTACGGTTTTTGGAGTCGTGTGTATAGATATTTTTTGTTTGCATTGAGTGTGTTTCAGCTTCCCTTCTTTCTTCGTTTGCACTGTCGCATTGCCCATTTTCAGCCAGATCTTGTCCGATACCATAGTGTACTAAGGTCGATTGGATGGTTGGGTTTGGTGCATCTTCGTTGTAGATCATATCAGACATGGATGATGTTTCATGATTTTGGTTATGTGCACCCTTATCCTCATCGTGCCTATCGTGAGGATAGCTTGCTTTGTTCTTTGTCTTGGTCTGACTTTGTCTTTTATGCTCGCCCTTTTTCATGGTATGCGTATCCTTTTTTATTAGGCAAACTTTTACTTCTTCGTTTGCTTCGTTTTGGTTTTTCTTTTGGTGTTGATCGCTTTTTTGTTCCTTCTGCGTTTATGAAAACTTCCATCGAGAAAACATATAGGGTCACTGTGTCTGTTTTACCTCACTTTTTTTCTTAATAGTTTTTTACTTGTTGACTATAGTTATTCATATGATCGATCTTTTTCTGTAATATAGGACTGGTAACTATCGGCAGTTTTAGCCGTCGGTTTGCAAATGTTTCTGCGTAGTCTTCGTAGGCGTTGGTTTGTGCATAATTGCTAACAAAATCATTATCGGTACATTGGTCGTTTCTGGTGTAAATATCTTTTCGGCAAATTGATATAAAGTCTTTAAATTTTTTATCTCTTAGGTAGTGGGAGATGTGTCATCATAGCTCGTGTGTGACGATTTTTGCGATCAACTGATCAATGTTTTCTAGAGTAAATAGTTTGTAGCAACCGTTGATTTTTATGTATATTTCTTGTACTTCTGTATTGCTTATTGATCAATCAGTTCGTAGTAAGTAGTTTACTTTTACTTTACCATGATAGTCTTCGCATACTCAAGGATGGTAGTCAATGATGATTTTGGGCAGAAGATCTTGAATTTCTTCTTCTCTCCGGATGTGTTTTTGTTTCAGTTCGTAGATGGCCTTGAAAACAATTGCTTTGGTTAGTCTGATGAGGTGGGTTGCTAGTATTTGCTCGTCTCCCTGGACGTTTGAGTAGCCTTGTACATGGATATCTTTTTGGTAGAAATTGTCTTCATATTTTTTGTATTGCAGATACTTTTGTTGTAGGAGGTTTTTTTTGAAATTTATGCCTTCTATTTTTCATCTGTCTTCAATGTTTTGGAAATCATATTGCATTTCGTTTTTGTAGATAATTTCTAGGTGTGTTGTTCTCAGATAATGCATTATACTTATCAGTAAGTACTGTATTTCGCATCGTTTATCTTTGTTTGTGGCTGGAATATCGTGTATTACTCATTGAATACTGAGCATAAGTTTTTTGGTCTTATATCGTTTGTTGACATCGTCGTCTTTGTCAAATAACTTGTTGACCGCTTCTAGAATTGCTCTTTCTCTTTTTTGTGCTCTTTCTATACTAATAGTCGAACATGAGTTGTGTAATTCTTCTTGGGCTTGAGGGAAAGCAACGAAACTATATATGTTGAAACTTGCTAGTTGTTCTCGATAGGTGGCGTCTGTTATGCTTATGCTAGCGACCATTACCCGTATTGTGATTATTACTTTTTGTATTCGTTTCATTTGGTGGTGAGTGTTTTGCTTTAAATATTTACTTTTTCATACTCTTTATTAGCTTTGACGCCATATTCAAGTGTTTTTGTTTATGCTCCTTTGATGATTGGTGTTTTTGATAGTGGGATGTGATGATTGTTTACCTTGTCTTATCTTCGTAAGGAACTCCCTTCTTATGATTTTATGTTTTTGTGAGATAGTGCCTTTGCCCCCTATGGAAACAAGGGTGCTGAACAAATAGGATCTTTGACATTTGCTTGATTGGAGTGGCTTTTTGGGCAGTGATGTGCTTTGGTTGTTGTCGCATGTAATACTGCTGCTGCCTATTCTATTAGAAGATGGCAACTTTTGTACCCAGAAAAAAAAGCCCTTTCTGTTACTATTCCTGGTGTGGAAGAGATGGTTCAGTCGAACTATCGTCACTTTAGTGTTTTTGCTACTGAGGCGACTACTTCTTCTGGTATCTATCCTTTTTTGTATCATAGATTTGGAGGTAATGGTTCGGTGCGTGTGGTTGCAGTCCAAGATTGGGTTACGTCGATAGAGAGCTGATCTCTTGATGAGAAACTTGTTGGCTCACTTCTTAGTCGTGAGTTTTCTGTCCTGCCCACCGATTCTGACTGTGTTGTTTTGTGATGTACTCACTTTTCTGCTTTGAGGTCTTTTTTCCCTTTTTTCTGGTCTGGTCCCATTATTGATAGTGGTATTGCGTCTGCTAGGTCATTGGTTGATTATTTACATCGTCATCCCGAAATCCAAGGTCGTTTATCTCAAAACTCTCACTGTTTTTATTATGTCACCGGAGACTCTGTTTCATTTTCTGATCGTGCTTCTTGTTTGTTGCAACGTGCGTTGTCTTTTCAACATGTTTCTTACTCATTGTAATCCTTGTGTGCTTTGCTAGTGTATCTAGTGTTTTTACGTGTTTTGTCTTGTCTCTATGTTATTGACTGATATGAGGGGGAAAACCGTTTGTATTCTTGGTTTTGGGAAGGAGGGTCAATCAACTTTGTCGTTTTTGACCAACACAATTGATGCGTCTTTTGTGATTGCCGATAGGCGTTGCTTGGAAGAGTTTTCGTTGGAAGAGCAGCAACTTTTGAGCTCCCATTCTCACTTTCTGTGAGACAATTGGCTATCTGTTTTAGAACACTGTGATGTCATTGTTAGGTCTCCGGGTATTAGTCCTTATGAAGAACCTTTGTCCGCCTATAAAGACATTATTACTAGTCAGACGGATCTTTTTTTTTCTCACTATACAGGTCCTGTTATTGCTGTTACCTGAACAAAAGGGAAAAGTACTACTGCACAGCTAACGTTTCTTGTTTTGAAAGAGGCGTGATTGAATGTGGTTTTGTGAGGGAATGTGTGAACTCCTCTTTTGTCAACCGCCTGTTTGGATGGCTCGTATGATTTTGTGGTTTGTGAATTGTCCAGTTTTCAGTTGTGTGATGTCGTTATTGATCCCACTATTGCAGTTATTACGAACTTAGGTATTGATCATATCGATTATCATCACAGTGTTGCTGAGTATCATAGAGCAAAGCGGCATATTGTGTGACCACATACCACTGCCTTTCTTCATCATAGTATTTTTGATGTTCCTGTTCAGGCTTTTCCCGTTCTATCTTACGCCTCGCCTGGAAAATGAGTATGGTATGATGAAGATTTTTTTTACCATGGTGAGAAAAAACTTTTTCCCACTGACTGCCTGTCTCTCTTGGGCCATCATAACAAAGATAATGCATGTGCAGTAATCTCTGTTGCGTTGCAATGTGGTGTGGCTGTTGATACCATCGCTCGTGTTTTTTCTCACTTTAGGTGATTGCCGCATAGGCTTGAATTTGTTGCAGAGAAGTCTGATATTCGTTTTTATAATGATAGTCAGGCGACAAGTCCTGGACCTAGTTTGGCTGCCTTAGCTGCTTTGTGACCAGAGATTGGGAGTATCATGCTGTGAGGGAGCGATAGTGGTTTTGACTATACTAAGCTAGTTAAGATTTTGAAGAGTTATGCCATCCCTGTTATTATTCTTTTCCCTGATACTGTTTCTGTTTTTAGAGAGATGTTTGTTGCGATTGACTATCATCCTACCGTTTATACAGCATGATCTATGCAGGAGGCGGTTGCATTAGCATTTGCCCATACGCCAAAACATACTGTCTGCCTACTATCTCCGGCCGCCAAAAGCTTTTCACTTTTTCGTAATGTGTACGATAGGGGCGATCAGTTTAGGGCTTGTGTGCTTGCTCATGCTTCTTAGCTTTTTGATTTTGATTTTTGTTTATTTGATGTTCTGATCCTGCTATGTCTCATAGGTTAATTATTAAGGATGCTGTTTGGCAACTTATTGGTAGAATTCTGAGTGCATTGGCAGGTCTTTTGGTGGTAAAAATGATTTCTCCCTACCTTTGACCTTATAGATTTGGTGATTATAAAACTGTTTTGGATTATTTTGCTATTTGGTGAGCTTTAGCTGATTTTGGTTTGTATGTTCTTGCACTAAGAACTCTGGGAGCTATTAAAGAATGAAAACAGGATCAGGCTGTTAAGAGAGATGCGTTGGAGGACTACTATTGAAAATTTGTTTTTAGTAGATTTGTTTCCATAGCTGTTGTTTACGTGATTGCTATCGTCTTAGCATATCTTATTCCTTCCTATACTGCAAACCCTTATTTAACTTGGGGACTTCCTTTGTGAATGATGTTTAGTGCTAGTTTTATGGCTGCGGGCATTGTACAACTTCCGTTACAATTGTTTTGGAAGATGGAACAGGTGAGTGTGGCTTTGGTATGAGCGAGATTTGTGCAAATAGTGTTTTTGGCATTGTTGATGTATTGGTGGTACCCTTCTTCAAGTTTTTGAGACAATGTGCCCTTGCGTGTCTTTTTGTCTGTCATGTTTTCTGTTTTTATTAGTGGTGTTTTTCAGGGTTTGTTTGTTCGATATAAGAGTCAGCCCTTTTTGCGTTTACGTTTTGTCCCTGATTGGTGATATACGCGGTCGGTTTTTCGTGACAATTGGCAATATGGGTGTGCTTATTTTTTGAGCAGTTTTCATACCTTGTTTGTTTCTATCTTATTTTCTGTGTATTATCCAACCATTGATGGTTATTCTTATGTGGGTATGTGGTCTTTGGCTTTGGTTTTTATCACAATACTGATTATTATCCCTGCGACCTTGGGAAATAGTATGATTCACAAAATTGCTGATAGTAGTTATGAGAAAAAGTCTTTTGTTCTGGGTAATTTTCTTATCCTCATGGTGTGGGTTGGTTTGTGTGTTGTGATCGGTTCGACGGCTTTTGCTGATCAGATTGTCTATTTTGTTGGATGAACAGATTACTTAGGTACGAGTTTTTCTTCTCCTGGATCCAACGTGCTTTTGCCTTGGTTATCATTGATTTTGCTGGGTAGTTTTATCAAACAGACCTATAACTATAATTTTATAGCTCATCATAAGCAGCATTTGCTTTTTTGGATTAATCTATTAGGGGTTGTGATTGGTGTGCCTGTTGGCATTTTTTTGGTTAAACATTATTCTTTGGTCGGTTGACTTGTTGCTCAAGGACTTCTTGAGCTTCTGTTTGTTTCTGGGGCCATTTATTTTGCTTGGAAACACCGCATTGTCCCTTGCGTTTCCTGGAATCTTCTTATCCCTTTGGTCACTTTATGATGACTCTTTCTTTATCTGTCTTATGTGGGACATAGCTATCTTAGCTATGATAGTATTGGCTGAACGATTCTTGTTTTTGTGTCTCTTTTTGTCCCGTTTTTTGCTTTATCTTATCGTTTTGTGAGAAAAGTGGCACGTGGGTTGTCTCCTTAGATCTTATGTGTGTTTCCCCCATTCCATTTCGTTTGTTACTTCTCGAATCTTTTTTGTTGGATCCAAAGCCGTCACCTCTCAACCGCTAAATGTGTATCAGTGGAATCCATCGTTTTTTTTCCCATGGTTTCGTATCCCCATTCCTCACATATTAGTTGTTGGTTCGTGTGAACAATATGGTGAGAAGATAATAACTCCTTCGTTAGGGTTTTCGGCAAAGGGGATTATTAGATATGGATAATCTTCTGTTGTATCTGGAGTTCTTTGATCAGGTTTTGGTAGTTTTTGACTCTTAGATATTACTCCACATGCTCACCATCCCATGCGTGCTTCTCGTGGTTTTAAGTTATAATTTCTATATTGTATTGTTTTTTTTGTATCAATTAGCTCTTCTCGGAATCTGCAATACTCATTTCGATCTTTGAATAAAAGATGTTCATTATCGATTCTTGGATCAAGACAGATTCCTATATTTATTGATCTGCCACTTACAAATGTTTCATAGGAGGACATTGGAGCATGCATGGTGGTGGTTTGACAAAATAAATTCATATTTTTTCTCATGCTTGTTAATTATAATGTGTCAACAGCTCATTGTCAAAGTTTGACTTTCTTTGTTTTTTACTTGCATTTGTTTTATCCTTTGCTATAGTGACCCGCAGTCAAAACGTGAAAAACGTTTTTTTTGTATGGATAAATTTACTCTTTTGCTTGTATAGCACGGATGCCAACCATCAATCAGTTGATTAAGAAATGAAGAAATCAGAAGGTGAAGAGATCTAAATCTCCTTCATTGCAGTTTGGTCTCAATAGACTCAAACACAATGAAAAGGTCGAAATTCCTGCTCCTTTTAAGAGATGAGTGTGTTTAAAAGTCACTATCAAGACGCCTAAAAAACCTAACTCCGCTCAGAGAAAAGTCGCTAGAGTAAGATTGTCTAATGGTGCTGAAGAGCGGGCGTATATTCCAGCTGAGAAACACACTATCCAAGAACATAGCGTGGTTTTGGTGAAGGGAGGTAGAACCAAAGACTTGCCTTGAGTAAAATATAAGATTGTTAGAGGAAAATATGATGCTAATTCTGCTACGGAAAGAAGAAAGTGAAGATCTCTTCATGGGACCAAGAAGCCTAAGTAGAACATTTAGTTTGTTTGCGTTTTGTCACTCATGTGAAAAAAACAATTTACCAACAAAGAACTTCGCTTGTATCCAGGTTCTAGTACCTTGTCTGAGAAGTTTATCAACTATATTATGCTCAACGGGAAAAAGAATGTCGCGAGAAAGGTGTATTTCAATATGTTGAAAGAAATCAAAAAACAGTGACATATGAATCCACAGATTGTTGTTAATAGTGCTGTAGAGAACGCCTCTCCACAAATAATGGTGAAATCCAAGAGATTGGGCGGATCTATCTATCAGGTACCTGTAGAAGTAAAACAGCACAGAAGAGTGTTTTTTGCTTGTAAGTGGATGCTGGATGCTGCAAAGTCTAAAAAAGGGAAGCCGGTCTATGTTAAGCTTGCTGATGAGATATTGGCGGCCTATGCAGAACAAGGTCATGCGGTAAAAAAGAAAGAAGAAGCTCATAAAATGGCAGAAGCAAATAGAGCTTATGCATATATGGCCAAATATATAAACTAATAAACTAAAATACTTTAGTTTTGTGACGAATTATTACTCATGTTTGGAAGGAATAAGAAAAAGCACATGTTTTATAACCTAAATTGGGTTAGACAAAGGTCGACTCACAAATATAAGAATGCGATTGATCGGTATGTTTTGCTTTTGAAGAAGCTTGAGCGTGATGGCGACAATCTTTGGCTTGCCAAAACCTTTGAAAAGGCTGAGTGAAGATTGCAGAAATATGGTATCAGTAGACAGCAACTTTTGGATGCTTTAGAGAGAAAGGGATTGACTCGTTTAGATTCACTTATTCAATACAACAATGGCTAGATTGAAAACAAATGCGAAAAAAAAATTGAACAAAGCTCTTGTGAGAGTTGAGAAGGTTGTAATCCAGGATATCAGGAAATGAATGGAACAGCAGAAAAAGCGAAAAGTAAAAATAGTAAATCGCAGACAAAAGGTCGTTGTGTAATATTTAGTAACATTATGTCTTTGTTATGAACGAAAAGAGATTGCAGTTTATTCACGATCAGTATGGGAATACCGTGCTTCCTGTTAAGCCAGGTATGCGTTTGGAGATTCATGAGACTGTAGGTGATGCTGATAACCAAAGAATATGGAAATTTAGGGGATTGGTTTTGAAGGTAAAAAAGCCCAATCATCCTGATGGTAGTTTTTTGATTAGATGAGAGACTGCTCGTATGACTATAGAAAAGATCTATCCTTTGTCTTTCCCAAACTTTGCAAAAGTTATTCTGTTGGATGAGCACAAGGTTAGACAATCAAAGCTTTACTTCATGAGAGATAAGATTGGTAAGGCTGCAAGACTGAAGAGTGTTGTTGCTGCGGATAGGAAGAATACTAATTTATTGGATGGGACTACTGTCTCTGTAGATTCTTTGGATTCAGTTCCTGTTGCTGCTGAAGAGATAGTGAGTGAGTAGGTTTTGTCTTTTTTACTCTTTTGATTGGTTTCTATCATGGAGCTGAAGGTTACAAGTCGTGTTGTCTGATGAAAGTTACTGAAGAAATTTAGAAAGCTTGATCAATTACCTGCGGTTGTTTATGCTAAACATATAGCTTCCCCTATTAACCTTTTTTGTAGAAGACAAGATTTTGTAAAATTATACAAGTATACTGGTCGTTCTACTCCGGTTACACTGAAGTGAGATTGAGTTGATGAGATGGTGTTGGTTCATGATATCCAAATAGATCCTGTCACTAATTTGGTTTTACATGTCGATTTTCTGTGAATAAAGAAAGGGGAAAAAGTTACGACAGAGGTTCCTTTGGTTATTCAATGAGTTGCTCCTATCACTAAGTTGGGCGATGCTAGATTGCAGCAGGTAAAAGATAGTGTTCATGTTGAGGCTAAACCTGCGGACTTACCACACGAATTGTTTGTTGATGTTAGTACTCTGAGTGACATGAATGATGTTATTTTTGTTAAGGATTTGGTCTTGCCCTCTGGTGTGGAAATGAAAGATGACGGAGATTTGGCTGTTGTGACAATTGTTGCGGTGAAGGATGTTCCAGAAGAAGATGAAGAAACCTCAACAGAAACTTCTGCTTCTGACACTGGTGATTCTGCTGATACTGGAACTGAGTAAGTTTTTTTTGTGTTTTATATTTGTGATTGTTTCGTGGCTATGGCAAGGGTGTGTGTTTTGACTGGAAAGGCTACTAAGAGCGGACATAATAGATCTCATAGTATGAGAGCTACAAAGAGGACTTTTGTTCCTAATCTTATTACTAGGTGGGTGGAATTGCCTACTGGAGAAAAAATGAAGGTAAGAGTTTCAGCTAAGGCATACAAAAAGCTTCGTGGTTTTATCTAGGACCTTCGTGTTTTTGTTGTGATTCTTACATAGTGAGCTAGCATAAGTATTGCTAGTGCTGAGGGCCAGTAGCTCAGCCGGTAGAGCAACAGCCTTTTAAGCTGGTGGTCCCGGGTTCGAACCCCGGCTGGCCCAATCTGAAATACTCTGGAGGGTAGCGTTTGCTACTTTTTTCTTTTTCTTCTAATTTGTCGCTTGCGAAAGATTCTTTATTTTTTAGAATTCCTCTTGTATTTGTCTGATTGTGCCACCATAGCTCAGTAGGTAGAGCGATCCTCTCGTAAGGGATAGGTCGTCGGTTCGATTCCGATTGGTGGCTTTTTGTTTGTTATTTTTTTTGTGTCATTTTATACAATAGTTGAAGAGCCTTTATTCTGCTTGCTTTTATTTGTAGCTGATTGATATCGTCATATTCGACTCGTTTGTTTAACTTGGCAAATTCTGTATAATTGGCGTATCGTGGCTGCAGTGTTTCGTCCATGTTTCCTCTGATAATTCTGGTGATTGTTACTATCACTTCTGCTATAGACACTGAGTTTTGAGGGTAAAAATAGCCGTTTGTTCCTTTCATCAAACTGTTGTTACAGGCATCGTATATGTATAATGCTAAGTCGCCTGCTTTTTGAAAATCGTAAAATAGACATTGACTGCTTCTTTCGTTGGTATCTAGTTTGTTCTCTGATGCCATGTATGTGACTATCATTTTGGCAAACTCTGCTCTTGTTAGATCGTCGTTTGGTCTAAACTCTGTTAGTGTTTTTGCATTGGTGATCTTTTTACTTTGTGCCCATTTGATCAAGTTTGTTTCATTGTTTGTTGTTTGTGATTTTGTGTTTTGGTTTTGTTGGTAGGTTGTGATTTGTATTGTCCCTGACGAGGAACTTGTTAGCTGTAATTGATGTTTTTGTGATTCCTCCATTGTTAATCGTAGAAAAACTCAGGCACAGATCATCAGTAATATAACGAGTATTTTGTCAAACATGGTATGGGCTGTATGAAGATAGATTGTTTTGTTAGTGTAGTGATTTGCTATTTTATGGCAAGCTAGGTCTTTTACTTGCTTTTTTCTATTGTTGTTTTTAGGCTTTCGGTAACGCTTTGCAGGTCCTCCAGTATCGTAGTGGCTTTTTCTCGGAATAAGTTATTGTTTATTAAGAAGTTGCCTATACTTTCGTCCATGTTGCTTTCATATTGCCGCTTTAGTATTTTTTCTTCTTGGTTTGTTCTTTCTTGTTTTAGTTTTGCGATTTCCTGTAGTTGTTCAAGGAGTTTGTGGTAGTGGGGTGGATTTATTATTGGCCTTTGACCGACAGTGTAACTATCAGGATTTGCAAGTGATATATATTTGTTTTTGTTGTTTGTTTCTAATAATTTTTGCTCTTTTTGTTGGTTTTTTTCTTTTTGTTGTGCTGATTGAACTTGGTGTGATATGCTGTTGAAAATAGGTTTGAATGTTACGCTTATTGTGAAGACTATCATGTTTTTGAGTTTTATTTTTTGATGCGATGTCTCTAAAAACTCTTTAACGTGTGTACGTTTTCCTAGTTGTCCACTATCTTTTAGTGCTATCAGTACTGCGTTGATCTGATCGACTATTGCTTCAATGCTTAACACTTTTGTTGATGATGCTATTATGCTTGGTTGGCTTGGAACCATACAATATCTTATTTTGTACGTTAGCAGTTTTTGCATCGTTTCTGGTGTGTTTTGTGGTGATATTCCACACATACATTTGGTTTTGCAGATAAGAACGTTGGTTGTAGCAGTATAGTTACATAGTCCCTGATCTAGTCCGTTGCTTTGTTGACATGTGTTTTGTTCTTGTGAGTAGATATTGTTACATGTCTGTAGGCATTGTTGTGCTTGTTCTATATCGTCGTCTAGATCGTTTATTGTGTTTGTGTTATTGTTGTTGTTCCCTGTAGCGTTGTTACCGCTGTTTGTTTGTTCATTTTGTTGTCAACTGCTTATGCCTGTTCACAATAGTACATTGTTGATCCACTCTTGTGTATCGAATGTTTCTATATAGTCTTCAAGTTGATTTGTATAGTTTTCTCGTTCTGTTTGCTCTTGTGTAATTGTTGTTCCTGTAATTATTATTCAGGTTTGACATAGATTGTTTGCGAATAGTGTTAATCCGTTTGTTCATTGGGCTATTTGTTGTGTTGCTTGCTGATTTATGAGCTGCTGTACTTCGTTTTCTAGCTTTTCTTTAGGGTTTGTTTGTGTTTGGTTTTCTTTGTTCTGTAATTTGTTGTAGTATGGTAGTTGCGTCTGTGTTATGTTTTTGGGGATGCTATTAGATTGGTTTCCTGTATTATTTTGCTGTCCGGTTGTGTTGCTAGGATTTGTCACTGTATTTTGAGTGTTGTTATATAATCCAAGGTCTTGTGTTTTGGGTAGTTCGTACCATATGATTTTCGGTGTTGGTTTGTTGATAGTAAATAATAGATCTCCTATTGTTTGCATATCGAGAAGTAGATCAAAGCTGCTATCTTCCAGTGTCCCGTTGTCAAATGTTTCTCTTCTTTGGTTTCCATGTAATAATCTATTGTTTTGTTGTGAGAAACTTGAAGCTATTTTGTATGTATTGTTTACTATGTTGGTACATTGTTTGCTCCCTTGTGGGTTAATGCTGTCAGCATTGTTTTGTATGCACTGCATGAGTCTTTGACATGTTTCCGATAAGGATGTTTGTTGTTGATTTTCTCGTCATTGCATTGAAAAGCTTAAGGAGTTTTCTATTTGGTTGTAATAGTGTGTGTTTGTGTGTCGTAGTATGGTATGAATGTCGCTTGTTTTTATTGTGTTTTGACAATTCGGGAATTGCCTTATGATGGTTTGATAGCTTGCTAGTACTCACTCTTGTATTTGTATTGTATCGTTTTGGTGTTGAGCTGATCGTAGCTTTTTGTATAGATCACCTTTGGACAAACTACTTGGAAGTTCATTGCTTATATTGTTTTGTTTTGCTTCTATGTATCTTTCAAATAGCGTTGTGTCTATGATTGTGTTTGCCTTTATTGGTGTTGGAACAACAAAATATATCACAGTAAGGAGTGATAGCAGCTTTAGCATTGTTTGAAAAGCCCTACTCTTTTTGTTGTACATTTCTTAGTTTGTAGTAAAGTTGATGAATTGGGGTATATATTTTTGCTAGTGTCTTTCTCAGCTCCAAAAGGCGTTCGTAGTACATCATTAGTCCTATGTGTATGGGAAACTTGTTTTGTATTATTCTTAATTGTTCGATGGTTTGTTCGATGGTGTTTTGTGTTTTGATATTTGTTAGTTCAATAAAAGATGCTTGGGATTGTGCTTGTGTAAACAGTCTGTCTGTGTTGCTGGTTACTACAAAGGGTTGAAGTTTTATATTATTTAACAGGCTTTCTTCATAATAACTCATAAATAACTTGTGTCGGAAAAACTCATTGTACAAAAGATTACTAAAATTTGTGAGTGTGCTTTGGGTGTTTCTATTATATGTGTTTGGTCTTTGTGAACCCAGTAGTCAGCATATGATGAGGTTGTAGTTTTCCTTTTTGCTTTCGCATTGAGTTGTGGTATTTTTTCGAGTATTCAGTTTTTCTACGTTAATGGTGGTTGTTTGCTTGCTTAGGCTTTTTGCTTGTGATATAAATGTTTTTAGATGATCAAAAGTTTTTGGGTACGAGCAGCTGTTATCTTCGCTATCTTTTGGGTCACATAGTGCTGTTCCAGAAAAGTATTGTTTAGCAAACTCGTTTGCTAATTCGTTGGTAGATTTGCTACTATCGCTCATTCAGTAGGCGGCTGCCAGTTTGAGGTTTGTTAGATCGTTTGCTATCGTATTAAAAGCTTTTGGCAATTGTTTGTAAAGATTGCAACTATCCAAATCTGATGTCATGTCGCAGTGTATTGAATAGTCAGGTCGGTTTGTTTGTTTTAGGATTGTTTTTTCTCCTGCTAGTATGGAGGTGAAACTTTTTGTGTCTACTAGTGGTGTACACAGTATATATAAAATGATTGAGTCTTTACTACTAAACACAAAATCGCTTATGGGATCATATACTTTTTTTGTATTTGGATTTATGATTGTTGTGCAGAAATTGTATATCAATTCTTTTGTGTTTTGTATTTCAGCTTTCCCTGCCTCTTGAGAAAATTGTTCTAGGTAACTTTCCAGGCTTGTACTCTCAATGTTTTGTGCGTATCAATATAGTGTTCCAGATATTAGGAGTATAAGAAAGGCTATACTTGTTTTACATCGTGTTTTGGTCATGGTTTTTTAGTATCGACAAATTCATCCTGCGTTACTACACTGTTTTTCGCAGGCTATTCCTAGGTTTTTTATGATAGAGTTTTTTCTTTCTCTATCCCCAATAATTATGGTTATGTTTTCTACTTGCTTGTTTAATGGCGGTATCATGTTGGTCAGTTTTTGCGGATTGCTTGTTTCTGCCATATCGCTGTGTAATGATGCACTTATCAATACTTCGTTTAGATCTTTTTCTAGCCTGTTTTTGAAGCTTGATGATAATTGCTTTTTGTTGGATGCTATTGTTGTGTTTACCTTGTTTTGTTGTTGACTGCTGGGTTTGCTTTTTTGTTGTGTTGTATGTTTGTTTTGATAGTTGTTGATCATAGATTGTATTAGGTTTTTTCAATTTGTCGTTAGTGCTATTTTTTCTCGCATATCTCATTTTGTGTATTGGCCATCTAATCAATGGTATGATGAAGCTAGTTCGTTTTTTCTTTGTAAGAAGCTTTCGTATTTTTCCTGATTTTTTTCTGATAGTTGATTTGCGTTTTTTCTGAATAGAAGTCCTAGGTTTTGTGCACTTTGTCAGAATCTTTTAAGTGCTTCTTTCATGGCGTTTCCTTGTTGTTTTATGTTTTGTCCCATGCTTTTACTGAAAGATTTGATATCGGTATCGCATGAGTTTACTCATCTTCCACACTGATATTCTACTTGCGTTTTTTGTATAGTGTCGGGTTTGTATGCGATAGTGATGTTGTGTTGCTGTGTACTTATAAATTGTCCTTTTGTCAGTCAACTTTTGGAGTCTGTTTCTATGAATTGATTTGTTAGGTTTCGCATGATTAGATACTTCCGCTTTTGTTGGCTTTGTTCTAATATGTGTATGATTTCATTGTAGTGCAGATTGTTGTTGATATATGACCTTGTTGGGTCCAATAAGTCTGTTGTATAGTTGTTTATGATTTGTTGTATTGCGTCTCTGTCTTGTGCTGTTGCTTTACTAAAAAAAGATCATGCTTCAGCGAGTTGTAGCTTTTTCTGATCAATGAGTTCGTCTAGATCGTAGAGTGTCTCCAAGTCCCTTTGGAACCATTTGTTTTTAAAACTGGAGCTTAAACCGAGTAGTAGGTCAGTAGTGCTTAGCTCTATGGTATCTTGTGCAAATAATACACTTGCTATAACACTTGTTTGTAGTTTTCTGGTGATGTTGTTTGTCGTGATCACGCTTGTTTTTTCCCAAGGATCAGTATTTTTTAGTGTCAGTGCCGATTTTTGAAATAATCATGGAGTTGCTGGTTTGCCTGTTATGTTTTCTTGTTTTCCTACCGCTTGTATACCATTGAGTGTGTCGTATACGAATTGTATGTAGCGTGTAAATGTCGTTGAAGCCTGTTGACATATTGAGCAATTTGGTTGATCGTTAGTTTGTGCATGTACGTTATGCACTGGTACTAGAAAAAGGATGCTTGTTATGACTGATAGTATCTTTTTCATTGCAGAATATTGATAAACTGCTTTGTATTATTATAGTTTGGGTGTTTTAACTGTCACCATTTGTTCTTCTGTGATAGTCAATTTTGTTGACTTTGTCATTAAAGTTAGTGTTGCTTTGTTTTTGTGTTGTCTTATGAGCTTTTTTCAGTCCTGATTGTGGCGTATCTTACAGTCCAATGTTAATAAGAGAGTTGTTTTTGATGTATCTCTTGGTGGTCGTAATTGGCGAGGTGTGCGTAGAAGCAAGAAACTTGGCCCGATCTCCTTGTGTTGGTACCAGATTTTGTGATTTGATGATTTGTTGTTGACTGATTCTTCTGCTGTTTTACATGAGTTTAGTAGGCAGGTAGATATTGGTTTTGGCTCTTCATTTTTACAGTTTGGATGTGATACGGTTTTGCAATCTTTGGATGTTTCTTCGCTAACATCCTCTGATGTTTGTGATGCATCTGTTAAAATAAGGCATCAAAAAGAGGCCCACTTGTCTGCTTTGTGATTTTTTGTTTCTTGGAGGGAAAATATGCCACTAAGCACTGTCATAACGCCGTGTTTGTCTGAACAGGAACTTTTTTCCATGATGCATCCTATGCTTTTGAGAAATATTAAGAAGGCTACAGTTGATTGATTATCAATGTGCGTTGCTCAGGATGCCCATTGGAGAGACTTTTATGCTTTGTGGTGCGAAGTGGCTTGTGCTAAAGGTATTCGCATCATGACCCCAGATACTTACAGGCTTTTGCAGTTGCATTTGACAGAAAATCGTCTTGGTAATCTTTTTGTTGTTTGTGAGCAGTGACGTGTGGTTGCTGGGAGCATTGTTGTGTTTTATCGTGATACGATTATTTACTTGTATGGAGCAGCTTCTAGGAGTGCTCATCGTGGTGCTCATGCTTTTTTGCAGCATGCTATTATGCTATGGTGATCTGCAAATGGCTATGCTTTTTTTGACCATTGGTGATCTTATCCGACAGGTTTTGCGAATCATCCCCTTGTTGGTGTTGGTCAATTTAAAGAAAAGTTTTGATGAACGAAGATAGAATATGTGGGTAACTATGATGCTGTTTTTTCCCCCTTACTGTATCGTATCATGGCTCGGAGGTCTCGTTAATTGTTTTTTATTGTATTTCGAGAAACTTTGAATTGATGTTTATGACGTTGATAGGTGCAAACTCTCCTTTACATACGAGTTGTAAGAGACTGTCTATGCGTTCTGTTTCGAAGAAGTGAGCAAGTGTAATGTCTTGATATGAGAGCTTGTCTCCTTGTTGTAGTGTGTAGGTGCTGTAACAAACGCCGTCTTTTTTCCGCCATTGTCCTGTGCTGTCTATGTATGCTGGGGAGTTGTTTACTCTTCGTTTGTAATGTGACATGATCTGTCGTCGTCTTTTTTCCATACGTTGGTCGCATTGGAGGGCGTTTAAGATTGTGCTTTCCTGATTTCCTGACATGTCTGATTTTTGGATAGTTATTTCAAAATCAGAAGTTCCCATGTTTTTTGCTATGTGAGAATTGTAGTTTCAGTAGCTACCAATTTCATTGCCGTAATTGGTTTGGTTGTATAGAAACCCAATATCGCTTAGACGATTTGCTTCACTAAATGCTGCTGCAAAAAAACTTACTATGTCTTCTGTGGATACTCGTGATCGGTACTGTTTTGGGTCTTTTGCTAGTTGTTTTCCTATTGTGTTGCCGATGTCGTAGCTTATGTTTGCACCGCGATATCGGTATGTGTATGGTAGTTCTCGTGCATCTGCTGGACTTCTTGTTTTGGGGTGTAGCATACCTATTGTGGTAGGTGCCTCTGGACCTCGTAGTACTGCACTTAATTCAAATATATAGCCTGCACAGAGGTTTTTCCCTTTTGACTCTGGAGGCATAATATTTGATGCTTTATGCTTTTGCCTCATTTGCTTTATAAGTTCTATCCCTTTGGGTGTTAGCTGAAATTGTTTTTTTGTATTTTTTGCTCTTCCTCCTTGGAGATCTTGGAATATTGGCGTTGGTGGTGTTTGTGTACAGTTGTTGTTTGTCTGAGATATGCTTGGGTTTGCTATATGAAGGTCTGTTTTTCCAGTTTGGTTCACAATGGACATTGTCCAGAAGGCCATAGCTATTATTAGTTTCATAATCATAGTTATATCCTTTATGGGTCTAAGAAAATTTCTTTGCATAATAGGCAGCCTTTCCTGTGGAGCTTTGCTCGTTTGACAAGGGTTCTGGAGGATATGCGAAATATGGTAATTATTTCTTGGGCTTTTTTTTTGTGGTGACAGTAAAGATCTGTTACTTTTTTTTTGAATTCTTCCGAATAAGTTCCCCTTAGTCCTCACAGTGAAAACTGTTTTTTACACTCTTTGCATTTGTATCTTTGACCTCACCTTTCTAACGGTCCATTTTTTACCACATGGAACTTTTTGCAAAATAAGCAACACAACATTTTTTGATACTAATAGTTTAAGAGTATGTTTTGCTTTTCATGATGTTTTTTTGTTTGGGAAAAGCAACACTTGCTATGGCATTTTGCCGCTAATTGCTTGCAATGAGCTTATTCATCACTACATAGTTGATGCTTTATTTTACTTTTGAGTATGAGACAGAAATTCTTGTTTGTGTGAAAACATCTCTTGTTGTTTGTCGGATTGGAACTTGTTTTTGTTTTTCTTTTGTTTCGTGAGTTTCCTGGTTTCTGACTGTGGTCTGCTTTGGGTGTTGGTCATACGACATATCGATTGGTTGTGGTGATTGCATGATTATTGAGGGAGCGTTTGACGTATGTGTGGCAGAGATTTTTGGCGACATACCTTCCTTTACTTTTCCATTTTGTTATTCATTTGTGGGTAGGTGTGGAGACATTGGAATTTGCCCACGAACATATTCATCAGGCGGAAGATCTTTGGCTGATTATTTGAATTATTGGCTTGGGAGTTTTGATTTTTGTTTGAGAGTATTTACTCCATAGAACGAGTCATTGCGATCATCATCATTGGCGTGTGCATAAAGATTGTGATCGTGCATAGCTTTGGTATTCGGTCTCTCTTTTTTTGTTGTTAAGATAATGTGTTTTACTGCTGTTTGTGAAAGATTTTCCCTGTGCTCATATTTGCTTGATAAGTATGCGATTATCTATAATTGTTTTTTTAGGGGGGTTTTTATTCGTTTTTTCGTTCTTTATGTTGACTGAGTCGTTGCTTGTTGATGATGTACAATGCCCTTTTACTACTCGTGAGCAGGCTCTTCTTTTTTTTGAATATTACTGATGGTTCTGAACAAGGTGTTGATGATTTAACCTTACTAGATTTGGCTCATACTTTATATGCTGCGAAAAAAAGTCTTTTAGCGACTGTTCAAGACAGAGAAGACTCTCATGCGGATTACTTGAAGAGTGATAGCTACTTTCCCTAGATACTTATTTATTTCTTGTTTACTGCTTTGAATATATTAGTCGGTTTTTTGCTCTGATGTCTTTTCTTTCCCCTTTTTGGTTTTGCGGCGTTTTCTGACATTGCTGATACGAAGTATCATGATAGTATTCTGTACTTGGAAAATCATGGTGTTGTTCAGGGCTATCCTGATGGTAGCTTTGGTCCTGATCGCAAACTTACTCGTGCGGAGATGGTGAAAATTGTGCTTGTCGCTCGTTATGGCTCTGATTTTTCTACTTGAACTACTTGTTTTCCTGATGTTATTGGTAGTGATCGATATAGTCCTTATGTGTGCTATGCTAAGAACCACGCTATTGTTAAGGGCTATCCTGACGGTAGTTTCCAACCGAACAAAGAGGTGAGCTTTGCAGAGTGACTTAAAATTGCATTAGAAACTTTTGCTGTGTGAACACAGGAGTCTGATAGTGCACTCTGGTATGAACCGTATCTAGACTTTGTTCATGTAAACAACATTTTCTCTCGTTATAGTATTCGTCCCGATGCTTTGATATCTCGTTCTTATATGTCTTTCCTTGTTCATAAACTCATGTTGGATAGATCGGGTGAGTCTCCTTTTAGTGGTGTGCGTGATTCTCGTTCTCAAGGCTGTGGCCAAGTTCCACCTTCTGTTGCTCCTCACTCATTGGAGGTGTGAGGTCTTACTCGTCGTTTTATCACCGCACTCTGAGCGAACTATCAAAAGGACAGGAAGACTCCTTTGGTAGTGGCTTTTCACGGACGTACGAACCCGAATACTATGGTTCGTAGTTATTATAAGGTAGAGCAGGCAGCGGGCGGTAATGCTATTTTTGTCTATCCTAGTGGCTTACCAGAGGAGTGACCACAGCGTAGTTGGAGTGACCCATGAGATGCTAGTATGGCTTTGAGAGATTATGCGTTTTTTGATAGTCTGGTTGATTATTTTTCAGAGCACTATTGTATTGATACTGATCGTATTTTTGTAGTATGACACTCTCTAGGGGCATGGTTTACTAATAGTTTGGCTTGTGCTCGTGGTGATGTTATTCGTGCTATTGGCAGCGTAGGTTGATGAACTTCTATCGCTGAGTGTAGTGGTTCTACGGCAGCTCTTATTATGCATAATCCTCAAGATGCTTTGACTGATTTTAGATCTTGATTGGTTGCTCGTGACCAATTGTTGGCTCAAAATGGCTGTAATCCAGACGTTACTGAACCAATTGGTCCTGAGTGATGAAACTGTGTGCAGTACTTGGAGTGTTTTGTGTGAGCACCTGTGATACGATGTCCTCACAGTGATGATTATGAAAATGGAAGGTATTATACGCATACGTGGCCGGATTTTGCTGGTAAGGCTATTTGGGATTTTTTTGAGGAGCAGAAGTAGTTTTTTTGATAGTATATAAGCTGATTTGTGTTTTTGAGGTGGGTCATGTTCTGGCCTATAATAGGTTTTGTTAGTTGATGATTTTTTTTAAAAGGATTACAATATTTGTAGTAATTTCTCTCCCTCGATATGTTTCATTATCTTTTAGTGTAAATTTGCCTTTTTGTTAGAAAAAGTGTCCTGTGTGGACACCTTTCTATTTTGTAACTTTACTGTAATGGCTAGGGTATGTTGTTGATGTCTATCTGACATTGGTAGACCAATCCTCGGTCTTGTCTTTTGTCTATGTATGATAGGGCTGTGAATAATGATGGGTTACATGTGTATTGGTTACTGTTTCCATTTACTGTAACTGTTACTGGTTGTGTGGTGTTGATTCACATTTTGGCTGGGTGTAATCTGAGTGACATACTTTTGACGTTTTGGCTGGTAATGGATATATGATTATTTCCAAGGTTGTTTACTTGTGCTTGTCATCATTTGAATGATGTGGTGCTTTGTGTAATTGACCAGTTGTTGAATGCTGTAGCGGATGAACATCCGCCATCACCTTGTGTCACTGCTTGTGTATATGGTATGGTTCCATTACCAACTTCGTTGATGGATACCCACAATGTGTCGGGTGTTGGATCCGTGTCAGTCCAGGTAACATTGTAGTTACTTCCTTGGATGTATGCTAGTCTTGGATTCATAGCAAATACATCGGAAGTGTAGGGATTCCTTTTGAACGGATTATTTACAAAGGCTGTCCATGCATTTTCTGCTATTGGATCATCTCATCGCCCATGATGCCCTGGGTATTCTGCCATCACTGTTAAAGGATTTACTGCCTTGAGTAAATTGTATGCTAATCTTGCCCCCTCTATGGGAGTGAAGTGTTTTCTACAGTCTGATGTGCTATTGAAATACGCATCGAGTGTCCCATGAATGATAGTAAATAAATTGTTTTTAAACAGTTTTGGTTCAAATATGTGAATACTTCACGCAGATGCCATGATTTTCCCAAATCGATCGCCGAACTTAACTCATGCGTAATAAGCTCCATTTCATCCCATTGAGAATCCTGCGAGATGTACATCATTTGGATCAAGATTGTAGTGTTGTGACACCTCTTCGTACATTGCACGTAAGTAGGGTTGTGTTGGTTTTCAAGCTCGGCGGTTTGCATGTAGTGGGGGCATGCCGTAGGCTTGCATTAGCTCGCCACGTGGTGCTATTCCTGATATGACAATATACTTTTCTTTTGCCGAGGGGAATACATAAGATTTTGTGTTTCCGTTTTCTTCATAATTCATGTCAAAATCTTCATTGTGTCGCATTTCCATAACTAATCAGTCCGCTCCGTTTGTTGGAGAACCTCCTCATTCCATTCGGAAAATGACTCCTGTTGGTTTGTCTGGTTTGTAGTTGGATGGGACTGAAACATGGAATCACTGGTCTGCGTATTTTGTTGCATATTTTGGTAATGTGAATTTTTGATTATATACTTTACCAACTTTTGTGTCTGTTCCTTTAGGTCTTGCTGCTTCTACGATCTGATCTATTGTATTGGTGTCTGTTCGTGCTTTTAGCTGTGGTTCTAGTGTTGTACGTTGGCTAGGGGAAGCACTTAACCGTTGTTTTGCTGTTGCAATGATTTGGTTCAAGTCTCCACTAGGAGGAGGAGGCGTATTATCGTTGACAGTGACTTGCACATCGTCATGAGCTGTTGCACCATTGTTGTCTGTTACTGTTACACGAAATAGGTAGGTTCCTGCTGTGGTGAGATTTGTTATGCTTACGTTTGTTGTGTTGGGATTTACGAGAGTATATGTATTGGGTCATGATAGTTTTGATCGAGAGATGCTTGTTATCATGCCATCAGGATCACTTGCATTCGCGTTGATGGATACGCTTGATGTTGGTAGTGTAATGGTTTGATCTGGTCACGCATTGACTGTTGGTGACGTGTTGGTGTTGTTCGCTGCAGCCTGTACGGTGATTTGTACCTCGTCTGATGCTGTGGCTCCATTATTGTCTGTTACTGTTACGCGGAATATATAATTACCAACTGTGTTTAGTCATCCTATCATGGTCATAACACTTGTTGGACTTGTGATGGATGCACTTGTTGGTCCTGAGATTTGAGTCCATTGTGTTGATACTATGTTCCCATCAGAATCGCTTGCTATTGCTGTTAGTAGTGCTGATGCAAGTGGTAGTTTAATTGCTTGATCTCCTCATGCATTAACGGTTGGATTACTATTGGTTGGAGCTCCGTGTGATCAGCCAAAGTTTGGTTTGGTTCATCCACAGAGACTGAAAACCTTATCGGTTAGACTATATGAATTATATCAGTCTCTGGCTGCCGCTGCTTGGATTCTTGCGTCCATTGGTCGCGGCCACAGATCTTCATTTGTTAGTACTCCGTTTTTGTAACGTTTCATAATAACGGCCCCTTTTCACTGCGTTACGGTTGGGTTTGGATTTACTATGCTATACCCTCCCTGTACTGCATTGCAGTTGGATGCACTATAATTGTTGGTTTGTGTCCGTGATCCCCCAATGTGTCCAAGCTCTCATCCTATTTGCGTCAAGTTTGTTACTACTCCATTGCTTGATAGTGCAACATTTCGCATTTTAGTGTGAAATCCAGGTTCTATGAAAGAAATATTGTCTTTTAGTGTAAAGTTTGGTATCTCTACGGTAAATGGTGCCGCCCAATACTTGTAACTTGTTTGCCAAAATTTTTGGTTTCCTGGTTGGAAAAAGAGGGATCAGAGTATTTTTACGTTTTTTACTACATATCCTCCGTCTTGTCCATCATGACCAAATCAATCATTTGGTTGTTGTATCTCACTGTTTTGAAATCGTTGACCAGATGGTGTTTTGTTTGAGTTTAGTAGTTCGTAGGTCGTGGGCATGAGATTATCTATTGTTGCGATGCAGTTTTCACAGATGGTGTTATCGTTGTTATATGCCAATGCAAAGGTGTGTTTTGGTCCCATTAAGCTGCTTCACTTTCGGTCGACGAAAGCACGCCTGATAGTGATTCTATCTGAGTTTTGTGACGTACTTACAGCCTTTCTGAAATATCAGATGACGGAAATGTCTTCAAAAACGGTGTCGGTCGCGTTCCATGTACGAAATGCATTTTCCATCTGATTTTGGTATTGATTGGTTGCTACGACACGTTTGATTGTGTTTCCCGTGCTATCTTTCACAAGCACAATACTTACGCCATTACCGTTTTTTGCATCAAAACCTTCTAGTATAAAGTGGTTGTTTCCTCCTGCTAAACTGACGGCGTTGTTTATTCATTCGCCATCGATTATGGCTTTACCGTCATTCATTGCTTTTATTGTGATAGGTTTTGTCGCTGTTCATGACTTACCACTTGGTGGAGTGATCATATTATCTGCTCCCTTGTAGATACCATCCATGAGTCAAATACTTTCACCTGCTTTTACTATAGATAGTGCTTGCTTGAGGTTCATAGGAGAGTTGGATGATGCTCCATTTCCTGCTCCTGTAGGTGATACGTAGTAGGTAGGTGTAAAGGTATTTGTGGGTGGAGGTGTTATTGTTTCGGGATTAACTGTAATTTGTACATCATCATATATTGGTGATGGTGTTAGGTTGGAGGTAGCAGTTAGACGGAATATATATGTCCCTGCTGTTGTTAGATTTGTAACTGTTGTTTGTGCACTATTTGGATTTGTAATGTTGTAGGTTGCTGGTCCCGACATCTTTGTCCGTGTTACTGCTACTGGGCTATTTGTGTTGTCGCTTGCACTACCCTGTAATGTTGTCGTAGAGTTTGGTAATGTTATTGACTGATCGTCTCATGCGTTTACTGTTGGTGGTAGTGGGTCGATAAATACCATATTTACTGTCACTGCCACGTCGTCATATCCTTCAGCTCACTTGTTGTCGGTTGCTGTTAGACGGAATATGTAGGTTCCTGGTTCTAAGCTTGTTATACTGGTTTGTGTTGCTGTTGTGTTGGTGATCGTGTAATTGTCTGATCAGCTTACCTTTGTTCGTACAGTTTTGACTACTGTTCCATCTTGATCACTTGCTGTTGCCTGTAGTAATACTGCGTTATCTGGCATGAGGGTTATTTGATCTGGACCTGCATCAACGGTGGGTGGAATATTGGCTGTGTCAGCAAACCCTATTACTGCGATTTGTATATCATCATATGCCTCTGATCCGAAAGAACCCCTAGCCGTTAAACGAAATACATATATTCAGTCTATAAGATTTGATATGGTTGTATTTATTTGATTTGGTGTGTTGATTGTTGCTTGATTTGGTCCTTTGAGTTGTGTTCGCTGTGTAGTATGTATATCTCCATTTATTATAGTTCCCTGAACTGTCGTTGTGTTTGTAGGCAGTGTTACTTGCTGATCGTCACCAGCATTTACTTCTGGTGGTACTGGATCTACTATGACCATGATTACATCTACCAGTACTGTGTCGCTTTTGCTATTTCCTTGGCTGTCTGTGACGGTAAGTTTAAACTCATATGTTCACGGATTGAGGTCGGTTACTGTTGTGTTTGCAGATGCTGGTGATGTAATGATTGCTTGATTTGGTCCCGACACCTGACTTCGTACATAATTACTGATGCAGTCTCCGTTTCCTGCTAATGTGAGCGTCTGCCCCGGTAATTCTACAGATTGATCTGCTCCAGCATTAACTGTAAGGTTGCAGGTATTTGATGTTGGGTTGGTTGTGTATAGTGCCGTGGTAGGTATTTCTTCCCGGAAAAACTGAGGTCCTTTTCGATATGCCTTTAACATTTGATTGTCTTTTAGCTCGAAATATTCAACCTTGATGCTATGAACTCCTTGTTGAAGTTGTATCTTTGAGCTTGATCTTCTTCTTGCATTGTGGACGCCGTCGTTATTTACTACTAACTCTCCATCTATCCGCATTTTTGATCATGCGTCTGAATAGAGTAGAAATGTATATTCACCGTTTTGTGGCATCACAATATATCCTTCGAAACGCATTGCTATGTGATCTTGTAGTGTGCTTTGAGAAAGATCTATTTTAGGACTCTGTCCTTTTTTGATGAGTTCTGTTTCCGATCCAGGCATACTCGGTATTGATCTTGTTCGTCTTCCGTTTGGTAACTTTAGGATTTTGTATAGTTCATAGTTGATGCCATCGCCGTTACTGGATGGTAGGGTCGCAGCAGATGCTGTTTGGGTTTTATAGACCTGTTGCATACTTGCTTGGTCTTTTTGTTTTTGCAAACCGCTTGCTACAAGGAGAGATCAACCTATCCCTATTGCTAGTATTGCTATAGCCCATCGGTGATTTTTGGCTATAAATTTGTGGACACGTTTCATGGTCATGAATTTGATAAAACAGTTGCAATGAGAATGTTGCAATTTAAACACTTGACAATTCTACATCTATTTATTTGATTTTGCAAAAAATGCTTCGGGTTGGTTGTGGTCTTTGTGTTCTCTTGTACTTTATCGTTTGATACTGGAATTATAACAGTAGAGGCCGTTGAATGCAGACAGACCTAGATGGATGGAGTTATTTATGAGGTTATTAAACAATTTCCTCAGTTGTTACTTTAATGGATAATAGATGTAATGTGGAAAAGTAAATACAAAAGGTCATTTTTTCTTTTCTATTCATATTGATTGTACCATCTAAGCGTGTTTTCGATGTTTAGGTAATTTGATTTTCACGTTTAGGTCTTTATATAGTGGAATGTCTCATTGTTTTTATTTTTGTTTTTTTCATGCTTTCCCAAGTCAAGCGTTATGTTTTGTTTTTTCTAGCTATTGTTCTTTCTTTTTTCTGATTAGCTCATGCCGATCTTGATACCAATATTGCATGGTGTGGAACCAATAGTTGAAACCTTAACTTTATTCATGTTGGTGATGGTCTTAATGAAGAGGTGACAGGGGCTTTTTATGATGAATGTGTATCGTTAGCCTATCTTTACCAAGAAACTAATGGAGACAATTGGACGCAAAATGGGCAATGGTTTTCTTCAACCAACTTGGCAACTTGGGTTGGTTGGTGAGGAGGTTTTGGTTATGGGTTTGTTATCGATACAGGACATATTGTCAGAATACAGCTTTTTAATAATAATTTGGTAGGAAATATTATCTCAGGTCTTAATAATATGTATTGGTTGACTAGTATTGAACTTTCATCAAATAATTTGACTGGAATTAATTTATCGGATAACACATTACTAACTTCTCTTTGGTTGCCCAACACAAATATTTACACGTTGGACCTTTCTCATAACACTAATTTGCAAAGTATGAATGTAGTTAATACGAATCTTACATGATTAGATTTATCTAATAACACGGGACTTACTTACATAGACTTGGGTACAAACGATTTTACGTCTTTTGATGCTTCTATTTTTCCTGGATTGACAGATTTAGCCATAAATAATAACCCCATTTCTACATTAGATCTTACTAACAATACTGTATTGTCTGTTCTTAACCTTAATAGTGCTTTCTTTACTTGAATAAACCTCTCACAGAACCATAGCCTTCAATATCTTTATCTGAGCCATAACCTACTGAGTTCTTTAGATATTAGTAATAATACCTGACTTAGAGAAATGCTTATTGATCAAAATACATGACTACAAACTCTTACTATTGCTAACTCAGGAGAGTATACACAGATTGTTACTGGTAACTATGATTATAATCGTTTTTGTGACATCACAAATGCCAACTTGTTGGCTTTCCTTAATGCAACAGACAGTAATCGAACTAGTCGCCAGCTTTGTCCTGTCGTTGACCTTGGTGCCACTAGTGGGAATGCTACTATTGCTCTTGCTTGGAATACGAATGACTACAGCTATATAGCTGGTTTGAGCGGTTATTCCTTGAGTTGGACCCCTAATAGTATTGGCAACGTGATGCTTATTTCTGGAGCCAGTAGTTATACTGCTACGGGGCTGAGTTCACAAACTACTTATACTTTTACACTCTGTTCTATTTATGGTGCAAGTACTGTTTGTGAAACACTTACTGGAGCATCTCTTTGGGTGCCTGGCTGTATCGATTCAAATGCAGAAAATTATAATTCTAGCGCTCTTAATGATGATGGTAGCTGTACCTATCCTACTACTGTAGGTGCGGGGGGCGGATGAGGTGGTTGAGGTTGATGATCTTATCTTACTACTTTTTATCAAAACACGAGTGGTGCTAATACCGGCTCTTCTGAGAACACTGTCATATTTAACAATCTTAATGATTCATCTTTAGAAGATGATTTGGGAAGTGATAGCAAACAATGCACAGATCCTGAATACCAACTCGCTTATGATTTTGCTCATAGCTATGATATTACGACTATGCCTAGTTGTCAGGAGGCGGATATGGATGGTGTTCTTATTAGGAAACATGCAGCTAAAATGATGAGTAACTATAGTATGCAAGTTCTTGGTCATTCGCCTGATTTATCAAAAACCTGTGACTTTAGTGATATGATAAATGAGAATGAGGAAATGAAGTCTTTTGCTATTTTAGCATGCCAACTTGGTATTATGGGTCTTCGTTCAGACGGCACACCTGACATTGCTTTTAATCCTAATGGCCTTATTGATAAGGCACAATTTGCTACAATTCTTTCTAGAGTGCTCTATGGTAATACTCACAATACCACTGATAGTTGTTGGTACTGTCAACATGTTAAGGCCTTGCAAGATTCGGGTATTATTAAGGTTACTTCTGATCTTTTTGATCCTCTCAAAAGAGCTCGAGCGATGCTGATGTTACAGAGATCTAATCAACAGTAAATAAACCTCAAAGAAGTGGGACATCTACTTAAGACGCAACGCTAAAACTGATAATGTGTATAAGCCTCTAGTTTTCTTTGTTTTTAGAAAGTGGTATTTATTCTGTTAGGGTTTGTTTTATGTTAGAGGTGACAAGTCCGTGGTATAGAGTTAGTGCGAAAGCTATTATTCGCAATGAAAAATGAGATTTCCTTATGTGTAAAGAAGATAATTGAATGTGGGATTTGCCAGGAGGTGGTTTGGATTGGTGAGAGCACGCTGCCACATGTATTAGAAGAGAATTATTAGAGGAGATGGGATTACGTGTTGTTTGGATTGCTGCTACACCTAGTTTTTTTGTTACTGCTGAAAAGCCTCACAGCCAAAAGAGACCTTGGATAGCTAATGTCTGCTATGAAGTTAGAGTAGAGAATCTTAATTTCAAGATATCCGACGAATGTGTTGAGATTGGCTTTTTTAATGTTGAAACAATTGCTAATATTAGTGTTTTTGAAAATGTTTCTGCTGTTGTGGGGGAAATGAAAATAAAGCAACATAGATCTATGTAATAGTAGAGATGATTTTAAAAAGCATTTTTCGGTTTTTGGTGAGGGGCGAGTAATAACCCGCCCCATAATCCATAGTGTTGATTTTTCGTTTGCCCTTTATTTTAAAAACGAGAACGTTTCCATTAAGTATGGGGAGACATTTAATCCTATAACTCCGCAGACCTCATCTTTAAGTGGCTTTTCCCAACCTCCTGATATGACTAATTTTTCAATGAAATCATACCCTGGCTTTGCACCATATCCTTTGCCTCGTGGTTCTATTTCGGCGATTACTTTCTCGTGTAAAACTTCCATAAGAGCTACTACAAGATTTTGAGGACCTCCACCGCTATAGCCGAAGTTGAATTGTCCGTTGTAATCTTGTTGTGTTTTGTTGTTTGTCCTTTGGCCGTATTGTACGGTTAGGGTGTTGGCTGTAACAAGGATGACTAATTGCATTTTTTGTACTTTTTACCCTTTTGAGAAGTACCATATTGCTATTCCTATTGGAATGAACGGTATCACTCGCAGAATCATGACCTCAAGCCAACTATAGTGGAAGCTTGTTTTGTTTTTGTCGTCAAAATCGATTCCTGTTGTCCAATCAGACCCAAGGGTTAGGGTTGTGTTTCTTTTTACGAAATAAAAATAGAGATACTTTTTCATACGGTAAGCTTTTTAATATTATTGTATCTTTTTACTGTATATATTATCTTTTGTAAGTCAATACGCTCAACGCTTTTGAACACAAACAAAAAAAGAGCTACTTTTGCCTCTCTTTAGGTCTTTTTGGAGATGACGGGAGTTGAACCCGTGTCTGAAAGCCATGAACTTGAGTTTCTACCACCATAGTAGCATTGTTACACCTGTTTTAGCTTGAAAAGGAGAGTAATGAGGCAATGGACAACCTACTACTTTTTATTCAACAGCTATGATAGTTGTACTGCTTTTGGCTCGGAGCAGGACCTGATTGCTCAGGGTGGGAACCGATGGAGCGACCTATAGTCGCGTTGGTTTATAGACGGTGTACAGGCGTCTAGGCTGTTGCCATAGAATACCTGAAGGCACTGAGTCTTAGGTTTTTTGCATGTTTTTGTTGAACGATTGGATTTAAACACGGTACGTTCGTCGTGTAGTGGCTGCTCAAGACCATGATGTACTTCCATCGAAACCAGTACATCCCCTTCTTGGCATAATATATATTATGCTCGCAAAGTCAATCTCTTGGTCTGTGTGCTTTTGTGTGTTGCATGTTTCTTATGGTTTTGTATAGTTTTCGTGTAACGTTTTTTACTTGGTTCTTTTTGTGATTATGACTGTCGTGAAGGTATATAATGGGGAAAAGTACGATAGGTCAAAATGGTGGTACGTTTTTTTTGGTACTGTTTTTGCTCTTATTGTAGTTTTATCTTTGCTGTTTCAGAATCGGTCATGAGTTATCGTTATGTTTTTTTTCCTTGGTGGATATCTGTTTTATCAGACCGTCCATATGCAATTGATTCCTATGGAGATCACGAAGGATTACCTTCGTGTGTGAGATACTAATTATCCTTGGTCGAGTTTTCGTGGTTTTGTGTTGGAGGTCTATAAAGATACTGGACGTGTCAAAAACATTGTTTTCGTTACGGACCATCATTATCGTATTTATAGTTTTGGTGATGAGTTGTCTGTTGTGAAAGACGCTGTTGTTGCCATCAGTAATTATATTCCGATGCTGGAGTCTTATCGTCAAAGTTTTAGCGAAAAGTTTAGTAGGAAAATACAGCTTTAGTTTTTTTGAGTATTTTGACTATGCAAGCTTATCGTTGTGTTGGTTTTAAGTCATGATTGGTAAGGTGACTCTTTGTCATTCTTTCATGTGTTTTTCTGATGTCAGTTAATTTTTTTCTTTTTAGCTTTTCCTTTTGGCGATTGCTTTTGCTTGTTTTTTGTTGACTATGGCGATGGTCTCTTATGAGGGTTTTGACTAGGATATATTATGAATTCTCATCTGATACTATCGTATTGTATCTTCCTAATAAAAGATCCATTTCACTTAAGAAGAGTGATATTGTTGGCGTTTTTTCTTATGAATCTCCTTTGTTGTACGCTAAATGATTGGGTGTCTTTCGTGTCTGACCCACTTTTTTTTGTATTACGTCTTGGAATAATCTTGTACAGATAACGTTACGTGATGGGACTGCATATGTTATTTCTCCAAGGATTATTGCTACCTGACTTTTTGATTATTATTCTGCCTAGATCCTCTACTATGATTTGCAAAATAAGCATGTATCGCTAGTATACTGCAATCGTGATCTCGTTTTATATTTTTGATGTTTTGTTCGAAACAATGAAAACATTTTCTATCGTTAAAAAATCTCTCTTGTGGTTGATTATTGGGTTTTCTCTTATGGCTGCTTGTATCATCTTGTTCGTGACTAATATGAGGCGATCTATTGAGTTTACTTGATGAGTTTCTTTGGTTTTGGATACGGCGTCTGATGATGCGACCGTCTATGATGTGATTGATAGTGTGATGCGTGATATGACAAAAGGTGACTATACTGTTGTGGTTTGAGAAAAAGATTGAGATGCTGAGGTGCTTATAAAAACTCGTTTGGGTACTGATGATGAAGTGGCAGTTTTGACTAATGTTTTACAAACCACTCTTTTGAACAAAAGTGTTGTATCTGAAGCCGGCATTAAGTCGTTGTCGATTATTGGTCCTAGTATTGGTGATTATATGAAGAAATCTGCTCGCAATGCGTTGATTGTTGGGATTATCCTTATGGCTGTTTATATGATTTTTTCTTTTGCTACCATTAGGAGTGTTATATCTCCTGTTGTGCTTGCTGTTGTTACTATTGTCACAATGCTTTTTGATGTCAGCATACCTGCTGGTGCTTATTGACTTTTGATGTCTCTGAATCAAACTGTTCAGATAGATACGATCTTTATTATAGCAATCCTAACTACAATTGGTTATAGTATTAACGATACTATTATTATCATGGATAGGGTGAGGGAAAACACCCTTAAGCATCAGTCTCATATGACGAAAAAGTGATTACTTATGGGAAAGATTATTGATGTGAGTATGTGGCAAACCATGAGGAGGTCTTTGGGTACATCATTTTCTACACTTTTGGTGGTAATTGCTATGTATGTTTTTGGTAGTGGAGTTATTCAACATTTTGCTTTTACTATTTGATTTGGTATTTTGTCTGGTACCTTTTCTTCGATATTTGTGGCTGCTCCTTTGACTTATGTTTTGATGTGATCTTTTTTTAAGGAATACAAAAAATTGCCTGATTCCTACGATAATACATCTTTGTAAATGTCTATTTGGTCTGAGGACTATCGCCTTGCTGCTTTTGTTCCTTATTACGATTTTTGAGACTATTTCTGTGTTTGGAAACCTCATAATATAGCGACTACTTTTGGTGTTCGCTACTCTTTTCTTGATTATTTGTGTGATGCAATCGGTTCTTTTGACTCATGATTGTCTTTGTTGCTGTCCACTTCTTTAACTTTTTTTG